>NZ_LZJW01000061.1 GCF_001667885.1 Mycobacterium scrofulaceum | reverse complement strand
CCGGACCGACCCACATACCCACACGCCACACCCCGACCCGCCACATACAACTCACCGACCACACCCACCGGCACCGGGTTCAGCCACTCGTCGAGGACGAAGAAGCTCAGGTGCGCCAGCGGCAGGCCGATCGGGCTGGCGGTGCCGTCGACGTCGGCGCCGGTGATCTCCCGGACCGAGGCGTGCACCGTGGTTTCGGTGATGCCATACATGTTGATCAGCCGCAGCGATCGCGGGTGGTTGTGCAACCACTTGCCCAGGCGCTGCGGTTCGAGCGCCTCGCCGCCGAATACGACCGTCCGCAGTTTCACCTCCCGGGCCAACAAGGGTGACAACGCGTAGAACGCCGACGGTGTCTGGCTCAGGACGCTGATCTGCTCGCGAATCAGCATGGCGTGCAGGTCTTCTGGTGAGCGGACCACCGCGTCGGGCACGATCACCAGCCGGTCGCCGTGCAGCAGCGACCCGAAGATCTCCCACACCGAGAAGTCAAAGGACAGCGAATGGCACTGCGACCACACCCGGCCCAGCGCCAGCTCGTCATGCACCGACTCCAGCAACTGGGTGACATTGTGATGGGTGACCGCCACGCCCTTCGGAACCCCCGTCGTGCCCGAGGTGTAGATGATGTAGGCCACGTTCTCGGGGGCCGGCGGCGGTAGCGGCCCGGCCGGCTGTGCCGCCATTTCCGGATCGTCGAAATCGATGACGGCCACGTCCGACCCGTCGAGCCGCGATCGCACGCCCGCGGTGGTGACGGCGGCGATCGGCAGGGCGTCGGTGAGCATGAACTCGATGCGGGTCGCCGGGAGCCCGGGATCGATGGGCAGGTAGGCGGCCCCGGTCTTGAGCACCGCCAAGATCGCCACCACGGCCTCGGCCGAACGCTCGGCCACCAGACCCACACACTCCCCCGGACCCGCACCATACTCAACCAACAAGCGCGCCAACCGATTCGACGACTCATCCACCTCGCCATACGTCCACGACCGGCCCCCGCAGGTGATCGCCACCGCCTCCGGGACACGATCCACCTGCGCGGCGAACAACTCCGGAATCGACACCGTCACCGCCACCGGCCC
>NZ_LZJW01000060.1 GCF_001667885.1 Mycobacterium scrofulaceum | reverse complement strand
GACACCAAGCTGGACTGGGCCCGCAAGTTCGGCGCCACCCACACGGTCAACGCCCGCCAGACCGACGTCGTCGAGGCGATCCAGGACCTCACCGACGGGTTCGGAGTCAACGTGGCGATCGACGCCGTCGGCCGGCCCGAGACCTGGAAGCAGGCCTTCTACGCCCGCGATCTCGCGGGAACCGTTGTGCTGGTGGGGGTTCCGACGCCCGACATGAAGCTCGAGATGCCGCTGATCGACTTCTTCAGCCACGGCGGCTCCCTGAAGTCGTCGTGGTACGGCGATTGCCTGCCCGAGCGCGACTTCCCCACTCTGATCGATCTGTACCTGCAGGGCCGGCTCCCCCTGGAGCAATTCGTCTCCGAGCGCATCGGCCTCGGCGACGTCGAGGAGGCCTTCCACAAGATGCATGGGGGCAAGGTGTTGCGTTCGGTGGTGGTGCTCTGATGGTTCAGATTCAGAAGGTGGTCACCCACGGCACGTTCGAATTGGACGGCGGCAGTTGGGAAGTCGACAACAACATCTGGCTGATCGGTGACAACTCCAACGTCGTGGTGTTCGACGCCGCGCACACGGCCGAGCCGATCATCGAGGCCGTCGATGGCCGCCATGTGGTCGCGGTGGTGTGCACGCACGGCCACAACGACCACGTGACGGTCGCGCCGGAACTGGGCAAGGCGCTCGACGCGCCGGTGCTGCTGCACCCGGCCGACGAGGTGCTGTGGCGGATGACGCACCCCGACAAGGAGTTCCGGTCGGTGTCCGACGGCGAGACGGTCACCGTCGGCGGCACCGAGCTGCGCGCGTTGCACACCCCGGGGCACTCCCCCGGATCGGTGTGCTGGTATTCGCACGACCTGGGCGTCGTGTTCAGCGGCGACACCCTGTTCTCCGGCGGCCCAGGCGCGACCGGCCGCTCCTATTCGGACTTCCCGACGATCCTGCACTCGATCTCCGAGCGGTTGGGCAAGCTGCCGGGCGAGACGCTCGTGCACACCGGCCACGGCGACGACACCACGATCGGGGACGAGATCGTGCACTACGAGGAGTGGGTGGCCCGGGGGCACTGAGCCTTCACACGCCCTGGCGGCCACATCCGTCACACGCGCACCGGTTTTCCTACCACCATGCCGCCGCCGGATTTGATATCACCGGCGATATCAAATCCGAGAGTCGCCTAATGGTCCCAGGCAGGCGGGCTATTGCCCGTCGAGGATCCGCCGCTTCTCGGCATCGAACTCCTCCTGGGTCAGCGCACCCGAGTCACGCAGCGCGGCAAGGGTTTTGAGCCGCTCCAGGCGCACCCCTTCATCGGTCGGCTCGACGGGCGCCGGCACCCGGTGGTACGGGTTGGCCGCGACCACCGCCCGGCGGCGGGTGCGGCCCAGCCACCACCCGGACAACAGCGAGCCGGCCAGGCCCACCACGAAGGCGGCGACGAACAGCCACACCACAAAGCCGAAGGAACTCGTGTGGCCGAAGGCCAGTCGCGGGTCGATGTAGCCGTTGACCTGACCGTCGGTCGTGATGTTGTACGTGCCGCTCGACGCGACACGGGCGACCCACACCCGCACGTGCGCGTCGTTGTTGACCGTCGTCGTGGTCCCGATGCTTTCGGTCACCACGGGCTGCGCCACGCCGTCGGGCGGCGCGATCGTGACGCCCAGCGGCGGCACCGGCAGGCCGCGATCGGGTCCGCTGATGACGACGCTGTGCAGGCTGATCGTGACGTCGCCGGCGGGCAGGTAGAGGCTGCCCGAACCGGGGACGGGCACCTCGCCGTAGGCGTTGTATTTGTCCAGGAAGAAGGCGTTGAGCACCAGGGCGGCGATGAAGCCGCCCACCGACACGACCATCACGACGATGGCGGCGGCCAGCGAAATCTTCGCGAGCCGACGGCTGCTCATCCAGGCAGTGTGTCACCGCGACGGCACACGGCGCACACTGGGAGCCGGGTGAAACCGGTAAGGAGTGATTCCCATGGCCAACGATCTCGTCGCCACGGTCCCCGACCTGTCGGGCAAGCTCGCCATCGTCACCGGCGCCAACAGCGGCCTGGGCTTCGGCCTGGCCCGCCGCCTCGCGGCCGCCGGCGCCGACGTCGTGATGGCGATCCGCAATCGCGCCAAGGGCGAAACGGCGATCGAGGACATCCGCAAGACGGTGCCCGACGCCAAGCTGACCATCAAGGCGCTGGACCTCTCGTCGCTGGCCTCGGTCGCCGCGCTGGGTGAACAGCTCACCGCCGAGGGCCGCCCGATCGACATCCTGATCAACAACGCCGGCGTCATGACGCCGCCGGAACGTGACACCACCGCCGACGGTTTCGAATTGCAGTTCGGCAGTAACCATCTCGGGCACTTCGCGCTGACCGGGCACGTGCTGGCGCTGCTGCGCGCCGCCGGCAAATCGCGCGTCGTCTCGCTGAGCAGCCTGGCCGCCCGGCAGAGCGGCAAGATCCATTTCGACGACCCGAATTTCGAGAAGTCCTACGCGGCGATGTCGGCGTATGGCCAGTCGAAGCTGGCGGTGCTGATGTTCGCCCTCGAGCTGGACCGGCGCAGCCGCGCGGGCGGTTGGGGCATCGTGTCCAACGCCGCGCACCCGGGCCTGACGAAGACCAACCTGCAGATCGCCGGGCCCTCGCACGGCCGGGAGAAGCCGGCACTGATGGAGCGGCTGTACAAGGCGTCCTGGCGCTTCACCCCGTTCCTTTGGCAGGAGATCGACGAAGGGATCCTGCCGGCGCTGTACGCGGCGGCCGCCCCGCACGCCGCGGGCGGCGCGTTCTACGGGCCGCGCGGATTCCAGGAGCTGGCCGGCGGCGGCGTGCGGCCGGCCAGGGTGCCCGCGCGGGCCCGTAACGAGGCTGACTGCCAACGACTTTGGGAGCTTTCCGAGCAACTCACCGGCGTCAGCTACCCGAAGCCGAACTGACGACTATCGTTGGCACATGCCGCCTGAGCCAAGGATGCCCGAATCGAGCATTGTGGTTCGGCCCGAGCCTGTTTACACCCAGTCGTCGCGGCTGCAGGCCGCCGGGTTGGCGCCGGCCATCGCCTTGTTCGAGCGCGCCGCCGAGCGGGTGGCGCTGCCCAGGCCGCCCCAGCCCATCGTCATCGCCGACTACGGCGCCGCCAACGGGCACAATTCGCTGAAGCCCCTGGCGGCGGCCATCGCGGTGCTGCGCCGGCGCACCCGCCAGGATCACGCAATCCTGGTGGCGCACACCGACATTCCGGACAACGACTTCTCGGCGCTCTTTCACACCCTGGAAGACGACCCGGAGAGCTACCTGCACCTCGACGGCGCGACGTTCGCGTCGTCGGTCGGCCGCTCGTTCTACGACCAGATCGTGCCGTCCAAGACGGTGAACCTCGGCTGGTCGTCGTGGGCGACGCAGTGGCTGAGCGCGATGCCCGGCGAGGTGCACGATCACGTGCACGTCGCCTACAGCAGCGACGACGCGGCCCGCGCGGCGTACGCCGAGCGGGCGGCGCTGGACTGGCACAACTTCGTGGCGTTCCGCGGCCGCGAACTGGCCGCCGAGGGGCGGCTGGTGGTGATGACGATCGCGCTCGACGAAGACGGCACGACGGGGTTTCCGACGCTGATCGACGCGATGCTCGAGGGGCTGCGGGAGCGCGTGCGCGACGGCCTGGTCCGCGAGGAGGAGCTGCGACGGATGACCATTCCGACCTTCGCGCGCGGTGAGAAGGACTTCCGCGCCCCGTTCGCGCCCAGCGGCCGCTTCGAGGGCCTGACGATCGACCACCTGGAGATGTTCAACGCCGAGGACCGATTCTGGGCCCGCTACAAAACCGACGGCGACGCCGAGGCGTTCGGGGCGCAGTGGGCGGGTTTCGCCCGCGCGGCGCTGTTTCCCGCCCTGGTGCGGGGGCTGGACGGCGGGGTGCACGACGCGCGGGCCCGGGAGTTCGTCGACCAGCTCGAGGTCGCGGTCGCGGCGCGGCTGTCAAGCGCGCCCGAGCCGATGCGAATCCCGCTGGCCCTGGTCGAGCTGGTCAAGCGTGAACGATCCGGCGTGTGAGAGTTTCGACACAACGCCGCAACGGGTAACCCTCCCGAATCGCGACCTGCGATTGCGAGGGGGTTTGTGCATGAGCGTGCAGGACGACAAGTCGACCGAGCAGGACACCGATCAAGAGTCGGCTGACCAGGACACCGATCAGAAACTGACGGAAAAGCCGGAGCCTGACGAGGACGACAAAAAGAAGGCCGCCGAAATGATGGAGGCCTACAAGGAGAAGCCGACCATCGTGCTGCCCGGCACCGGCGGGAGCGTTTCGGGGACCGCGGTCAACGACTGGTTGGACGAGGACGGCAACCCCAAGCACGAGGTTCCCGAGGGCGCCGACGACTCGAAGGACGAGGCGAAGTCCGACGACCAGCGCGACGAGCAGGCGTTGAAGGAGCAGATCGAGAAGGACAAGGCCCTCAACGAGAAGCTCAAAGAGGCCGCGGAGGCGGAGAACAAGGGCGAAAAGCGTTGACCTATCGGCCCGTTCCGAGCTGAGGGGCCAACTGCGGGATGCCGCTGATGCCCAAGTCACCCGCGATCCCCTGAACGATCTGGTTGACGCGGTCCAGTCCCGGGATGGGTTCGTTCAGACCCGGCACGGCCGGGATGGGCGGCACGTCCGGGATCTGCGGCACCGCCGGGCGCACCGGCGCGGCCGCAAGCGGCGGCGCCTTCTGCGGTTTGGCTGAGGGGGCGCTGGTGGACGGCGTCTCGGTGTTGGCCGGCGGATTGGTGTCGGTGGTCGGCGGCGGCGGGGCCTCCTGCGTCGGGGGCGCCTGCTGAGCCGTCGCAGTGTTGGGCGGGGGCACCCGGCTGCTGGTGACGCCCGGGGTCGTCGCCGAGTTGTCCGACGAGGTCAGGCCGATCGTGACCGCGGTCCCGACCAGCGCCAGCGCGGCCGCCGCGCCGGCGATCCCGGCCAGCACCGGCAGCCGAAACAGCCTGCTCTTGCGCTTGGCGGGCTCCGCCGCCTGTTCGGCCGGTTCCTCGGCGACGGGCGTGACCCGCGCTTGGTTGCCGGTCTGCGACCAGGCCTGCGCGGCCGCGGCCCCGGTCGGCCCCTCCGCAGCCACTGGAGCCGCTTGCGCCGTCGCCGTGGCGGGGGCGGCGGGCGCCGAGGCCGTCGCGGCGGCAGCGAAGGCTTCGGCGGGACCGTGCCCGGCCCGCAGCGCGGCGCCGGTGGCGGCCGTCAGCTCCGGGCGCGCCGTGGTGATGACCGGGACGCGGAAGTACTGCGACAGCGTGGTGGTGATCGACGGGATGTGCGCCCCGCCGCCGGCGGAGACGATCGCGACCAGATCCTGAATCCCGTTGCGCGCCAATGCGTTTTCCAGCACGGCCACGAACCTGTCCAGCGGGGTGCGGATCGCGTCGTCGAGCTCCTCGCGGGTGACCCGGATTTCACCGGTCAGCCCGTCACGGAGCGTGGTGACCGTGTTCGACGACAGCTCTTCCTTGGCGCCCCGGCACGCGGTCCGCAGCCGGCTCAGCGAGCCGATCGCCACGGTGCCGGCCGGTTCGAAGGACGCTGTGGTCGGCATGTTGGAGACGACGGCGCTCAGCAGCGCCTGGTCGATCAGGTCGCCGGAGAAGTCGTGCAGCCGCAGCGTCGGGGCCAGCGCCCGGTAGTCGCCGTCGGCGCGCATGAACGTGACGCTGGTGCCGGTGCCGCCGAAGTCGCACACGGCCACCGCGCCGGCGCCCGGAAGGCCGGCGTTGCCGCGCGCGGCGACGAGCGCCGCGGCGGCGTCGGGGATCAGCAGCAGGGGCCGGGTCCGGTCGGACCATTCGGCCACCGCGCTGAGCGCGGTGCCCACCGCGTCCACCGACGGGGACGCCCAGTGGGCGGGATAGGTCACGGCGACGCTCTCGGGCAGGGGCCGCCCGCCGGTGACGGCGTAGGCCAGGGCGCGCATGGCGTCGGCGATCAGTTCCTCGCTGCGGTGCACCGAGCCGTCGGGCGCCACGATGCCGCGCGGATCGGAGACCCGGTTGACGAACCCGGTCAGCACCAGGCCGGGCTGGTCGAGTCGCGGGTTCTCGGCGGGGACGCCGACTTCGGGGGCGCGCTCGGGGTAGAGCGTCAGGACGGGCTTGCGGGTGACGGCCTGGCCGGCGGTGATCGCCGCCAGGTTGGTGGCTCCGATCGACAGTCCCAGCGCGGTCCCAGATCCATCGGCCATATATCCCAACCCCAACTTCAGCGACTCGCAAAACCGGCTAGCCGATATTGTGCCGCCCAAACCTGTACCGCGTCTCAGCGGAACCTAGGTGCGCGCTGTGCACCGCGTCAGCGAATGTTGCCGGCCCCCGCGATCAGCGGCAGGTCCAGCGGCGTGACCCAGCCCGGGCGCAGGTCGTTGACGGCAGGCACCGCGTTGAGGGCGCGCATCCCGGTCGCCAGGCACCCGGCGGTGGCCGCGTCGCGGCCCGAGCCGTCGGTGAACCGGAAGGCGGTCTCCTGGAAGATGCTGGGCGTGCCCTCGATGTCCACCCGGTAGACGTCGTTGTCATGCCCCGACGGCCAGTCGGGGGCGGCGTCGAGCCCGATACGGTTGACGTGCTCGAGCTGAATCCTGGTGTCGCCCTTGTAGATTCCGTTGATGGTGAACCGGACGGCGGCGACGTGCCCGGCCTTGATGACGCCCTTGACGGTGTGCCGCTCGGTGGGCGTCACCCACTTGTCCCAGGTGGTGGTGATCTCGTCGAGCATGATGCCCGCCGCGTGGGCGATCATCGGGACCGTGGCGCCCCACGCGAAGATCAGCATGTTGGAGTCTTCGAGCATCGGGCTGTATTCGGGTTCGCGGCCGATACCCATCTCGACCTCGTAGTCGCCCTCGTAGTTGGTGTAGTCGAGCAGTTCGGAGGCGCGGACCCGGCGCACCTCCGAGCACAGGCCCATCAGCGTCATCGGGAACAGGTCGTTGGCGAAGCCGGGGTCGATGCCGGTGGTGAAGCAGGACGACTCCCCCAGCTCGCAGGCTTCGGTGATGGGCGCGATCCACTGCGGCGGGTTGAGGTGCATGGTCGGCCACACCCACGGGGTCATCGCCGTCGAGCACACGTCGATGCCCGCCCGCAGGAACCGGGTGATCAGCGCGATGTTCTCCTTGGCGTGCATCGCGGTCGGGCCGTAGTGCACCAGCGCGTCGGGCTGCAGAGCGATCAGGGCGTCGACGTCGTCGGTGGCCTTGATCCCCACCGGCTCGGGCAGCCCGCAGATGTCGCCGACGTCGCGCCCGACCTTGTCCGGATTGCTGACGCCGACACCCACCAACTCGAACAGCGGGTGCTTGACGATCTCGGCGATCACCATCTTGCCGACGAAGCCGGTGCCCCAGACCACCACGCGCTTTGGACCGTGTTCCGACATACTCACCTTCCCGTACCAGCCCCCGTGGGACTCACACTAGACCGGGCCGCCCGTCGCCTTGCCCGGAAACCTTCCCTAGCACCGCGCGTGGTGACACGATGCAAATCATGACCAAGCATGTGCGCGGGCTCTCGATCCTGTTCGCCGTCGGCGTCGCGGCGGCCCCCGGCGTGGCGCACGCCCTCCCCCAGATGCCGCAGGCCCGGTACGAGGTGACCGGTAACGGCGTCGCGCAGTACATCTCGTACCAGACCGACGCCGGGCAGCTGCACCAGGTGAACGCGCCGCTGCCGTGGTCGACGGAATTCACCGCATTCGGGGGTCAGGTGTTCGTGATCAGCGCCCAAGGGGTCGGACCCATCCGCTGCCGGATCCTGCTCGACGGCAACGTCGTCGCCGACGCGCAGTCGGCCGGCGGCCGGACGGTCTGCACCCACTAACGGAGGTCTCGGTGAGTCTGAAGACGGGTATCGCGACACGCACCAACGGGGCGCCTCCGCCGGAGGTCCCACTCTCCGAGATCCACCTGGAATCGCTGGACTTCTGGGGCCTCGACGACGACTTCCGCGACGGCGCGTTCGCCACGCTGCGCCGCGAGGCCCCGCTCTCGTTCTGGCCCGCGATCGAAATGGAGGGATTCGTGGCGGGCGAGGGGTATTGGTCGCTCACCCGCCACGACGACGTGCACTTCGCCAGCCGTCATCCGGAGATCTTCAGCAGCACCCCCAACATCACGGTCAACGACAACGCCCCGGAGATCGCCGAGTACTTCGGATCGATGATCGTGCTCGACGATCCGCGGCACCAACGGTTGCGCTCGATCGTCAGCCGGGCGTTCACCCCGAAGGTGGTGGCGCGCATCGAGGCGTCGGTGCGCGAGCGCGCCCGCCGGCTGGTCGCGGCGCTGATCGCCAACCACCCCAACGGTGAGGCCGATCTGGTGACCGAGCTCGCCGGGCCGCTGCCGCTGCAGATCATCTGCGACATGATGGGCATCCCCGAGGAGGACCATCAGCGAATCTTCCACTGGACCAACGTGATTCTCGGTTTCGGTGACCCGGACCTGACGACCGACTTCGACGAGTTCCTGAAGATCTCGATGGACATCGGCGCCTACGCCACCGCGCTCGCCGAGGACCGCCGCGTCAATCACCACGACGACCTGACCACCAGCCTGGTCGAGGCCGAGGTCGACGGCGAACGGCTGTCGTCGGCGGAGATCGCGTCGTTCTTCATCCTGCTGGTGGTCGCCGGCAACGAGACCACGCGCAACGCGATCAGCCACGGCGTGCTGGCGTTGTCCCGCTATCCCGACGAACGGGACAAGTGGTGGGCCAATTACGACCGGCTGGCGCCGACGGCCGTCGAGGAGATCGTGCGGTGGGCCTCGCCGGTGGTCTACATGCGGCGCACCCTGACCCGCGACTTCAAGCTGAGCGGCACCAAGTTGGCCGAGGGCGACAAGGCCGTGCTGTGGTACAACTCGGCCAACCGAGACGAGTCGAAGTTCGCCAACCCCTGGCTGTTCGACGTGGCCCGCACCCCCAACCCGCACTTCGGGTTCGGCGGCGGCGGGGCGCATTTCTGCCTGGGCGCCAACCTCGCCCGCCGCGAGATCCGGGTCGTCTTCGACGAATTGCGTCGCGAGATCCCCGACATCGTCGCCACCGACGAGCCCGCGCGGCTGCTGTCGCAGTTCATCCACGGCATCAAGGCCCTGCCGGTCGCCTGGACCCCGCCGCGGTAGCGCTCAGTCTCGAAGCATGTGCGGACTCTTGAATTTGATAGCGCCCGCGATATCAAATTCGGCCTAACCTATTCGGCATGACGATCCCCGCGTTTCCCCCGCCGGAGGTGCTGGCCGCCCGCGAGAAGCTGGTACTCGACCATTTTCACGACGAGGTCCGCCAGGACTGGGACGACGTGCTGGCGACGTTCCCGCATCCGCGTTACGAGCTGATCCCGCAGATGATCGTCCACGACGGCGACAAAGCGGTGCGCGACTACTACACCTACACGCGCACCGCCTTTCCGGACCAGGACCACGAGATCATCGCGTTGCGGCACAGCGCCGACGCGGTGATCGTCGAGTTCTGGTTGATGGGCACGCATCGCGGCTACCTGGGCAAGGTGCCGCCCACTGGTAGCCGGTTCCGGGTTCGCATGACCGCCTACTTCGTCTTCGACGACACCGAAACGCTTGTCTGCGAACGCATTTACTTCGACACGCTGACCATGATCAAACAGCTCCTCGGCGGACTGGACATGAAGAAACCCGCGAACTGGCTGCTGGCCGCGCGCTGCGCGCGCGGATTCCTGTCGATGTCGTCGGAAAAGCCCGACCCGGCGCTCACCGGTGCCTAAAATCACCGCATGCGTGGCCTGTATGCGTTGGGCGGCCTGACCGCCGCGGCGATGACCGGGTCGGCCCGCCGCTGATCAGCAGCCGAGTTGGGTTGCCAGGTCCAGGAAGTCGGACGCGTTGACGTCGAACTCGTCGGAATAGGCGACGTCGGCCTCGCCGTCGATCCCGAACTCCAGCGGGCGCGCGACGAAGGCGGTCCGGAACCCGAGCCCGGCCGCGGCGCGGATGTCGTACTTGTGGCTGGCCACCATCATGATCTCGGCGGGCTCCAGGCCGAGGTAGGTCGCGGCCATCCGATAGATCGCCGGGTCGGGCTTGAACACCCCGGCCATCTCCGCGGCGAAGACCGCGTCCCAGGGCAAGCCCGCGCGCTTGGCGATCTCGATGACCGCCGACACGTCCGCGTTCGACAGGGTGGCCAGCGTGTACGTGCCTTTGAGCCGCGTCAGCCCGGGCACCGCGTCGGGCCAGGGCTTGAGCCGCCGCCAGGCGCCCGTCAGGTCGTCGCGTTCGGCGCCCGAGAGGGCGATGCCGCGTTCGTCCAGCACGGTATCGAGGGCCCGCCGATACACCGACTGCACCGGCACCCACCCGCTGTGGCGGGACCGCGCCTCCTCCAACGCCGTGAAGTAGCCTGCGCGCCAAGCCCGCACGACGTCGAACCAGTCGGTGTCCGGATGGCGGCCGGCGCTGATCCGCCGCGCCTCGTCGCACACGGTCGAATGAAAGTCCGTCGCCGTACCTTGCACGTCGAACAACAGCGCCTTAACCACACGCGCAATCATGCATCCGCGGGCGCGTCGGGTGTCACGCCGGCAGGTCTACATCGTCGGCGTCGCCGTCTAGCGGGGTGTTTCGTCGGCACACAGGACGACGTCATCCGCCCGATCTTCAGCTACGAATTACCGGAGTGGACAGGCCCAAGCAACTCACCGCCCCGCTGCGGCATCGGGTCGCCGCAGCGGGGCGGCGAACTCGATCCTTCGGCGGCGCACCGGGCGCTAGGCTACCGATCGATGACCGGACCGCCCACGCCCAGCAAGGACCTGGACGCGCTGCTGCGCGAGGTCGCGCGCGGGGACCGCGACGCGTTCGCCGCGGTTTACGACCTCACTAAGAGTCGGGTGTACGGCATGGTCATGCGGGTGCTGCGCGATACCGGCTACAGCGAGGAGACCACCCAGGAGGTCTTCTGCGAGGTGTGGCGGACGGCCCCGGACTACGACTCCCGCAGGGGCTCGGCCCTGTCCTGGCTGCTGACCATCGCGCACCGGCGCGCCGTCGACCGGGTGCGGTCCGAGGAGGCCTCGGGCAGGCGGGATTCCCGGTACGCCGCGGCCAGCGCCGACCCGGCCAGTGATGTCGTCGCCGATTCGGCGATCGCCGGCGACGAGCGCCGCCGGGTGGTCGAATGCCTGGGCGCGTTGACGGACACCCAGCGGGAGTGTATTCAGTTGGCGTACTACGACGGACTGACCTACAGCCAGGTGTCGGACCGGCTGGCCGCGAATCTGTCGACGGTCAAGTCGCGCATGCGCGACGCGCTGCGCGCCCTGCGTAACTGCCTGGAAGTGCCATGACGGAACCGAACGAATTCGAATTGCTCGAGCTTGCAACGCCATACGCGTTGGACGCCGTGTCGGACGAGGAGCGCGCCGATATCGAGCGGCGGTTGGCGGCCGCGCCCCGGTCGGTGTCGGCGGCCTTCGACGACGAGGTTCGGGCCATCCGCGAGACCATGGCGGTCATCTCCGCGACGACGGCCGTCGACCCGCCGGCGCATCTGCGGGCTGCGACGCTGGCGGCCATACCCGCACCCGATGAGCGCAAGTCCGGTTGGCGCACCGCTCTTTTGGCGGCCGCCGCGGCCGCAGTGGTGGTCGGCGCCGCGGCGTTTGGTATCGGGATAATGCTGCGTCCGCACTCAACGTCCACCGTCGCCGAGCAGGTTTTCGCGGCCCCGGACGTGCGCACCGTTTCCGGCCCGCTCGGCAACGGCACCGCCACCGTCGTCTTCTCCCACGACCGCAACGCCGGTGTGCTGGTGATGAACAACGTTCCACCGCCGAAGCCCGGGACCGTCTACCAAATGTGGTTACTGGGCGACAAGGGCCCGACCTCGGCCGGGACGATGAGCACCGCGGCGGTGGCACCGTCGACCACCGCGACGATCACCAACCTCGGGTCGTCCACCACCCTGGCGTTCACCGTCGAACCCGGCGCCGGGTCCCCCAAGCCGACCGGAACGATACTGGCCGCACTCCCCCTCGGCTGAGCCGCTCGAACCTTTTCTCAATCCGCATCCGTCCGCGGCTGCGTCGTCTCCGAATCACTCCTGTCCGGTCGGAAGGCGGTATGGGCCGCCCCTGCAGAAGGAGTAGAAACGCGATGACCAACGTTCGGGCTAGGACAATCGCCGCGGCAGGGCTCGCGACGATTGCGGTGGTCGGGTTCTCCGCCTGTTCGAGCAACAAGTCGGCGTCCGGGCCGACGGTGAGCAGCAGCACCGCCGCCAGCGGCATCACGGCTCCGATGACGACCGCGTCCGCCGATCCGGCGGCTGATCTGATCGGGACCGGCTGCGGTGACTATGCCAAGCAGAACCCCAGCGGCCCCGGTTCGGTCGCGGGGATGGCTCAGGATCCCGTCGCCACCGCGGCGTCGAACAATCCGATGCTGACCACCCTGACCTCGGCGCTGTCGGGCAAGCTCAACCCGAACGTCAACCTGATCGACACGCTGAACAACGGCCAGTACACGGTCTTCGCGCCGACCAACGCGGCGTTCGACAAGCTGCCGGCGGCCACCATCGACAAGCTCAAGACGGATTCGCAACTGCTCAAGAGCATCTTGACCTATCACGTGGTGCAGGGTCAGGAGAGTCCGATGAAGGTCGATGGTGACCACGCCACCCTGCAGGGCGCCAAGCTGACGGTGGTCGGTAAGGGCAACGACCTGAAGGTCAACAACGCCGGTTTGGTGTGCGGCGGGGTGCACACCGCCAACGCGACGGTGTACATGATCGACACGGTGCTGATGCCGCCAAGCCAGTAAGCCCGCGCGCCATCCATGGATTAACAGCCCGGTTCCGGCCGGGCTGTTTTTCTGTGCGGCAGCACCAATCCGCGGCGCGCCGGGCGGCGAATAGCTGTCATGCTCACCATTGCGCTGATCGGTTTCGTCGGTGGTCTGATCACCGGCGTATCGCCGTGCATCCTGCCGGTACTGCCGGTGATCTTCTTCACCGGCGCGCGGGGCGGGGCCGATGACGCTGCCCCGCAGCCGTTTTCCGGCGCGGACGGGTACGCCGCGGCCGGACCCAGGAGAACGTCGCGCAATGCGCGCCCCTACCTGGTGGTCGGCGGCCTGGTGGTCAGCTTCACCGCGGTCACGTTGGCGGGCTCGACACTGCTGTCGTTGGTGCACCTGCCGCAGGACGCCATCCGTTGGGCCGCCCTGGCCGCCGTGGTTGCCATCGGCCTCGGCCTGATCTTCCCACGGATCGAGCAACTGCTGGAGCGGCCATTCGCGCGTATCCCGCAGCGACAGTTCGGGTTTGGTGGCGGCGGGTTCGGCCTCGGGCTGGCGCTTGGCGCGCTGTACGTTCCGTGCGCCGGGCCCATTCTCGCCGCGATTGTGGTGGCCGGCGCCACCGCTCCCCTCGGCCCGCGCACCGTCGTGCTGACCGCCACCTTCGCGCTGGGCGCCGCGCTGCCCTTGCTGGTTTTCGCGTTGGCCGGCCATCGGGTGGCTCAGCGGGTCGGAGCGTTTCGGCGGCGGCAGCGGGAGATCCGCGTCGCGGCCGGGATCGTGATGATCGTGCTCGCGGGGGGACTGGTGTTCGACGTTCCCGCGGTCCTGCAGCGGGTCGTTCCCGATTACACCGGCGGGCTCCAACAAACGCTGGCCACCGACCGCGGGGTCCGGGAGAAGCTCAACCTCGGCGGGATCGTCAACGAGCAGAACGCGCAGCTGTCGAATTGCAGCGACGGCGGTCGGGAGCTCGAAAGCTGCGGCCCCGCACCCGATCTCAAGGGCATCACCGGTTGGCTGAACACCCCCGGCGGCCAACCGGTCACGCTTGCGTCCCTGCGCGGCAAGGTGGTGCTGATCGATTTCTGGGCGTACTCGTGCATCAATTGCCAACGCGCCACCCGCCACGTCGTCGGCTGGCACAGCGCCTACCAGGGCGACGGTTTCGAGGTGATCGGCGTCCATACGCCGGAGTATGCGTTCGAACAGGTGCCCGGGAATGTCGCGAAGGGCGCCGCCGACCTGGGCATCACCTACCCGATCGCGCTGGACAACGGCTACTCCTCGTGGACCAACTACCGGAACCGCTACTGGCCGGCGGAGTATCTGGTCGACGCCAGCGGCCAGGTGCGCCACATCAAATTCGGCGAGGGCGACTACAGCGTGACCGAGGATCTGATCAGGCGGCTGCTCGTGGCCGCTCATCCCGGGCTTACGCTGCCACCGGCAATCGACGCGGGCCGCTCGGTCGTGCCGGACAGGACCACGCCCGAGACCTACTTCGGGGTCGGCAAGGTCGTCAACTATGGCGGCGGCGGGGTATACGACCAGGGCACAACCACTTTCGACTACCCGCCCACCCTGGCCGCCGACCGCTTCGCGCTCAGGGGTCCGTGGTCGTTGGACTACCAGGGCGCCACCGCCGCCGGCGAGAAGTCCGCCATCAAGCTCAATTACCACGCCAAGGACGTCTACATCGTCGTCGGGGGCAGCGGGTCTCTCACCGTCACGCGTGACGGGCGGTCCGTCGTGATTCCCATTTCTGGGCCGCCCACGTCACACCAGATCGTTTCCGATGATCGCCCGCGGTCCGGAACGCTCGAGGTTCGCCCCGACCAAGGGCTGCAGGTGTATTCGTTCACGTACGGCTGAAACTTCCGCCCCCGCACCAATCCGAAGCTGATCGGGCTCCGAATCACTCATCAAATGTCAGCCCAACCAAAGGAGTAAGACGCGATGAAAGCACACAGAACGTCGGTGGCGGCGAAGGGATTCGCGGTGGCGGCGATGCTGGGTCTGGGTGTGGTGACCGCTCCCTCGGCGGCGGCCGCCGATCTGGTGGGTCCCGGCTGCTCCGACTACGCGGCCGCCAACCCGAGCGGGCCGGCTTCGGTCGAGGGAATGTCGCAGGTTCCGGTGGCGGTGGCGGCGTCCAACAACCCGGCGCTGACCACCCTGACCTCGGCGCTGTCGGGCAAGCTCAACCCGAACGTCAACCTGGTCGACACGCTGAACAACGGCGAGTACACGGTCTTCGCGCCGACCGACGCCGCATTTGGCAAGCTGCCGGCGCAGACTATCGACCAGCTGAAGACCGATTCCAAGCTGCTGACCAGCATCCTGACCTATCACGTCGTACCGGGGCAGCTGAGTCCGGCCAAGGTCGCCGGCTCCCACAAGACCGTTCAGGGCGCCAACGTCACGGTGACCGGCCAGGGCAACGGCCTGCGGGTCAACAACGCGGGTCTGGTCTGCGGCGGCGTGCCGACGGCCAACGCGACGGTGTACATGATCGACACGGTGCTGATGCCCCCGGCGTAACGGCCCGACTCGGTCACGCTCGCCACACCAGCCTCCCCGGGACGTAGAGCGGTCTTGCAGCCGGCCGCTCGCGCCGGCCCGGGGCTGGTGTGGCGATGCGCTCGCAGCCGCGGCGGCACCCGGCCGACGCGCTCGGCTCGCCGGCCCCCGAGACCGTCAGTTAGCGCTCGCTCACCTGGGCGGCGGCCGAGTGCTGGGCGTTCGATTGGGCGACCGAATGCGCGGGCGTGTTGAGACCTCCCAGCACGAAGGCCGAGGTGATCGCGAAGCAGGCACATCCAAGGCACAGTGTTTCCATTGGGCCACATCATCTTTCGCATCGGTTACGGACAAGGTCCGCCTTTGTGCTTCAGGTCGATTACCCCGCAGCGGCCCGAGCAAACGGGAATGCACCGAACAACGAGCGTCCCGCCAGCCTCAATGGCACCTGGAAGAAGTCGATGCCCTAACTGCCCGCCTCACAGCGACAACCCGCACCTCAGCGGCGTTGTCGCTGTGAGGCGGGCAAACAGCCGGCCGCTTCCGCGGCCGGGGCCGGTGTGGGTGGTGTGGCGCTAGGCGATGACGTAGTCGCTGAGCGGGAACGTCGCCGCTTCCCGCACCGAGTTCAAGGTTGACGTCGGCCGCAGCAGCGAGGCCTCACCGCTGGGACTGAAGTAGTACGAACGCGACGTGGCGCAGTTGCCGGCGTAGAACACCGTGTTGTCCAGCCGCTTGGTCATCCGCTCCATGAACCGGTCGTTGGCCTCTTCGGTCACCTCGAAGGTCGTCGCGCCGCGGCGCTTGACCTCGCCGAGCAGCCGGTCCATGTGCCGCATCTGGTATTCGATGGTGTGGAAGAAGGACAGCCCGGAGAAGGCGAACGGGCTGGCCAGGCTCAGGTAGTTGGGGAAGTAGGGCATCGTGACGCCCTGGTAGGCCTGGAAGCGGGTCTCGCGCCACCACTTGCCCAGGTTGCGGCCCTTGCGGCCGACCACCTCGATGGCCGGGAAGTTGGCCTCCCACAGGTCGAAGCCGGTCGCCAGCACCAGGGTGTCGATCACGGTCTTGCGCCCGTCGACGGTGACGATGCCGTCCGACTCGACCCGCGCGATCGAGGCCGTCTCCAGGTGCACGTGCGGCTTGGCGAACGCGGGATAGAAGCTGTTGGACATGGTGGGCCGCTTGCAGCCGCAGTCGTAGTCCGGCGTGAACTGGGCGCGCAGCTCCTTGTCCCGAATCCCCCGGAATCGGTTGATCTTGGCCAGGTCGGCGGCGGAGATGTTGCCGCGGCCGCGGGTCTCCTTAAAGTGCAGCGCCCCGACGACCATGATGATCTCCAGGATCACGTCGGTCACCCACCGCAGCGCGCGCTGCGCCACCGGGACCCGGGCGAACAGGCGGCGCACCGACTCCGGGAATTCGAAGTCCGGCTTGGGCATCACGTGGGTGGCGGTGCGTTGGTAGACGGTCAGGTCCGCGGCCTCTTTGGCCAGCTCCGGGATCAGCTGAACCGCCGAGGCACCCGTCCCGATGACGGCGATCCGCCGCCCGGTGTAGTCGTAGTCGTGATCCCACGCCGTGGTGTGGACGATCTTGCCCTCGAAGCTCGCGATCCCCGCGATGTCGGGCAGGCGCGGCTGGGACAGGAAGCCCGTCGCGGTGATCAGCAAGCGAGTGGTCAGCGTGTCGCCGCCGGCCAGCGTCACCCGCCAGACCTCGGCGTCCTCGTCCCACTGGGCGCCTTCCACGGTCTGGTTGAAGCGCATGTGCCGGCGCACGTCGTACTTGTCCGCGACGTCCGCGGCGTACTGCTTGACCTCGGCGCCCGGCGCGAACAGCCGCGACCAGGTCGGGTTGGGCTCGAACCAGTACGAGTAGGTGGTCGACGGGATGTCGACGGCGATGCCCGGGTAGTGGTTGACGTGCCAGGTGCCGCCCAGGTCATCCTCGCGGTCGAGGATGACGAAGTTGTCGTACCCGAGACGCTTGAGCTGGATCGCAGCGCCGATGCCGCCAAAACCGGCGCCGACGATGACGGCGTCCAAACGGTCCGTGTTCACAACCTCGCTCCGTGCTTCCCCGCCCCGTGCTTACTTAGGAAAAACTGTCATTACCCTTACGTAACTCTAATAAAGGACGGCGCACGACGCACCCGGGTTTGCCAGCATGTGACCTTGCTGACATCTGAACCGACCCTCGCGGGGCGGTCGCGCCGGGTGACCGCCCCGCCAAAGCCTCTGTCGCGGAGCCAAACCTGCGGTGTTACCGGGTAGCCGGACCGGCCGCGGCCGTTCCTTGCAGCTGGCCCAGCAATTCGTGGCACCGCCGCGCGCGCTCGGAATCTTGCTCCATCACTTCGCTGAAGAACGATGCGACGTCGTCCAAGCCGGCGTTTTTCGCGTCGCGCACGTACTGGCCGTAGTCGTGCCCGGCCTTCAGCGTGTGGTACTGAACCGAGATCAGGTCGAACGTTACGTCGTCGAAACCCGTTTCACCCGTAGCCATGTCGTCACCCTTCCGTATCTGTGGCGTGTTCGCGGGTCGGCTACCCGTGACCTCCGACGCCAAACGACGGCCGGGAGCGCTTTTCGGAAGATGGCGCCCGATGCGCGCAAAATGGATTCATTTGGTGCCTCGACACGCCGCCCTCATCGGGCGCGACGCGCCAGACCTCGGTATACAGGTAACGGCAAGTAGTTTTTTACGATAGGGACAGTTTGGGAGGAGTTTCGTATGGGCATCACCGGCGGCATGATCGCACGTCACTTCATCCGTTCCCTTGCTCCCGCAGTGGTTGCCGCGTCGGGCCTTGGCGCGTCGGCCCTCGCCGGCTCTGTTATCCCCACCGCGTCCGCGCAGTGTCCGGACGTGCAGGTGGTGTTCGCCCGCGGCACCGGCGAAGCCCCCGGCGTCGGCCCGACCGGCCAAGCCTTCGTCGATTCCCTGCACTCACGCCTCGGCGGCCGGTCCTTCGACGTCTACCCGGTCAACTACCCCGCCAGCGACCAATGGGACACCGGCATCGACGGCGTCAGAGACGCTGGCGCCCACGTCGTTTCGATGGCCCACGACTGCCCCAACACCAAAATGGTGCTCGGCGGCTACTCCCAGGGCGCGGCCGTGATGGGCTTTGTCACCTCCCCCTCGGTGCCCGACGGCATCGACCCCAACACCGTGCCCAAGCCCCTCGATCCCTCCGTGGCCAGCCACGTCTCCTCGGTCGTGCTCTTCGGCATGCCCAACGTGCGCGCGATGAACTTCCTCGGCGAACCCCCCGTCGTCATCGGCCCCACCTTCGTCGACAAGACCATCAAGGTCTGCGCCACCGAAGACCCGGTCTGCTCCGACGGCATGAACTTCGCCGCCCACAACACCTACGCCGACGACGGCGCCATGATCGACAAGGGCGTGGCGTTTGCCTCCAGCCACCTCGACGCCGGCACCGGCGCGCCCGCACCGGTCAGGAGCTTCTCCGGCTGAGCGATTGCTCAGCCGGACTTGGCATTCAGGAAGGCCACGATTCCCTGGGTGACCGCGTTGGCATATCGCGCGCGGCCGTCCGGGCTCTCCATCCGCGCGGCGTCGTCGGCGTTCCTCATGTTGCCGAGTTCGACCAGGATCGCCGGGTACTGGGCCAGATTCAGGCCCGCGAGGTCGTCGCGGCCGTAGAGGCCGTTCGAGCCGATGTAGTTGGCCGGCTGAAAGCCCGCCTGCGCCAAGGTATCCCGCATGGTGGTGGCCAGCTGGACGGCGGGGCCGGCCTGCGCGTCGTTCAGCGGCGGGCTGGAGTAGTTGACGTGGAATCCGCTGCCGGACGGGGGTCCGCCGTCGGCGTGGATGCTGACGATCGCGTCGGGGCGCATCGCGTTGGCCGCCGCGGCGCGTTGATCCACGCAGGGGCCGACGGAGCCGTCGTCGCCGCGTGACAGCTGGGTGCGCACGCCCAGCTGGCTGAGCGACTGGTTGATCAGTCCGACGACTGCCCAGGTGAACGCGTGCTCGGGATAGCCGTCGTTGGTGGCGGCCCCCGACGTCTGGCAGGCCTTGGTTCCGCCGCGGCCGTTGGGGACCTGCTGGTTGATCGACGCGTCGTTCACGGCGTTGTGGCCGGGGTCCAGGAAGACGGCCGACCCGGCGACGCCGGCGGTCGCGCGGGGCGCGGTTGTGACGGCCCCGGCGGCGAGCAGCGCGGGCGCCCATCTCAGCACGTCGCGACGGGAAACGGGTCCGAGCCGGCCGGGGCGGTCAGTCACCGCGCGATGGTAACAATCGCGGCTGTTCAGACGTCGGTCAGCGCCCGGGCCGCCGCGCGGAACATGGTCTGCTTGATCGCGCCGAGCGTGCCGGGATCCTTGCCGCCCAGCGGTCGCAGTAGGTCCGTCGCCGCGGCGGTCACCTCGGCCTCGGGGGCGGTCGCGTCGACGATGCCGAGTTCGGCGGCCTCTTCCCCACCGAACCGGCGCCCGGTCGTCATCGAGGAAACCGCGGCGCGGGGCGTGAGTTTGGCCTGGATCAGCGCGGCCATGCCGTCGGTGAACGGGATGCGGATGTCGACTTCGGGGAAGCAGAAGAATCCGCGGTCGGCGCGCATCACCCGCACGTCGTGCGCCATGGCGAGCATCGCGCCGGCGCCGAAGGCGTGCCCGGTCACCGCGGCGGCGGTCGGCATCGGGAAGGTGAGGACGCGGGCCAGCAGGGCCTGCACCCGCGCGACGTAGGTCTGGGTCTGGTCGGCGTGCGCGCCCAGCCAGTCCAGGTCCAGCCCGTTGGTGTAGAACTTGCCGCTCGCGGTGGTGACGAGTCCTTGCGCGCCGGCGTCTTCGATGTCGTCGAGCTGTCCGTTGATCGCGTCGAGAAACTCCGGGGAGAACCGGTTTTCGTCCTCGCCGAGGCGCAGGATCGCGATCTTGTCGTCCCAATTCACGGTCGGTGTCATGTCGTGGCCCTTTCTCTGGTCCTGCGCCGGGGTGCCCCGACGTCGAGCACGGCGGTGACCGCGGCGCGCAGCCGTCGCCGCGCGTCGGGGTCGTCGATCCGGTTGCGGCGCAACAGGATCGCGGTCGGCAGGTCGACGATGCAGGTCGTGATGACGTCGACGGCCGCGGCGTCCGTGCGGTCCCACAGGCGGCGGGCCAGCCGAATCATCGTGTCCACCAGCAGCCGGTCCAGGTCCCGCAGCTGCGTGGCGATGTCGGGCGGCGAGTCGGGCCCGAGCAGCTCGTCGCGGCGCACCGTCAGCAGGAGTCGCGACGACTCCGGGTGGCTGTCGGCGAAGGCGGCCGGCGCCTCGGCGGCCGCCACGACGGCGGCAATGCCGTCCCCTTCGGTGGCGGCGTCGATCAATTCGCTTTGCGCGCTGAGGAATCGGTGCCCGGCCCGCAGCCAGGCGCGCCCGACGAGCCCCGCCCGCGAGCCAAACCCGTGGTACAGCGCGCCGTTGGATACGCCGGTCGCGTCGCTGACGGCCCTGATCGTGACCGATCCCGGCCCGGAGCGCACCGCCAACCGTTCGACGGCATCCAGGATTTGATCCTGATCGTGCACCCTGGGCCGCGGCATTCCGGAATAGTAACAGAGCGGCCGCTCTGTTACTAACCAGTGCGGTTCACGCCGTCTTAACGCGGCAGCGGTCAAAACCCGTTTGACCGCGAGGGCGGACCGGGAACCCCCCGCTCATGGGCAAGGTCACTCAGGTCAACGAAGAGGTGGTGTTGGCGGACATCGAGCGGCAACTGATCGACGAGTTCCCGCACATCCCATCGGAGGTCGTCGACGCCGTCATCCGCGAAGAGCATGCCCGGTTCACGCACAGCCGGGTGCGGGACTTCGTCCCGTTGTTCGTGGAGAAACACACGCGCGAGCAGCTGAAGGCACGCTCGAACTAACCGGCTACTTCAGGTTGTACGCCTCGCGGGAGAGGCGGAAGAAATGACCGGTGCCGGTGTCGGTGCAGGTGACGGCTGCGGCTTCGCTCTTGCAGGTGAGGGCGGCCACCGAGCGGGTGTCCCCGGCTTGCAGCGTTGGAAGGCCGGTGCCGCGGGTGGTGTCCGTATGGCAGACCATCGCCGGTGAGCTGCCCTGCACGATGTCGACCTGGTCGCCGAACGCCCCCATGCACGACTGCGGGCGGAGCGGCATCACGTAGGTCGGGTAGGCGACGCCGCAGGAGGCGCGGGGCGCGTCGCCCTGGAACGCCGCCATCACGCAGGTGACGTCGCCCGACGGCGACTGGAATTGGTAGAACGGGTCCGCGTGCGCGATTCCCGGAGCCACCGCTGTCACGGCCGCCAATGCCGCGGCGGTTTTCGCCTTCATGATGCAAGTTGTAGTCCTCTTGGGCGCCCGGGTGAAGGCGGTATCGCAAACCCATTTCACACTTACCGGCCCCGGTTGTCGGCGTCTGCTCTTATGCTCAGCAAATGATGAGGACCCTCGCTGCCGCCGCCGCGGCGGTCGCGGCGGCCACCGCGGTGCCGGGGATGGCACGCGCGGACACCACCCAGAACTTCCAATCCCCGTCCGGGAACATTTACTGCGTGCTGGACAGTTCCGGTGTCGCCTGCGACATCAGCGACTTCGATTACCAGCCGCCGCCGCCTCCGGAGTGCGGCAAGCAGCTCGCCTGGGGCAACCGCTTCGTCCTCGACCAGGGTCAGCCGGCCGCCATCCACTGCCACGGCGACACGCTGCGCGTCGCCGGCGAGCCGACCCTCGACTACGGGCAAACGAGTTCCGCGGGAACGCTGACCTGCGACAGCGAGCCGTCGGGCATGACATGCACCGACAGCAGCACCGGGCACTACTTCCGCGTGTCGCGGGATTCCTACGAGCTGGGCTGAGAGCCGTTCCGCGTGAACGGCTTCCGTGACCGTACTAATTAGTATGGTACGGTCGGCGCCATGCCCGCGGTCGACGCTCACCCGACGTACGGCATCACCGACGACTTCGTCGCCCGGCTGGCCGAGCGCGCCGACGAGGCCGAGCGGTTGCGCCGGCTGCCCGCCGCGACGGTCAGCGAGTTCCGGCAGACGGACCTGTTCCGGCTCTTGCTGCCGGCCCGGTTCGGTGGCCTCGAAACGCCGTTTCCCGAACTGCTGCAACCGATTCGGCGGATGGGGCACGGGTGCGCGTCCAGCGCCTGGACGCTGGGCTTCTACGCCCTGCACAACTGGCTGCTGTCGCTGTTCGACATGCGGGCCCAGGAGGAGGTGTTCGCCTCGGGTCCGGTGCTGGCGCCCGCTCCCCTGGCCCCCACCGGCCGAGCCACCCCGGCCGACGGCGGGGTGCGCCTGGCGGGCCGATGGTCGTGGGCCACCGGGGCGATGGACGCGGACTGGGTGATGGTCGGGGCGCTCGTCGAACGGCCCGACCGGATCGATCCGGCGCTCGTGCTGGTGCCCGCCGAGCAGGTCGAGGTCGCCGACACCTGGCACACCGCCGGCATGCGGGGCACCGGCTCCCACGACGTCATCGTCACCGACGTGTTCGTGCCCGAGCACCGCATGGTCGCGGTGGCCGACATCTATGGCGGGACGGCGCCGGGTGCGCGGGCCCATGACGCGCCGACGTACCGGTGGCCGATGGTGCCCGCGCTGGCGCTGGTCGCCTCGATGCCGGTGCTCGGCGCCGCCGAACGGGTGACCGAGCTGTTCGCCGAGCGCCTGGGCGAGCGCGTGCTGGCGTACAGCGGTGTGGCGCAGAGGGATCAGCCGGCCGCCCAGATCCGGCTGGCGAGCGCGCGGGTGCGGTTGCGGGCCTTGCGGGCGCTGGTCGACGAGACGGCCGGCGGCATCGACCGGATGGTGAGTGCCGGCGAGCGGGTGGGCCGCTCGGTGCGGGCCGAGGCCAGGCTGGCCGCCGCCCACACCGTGCACGAGAGCCGGGCCGTCATCGCCGACCTGTTGGACGCCTCCGGGGCCAGCGCGCAGTTCCTGTCGAATCCTTTGCAGCGCTTCAAGCGCGACGTGGACATCGCAGCCGGGCACGTGGTGTTCGACTACGACGTGAGCCGAGAGTTGGCCGGGGCGTTGGCGATTGGCGCCAAGATCTCCCCGATCGCGATGGTCTAGTCCTTGAGCATCAGCTCGAGGAAGCCTTCGCGCTGCGCGGCCTGCTGCGCCTGCTGTGCCGAGCCGGCCAGATGCAACAGCCCGATGCCGGCGGCGAAGGTCAGCTGGGCGCGCAGCTTGGCGTCCTCGGCGCTGAAGCCGTAGTCGCTGTACGCCTTGGCGACGGAGCGCAGCAGGCGCCGGTCGGCCGCGCGGATGTTGGCGGCGGCGACCGGGTCGGTGCGGGCCCATTCGCGCATCGCGCGTTCCAGCGTCCAATGGCCGGGGCTGGTCAGCGCGGTCATCATGGCGGACAGGCGTTCTCGCGGGGGCAGCGCGTCGAGTTCGGCCAGCGACCGCCGGTCCTTGTCAAGGAAGGTGTTCCACGATTCGACCAGCGCGGCCCGGTAGCTGTCCATGTCGGCGAAGTGCCAGTAGAAGCTGCCGCGGGTGACGCCCGCCTGCTCGCAGAGGCGCTCGATCTTCAGGGCGCGCACCCCCTGCTCGGCGAGCAGGGTGTAGCCGGCCTGCAGCCAGTCCTCGACTGTCAGGCGCGGGGGCTTGCGCGTGGTCACAAGCTGCAAGGTTACGGGTGGGCGCGGCCGCGGTGCGCCATCGCGCCCGCCCCCGTCCCGGTGAATTCCTCCCGAACACGCGGCGAACCCGTGAGTCCGGCTATGGCATGCGTGTAATGTCCGGGTTTGCTAGCCGAGAAATTCCTGTTAACTCTTGGCCGCTTTGCTCGGCCGAAGGATCAGGGGGTGCCGTGACCGAGGTGTCCGAGCGGTCGGCGGCGATCGATGCCGACGAGGTCGTGGTGTCGTTGCAGGACGAGTCGCTGCTACTGGGCGGTGACCCCGCCGCCGTCGAGTCCTATCTGGCCCGGCTGCGGGCGACGGCCGGGCATGGCTTGCGGGTCGCCGGCATCGACAGCGCTTCGCTGGCGAACGCGGCGATCGCCGGGCTGGCCTCACTGCTGGCCGACTCCGGCAAGTACGTGCAGCTGCACCACGACACCGTGGACGCGCTGAAGGAAGGCAACCTGGTTCCCGTCGCCGACGGCTTCTTCCGGCTGACGACGGGCGTCGACGCCGGCGAGCTCCTGGCGCAATGGCGGCCGGAACTGCTCGGCCCCGAGGTGATGCTCTCGGCGCAGATGCTGGCCGTGCAGATGGCGCTGAAGTCCGCGGTCGCCGAGGTCGAGGACGCCGTCCGGCGGGTGGAGGACAAGGTCGAGGCGGTGCTCGAGGTCGCCCGGGCGCAGCGCGCCGGCGACGTCCTGGGCAACAGCCTGACGGTCTCGCGGATGGTGGACTCGCTGGAGAAGTACGGGTCGCTGCCCGACGCGTACTGGGATTCGGTGGCCGCGTTGGGGCCGGCGCTCAACGTCGCCGTCTCGCAATTGCGCAATCACGTGAGCCGCGTCTTGGCATCCTTCGATCACGGCCTGCCCGTGCAGCAGCGCGCCGCGAAGCTGCGAAACGCGATCGGCGACAACCGGCTTGGCGACACCCTGAGCCTGCTGGTGATCGCCGAGGAGGCGCTGCACAAATGGCAGCGGCTGAACCTCGCGCGGATCGAGACCAAGGAGCCCGATCAGCTGCTGCGGGCGATCGACGAGGCGCGCGGGCTCGTCGAGCATCACCTACGCGAGGACCTCGACATCTACCGGAGTGCCAAGGAAGTCCTCGACCGGTTCGGGCAGTCCAAGGCGGTTGACGGCTTCCGGTTCTGGGCGGTGCGCGAGCTGGCCAAGCAGGGCGTCGCCCTGCGCGACGAGCTCGACCGCTTCGCGAAGGCCCGCCAGCACCAGGTGGAGACCTGGGAGGACTTCCACATTCCCAGCGTCTTGGATGCCGCCTTAGCCACGCTGGGGGCCGTCGGAGGCGTGACCGGCCGGGCGTTCGTGGCCGTCGGCCGCGGAGTCGTCTACCTGGGCGGGCAGGTCGTCGGCCCGTTCCGGGGGCGTGGTGATGACGGCTCTGAGGCCGGCAGCTCGGATCTTGAGGAACACCAGCCGGCGTGCTGAGCAGCCGTCGTTGACTGAGGTCGAGGCCGCCTCGATACTCCACCAGTACGGCCGTCGGCGCTCGCCGGCGCTTGGCCCGCGAAGGAGGTCGGCGTGATCGATTTAGGGCTCTCGGGCAAGCGTGCGGTGGTGTCGGGCGCGGGCTACATCCCCGAGCGCGCGGGTCACGGCTGGTTCACCTCGTTGGTTCTTGCCGAGGCGGGCGCCTCGGTGGCCTGCATCGACATCGACGAACAGCGCGCCGAGCAAGTTGCCGGCGAGATTGTAAGCCGGGGCGGTACCGCTATCCCGATCGTCGCCGACATGACCGAACCCGAGCAGGTCGGCCGGGCGATCGACGACGTCGAGGCGGCGCTGGGTGGTATCGACGTGTGCGTCGACATCATCGGCGGTGCGACGTGGTCGAAGGTCGAGGACTTCACCCCCCAATTGTGGGATACGGCAATTCAATACAACCTGACCCAGGTGTTCTACCTGTTTCAGGCCGCGGCCAGGTACATGATCGCGCAGGGCAGCGGTGGATCGCTGGTCGCGATCGCGTCGGTCGACGGCATCGCCTCGGCGACCTACCACGCCGCCTACGGCGCCGCCAAGGCTGGCGTCATCTCGCTCGTGAAGACCTTCGCTGACGAGTTGGGGCGCTACGGCATTCGCGCCAATGCCGTCGCACCGGGCAATGTCGGCTCGGGCAACGAGGACCAGCCGCCCGGCGAGTACAACGTCAACGGCATCAACCCGCTGGCGGCGCCCCGCGCGCACGACATCGCCAACGCCGCGCTGTTCCTATCCTCCGAGCTGGCCGCGCGCATCACCGGCCAGACCCTCGTCGTCGACGGCGGTGCCACCATCCGGCAGCTGTGGGGGCTGGGCGAGTCGATGATCCCTTCTGACCCGGAGACTGCGTCGCCGGACTTCATGCGGCCCGGGCCGTCGGGCTAGCGCTGGTGGATAAGCGGCAGGCCAGGCACCGAGCTCCTCCCCTTCAGCACGTACGGGGTCGTGATCGAGCCTATGTAGATGTCGCGCATGTCCTGCCCGCCCCAGGCGATGCTGGTCGGGCTTTGTAGTAGCGCGCCGTCCGGGTCTTCGACCACGGTTGTCGCGCTGCCGTCCGGTCGGATCGCCACGATCCTATTGGCGAGAACCAGTGTGACCCAAAGGTTTCCTTCGGCGTCGAACGCGC
This sequence comes from Mycobacterium scrofulaceum, assembly GCF_001667885.1. Classification (GTDB taxonomy): domain Bacteria; phylum Actinomycetota; class Actinomycetes; order Mycobacteriales; family Mycobacteriaceae; genus Mycobacterium; species Mycobacterium scrofulaceum_C. The sequence continues at coordinate 133,457 of NZ_LZJW01000060.1, read as the reverse complement.
ACCCGTCGGCCATCCCCCACCGGCGGCCAACCTCCAGGTCGGCCAGTAGGCGGCCGGCGTCGGGGCCATACTCATCGGGTCGCCGGTCCCCCAGCGACGGGCCGTATTGCTCTTGGGGACCGAGTGTGTCGGCTGCGATCGGGAACCGCACCACGTCGGCGGTGAGCGTGCGGACCCCATACAGATAGTCCTCATCGCGGTCCAGCGCCATGCAGTTCGGGAAGTGCACGCCATCGGCGACCACTTGCGCCGATTGGCGATCCGGTGCGACGCGATAGATGAACCCGTCAGCGGTGCCGCGAGCAATGGTATCCATCAGGTCGTCCGCCATCGTGCTCACCGAGCACCACAGCGCCCCAACGGAATCCACTAGAACGAAGTTCAGCCATCGCAGCGGCCGTTTGTCGAGTTGCCCACTAAATATCGCGGTGATCGCGCCGGTCACCGGGTCGAGATCCTGCAGCACGCCGAGGCCCCAATTGGCGATCAAAAAGTGGCCCTCGCGATCGAGCGCGATCCCGTTCGGCTCTCCGCCCGCCTGGCCGATGTGGCGAACGGCGTGCTCATCTATCAGCTCTGCGACAGCTGAAGCCTTGTCGGAGGCGAATATCCGACCGTCACCGGCCACCGCAACATGTTCCGGGCGATCCACGCCGCGCCCGACGGCGTGCAGACCGGTCACCGCGAGGTCGATCTTGCTCGTTCCACTCATCGATGCCCCATGGACTTGAGGTTGCTAGTCTGAAGAGACCCGGACGCTCGCCGACCTCCTTGGTGGTCAGAGTATCGTCGGCAGACGTAGGTCATTGTCGTGCACCTATCGGTTGCGTTTCGCGACGATAAGAGACTCGCACGACGAGTCCAAAAGCCTTGAGGTGGACTGTAGGTCATCCACGATCGAGCGGCTAGACGTCCGGTGCTTGGTCAGGTCACTGGATCTTGTCGTGCTTTGCGAGGTTGTGGCGCGCGCACAGCAGCTGAATATTCTCCGCAACAAGCGACGAACCGCCGCGTGAGTACGGGATGATGTGGTCGAAGTGCAAGTTGTCGGTGCTTCTGCACTCAACACACCTACCTTGGTCGCGCTTCCACACGGTGAGCTTCACGTCACTCGGGATAAGCCGGTTCTGCTCCAGCCGTGGCTCCCTTGAGTCGACGACCGGCGTCGCATCGGCGTCGACCTCAAGGCGGAACTTGAACACCAACCGCCCATTAGATTCTTCGCGCCAGGCATCAATCAGCTGGAACGTACCATTGAAGGTCCAAATGCCGGTTCGCATTTTTTCGTATACTCGCACCCGTTCGGGCTCGTTTCCTAGCTCCCGGTGTTGAGTCGCAGCCTGGAGGAACTGGCCATTTTGAGTCAGCCTTCCGCCCGGGGTGCGCTCAGGCTGGTCGACCGTCTTCGGGTCAGGCCCACCCTGCTTTTTCGGTATGTTGTGGCCCTCGTAGATGAGCACACGGCCGTCTTCTTCAATGCGATCGTCATATGGCGCGCCAGGCCGGCGGCTCATCAAAATGATGCTGGGTCGACCCCCGGAGCCAAAGTTCATGCCCTGCTGCAGGCTGGCGTCCTCTTCTTGGCACATATCGCGGTAAGAGATCACTTCTCCAGGCACGAGCACATGCAGGATCGTAGGCGACCTTGTCGTTGATGTGCGCAATTACGCGCCGCATGTTGACCAGGCGCCAATTCCGTTCGCGGTCGTCGCGTCGATGTTGCGAGTCATGCTCAGAATGCGTCGAACAAGATGGGACGCGGTCGGCCGAAAGACACAGGTGGCGCTGCTTTCTAGGCACTTCAAGATACATTGTTAGACGACCCCAGCCGCTTCCCAGCTGAATTCGCGGATTCGATTCCAATCGCCACTAAGGCCGTGGCGGCAACGCCGCCAACCACCCATCCGCAAGCAACTCCAGCAGCTGCCCATCGGGATCGCGGATCATCGCCATCGCCTCGGTCACGGTCGCGTCTACAACAGCTCCACCAAACTCCTTGACCTTCTCCAATGCGCCGGCAAGGTCGGACACCGAAAACGAAATATGCGTCAGCCCAATCTGATCCATAACGCGTTCGGACCCCGTGTGAACCTGACGCATCGAGTAGTCCATGAGTTCAAGCACGAACCCGTCGCGCACCAGATAGGTCGCATGCACCCCGAGCGGCTCGGGAAGCTGGACAAGCTTGGACGTCGGCCCGTCGGGCGGATCAAGCTCCCACCAGAACTGAAACCCAAGCACATTCTCGTAGAACCGCCGCGACCGCTCACGATCGGAGACACAGAATCCGACATGGTTGAACGTGGTCCGGTGACTACTCATCGCGGCCTTTCTCGACAGACCCGCCAGCGTAATAATGCAAAGATAGTGTAAAAAGCCAACCCCGCAGGGGTGGAGGACCAACCAGATGACAACCCGTCCCGACGTCGCCAACGACGCCATCGTCGACTTCGACCACCACTCCGACGAGTTCAACCTCAACGAACTGGCGATCAACAAAGAGCTCAGACAGAAATGCCCCGTCGCTTGGAACACCAATTACGGCGGCTTCTGGTACCTCAGCAGCTACGACACGGTCAGCCGCACGGCCAGGGACGGCGACACCTTCGCCCACAAGTACGAGCCCAACGCCCAAGACGGCGTCGACTACCAAGGCGAGATGGGCGTACCGCGCCCCGAAGGCCAGCCGGCCCTTGGCATCGGCGAGGTCGACGGCCCCTACCACCAAGCCTTACGCCACGCGCTGGCCCCGTTCTTCTCCCCCGGCACCGTCCAAAGGCTCAAGCCGTTCATGGAACAGAAGGCGCACGAGTTCCTCGACCAGAAAATCGAGGACGGACGGATGGACCTGGTCCTCGACTACGCCAGCCCGGTCCCGGCCATCCTCACCATGAAGCTGATGGGCCTGCCCCTCGACAACTGGCACCTCTACGCCAATCTCTTCCACTCCGTCATGGCCGTCCCGCAGGACAGCCCGGAGTACCTCGACGCCATCGGCAAAGTCCCGAAGATGATGGAAGAGGTCCTCGAGTACGCGGCCGGCAGACGAGCCAAGCCGGAAGACGACCTGACCAGCTTCCTCATCCAGTTCGAGTTCGACGGCCACCGCCTCACCGACGAACAGCTGCTCAACATCCTCTGGAACCTCATCGGCGGCGGCGTCGACACCACCACTTCCCAAACCGCGCTCACGCTCCACCACCTGGGCACCCACCCGGCCCTGAGGCAACAACTCATCGACAACCCCGAGCTGTACCGCACCGCGACCGACGAATTCCTGCGCTACTTCTCGGTCAACCAAACCCTCAGCCGCACAGTCACTCACGACGTCGAAATCAACGGCCAACGCCTGAGAAAGAATGACAGAGTCGTCATCAGCTGGCTCTCCGCCAACCACGACGAAAAAGAATTCCCACAGCCCGACGAGATCATCCTGGACCGCGCCCCCAACCGCCACGTCGCCTTCGGCCTCGGCCCGCACCGCTGCATCGGCTCACACCTCGCGCGGCTGATGGCCGAGGTCATGGTGAGAGCCGTCCTCGACCGCATCCCCGACTACCAAGTCGACGTCGACAAGGTCCACCAATACCTCGGCAACCCGAGCATGACCGGCCTCGGCACGCTGCCGGTCACCTTCACCCCCGGATCGAAGCGAGGCTAGATGCCCGCCAACCCGATGACCCACATGCTGGGCCCGTTCACCCGCACCGGCGGCTTCTATGCCCGCTCGTGGGGCACCTACCTGGATCGCCAGCCCGACGAGCTACCGGTGGCCCGGCCCACCATCGCGCTCGCGGCGCAGGCATTCCGCGACGAAATCCTGCTGGCCGGCTTCAGCCTGCTGCGCCGAGCTCCCGACGCAAAGACACTCGAACGGATCGACACTGAAGTCGTTGCGGCACAAGACTTCTACGAAGACAAGGGCTGGCTCGACAATCCCGAGGGATTCTTCGCCGCGCCCCCACCCCTCACCGACGTCACCGTCAAGCGCGTGACCAACATGGGACGCAACTACGAGCGACTGTCCTTCGACAGCGGCTACGCGCCGCACGACGGCGAACCCGGCCGAGACCGCTGGCGCAGCTACACGGGCAACAACCGCGAATACGCGCTGATGTTCCGGCACCGCCGGCCGCGGCCCTGGCTGATCTGCATCCACGGCGCGGAGATGGGACGAGCCGCGCTCGATCCCATGCTGTTTCACGCCTGGCACCTGTACCAGCAGCTCGATCTCAACGTCGTGCTTCCGGTCCTTCCCCTGCACGGCCCCCGAGCAAGCGGCGGACCGAAGTTCCCGAGCGAGGACGTGCTCGACGACGTGCATGGCGCCGCGCAGTCGGTCTGGGACATCCGGCGGCTGATCAGCTGGATCCGCGCGCAGCAGCCCGACGCGGCGATCGGGGTCAACGGCATCTCCCTCGGCGGCCTGATCTCGTCGCTGGTCGCCAGCCTCGACGACGGCCTCACCTGCGCGATCCTGGGCGTACCGGCCGTCGACCTGGTGAATCTGGTCGGCCGCCACGCCGGCCTCAGCGGCCACACCGCCCTGCGCCACACGATGAACTCGGCCAAACCCCTCGGCCGGATGATCTCGCCGCTAGCGCTGACCCCCCGCGTCCCCAAAGACGGCCGGTTCATCTACGCCGGCCTCGCCGACCGGCTGGTACACCCGCGCGACCAGGTCACCCGGCTCTGGGAGCACTGGGGCAAACCCGAAATCCAGTGGTACCCAGGCGGTCACACCGGATTCTTCGGCTCGCGGCCGGTGCAGCGCTTCATCGATGCCGCGCTCGTGCAGTCGGGGCTGGCCGACAAGAGATGACCGCCTCCTACCTGCGCTGGATAGCGGTGAACGCGACCAGGCCACTGGTCCATGCCTATCGGCGCACCGGCGCCGACGTGCCCTTCGGCGACCCCGTGCCCTCCCACGGGACCGAAATGGAGGGCTGGTTCTGGCGCCTCACCGACGCCGCCTCGGGTCGCGTCGTCGTCGCGCTGTGCAGTGTGAACCGGCACCCGGATGGCGACTGGGCCACAGTCGCGGTCGCGCTGCATCCCGGTGACGTGGTGCGCTCCGCGGTCATGGATGGTGCCGAGGCGGAGTCGTCGACCTTCTCAGTGCACGCGGGCACCTTCCCCGACTCGCGTCTGGCGGCGAGCACCGATCGGCTCCAGATCGACCTTGACGGCATCCACCTCAATCTGCATTTCACCGATCCGTTCAACTGGCCCAAGGCCTTCGGCGGAGGCGGCGTCTTTTCTTCGGTGCCGTTTTTGAACCAATATTGGCATCCCTACCGGCTCGGCGGAAAAGCCACGGGCACAGTTGGATTCCGCGACCGCATGTGGTCGTTCAGTGACGCCCGGCTGTACACGGAACGTAACTGGGGCGCGGGCTTCCCCGAGCGGTGGTGGTGGGGTCAGGCCCACGATTTCGGCGACGCCGACGTCTCGGTCGCGTTCTCGGGCGGCCTTCTTCAGCTCGGCGCGATCCGCAGGGACGTCACCGGGGTCGTCGTGCGACTCGGCGATCGCGTCATCCGGGTCACCCCGCCGGCGCCCGTGCGATCGGACGTCGGCGACGGCCGCTGGCGCATACGGGCACGCACACCCCGCTACCAGATCGAGCTGGACGGGGACGGCACCCGCGCCGACCCGCACGTCTTACCGGTGCCGCTGCCCGCGCAGCGGCGCAACATCGATACCGACTTCGAGCACCTCGCTGGCCGATTGCATTGCAGGGTAAGGGAGTACGGCCGGCTGATGTTCGACGCCACCTGCGAGCTGGCCGGCCTGGAGATCGGCAGCCGGCCGGCATAGATCGACCCTTCGTGTGGCTCCTGCCGCATTGTCATCTCGCACGGAATGGCTAATCGAGCGGTCCAGGCACTTCGACCTACCTGGCAGAGGCCTAAGTGCCCTGGTGGCTGATGAGAGCGAACCTGACCCTGGAAACTGTGGCCAGCTGCACCAGCGCAATCGGTCCTTGGTTAGCCATAGCTAGGAGTATGACGATGAAGACCATCCGTATCTCGGCCGGACAGCTCGGAGAAGTCGCGGCAGCCGATTTCTGCCAGCGGTGTTTTTGGCTGAAGCTGCATCTCAATCACCACCTCCCCTTCCAAATCTTCCCGGGCATCTTCAGCTCGATCGATTCCTACACGAAGGACATCGTTCACCGCTGGTTTGATGCGCATGGAGTGCCGCCCGGCTGGCTATCACCGCTTGGCCCGATAGCCGCCTACCATGAGCCTCCGCACTGGTCCCAATTCAACACAGTCGATCACGACTACGGCATTCACCTGACCGGCGTAGCGGACACAATCTTCAAACACGCCAACGGTTCATACGTAATTGCCGACTATAAGACTGCACGCTTCACCGACACCCAGAGCAAGAAATTGCTACCGCGCTACCAGGTACAGCTCAATGCCTATGCCCGGATAGCCGCAGACCGCGGGTTCACACCGGTATCGCACCTTGCGCTCGTGTACATGGAACCAGCTACTAAGGGTGAGTCAATCAACTACTACGGGAACTGCCGGGAGGACGGCTTCGTTATGGCGTTCCGAGCCCATGTTGTTGAGGTCCCACTCGCTGATAGCGTATTGCGACAAGCGATGGCCAAGACGAGGGAGATCTTCGAGTTGGCCGATGCGCCCGACGGCGCGCCGGCATGTCAAGATTGCAACCTCACCTTGGATCTGGCTGAGCAACTTTGGCCGGGAATCAGCGACATCGACCTGGCAGAGAAGCTACAACGCATGCTCGCGAACCCACCACAACGCCGTGGGGCAGACAAGGTAACCGCGCGGTGACCGTCAACCCATATCGTCAACTCAGGTTCGACATCTCACTTTGGAAGAGCTGAAACACGCTGTGGCCGAGTTGATTACGACGCGGTGGCGTACTGCAACACCGGCTCCGACGAATCGACGTGGCTGCCGCTGATGATCCTGAGCCGATTCGGCCGCACCTCGTAGACCACGCCGTCGACCGGGTTGGTGACGTCGAACCCATCCCCCGCCCGCTCCGCGTTGGACAGCTCGATGTGCGCGCCGTCGCTGATCCGCTCGCCGCGGTAGTAGTAACTGCCGCTGAGGTTTTCACACACCACGGCCAGCGACTTGGCGGTCCGCACCACGGCGGCCGGCGGGTTCCCCGGGTCGCAGCGGGCCGTCTCGCCGATGAACCCCAGCCCGTCGGCGCCCCGCACCGGGGCCGACAGCGTCGGCGTCTTCGGCGGCGGCGCGCTGGACGGCGGGGGCGAGGGCGCCTGGGCCGAGCGAGCAGGGGGCGAACCGCCTCTCGTCAACGCCGACGCCAGAGCCACCACGAGCCCGGCGATCACCAACACGACCGCAGCCGCAGTGATCACGAACGCTCCGCGCCCGCCAACGGGCCGCCAACCCTCCGGCCGCGACGGCGGATCGACGACGGGATACGGGCTGTAACCGGTGTCGTCCGGATTCGGATAGACCGCCTCGAACGGCCGGGTGCCAAGGGGTCCCGCCGCGGCACCGACCGCGACCGGCTCGTACGCGGCGTTCACGGCCTCGCTGGCGGCGCGCGCGAGTTCGCCTGCGGAGGCGAATCGCGCCGTGCGTTGTTTGGCCATGCCGAGGGCGATGACGTCGTCGAAGGCCCGGCCCACGCCGCGGCGCATGATGCTGGGTCGCGGCGCCGGCGAGAGTAGGTGGGCGCTCCTCAGCTCGGCCGGGTCGGTCGCCTCGAACGGGGGCTGACCGGTCAGGCACTCGTAGAGCAGGCACGCCAGGGAGTACACGTCGGTCTGCGGCCCGACCCGACCGGTGGTGAACCGCTCGGGCGCCATATACACCCGCGACGGGTCGCCGTGCCCGAGACCGAAGTCGACGAGATACGCGAAGTGGTCCGGGGTCAGCAGCACGTTTTCGGGCCGAACAGCCAAATGCACCAGCCCGGCGGCGTGCGCGGCGTCCAGCGCTCGCGCGACCTGCGCGACGATCGACGCGGCGCGCGACGCTTCCAGCGGCCCCCGCTCGCGCAGCAGATCCCTGAGGCTGCCGCCGTCGACCAGCTGCATGTCGACGTAACACACCCCGTTGATCGAACCGAAGTCGTGCACCGGGATGACATGCGGCTCCTCCAACCGCGCAGCAACACCGCAGTCCTGTCGAAAGCGTTGCTGGAAGCCGGGTTCCGCGGCGATGTCGGCGGATACCAGCTTGACCGCAACCGTCCGGTCCCTAACCGTGTCGTGCGCCCGGTAGACCTCGCCCGTCGCACCCGCCCCGATCAACGATCGCAGCTCGTAGGGGCCGAACCGGGTGCCAAGCCGCGAGGTCAATGGGCAGTCCTTCCGTCACGTCGATCAGGTCCAGCTCGCCGGGTTCCCATATTGGGCGCGGACCTAACGTGCGACGGCTCACGCGTGCGGCGGCACCGGGCACCAGAACAGGCCGCAATTGAAATTCGGCGGGGTGGCCGGCGTGCGCGGGGTGGCGTTGATCGGGCCGCTCGGCCACCCGTAGACGGCGCCGGTGTCGGCGTCGACGACGCCGCGGTAGTCGTAGTAATAGAGGTGGCACACGCCCATGTCCCAGCTGATGAAGTTGTCCGGGATGCGTTCGCCCGGGCACCACTTGCCGCACGTGTGCCCGGCCGGACAGTTCCCGCCGACGTGGCCGTACGGGTCGGCCCCCGCGACACCCGCCGCCACCCCCACACCGATGCCGGCCGTCAGCAGCGCGCCGGCCATCCACTTCTTGTTCATGCCGCAAGCCGACACCGGGCGGGCGGCTACCGATCCCATATCGGCGTCAGCCGCCGTGGCCTTTGTGCTTAGGGCCCCCGTGACCCGGCGGACCCGGTGGGGGCGCCGGCTGCGGAGTGCTGCTGGGCGTGGTCGTGGTGGCGCTGGTCGTTGGTGGCGGCGTCGGCGTGGTGGTCGTCGTCGTGGGCGCCGGCGGTGGCGCCGAGAACGGCGGATCGATGGCAAACAGCAGAAGCGCCAACACGAACGCGGCGACGATCGCCGCGATCCACCACTTGCGCCGCGGGCTGTCCGGCTCCAGCCGCGCGGGCGTGTAGGTCAGCACCGCGGGCGGCGGCGCCTCCATCACCCGGGTGCCGGTGGGCGCCGCCGGCGGTGGGGCGCCGACCAGGGCGGCCCGCATCGCGCCGGCCTGGTCGAATCGCCACGCCGGATCGCGCGCCATGGACCGTTCGATCGTTGCGGCGAGGGGCGGTGGCACGTCCGGGCGCAGCGCGGCCAGCGGCGGCGGCGACTCGTTGAGGATCGCGTGCGCCAATGCGCCCAGGTCCTCCTGCGGGAACGGCCGCCGCCCGGTCAGCGCCTCGTAACCCACCACGCCGACGGAGTACAGGTCGTCGAGCACCGTGGCCGGCTTGGACGTCAGCCGCTCGGGACTCAGATAGGCCATGCTGCCGACGACCTCGCCGGCCCTGGTGTAGGCGGCGCCGGAGGTCTTGGCGATGCCGAAGTCGGCGAGCTTGGGTTCCCCGGCGGCGGTGAACAGGATGTTGCCGGGCTTGACGTCTCGGTGCAGGATGCCGGCGCTGTGCGCCTCGGCGAGGGCGTCCAGGACGCCGTCGAGCACGGCGTGCACGAAGGGCACCGGCAACGGCCCGCGGGCGATGTGGTCGGCCAGTGTCACTCCCGGTAGCCGCTCCATGACGATGAACGGCAACCCGTAATGCTCGCCGACGTCGTGGACCACCACGACGTGCCGGCTGGTCAGCCGGGCGGCGACGCGCCCCTCCGTGTCGAACCGCAAGCGATTGTCCGGCCGGTCGGCCACGCCGGGATAGAGCAGCTTGATGGCGACGGGCCGGTTCAGCTTGCGGTCCCACCCGTCGCGCACCTCGGCCATTGCACCGCGGCCCAGGACTCCGCGCAGTTCGTATCGGCCGTCGCCAAGGAGACCGCCTGGCACCAGGAGCACTCCGTTACTGCCCTGGCCGCGGTAGGACTGAGTTCCTTGGAGGTCCGTGTCGATCTCCTGTCGGAAAGCTGACTGCCCTGCTGACTCCGAATAACCACCGGATCCGGGATCGAAACCCGCTCCTTGACAGGCGTCAAACAGCGGCGTTCCGCGGCGGTTTTTGGGCCGCCCCCGCATACTCCCCGACGAACCCGTTCTTCAGCCACCACCTGGGCTCAGTGTGCTCGAAGATCTCGTCGCCGAGCGCGCGGGTGCGCACCGACTTCTTGACCGGGAACGGGTTCATCCCCGACTTGTATTCGACCCCGACCATAGCGGGGGCGCCGGGGCGGCCCCTCCTGGGCAGCAGTTCGAAACCGGCCCGCGTCAGCAGGGCGTTCAACTCGGCGGGGCGAGGGAATCGCCGGAAGTCGTGGTTCGGCTTGTGCAGCCCGAACACGAACAGCGGCCCGACCGTCACGAAACACAGCCACGTGCACACGTTGCGGTCCGGCGCGACGTAGAACATCCGCCCGCCGGGCCTCAGCGCGCGAAACACGCTGTCCATCAGGCGGCGGTGCTCGGTGCAGTGGTCGAGCACCCCGTGCAGGTAGACCAGGTCAAAGCGATTGGCCTCCAACACCTCCGGGTCACGCGCGTCACCGACAACGAAGGTGACCCCGGCCGTGTCGGCGAAGCGCTTGCGGGCCGCGTTGATCGACTTGTAGTCGACGTCGACGCCCACGATGTCCCATTGGGCTAGCTGCGGATACCGTTCGCGCAGCCCCGCGATCGCCCCGCCGCCGCCGCAACCGACCACCGCCATCCTCGGGCGCCGACCATCGACGGACGGAAGGTAGTCGCGCAGGAAGTCCCATGCGGCGTAGTCGATTTCGCCGACGAGGTCGGCGGTGAAGCGCCACTGCTCGCTGACCTCGGCGTTGGAGAAGTACCGCACCCCGCGCTCGATCGTGCCGTTGCTGATCCGCATCAGCGCGCGGTCGATCACCGAATAGCGGTACTCGGGCTCGCCCGCCGCGTCGTTGGCCCGTTCCCGATCGAGGAACTCGAAGAAACGCCGCTGCTCGAGTTCGATCGGCGGCTCCCACGACGGCGCCTGCGCGAGCACGCGTTCGCGAATCCACGAGTCGATCACCCGGCTGTAGACGGCCGTGTCGAACAGCATGAGCTGATGGCCGCCGCCGGGCATCATGAAGAAGTCCTTGGTTCCGCCGATCCGTTCGAAGCAGGCCCGGCAGTGCTCGGCGCCGACGACCTCGTCGTGCTCGCCGCAGGTGATCAGGACGGGTTTCGTGTTGGCGGCGGCGGGTTTTGGCGGCACGTAGTTGAACACCGAGTGGTAGCTCCTAAGGCCGTACCGCCAGACGTAGAACGGGTCTTTCTTCTTGGTGTCCAGCAGCCCGGGGTCTTCCTGGTAGGCGGCCTTGAAGTCGATGACGCGCCGCAACGGGACGCGCAGGCGATCGCCGAGCTTTTCCGCCGCCCACGTGGCCGGGCGTGACTGGAACAATCGGATCGCCGGGCTCATCGGCGTCTCGTGGTTCAGCAGGATGTTCATGCACACGCCCGCGGTCACGGCGGGGCACGCGTCGAGCGCGTGGAATGCGACTTCCCCGCCCTGGCTCGCGCCGTGCAGGACGACGGGCAGCGACGTGCGCCGCGCCGCGTAATCCGTGACGGCCCTCGTGTCTTCGAGGAAGTCTTCGAAGCTGAACACGCCCGGTTCGCCCTCGGTGCGGCCGTGCCCGGTCAGGTCGAACGAATAGACGGCAGCCCGGTAGTTGCGGCGCATGTGCTCGGCGAACGCGTGGTAACTCTCGCTGTTGCCGGCGGTGCCGTGCACCAGCACCAGGACGTAGTCGGCGTTGCGATTCTCGTAGCGGCGCAGGAAGATTCGTTTGCCGCCCGATCCGGTCACCGCGTCTTCGACCATCGGTTGATCGGCCAGATTCGTGGTCATCGCTCCGGTTCCAATCCTTCGGTGATGCGAGCGGCGAGCAGTTGGGCGAACACGTCGAAGTCGCGGCGGAAACCCGACGTGTCGGAAACGAACGGCCGCTGCATCGACATGCCCAACAGCACGGTCTCGAACAGCCGCACCGACTCGTCGATCAGGCGCTGCGGCACGTCTTTACCGGCGATCCGGCGCAGCGCCTCGCCGAGCTGCCGACGCTGGGTGTCGCGATAGTCGACATACGCGGTCCGCAAGAAGTCGTTGTGGTTGGCCGCCGCGGCGAACTCAACCATGAACGTGACCGCGTCGATGTTGTCGATGAACAGGGCGTAGATCAGACCGGCCGCCTCGGTCAGACCCGCACGCACCGACACCGTGTGCGGCAGTTGCTTCGACGCGGTGGCGAACATGCGCTTGGCCATGTCGTCGATCGCCGCCTGAAACAGCTTTTCCTTGGTCTCGAAGTGATAGTGCAGCAGCGTCTGCGAGACGCCGGCCCTCGTCGAGATCAGCTTCATCGAGGACTTTTCGTAGCCGTACGCGCAGAAGCACCGGATCGTCGTCTGCAGGATGCGCTGCCGGGCGTCGCCGGCGGTGGTTGTCTTTGGCGCTGCGGCGGTCAACATCGCCTCGTCTCATTCGTCCGCTTCCGGTCACGATACTGCCTGATCGATCAGTCAGGCAAGGTAGGCTGGGGATCGATGCCACTGAAAATCACCCTGACCTTCGACAACGGCCCGACGCCCGGTGTCACGGACCGGGTGCTCGACGACCTCGCCCAGCGTCAGCTGTCCGCCATCTTCTTCGTCGTCGGCGAAAACATGCGCCCGGCGGCGGGACGCCGGCTACTCGAGCGGGCCGTGCGCGAGGGGCACCGGATCGGCAATCACTCCTTCACCCACGCCCGGCCCCTCGGCGAGCTCTCCCCCGCGGAGACCCTGCACGAAATCCGCAGCACGCAAGAGCTTTTGGACGAGTTCGCCGACGCCGACCGCTACTTCAGGCCGTGGGGCACGGAGGGCGCGCTCGACCGGCGCTGCCTGAATCCGACGGCGATCGAGCACCTGATCGCGGAGAAATACACCTGCGTCCTGTGGAACAGCGTCCCGCGCGACTGGGCCGACCCCCACGGCTGGGTGGACCGGGCGCTCGCCGACACCCGCAGCCAGCAGCACACCGTGATCGTCCTGCACGACCTGCCCACCGGCGCGATGGAGCAACTCCCGAGGTTTCTCGATGACCTCGACGACTCCGGCGTCGAGGTCACCACCGACCTCCCCGACGATTGCGTGCCGATCGTCCGCGGCCGGATGCGAGCGGCCCTCGATCACCTCACTGCGGCGATAAGGTGAACCGGAGGAGGCTCCCATGAGCGACATGACGGCACGCTTCGCCGAGATCGTCGGCCAACACAATTTGGTGACCGGTGACGCCATCCCCGAGGACTACTGGCACGACGAGGTGTTGACCAAGCCGCCGCAACGGCCGGCGTGGGTCGCCAAACCGGCCTCCGCGGAAGCGGTTTCGCAGCTGCTGAAGGCCGCGTCGGACAACAGCGTGCCGGTGACGGCCCGCGGGTCGGGCACCGGCCTGTCGGGCGCGGCGATCCCGCGGGCCGACGGGCTGTTGATCTCCTTCGAACGGATGAAAGCCGTCCTCGAGGTCGACACCACCAACCAGGTCGCCGTCGTCCAACCCGGGGTGACGCTCACTGAGCTGGACGCCGCGACCGCCGACACCGGCCTGCGCTACATGGTTCACCCCGGCGAGCTGTCGTCCAGCGTCGGCGGCAACGTCGGCACCAACGCCGGCGGCATGAACGCGGTCAAGTACGGCATCGCCCGCCAGAACGTGCTCGGGCTGCAGGCGGCGCTGCCGACCGGCGAACTGATCCGCACCGGCGGCAGGATCGCCAAGATCTCCACCGGCTACGACCTGACCCAGCTGATCGTCGGCTCCGAGGGCACCCTGGCGCTGGCCACCGAGGTGATCGTCAAACTGCACCCGCGGCTCGACCACAACGCTGCCGTGCTCGCCCCGTTCGCCGACTTCGACCAGGTGATGTCGGCGGTGCCCAAGATCGTGGGAAGCGGCCTGGCGCCCTACATCCTGGAGTACATCGACAACGTAACGATGGCCGCGCTCGTGCACACCCAGAACCTGGAGCTCGGCATCCCGGACAACGTCCGCGACAGCTGCGACGCGTATCTGGTTGTGGCGCTGGAGAATCGGACCGCGGCTCGGCTGGACGAGGACGTCGAGAAGGCCGGCGAGCTGCTGGCCGAGCTGGGCGCCGTGGACGCCTACGTGCTCGAGGGCGGTTCGGCCCGCAAGCTGATCGAGGCGCGCGAGAAGGCGTTCTGGACGCTGAAGGCCGTCGGCGCCGACGACCTGATCGACACCGTGGTGCCCCGCGGCGCGATGCCCAAGTTCCTGTCAGCCGCGCGCGGCCTGGCGGCGGCCGCCGGCGGCGCCGCGGCGGGCTGCGGGCACGCCGGCGACGGCAACGTGCACCTGGCCATCTTCTGCAAGGACCCCGAGACGCGCAAGAAGCTGATGACCGACATCTTCGCGCTGGCAATGGAATTGGGCGGGGCGATCTCCGGCGAGCACGGCCTGGGCCGCGCCAAGACGCCCTACTTCCTCGAGCTCGAAGACCCGGTCAAGGTCGACCTGATGCGCCGGATCAAGCGGAGCTTCGACCCGGCGGGCATCCTCAACCCCGACGTGGTGTTCGCGGGAACCTAGCCGATAACCGGGAAGTGGCGTTGGGCGGCAAGGGCTTTGAGTCCCTTCTGCATCGTCCAGCGCACGTGGGCGTCCAGCCTTTTGACGTCCTGGGTGGCGCCGACATCGGCGAGGTTGATCGGCTTGAGCACCTCGGTGACGATCTTGGTGGGCAGCGGCATGTTGACCGGCGCGAGGACGCTGAGCCCGAACGGAAAACCGAACGTGACCGGCATGATGTTCGTTCGGAAGAACCTGCGCTCGAACTTGGTGAGCCGCAGCAGCCGCGCCAGCCACTGCCCGCGCGTCAGGAACAGCTGGCTTTCCTGCCCGCCGATGGAAACGGCGGGCACGATCGGGACGTTCGCCTCCAGGGCCGTCGTGATGTAGCCGGTGCGGCCGTCGAAGTTGATGACGTTCTCCTGCAGCGTCGGCCGGTACACGTCGTAGTCGCCGCCCGGAAACACCAGCACGACACCGCCGGAGGCCAGCGCCTTGGCAGCGTTGTCGCGCGTCGCCCGGATCACCCCGGTGCGCCGGAAGAATTCGGCGGCCGGCCCGGAGAAGATGGTGTCGAAGGCCAGCGCGTATAGCGGGCGGTCGTAGCCAAAGGTGTCGTAATAGTCGACGGCGAACACCGACAGGTCGAACGTGAGCATGCCACCGGAATGGTTGGCCACCACCAGCGACGGTCCGTCGGGGATGTTGTCCAGGCCACGCACCTCGGAACGGAAATACCGTTTGACGATCGGCCGGGTCAGCGCGATGACGTGCTCGGTCAGATCGCGGTCCCATTTGTCGACGTCGGTCGAGTCGGTGTGGGTGTCGTTCATGTCGTTGCCCTCGCTCGCCGTTGAGCGTGAGCTGATGGTACGCCCGCCGAGCTGCGGCAACCGGGGTTTTGCGGCGCGGATTTCGGCCGCCGATTTCGAGGGATTAGGCGATGTGCCCGCCTCTGAGCGACAACCGCGCGTCGGCCGCCGCTCGCGGCGCGTTGTCGCTGTGAGGCGGGCACTTTGGGCATCTCCGATTCCAGGGACGGCTGTGGCGCCTGTGACACCGGCGGACCCCGCACACAACCAACCGTTGTGCCCTCACAACGGCGCGACCTCTACTCCCCTAGGCCTGACCCGGGCACTATGAAGCCATGAGACGTGGGCGCAACGGAGCGCCCATGCTCATCTGACAAACATCATCGCGTCGATGCCGCGGCCAGCAGCCCCAATGCCGGTGCGCACCGCGAAGGAGATACCAATGACCACAGCACGCCCCGCCAAGACCCGCAGCGAAGGCCAATGGGCGCTGGGTGACCGCGAACCGCTCAACGACACCGAGAAGATCAAGAACGACGACGCCCCGCTGAACGTCCGCGACCGGATCGTCAACGTCTACTCCCGGCAGGGTTTCGACAGCATCGACCACTCCGACCTGCGCGGCCGCTTCCGCTGGATGGGCCTCTACACCCAACGCGAGCAGGGCTACGACGGCAGCTGGACCGGCGATGACAACACCGACAAGATCGAAGCCAAGTACTTCATGATGCGGGTCCGCACCGACGGCAAGCCGTTGACGGTGCACTCGATGCGCACGCTCGGCCAGATTTCGACCGAATTCGCCCGCGACACCGCCGACATCAGCGACCGGGAAAACCTGCAGCTGCACTGGATTCGCATCGAGGACGTCCCCGAGATCTGGCGCCGCCTAGACGAAGTGGGCCTGCAGACCACCGAGGCGTGCGGCGACTGCCCGCGTGGCATCCACGGTTCGCCGCTGGCCGGCGATTCGCTCGACGAGGTGCTCGACCCGACGCCCGCGATCGACGAAATCGTCCGGCGCTCCCTGAACAACCCCGAGTACGCGAACCTGCCGCGCAAGTACAAGACCGCGGTCTCCGGCCTGCAGGACGTCTCGCACGAGACCCACGACGTCGCGTTCGTCGGCGTCAACCATCCCGAGCACGGCCCCGGCCTGGACCTGTGGGTGGGCGGCGGCCTGTCGACCAACCCGATGCTGGCCCAGCGGGTCGGCGTGTGGGTGCCGCTGGACGAGGTGCCCGACGTCTGGGAGGCCGTCACCCGGGTGTTCCGCGACTACGGCTACCGGCGCATGCGCGCCAAGGCGCGGCTGAAATTCCTGATCAAGGACTGGGGCGTCGAAAAGTTCCGCGAGGTCCTCGAAACCGAATACCTCAACCGTCGGCTCATCGACGGCCCGGCGCCCGCGCCGGTCAAGCAGACCATCGACCACGTCGGCGTGCAGAAGATCAAGAACGGGCTCAACGCGATTGGCGTCGCCCCGATCGCCGGCCGCGTCTCGGGCGCGACGCTCTCTGCGGTGGCCGACCTGATGGAAAAGGTCGGCTCCGACCGCGCCCGGCTGACGCCGTTCCAGAAGCTGGTCATCCTAGACGTGCCCGACGACAAGGTCGACGAGACCGTCGCCGCGCTGGACGCGCTGGGCCTGCCGTCGCGGCCGTCGTCGTGGCGCAAGAACACCATGGCCTGCACCGGTATCGAATTCTGCAAGCTGTCCTTCGCCGAAACCCGCGTGCGCACGCAGACTTTGGTGCCCGAGCTGGAACAGCGACTGGCCGACGTCGACGCCGAGCTCGACGTGCCGATCAGCGTCCACCTCAACGGCTGCCCAAACTCGTGCGCGCGCATCCAGGTCGCCGACATCGGCTTCAAGGGCCAGTGGATCGACGACGGCCAGGGCAATTCCGTCGAGGGCTTCCAGGTCCACCTGGGCGGTGGCCTCGGCGAGGCGAGCGGATTCGGCCGAAAGCTGCGCCAGCACAAGGTCACCAGCGACGAGCTCGTCGACTACATCGACCGGGTCACCCGCAAGTTCCTCGAACAGCGCGACGGCGGTGAGCGTTTCGCGACCTGGGCCCTGCGCGCCGACGAGGCCGACCTGCGATAGGAGCTGAGGACCACGCCATGGTCGCGATGAACTTCACCGAAGACCAGCTGCGCAAACTCGCGGAACGCGGCGCGGCCGACATGGCGGACGCCGGCGCCACCGACATCCTGCGCTGGACCGACGAGCACTTCGGCGGCGTCGACGGCCCTCGCGACGGGGCCAATTGCAAGTACGTGGTGGCCGCCAATATGCAAGACGCCGTGGTCATTTCGCTCGCCTCCGACGTGCGGCCGGGGGTGCCGGTGCTGTTCCTGGACACCGGCTACCACTTCGCCGAGACGATCGGCACCCGTGACGCGGTCGAGTCCGTTTACGACATCCACCTGCTGAATGTCACGCCCGAGCACACCGTCGCCGAGCAGGACGAGCTGCTGGGCAAGGACCTGTTCGCCCGCGACCCCAACGAATGCTGCCGCCTGCGCAAGGTTCTCCCGCTGCGCCGCGCGCTGCGCGGGTACGCCGCGTGGGTGAGCGGGCTGCGCCGGGCGGAGGCCGCCACCCGCGCCAACGCCCCGCTGATCAGCTTCGACGAGTCGTTCAAGGTCATCAAGGTCAACCCGATCGCGGCCTGGACCGACGAGGACGTCCAGGACTACATCGAGCGCAACAACGTGCTGGTCAATCCGCTGGTCGACGAGGGCTACCCGTCGATCGGCTGCGCGCCCTGCACCAGCAAGCCGGCCGATGGTGACGATCCTCGCAGTGGGCGCTGGCGGGGACGAAACAAGATCGAATGCGGGTTACACGCATCATGAGCACGCTCGTCCTCACCGCCCACGGCAGCCGGGACCCGCGCTCGGGCGCCAACGCGCGCGCCCTGGCCGACCGGCTGGCGTCAATGCGCCCCGGCCTCGACGTGCGGCTGGCGTTCCTCGAGCTCAACGAGCCGAACTTCGTCGACGTCGTGGCCGGCCTCCCGGATAGCCGCCGCGCCGTCGTCGCCCCCTTCCTGCTGGCCAGCGCCTACCACGCGCGACGGGACATCCCGAAGCAGATCGCCGAAGCCGGGGCCCACGGCATCCGGCAGGCCGACGTCCTCGGCGAGGACGAGCGGCTGGTGTCGGTGCTGCGCGAACGCCTGACCGAAGTCGGGGTTTCCCCGCACGACGAGGAGCTCGGGGTGATGGTCGTCGCGATCGGCTCGTCCAACGCCGCGGCCAACGTGCGCACCGCGAAGGTGGCGTCCAGGCTGGCCGTCGGCACCCGGTGGGCCTTGGCCACGACGGCGTTCGCCACCCGGCCCGAGGCGTCGGTGCACAAAGCCGCCGCCCACCTGCGCCGCCGCGGCGCGCGCCGGCTCGTCGTCGCCCCCTGGTTCCTGGCGCCCGGCCTGCTCACCGACGGCGTCTCAACCTTCGCGCGGGACAACGGCATTCCGATGGCCGCGCCGCTGGGCGCGCACCGGCTGGTCGCCGAGACCGTGCTCGACCGCTACGACGAGGCGCTGGAGGCCGACGCCGCCGCCTGAGCGTCGACGGGCTATGCCCTGGTGCGACTCACAATGTGGCTCAACATGTCTCGCACCGCCCCGGCCGGCGGGGTGCGTCCACCCACCCAGATGGCGCGAAACTTGCGGCGCAGGTCCAACTTCGGGATGGTGACCGCGCTCAGCCGCCCCACCGCCAGGTCGTCGGCCACCGCCAGCCGGCTCATCGCCGCCGGTCCCGCGCCGGCGAGCACGGCCGCGCGCATCGCGGCCGCCGACGTCAACTCCAGCACCGGCGCGGCCTGCTCCATGTCGTCGCCCAGCACCCGACGCAACGCCACCGTCAGCGAATCCCGGATGCCCGAATGCGGTTCGCGCGCAACGAGCGGGGTGTCCGCGAGTTCGCGGGCCGTCACGCCCCGCGCCCGCTTCGTCCACTTGTGTCCGGGCGGTACGACGATCACCAACTCGTCCTGACCCACCACACAGGTACCCAATCCCGTTGGCGTGCCAGGGTTTTCGACGAAACCCAGATCGACGCTGCCGTCCCGGACCGCGGCGATGGCGTGCTCGCTGTTGGTGGCCGTCAAGATCACTTGCGGCGCGGAGCCGCCGCGCCGCGTCGCCTCGGCCTGCAGCGACAACAGCCAGTGCGGCATCAGCTGTTCGGAAATCGTCTGGCTGGCCGCCACCCGGACGCGCTCGCGGCCCTCCTTGCGCAGCGAGCCCATGCCCGCGTCGATCTCGGTGGCGACCTCGAGCAGCCGTCGCGCCCAGTCCGCGACGATCAGGCCCGCCGGCGTCAACTGCGAGCCACGCGTCGTGCGCACCGCCAGCGTGACCCCGATCTGGGCCTCCATCGACGCGAGCCGCCGCGAAATGGCTTGCTGCGTCAGCCCGAGTTCGCGCGCGGCGCGGCCCAGGCTGCCGGTCTCGGCGATCGCCAGAAACACCTCGAACGAGGCAAGCTCGGGCATCCGGGGGCTGAGCGGCATGGCTGATCACATCACAATCAATTCGTGTGACACAACGATAGCTTGTGACTCCACAACGCCGCGTGCCCTACTCGCGCCCAGCCGCGGCAAGAACCATGGAAGGGATGACCCTGGCCGGTGGCGCGTCGGCCGCGCTAAATTAGCCAGCCAGACAACGGAAGGACAACGCTCGTGGCCTACGTGATCGCCGAACCGTGCGTCGACATCAAGGACAAGGCGTGCATCGAGGAATGTCCCGTCGACTGCATCTACGAGGGCGCGCGGATGCTCTACATCCACCCCGACGAATGCGTCGACTGCGGCGCGTGCGAGCCGGTGTGCCCGGTCGAGTCCATCTACTACGAAGACGACGTGCCCGGCGAATACAGCGAGTACACGCAGATCAACGCCGACTTTTTCACCGAGCTCGGCTCCCCCGGCGGCGCGGCCAAGGTCGGGCTGACAGAGCACGATCCGGCCGCGGTCAAGAACCTGGAAAGCCGGGCCGAGGCGACCTAGGCCACCTCAGGCGAACGCGCGGCGCCTTTCCGCGAACTCAATAGGCGACTCATGGAACTGGCGGCTTAGCCGCCATGAGTCGGGGCACTCCCATATTCCCCGATTAATTCCATGAGGAGACCCCGATGTCATTTCTGATCACGCAGCCCGAAGCTCTGCTTTACGCGGCGGGGAAGCTCGAGACCCTGGGCTCGGCATTGACGGCCGAAAGTGCGGCAGCGGCGCCCGCGACGACCGCGATCGCTCCCGCGGCCGCCGACGAAGTGTCGGCGTTACAGGCCGCGCTATTCACCGCCTACGGCGAGCTGTACCAATCGGTCAACGCCGAGGCCGCGACCGTGCATCAACAGTTCGTGCAAACCTTGAGCACCAGCGCGGGCTCCTATCAAGCGACCGAGGCCGCGAACTCCGCCGCCACTGCCCTACCCTTTGCCGCCCCCAATGCGTTGCCCCAGGCAACCGTGCCCGGCAGCGGCCTCGCCAACATCGCCGACGTCGGGCTGGGCAACTTCGGGTCCGCGACGTCGGACCTGCTTGCGCTGGCGGGCGGCGGCCTGCTCGTCAGGCCCGACGCGATATCGGGTCCGGCGTCGTCCGCCCTCGCTGGGACGACCCTGACGGACACAGTGCGCCCCGTCGCCGGCGCGTTTCAGCCCGCTGGGGCTCCGGCCGCGGCTGCTCTCGGACAGGCCACCTCTGTCGGCCGGCTGTCGGTGCCACCCACGTGGGCGGGAACGAACGCGCCGGCCGCGCCCCCAGCACCCGCCACGATGATCGGCTCGAGCACCCCGGCACCCCAGGGGCCGTCGGTGACCGGCGTGCCGGCCGGGATGCCCGCGCTCGCAACCGCCGGAAGAACCGGCGGCCTTGGCGCGCCGCGCTACGGCGTGAAGCCGACCGTGATGGGCCGGCCGGCCGCCATCTGAAAGGGAGACGAGACAATGGATTTCGGTGCACTACCCCCAGAACTCAACTCGGCCCGTATCTACGCCGGTGCCGGCGCCGGACCGATGATGGCCGCCGCCGCGGCGTGGAACGCGCTGGCGGCCGAGTTGGGCACGGCCGCAGCGGGCTACGAGTCGGTGGTCACGGAGCTCACCGGCGAGCAGTGGATGGGTCCCGCGTCGGCGTCGGCGGCCGCCGCGGCCCAGCCATTCATCACGTGGCTCAACACCACCGCCGCGCAAGCCCAGCAGGCAGCCGCGCAGGCGACCGCGTCCGCGGCGGCCTTCGAAGCGGCATACGCGATGACCATTCCCCCGCCGGCGATCGCGGCCAACCGAGCCCAATTGGCAGCGCTGGTCGCGACCAACTTCCTCGGCGTCAACACGCCAGCGATCATGGCCACCGAGGCGCATTACGGCGAGATGTGGGCTCAGGACGCGGCCGCCATGTACGGCTACGCCGCCGCTTCGGCGGTCGCCGGGCGGATGACTCCGATGACACCCCCGGCGCCGCTCACCAGTCCGGGCGGAATGGCCCGCCAAGCCGCCGCGGTCACCGGCGCCACCGCCAACACGCAAGCCGGGCTAGCGCGCGCGATTACCGCCGCGCCGGACGCGGTGTCGCAACTCGCCGCCCCGCTCCAAGCCGCGAACGGTGGATTCTTCAACATCCCGTTGGTACAGAACACCATCAATGGCGTGGTCAACACGGCGGCATGGTGGTCCATGGAAGCGATCCCGACCGGGGTATTGCTGAGCCACACCGTCAACGGGGTTCCCTCGCTGTTCCTCCGCAGTGCCGGCCCGTTCGTCGGGCCCGTGCTGGCCGGGTCGGCGGCGCCGGCCGGATCGACCGGAGTCGCCCCGGCGCCCGTGCTGGCCGGCGTGGGCCAGGGGTCCACGGTAGGCCGACTGTCGGTGCCGGGAAGTTGGTCGGCGGCCGCCCCGCCGGTGGATCCCGTCGCTTCGCCATCGGCGGGCTCCGGCTGGGCCGCGGCACCGGAGGAGGCGGCACCGGTGACGGCGGTTCCGGCCGGGATGCCCGCGATGGCTACGGCGGGAAGGGGTTTTGCCTCAAGCACGCCGCGGTACGGGGTCAAGCCCACGGTGATGCCCAAGACGGTGTTCGCCTGACCCAACGCACCTCGTAAGGTGTGCCCATGCGGACAGCTCGAATCATGCATGTCATCCGGCAAATTGGGTCGCTCGTGGTCACGGCGGTGACCGCGGTGTCCACGCTCAACGCTTACCGGCCGTTGGCGCGCAGCGGGTACGCCTCGCTCTTCTCGTTCATGTTCGGGGTGGTGGTCACCGAGTTGCCGCTGCAAACGCTCGCCAGCCAGCTCGGCGGTTTGGCGTTGACGGCCCGCCGGCTCGACCGGCCGGTGCGACTCGCGGCGTGGACGGTGGCGAGCCTGTCCGCGCTGGGCCTGCTGAACTTCAGCCGCGCCGGGCACAAGGCCAACATTCCGCTGACCGAGGCGTTGGACGAGGGCCTGGGCACGTCGCGCCTCACCGAATCGGGCGACCTGTGGCGCCGTCCGGCCGGTGGCGGCACCGCCAAGACGCCAGGGTTGTTACGGATGATGCGCATCTACCGCGACTACGCCCACGACTCCGACATCAGCTACGGCGAATACGGCAGCGCCAATTTCCTGGACATCTGGCGTCGTCCGGATCTGGACCCCACCGGCAAGGCGCCGGTGCTCTTCCAGATCCCGGGGGGCGCTTGGACGACGGGAAACAAACGCGGACAAGCACATCCGTTGATGAGCCACCTCGCGGAGTTGGGCTGGATCTGCGTGTCGATCAACTACCGGCACAGCCCCCGCAACACCTGGCCCGACCACATCGTCGACGTCAAACGCGCCCTGGCGTGGGTCAAGACGCACATCGCCGAGTACGGCGGCGACCCCGAATTCATCGCCATCACCGGCGGTTCGGCCGGCGGCCACCTCTCGTCGCTGGCCGCGCTCACCCCCAACTTCGCGGAATTTCAGCCCGGCTTCGAGGACGCCGACACCCGGGTTCAGGCGGCCGTGCCGTTCTACGGCATCTACGACTTCACCCGGTTCAACGACGCGATGCATCCCATGATGCCGGCGCTGCTGGTCAAATCCGTTGTCAAGCAACGGCCGTCGACCAACATGCAGCCGTTCATCACCGCGTCGCCGATCAACCACGTCTCCGCCGACGCTCCCCCATTCTTCGTCCTTCATGGCCGCAACGACTCACTGGTGCCCGTCGAGCAGGCGCGGGCGTTCGTCGCGCGGCTGCGGCAGGTGAGCACCCAGCCCGTCGTATACGCCGAATTGCCGTTCACCCAGCACGCTTTCGACATCTTCGGTTCGGCCCGCGCGGTGCACACCGCGGTCGCGGTCGAGCAATTCCTGGCCGAGGTGTATGCCGCGCGCCGGCAAGCCAACGTGGCCTAGCCGAGCAGTTGGGCCACCACGCCGGCGATGATGGCCTCCGGTTCCTGCTCGATGCCGACGGTGTGCAGCTCGCCGCCGATCGCCAGGGACGCGACACCGTGCACCAGCGACCACAGCGGCGCGGCGATTTCGCGCGGGTCCTGACCGTCGACGACGCCCGCCTCCTGGCACGCCGCGATCGCGTCGAGTAGGTCGCCGAACGCCCGCTCGCCGGCGACGGCCAGGTCGGGATGGTCGGCCTTCGTCAGCTCGGCGCCGAACATCACCCGATAGTGGTCCGGGTGGGCTACGGCCCAGCGCACGTACGCGCGGCCGAGGTCGACCACCCGCTCCTTGGGGTCCTCGGTGGCGGCGGCGTCGGTCAGTTCGGCGTGCAGGTCACGGAAGCCCTGTTCGGCCACCGTCGCCAGCAGCGCGGCCTTGTCGGCGAAGTGCCGGTAGGGGGCGGCGGCGCTCACCCCGGCACGCCGCGCCGCCTCGGTCAGGGTGAAACCCTTCGGCCCCTTCTCGGCCACCAGCGACAGCGCGGCGCTGGTCAGCGCGCGTTTGAGGTCGCCGTGGTGGTAGCTGTCCCGGCGTTTCGCCCCGCTCGATGATTTTCG
This sequence comes from Mycobacterium scrofulaceum, assembly GCF_001667885.1. Classification (GTDB taxonomy): domain Bacteria; phylum Actinomycetota; class Actinomycetes; order Mycobacteriales; family Mycobacteriaceae; genus Mycobacterium; species Mycobacterium scrofulaceum_C. The sequence continues at coordinate 109,007 of NZ_LZJW01000060.1, read as the reverse complement.
TCCAACCGCCATGTTGACGAGATTAACATTGAAGACTATGTTAAAGCCATTCACATCTTCGGAAGGGGACGAAATGGATCAGCAACTCACCACCCCCCGCGCCGGCGACCGCGACCGGGAAAGGGCGGCCGCGCGCCTCGGCCAGGCGCTGGCGCAGGGCTATTTGGATCTGGCCGAGTACGAGCAGCGGGTGCAAGCCGTGTTCGGCGCGCACAGCACCGGAGAGCTTCGGGAACTCCTCGCCGACCTGCCGATCGAGCGGATCCGGCGTGCGGACCCCCGCCGCCGCGCCGCCCGCGTCGAGGCCGCCCGCCGCAGCGTGCGCATCCACCTCGGCGCTTACCTCCTGATGACCGTCATCGTGCTCACCGTGTGGGCGGCCGTCGCCGCGACCACGGGCGAGATGTACTTCTGGCCGATCTGGCCCATCCTCGGTGCCGGCATCGGCCTGGTCAGCCACGCGCTGGGCATCCACCCCGCCGTGAAAACCGTTGCGAAGTAAGGGGTAGTCATGTCATTGGCCGTCATCACCGGCGCCAGCTCGGGGTTCGGCGCGATTTTCGCCGACCGGCTGGCGCGCCGGGGCATGTCCTTGGTGCTCGCCGGACGCGACGAGGATCGGTTGAACGCGGTGGCGCAGCGTGTCGATCAGCAGGTTGAGCTGGTCGTCGGCGACCTCGGCACCCAGGACGGCGTCGACGCCCTGGTGGCCCGGCTGGCCGGGCGGGAGGTCGACGTGTTGGTCAACAACGCCGGCTTCGGCACTTACGGTCCGTTCGCCGAGGTCGACGCCCGGCGCGAGCGCGAGTTGGTGGCGGTCAACGTCGACGCGCTCGTGCAGCTGACCCACGCGGTACTGCCCGGCATGTTGGCCCGCGGAAGGGGCGGCATCTTGAATGTCGCGTCCACCATCGCCTTTCAGCCCGGGCCGTACCAGGCCACCTACGGCGCGTCGAAGGCGTTCGTATTGTCGCTGAGCCAGGCGCTGTGGGCCGAGACCCGCGGATCGGGCGTCACGGTCACGGCGTTGTGCCCGGGGCCCACCCGCACCGGCTTTGTCGACGCGCTGGGCTCGGACGTCTCGCACACCGCGATTTATCGCCGGCTTGCGGCGCCCGAACCCGTCGTCGCGGCCGGGCTGCGCGCGCTGGACCGGGGTCGCGCCGTCGTAGTGCCCGGATGGCGCTATCGGGCGATGACCACCGGCTCACGGTTGATGCCCGGTTGGGTCTCGACGCTCGTCAGCGGCCGCATGCTGCGGCCCACCGCCGCGTAGCGGAAACCTTTGAGCCGCAGACTAATCCTTGGGCCGCACCCCGGCCGCCCGATACACGAACGCGGGCTGCACCGGGAAACGCAGCGTCGTGGTCGGCAGCTTTTCCAGCACCTCGTCGGGAATCGTCTTGCGGTAGTTCAGCCTCATCGACCCGCTGAAAGCGGGATCGACGCCGTGCAAGTCGATTTCGAGCTTGAGGCCCTTGCCGGTGATCGTGGCCCTGGCCGGCCCGTCGCTGTTGTCCCACGGGCAATCGATCGATCGCAGGTTGGCGTCCCCGCGGGCGGGAAGCGTGGCAAGGATCCGCGCGGTGGTGAACGCGAAGGCGCCCGCAAGGCGGGACACGCCCGAGGCCGAATACACGCCGGGCACGTGGCCGCCGAAGTGCCGACTCACCCCGACTTTGCCCGCGCTGAAGATCAACCCCTCGGCCTCGAGCTCATCGCGCAGCGGCTTGGGGAGTTTGCCGATCTCGGACAGATTGCGGAGAAAACCGAGCACGTTCAAGACCGTAACCCGAGCGCGACGCCCTCGCATCGGTTTGCCAGAGCGTTTACTGCACCGTGACGTTGGCCGTGTATGTGCACGACGGTTTGGCGTCCTTGCCGACGAAGCTGGTGTAGGCGGTGCCGATCGTCGTGGTCCCCGGCTTCAACGCCGTGAACTTCCACACCTCGGTGCCGGGGGCCCCCAGCGCGTCCGAGCTCGGCGGCACGAACTCGTGGCTCTCCTGCTTGAGGACGCCCGGGTCCCCGATCTTCATCTCCGGCGCCCATCGGTACGGCGTCGTGTAGTTCGACCCCAGCTTCACGACCAGCGTGTTGCCCACGGACAGGGTGATGCTCTGCGTGACGACGCTCTGCGTGAGCACCTCGTTCATCGGCACCTCGAGCGTCTTGGTCGACGGCGGGTTCCTGGAGGCGAAATGGCAGCCCACCAACATCGGCGAAACGAGCAGCGCGACGGTCACCAAGAGCTTCATCTTCCCGGCAGTCATCGAGCCCATTATGGCCTGGAGCCTCCCCGCCGTGCGGCCGCCCACGGGACCGTCCGATGCCCCGCGTTTCGAGCGCGCGTTTGCTGAAGGTCCGGTAACTTCTGTGCATGTTTGGCATCATTCGGCCCTGCCGTCGCCGGCTCGGCGGCGAACTGGCGGCCGCCTGGACGGCCCAGCTGTGCGGAGTGTGTCTGGCGCTGCGCGACGATTACGGCCAGGCCGCCCGCATCGCCACCAACTACGACGGGCTGGTGGTCTCATTGCTGGTCGAAGCGCAGACGCCCGGGCAGCCGGCCCGCCGCACGGCCGGGCCATGCCCACTGCGCGGGATGCGGCGCGCGGACGTCGCCACCGGCGACTGCGTGCGACTGGCCGCGGTGGTGTCGCTGGCGCTGGCCGCGGCCCGGGTCCGTGACCACGTCGACGACCGCGACGGCATGGTCGGCGTGGCCGGGGTGCGGCCGGCGGCGCGTCGCATCGCCGAACGCTGGGTGCGCCAAGGCACCGACACCGGTCACACCCTGGGCTTCGACACCGGTGTGCTCGTCGCCGCGATGGACCGCCAGGCCGCGCTCGAGGCGCAGGCTCGTCCGGGCAGTTCGCTGTTGCTGGTGACCGAGCCCACCGAGACCGCCGTCGCGGAGGCGTTCGCGCACACCGCCGTGCTGGCCGGCCGCCCGGACAACGCGGCACCGTTGCGCGAGGTCGGGCGGCTGTTCGGCCGGGTCGCGCACCTGCTCGACGCGGTCGAGGACTACCGCGACGACGTGGCGCGCGGAAAGTGGAACCCGTTGGCGGCGACCGCAACTCCCGTGGCCGCGGCGCGCGCCCTGTGCGACGACGCGGTGCTGGGCATCGAGCTGGCGCTGGCCGACGTGTCCTTCGCCGACGGGCGCCTGGTCGATCGGCTGCTGACCAGCGAAGTGCGCCGCGCGATCAAGCGCACCTTCGCCCAAGCCGGTCTCACCGCACAGAGCGGAACGCCGCGCGGGCAGCAGGAGCCGATCAACTTCGGTGACCAGTCGATTCAACCCGGGGACGAGGAGGGCACGCCGAACCCGGGGCGCAAGTCGCGGCGCGGCGGCGACGGGACCGGCTGCTGGTGCTGCTGCGAGGGCTGCGATTGCTGCTGCGACTGCGACGACTGCTGCTGCGACTGCACCTGAGTCTGCGACCAGTTCACGCGTCAGTCTGCGACCAGTTCACGCGTCTCGCATTTGATATCGCCGGCGCTATCACTTTCTGGCGTCACCACATACCCTCCGCAAGGTGCTGATGTGACGGGTGGGACCGCCGGCAAAGCGGGCTGACCGCCGGGCCCGCCAAACCCCAAGCCGCGCAATCCGATCATGTCCGGCAGGATGGGCTGGTGTTTGGCCTCGTCCTGATCGTTGCGCTCGTCTCCACCGTCATCCTCGGGACGGTTCTCGGCCGGCGCTATCGCGTTGGTCCCCCGGTGCTGCTCATCGTGCTCGGCACGTTGCTGGGCCTCATCCCCAACTTCGCCCACGTGCACGTCAACGGCGAGATCGTGCTTCTGCTGTTCCTGCCGGCGATCCTCTACTGGGAGGGCCTGAACACCAGCTTCCGCGAGATCCGGGCGAATGCCCGCATCATCGTCTTCCTCAGTGTCGGTCTGGTGATCGCGACGGCCGTCGCGGTGTCGTGGACGGCGCGCGCGCTGGGCATGGACTCACACGCGGCCGCCGTGCTGGGCGCCGTGCTCTCCCCCACCGACGCCGCCGCCGTCGCCGGCCTCGCGAAGAAGTTGCCCCGCCGTTCGGTGACCGTGCTCAAGGCCGAGAGTCTCATCAACGACGGCACCGCCCTGGTGCTGTTCGCCGTCACCGTCCACGTCGCGATCGGGGGTTCCGCGATCACCCCGATCGACCTGGTGGGGCGGTTCGTCGGCTCCTATCTGGGCGGCATCGCCGCCGGGCTGCTGGTCGGCGGGGCGGTGACGTTGTTGCGCAAGCGGATCGACGCACCCCAGGAGGAAGGGGCGTTGAGCCTGCTGACGCCGTTCGCGGCCTTCTTGCTGGCGCAGAGCATGGACTGTAGCGGGGTCGTCGCCGTCATGGTCTCGGCCCTCGTGCTCGCCTACGCCGGTCCGGTGGTGATCCGGGCACGCTCGCGCCTGCAGGCGTACGCCTTCTGGGACAGTGCCACGTTCCTGCTCAACGGCTCGCTGTGGGTGTTCGTCGGCGTCCAGATTCCCAACGCGCTGCGCGGCATAGTCGGCGTGGACGGCGGGGTGCGCCACGCGTTATTCATCGCGCTCGCGGTCACCGCGGTAGTGATCCTGTCGCGGATCTTCTGGGGTGAGATCACCGTTGTGTTGATCCGGTTGATCGATCGTCGCGAGGCCCAGCGCGAACGGCGGGTCAGCTGGCGTCAGCGCTTCGTCACCGCCTGGGCCGGATTCCGCGGCGCCGTGTCGCTCGCGGCGGCGCTGGCCGTGCCGATGACCACCCTCAGCGGCGCGCCGTTCCCCGATCGCAGCCTGCTGATCTTCATCGTGGTCGTCGTGATCCTGACCACCGTCCTGCTTCAGGGGACCACGCTGCCCGCGGTGGTCCGCTGGGCGAAGATGCCCGATGACGTCGCCTACGTCGAGGAACTGGACCTCGCCCGTACCCGGGGCGTCCAAGCGGCGCTCAACGCGCTGCCGACGGTCGCCGACGAGGTCGGCGTCAGCGACGAGCTGCGGCGCCGGCTGCAGAAGGAATACGAGGAGAAGGCCGCGCTGGCCCTGGCCACCGAGGACGGTTCGGCGAACGGACACCTCGTCAAGAAGAAGGAGCTGGTCCGGCGGGTGCGGCTCGGCGTGCTCGAGCAGAAGCGGCGCGAGATCACCGCGCTGCGCAACCAGAACCTGATCGACGACATCGTCCTGCGCGAGTTGCAGAACGAGATGGACCTCGAGGAAGTTCAATTGCTCGACGCGGCGGACGAGGAGTAAGGCCCGTCGGTCGTCGGCCGTACAGTCGGCCCCATGTTGCAGACGGTGGCCATCCGCGGCTATCGCTCGCTGCGCGAGGTGATCCTCCCGCTGGGTCGGTTGTCGGTGGTCACCGGCGCCAACGGCGCCGGCAAGTCGTCGCTGTACCGCGCGCTGCGGCTGCTGGCCGATTGCGGCCGCGGCGAGGTGATCGCCTCGCTGGCCCGCGAGGGTGGGCTGCAGTCGGCGCTGTGGGCAGGACCCGAGGAGCTCAAGGGCGCACGCCGGACGGGCAAGGTCCAGGGCACCGTGCGAACGCGCCCGGTGTCCCTCGAATTGGGCTTCGCCTCAGACGATTTCGGCTATCTTGTCGACCTCGGCATCCCGGTCTCGGCGGGGCAGGCTCGCTCGGCCTTCGCCCGCGACCCAGAGATCAAGCGCGAGGCGTTGTTCGCCGGCCCGGTGTTGCGTAGCGGCACCACCCTGGTGCGCCGGGGCGCGAGCTTCGTCGAGGTCAGCGCCGAAACCGGCCGCGGATTCGACGAATTGTCCCGGTCCCTGCCGTTGTATCGCAGCGTGCTGGCCGAGTACGCCCACCCGCACGCGCTTCCCGAACTGGCCGCCGTGCGTGAACGCCTGCGCGGCTGGCGGTTTTACGACGGCTTCCGGGTCGACGCGGAGGCGCCCGCGCGCCACCCGCAGGTGGGGACGCGCACACCGGTGCTCGCTGACGACGGCAGCAACCTGGCCGCCGCGATCCAGACGATCATCGAGGCCGGCATCGAGGGACTCGGTGAGGCCGTCGCCGAGGCCTTCGATGGCGCCACGGTGTCGGTCGCCGTCCACGACGGGCTGTTCGACTTGCAGTTGCGGCAGCGCGGCATGCTGCGGCCGCTGCGTTCGGCCGAATTGTCCGACGGCACATTGCGATTCCTGCTGTGGGCCGCCGCGCTGTCGAGCCCTCAGGCGCCGTCGCTGATGGTGCTCAACGAGCCGGAGACCTCGCTGCATCCAGATTTGGTGCGTCCGCTGGCGGGGCTGATCCGCGGCGCCGCGGCGCGAACGCAGGTCCTGGTCGTCACGCATTCGGGTGCGCTGCTCGAATTCCTCGACACCGTGCCGGTGGCCGACGCCGACGGCTCCTCCGACGGAGCCGTCGAGATCGAGCTGTTTAAGGAGTGGGGCGAGACGCGCGTCGCCGGTCAGGGACTGCTGACCACGCCGCCGTGGGACTGGGGCAGGCGCTGACTAAGGCCCCATCGAGTGTGCGTCCTGGGCGGCGCCGCACGGCGTGTCGCCGCCCTGAGCGCACACTCAAAGCCCTGAGCGCACGCGCGAATCGCCGGCGACGGGCTGAAAATGGGTGATCGCGGGCGCCACCCACTGGCGCAGGTAATTCCGCAACTCGACACCGGACCGCGGCGGCCGTCCGGGATCGACGATGAACGATTGCAAAACCCGGAGCATGAATTCGACCAGGCCGTCGCGCCTGTCGTCGGTGATGCCGACGCTGTTCCAATCCACGTTGAAGCGATCGATAATCGAGCGCCCCAGGGACAGCGCGACATCGGACGTCACGCTCGCCGAGTAAGACACCGCCTTCTCGGACGTCAACAGCAGCCCCAGATATTTGTCTTGGGGAAGCAATTCCAGCGTGTGAGCGATGCCCTCGACCACCGCCTCGGCGGGGTCGTGGATGGGCTCCAAGTGGGCCGCCAACCGGTCGAGGGACGGGCCCGCTTCCGAGAGCGCCGTCGCCACCAGCAACGCATCGGTGCTCGGGAAATAGCGATACACCGTTTGGCGGGTGACCCCGAGATCGCGAGCGATATCGGTGATTTTGATGTCCGCGCCCGACCGCTCGATCGCTCGGCTCGCGGCGGCGATGATCCGCGCAATGGCTTCCTCGTCGCTCGACGGCAACGCGCCGGCCCAGCCGTGTCTGCGCATCTACGCTGTCCTTACGCTGAATATGGTCGCACGAGAACTCAACCCAACGCGACGCCGATTTCCTCGGCGAACACCTTGATCATGTGTTGCACGCCGATCTCGTTGCGGCCGATGACCATATGATCGTGTTGGCCCTGGCGGACGCCCTCGCCGCACTGCGGCAGCATCGCGAAGTCCTCGTCGCGCACCGCCGCGTGCACCGCGTCATAGATCATGTCGTAGCCGGCGCGCTGGTCGTCGCTGGTCGCCGGGACGCGCGCTAGCCAGCTGTGCCGCACGGTGCATCGCGTCGGGGCACCGGCCGGCAGGATGTCGATGACCTCCACGCCGACGTTGCTGTTGGCCAGGATCGGGTTCGGGTAGATCCAATAGATCAGCCCCATGTTGTCCCGCACGTCCCACGAACCGCTCGGATCGGCATCAAGATTGACGATCCAGTTGAACGGAAACCCCAGCCGGTGATGCTTGCCGTACTCGTCGTAAATCGCCACATTGGGCAACGCGTTCTGACCAATCAGGCTCTCGCCGTGGACAAACGGGAAATGGTAGCCCTCCGCGAACGCCTCCAGCGCGCCCTTCCACGACACCTCGGAAATGAACTCGCGATGCGTGTGATAGCCGAACGATGCGTAGTCGAGTTCGGCCAGCTGTGAACGCAGCGGTCCCAGATGCGCATCGACGTCGATAGACGCGTCGGCGCTCAGGACCGCCCAGATGAAGCCGTAGGCCTCCTGACTCGGTAACTCCACCAACCCATAGTCGTCGATGTCCATACCGGTGAAGCCGGATTTGCCTGGGACGCTGAATAATTCGCCGGTGTTCTTATAGGTCCACGCGTGATAGGGACAGGTGAAGCGGGATGCGTTGCCCGCGCCGCAGGCCGGCATCGCGCCGCGGTGGCGGCAATAGTTGAGGAACACGTGGCTGACCCCGGTGCGGTCGCGGGTCACCAGCAACGAACTGCCCAGCACCGAGCGGACTTCGAAGTCGTTGGGGCCGGGGATCTGCACGCTGGGCAGGATCGCCAGCGGGGTTCGCCGCAGGATCTGCGTCTCCTCGATATCGGCGACTTTGGCGTCGCGGTAGTAGTGCAGCGGCACCCTCAACACGTCGGCGGCCAGGTCGGTCGTCTTGTCCAGCACAAGCCGCAGTGCCCGTCGCGTCAGATCCTCAGTCAGTTCAACCTGCCGCACGCTCTCGATCGTCACCATTCGGACCATACACCCGCATGCACATGGATGGTCAACCCGAGGCGACGAAGTCGCACCACACCGCGACCCGTGCTTGGCTGGATGGATGGCCCCCACGAATCCCGGCGACGCCGTGCGCAGCGCGCAGCAGGTCGTCGACGTGCTGTCGGCGCAGGGCGTGCAGTACGTCTTCGGCGTCCCGGGGGCGAAGATCGACGCCGTCTACGACGCGCTGCTGGACTCCGGCCCGCAGGTGGTGGTGTGCCGCCATGAACAGAACGCCGCGTTTATGGCCGGGGCGATCGGGCGCCTCACCGGCACGCCGGGCGTGGTGCTGGTGACCTCCGGCCCCGGCACCACCAACCTGGCCACCGGCCTGTTGACCGCCAACACCGAACAGGATCCGGTGGTGGCGCTGTGCGGCGCGGTGCGGCGCGTCGATCGCCTCAAGCGCACGCACCAATCCATGGATGCGGCCGCAATGCTCAGGACGGTCACCAAGTTCACCGGCGAGGTCAACGACCCCGACAACGCGGCCGAGGCCACCGTCGGCGCGTTTCGCGCCGCGCTCAGCGAACCGCGCGGCGCGGCCGCCGTCGTCCTGCCCGCCGATGTCTTGGCCGCGCCCACCACGGCGAGCATCCCGGGCCGCAACCCGATTCCCCCGTTGGCCGCCGCCCCCGCCGCGTCGATCGCCGAGGCGAGCGAGCTGATCCGGGCCGCGCGCCGGCCCGCCCTGTTGGTCGGCATGCGCGGGGCCGACCCCGACAGCTGCCTGGCGCTGCGCGCCCTCATCGCCACCACCGGGCTGCCCGTCGTGGAAACCTTCCAGGCCGCCGGGGTGATCTCCCGCGCGCTGGAGGACAGTTTCCTGGGCCGGGTCGGGTTGTTCCGCAACCAGCCCGGCGACGTCGTCCTGGCGCACGCCGATGTCCTGGTCGCCGTCGGTTACGACTCGGTCGAGTACGACCCCGTGCTGTGGAACGACGACGCGGGGCGCACCGTCGTGCACATCGACTCGGTCCCCGCCGACATCGACAACCACTATCAGCCGACCGTGGAATTGCTGGGCAACATCGCGGCGACGCTCACATCGCTGACCGACAAGCTGGCCGGCCTGACCCTGACCGGCGCCTATCAGGGCGAGATCGCCAAGCAACGAAAAGCGTTGAGCGACATCGACAATCAAGCGGGCCAGACCACACCCGAGGGTCCGGGCCTCAACCCCGTCGCCGTGCTGCTGAGGCTGCGCGAGGAACTCGACGACACCGCCACCGTCACCTGCGACGTCGGCTCCGTCTACATCTACCTGGCCCGCCATTTTCGGGTGTACGAGCCGCGGCGGCTGTTGTTCTCCAACGGCCAGCAGACCCTGGGCGTGGCGCTGCCGTGGGCGATGGCCGCCTGCCTCGTGCGGCCCGGAACGCCCGTCGTGTCCGTCTCCGGCGACGGTGGATTCCTGTTCTCCGCCCAGGAACTCGCGACCGCCGCCCATCTGGGCCTCACGTTCACCCACATCGTGTTCCGGGACAACAGTTATGACATGGTCGGCTTCCAGGAGCTCCTGAAGTACGACCGGAAATCCGGTGTGGAGTTGGGTGATTACGACCTTGTCTCGTATGCGGCCGCCTTCGGCGCCCGTGGCTACCGGGTGACCTCGCTGGACGAATTCACCACCACCCTGCGCCAGGCGCTGGCCGAGGACGGCCCCTCCCTGATCGACGTCCCCGTCGACTACAGCCACAACACCGATCTCGCCGCCCAGCTGCACGACGACCCCTTCGAGTAAGGATCATGGACACACATTCGGGCGCCTACGAACGCTTCCGCCGTTGGGCGGCAACGCTTCTCACACATCAACGCGCGGACGACGCCGAGGTGTATCAATTCTCGACGATCGGCGCCCTGCTGGAGGGCGTGTACGACGGCGACGTCACCGTCGCCGAAATCCTGCGCCACGGAGACTTCGGCCTGGGCACCTTCAATCACCTCGACGGCGAGATGGTCATCCTCGACGGCGTCTGCTATCGGTTGCGCGCCGACGGCACCGCCACCCGGGCCGCACCAACCGATCGCAGCCCCTTCGCGGCGGTCACCCGGTTTCACACCGACTTCGAGATCGCGATCCAAACCCGCACCGGACGCGCGGATGTGACCGCGGCGATCGACCGCCAGATCACCAGCGCCAACCTGATCTACGCCATCCGAATCACCGGGCAGTTCGCCGAGCTGCACACCCGCACGGTAATGGCGCAAAAGCCGCCCTACCCGCCGCTGACCCAGGCCACCGAAGAGCAGGCCGAAAAGGTGTTCACCGACGTGTCGGGGACGGTCGTCGGCTTCCGCACCCCCGACTTCGAGCAGGGCATCTCGGTCGCCGGCTATCACCTGCACTTCCTCAACAGTGACCGCACCGGCGGGGGCCATATCCTGGATTTCACTCTCGAGCGCGGGGACGTCGCGGTCAGCGGGGCTTCGCAACTGCACCTGAGCCTGCCCACCTCCGGTGACTTCCTCGGCGCCCAGCTGTCCGGCACCGACATCGCCGAGCGGATCAATAAGGCCGAAGGCCCCAAAGGGGGCTGAATCGGACCGCTACGCCGGAATTCATGGACTGTTCAGGCCACCGTCAAGTCCACATTGTTGAGTGCACACGCGCGCCGCGTGTCCTCACGTTATGCGTGTTGTACAGGTCGCCAACTTCTACGGCCCTCGTTCGGGCGGCCTTCGCACCGCGGTCGATCGACTGGGCGCCGAATATTGCGCCGGCGGCCACGAGGTCTTCCTGATCGTTCCCGGCCACCGCGCCGAACGTACCCAGCTGCGCACCGGTGTGGTCCGAATCACCCTGCCCGCCCGGCTGATTCCCCTCACCGGCGGGTACCGGGCGGTCCTGCCCGGACCGGTCAAGGCGCTCCTGGCGGCCCTGCGGCCCGACGCGTTGGAGGTGTCCGACCGGCTCACGCTGCGGTCACTGGGCCGGTGGGGCCGCGACCACGGGGCCACGACCGTGATGATCTCCCACGAGCGGCTGGATCGCCTTGTGGGACAGATACTTCCGCACCGGGCCGCGGTGAAGTTCGCCGATTTGGCCAATGCGCGCACCGCCGCCGACTACGACACGGTGGTGTGCACCACCGGTTTCGCGCGTGCGGAATTCGACCGCATCGGCGCGACGAACACCGTGACCGTCCCGTTGGGCGTGGACTTGCAGACCTTTCACCCGCGCCGGCACTCGTACCTGCTGCGGCGGCGCTGGGCCGCACCGACGCAGCTGCTGCTGGTCCATTGCGGGCGGCTGTCGGTGGAAAAGCGCGTCGACCGCAGCATCGACGCCGTCGGCGAGTTGTGCCACGCCGGGGTCGACGCCCGGCTCGTCGTCGTGGGCGAGGGTCCGTTGCGGGCCAGGCTGGAGCGCCAGGCCGCGCGACTACCGGTGGACTTCACAGGTTTCGTCTCCGACCGGCACACGGTGGCCGGTCTGCTCGCGTCCGCCGACGTGACGCTGGCGCCCGGGCCGCACGAAACGTTCGGGCTGGCCGCGCTGGAATCGCTGGCCTGCGGAACCCCGGCCGTCGTGTCGCGTACCTCGGCGCTCACCGAGATCATCACCCCGGACAGCGGCGCCTCCGCGGACAACCACCCGGCGGCCATCGCCCGAGCGGTCAGCGCCGTGACCAGCCGTCCCGAGCACCATCGCCGCGTCTCCGCGCGCCGCCGCGCCGAGGATTTCACCTGGCATCGGGCGGCGACGGGCATGCTGGCCTCGCTGGGGGCACCGACTCTGGACGACCCCGGCGACGCCGAACACACCGCGTAGCTAGTAGGTTCTCGGCAGCGCGGCGACCAGCGCTTCGACTTGTGCTCGCGTGAGCGTGGTGACGCTTCCGTCGGGTAGCCCGAGGATGCGGTCGATGGCCAAGCCGTGCAGTCTGAATCGTTTTGTCATGCTGTCGATCGCGCGCTCCCGGGCGGACTCGTCGGGCGCCTGCAACACCGCGACGATGGTGGAATTCGTGCGCGCGGCAAGGCCGTAGATCATATCGGCGACGCCCACGGGATCGAAGGTGTCGAAGACACCCTCGGCGACCCCCTCTTCGATCAGGCGCGTCAGCAGGGGCAGGACCAGCGCTTCGTCGACCGCGGTTATCCGTGCGTAGAGATGGGCGTTGTCGGGCCGCAGCAATGACGCCATCGCGGCCAGCTGCTCCGACACATTCATCTGCATCTTGACCTCAAACCCGCTCCGCAGCAAGGCGTTCAGACGATCCAGCGCGTCACCGCCGCATGCGGCAACCGCGTCCTCCACGCCGGCGAACGCGGCCCGCGCGCTGCGCTCCGCCAAGGCCGCGATCAACGCGTCCTTCGATGGAAACCAATGGTAGAAGGCCCCTTTGGAGACACCCGCATCGGCGATCAGATCGTTGAGGCTGACGTTGTCATATCCGTCACGCAGAAACAGCGCCGCCGCCCGATCGAGCAGATCCGCGCGGCGGACGTCGGGATGCTTAACTACCCGAGGCACTCTCGGGCTTCCAACCGACGTACGTCAGGTACAGCCCGACGGAGGCGAGGAAGAGGAACAACACCCATAGCGCCGCAGTCGCGCCCGAACTGTAGATGGCGTTGCCGGCCGCGTCGTAGGCCCGTGGCAGGGTCAGCAACAGCAGACCACGGATGAAGAAAAACCAGCCCACGGCCGACACGACGATCGCCGCCAGGCCGCGCCAATACTGGTGAAAGGCGATGATGAAGATGCCGCCCATCAACAAGATGGCTCCATACAGCCACGGCCACATGGGATTTGCCTTGAACTCCGTGAATAGTTCCTGCATGTATGAACCGCGGATTGCGATCGTGGTCGGCACGATCGACATGTAGGGGCCCAATACGCGGGCGAACATGCGGGTTCGGGTCTGCGATTGCTCGGATGCACTCATTGCGCCACCTCCCTGGCCTGCACCGAGGATAACCGACCGGTGGTCGGTATGCCAGACCGTCGGTCGGTAAAGTTTTCAGAAGTCGGCGGCCGCCCACGATCCCGGCGGGTACGGCGGAACCGCACCGGTGAAGGCGCCGTCGGTGAGCCTGCACAACGTGTCGGAAATAGTCCCGGCGTTGGCCAATACCGTCGGGGCGCCGCCCGGCGCGACCCGAGCGACCACCGCCTGCCAGGAGTATCCGACACCGCCGTGCTCGTACCAGACGAACCAGTCGGCGTCGTGATTGCCGGCGCGGATCAACCGCCGGAAGGGCAACGTCGGATCGCTGACCGCGTCCGTCGCGTTGAAGGGTGCACCGATGTCGGCCATCGGCGGTAGAAGCTTGAGGAGTTCCGGGGGCAGCTGGGACACATGCTGCACCTCTTGGACGGATGTCGAAAGGACACAGCGGGTGTTTGGTATCGCCTCGGCGGGCGCGGCCGTCAGCAGCGCCGACGCGATCGCGAGACACCCGGTTAATCCATAGCCGATGCGCGCCATGACTTTGCTCCATCCGCGGTCTTACTGAGTGGGACGCTACGCCACTGCTTTGCTGAGCGAGGCCGCTTTGCCCGGCCGCTAGGCTGAGTCGGTGGCACCCCGAGACCAGGTTCTGATCACCGTCACGGAGTTGGCGGGCCTCATCGACGCCGGCGCCCCGCTGGCCATCCTCGACGTGCGGTGGCGGATCGACGAGCCCGACGGACGGCCCGCCTACCTGGAGGGCCACCTTCCGGGGGCGGTGTATGCGTCGCTCGAGGATGAGCTCAGCGACCACTCGGTCGCCGGTCGCGGCCGCCACCCGCTGCCGTCGGGGAGCGACCTGCAGGCCGCGGCACGCCGGTGGGGCGTCCGGCAGGACTCAGCGGTGGTGGTCTACGACGACTGGAATCGCGCCGGTTCGGCGCGCGCATGGTGGGTGTTGACGGCGGCCGGGCTGCCTGATGTGCGCATCCTGGACGGCGGCCTGGCCGCCTGGCGCGCGTCCGGCCGGAGCCTCGAAACCGGCGGGGTCACACCGCAATCCGGGAATGTGACTGTGCCGCATGACGATCTATACGCGGGCAGCCGGCCTACCCTGACGTCCGAGCAGGCGGGCGCCGGTGGTGTGACGATGCTCGACGCGCGGGCGCCCGAACGCTTCCGCGGCGACGTCGAACCGCTCGACCCCGCGGCCGGGCACATCCCCGGCGCGACGAACCTGCCGAGCACCGCCGTGCTGGACGACGACGGCACGTTCGTCGGCGGTGACGCGCTCACCCGGCTGCTCGCCGAGCGTGGGATCCGTGACGGCGCTTTGGGCGCCTACTGCGGCTCGGGCGTGACGGCCAGCGTCACGGTCGCCGCGCTCGCGGCGCACGGCGTGGAGGCGGCGCTGTTCCCCGGCTCGTGGTCCGAGTGGTGCTCGGACCCGGGGCGCGCGGTGGCCGTCGGCGCCGAGTGAACGATCAGGCGCCGCCCCAACTCTGCAGGAAGGCGGCGGTGACCCGGGCGGCGTTGTTCGCCGCGATCCGCTTGTAGCAGAAGAATTGAAACGGAAAGCCCGGCAGGTGAAGCGGGTCACCTGGCCCATCCGTGATACCGCGGATGCCGAGGAACGGGACACCGTGGGCGTCGGCGACCGTTTGGGCGGCCGCGGTTTCCATGTCCGTGGCATCAAACGCCGGATCCGCGGACGAGACGATGTTCAGGTTGCTGACCAGGGCGCTTCGCAGCCACCGGCCCGCCGCTTGCCGAAAGTTGCCGGTGTATCGGAAGGACCGATCGGGCGCGCTGCGCGGCTGGCAGCCGAAGACGTCACCGCCGTTCGGGATGCAGGGGAACGCCACGCCGTTGTTGTTGTCCCAGCTGCAACCGTCGCCGCCGATCACGATCTGCGGCCGCCGCCGCAGGTCGATCCACCGGTCGACGCTTTCCAGTGCGACAGAAAGCCTTTCGGCCGTCGCCAGCATGGCGGGATCAACCGGGCGAAATGTGCTGCCGTTGTCCAGTGTCCACCGCGCCGGTATGGCCACATCCGCGATCCGGGTCCGCGTCGCCCCACCGGCGACGCCCGAAAACACCGCCGCGCCAATAGTGAAGCGGGCCAACGCGGCCTCGGTGGTGTCGACGGCGTTCACCAGGCCGATGCCGGTCATCGCCACGATCACCTTGTGGCCCGCGATCGAGCCGAGGTAGAAGTGCTTCCGGCCGGCGATCACCACGGGATCGGGATCGAGCGTGGTGTGTGAGAGCACCGCATCGGCTTCGGCCGGGAAGGCCGACAGCACCAGCGTGCGCACTTCGCCACCTACACCCACCGCACCAGTAAACGCCAACGGACACCGTCGCTTCACCGATTCCGGCCCTGCATGGGCACGTCAGCGGCTAATCTCAGCGGCGTTGCAGCCAACCGGGGGGCGGCCCGACGAGGAGTCCCGCTCATGCTCGAAGTGATCGAGAGAACGCCGCGCCGCGAAACCCACAAGCCGCCGGTGCTATTCGTGCACGGTGCCTGGCACGGCGCCTGGTGTTGGGACGAACATTTCCTGGGTTTCTTCGCGGACAAGGGCCACCGAGCGCTGGCCGTCAGCCTGCGCGGTCACGGAAAGAGCCCGGCCCCCAAGTCGATGCGGCTCTGCTCGATCGCGGACTTCGTGGCCGACGTCGCCGCGGTTGCCGACGGCCTGCCCGAGCGACCGGTCGTCGTCGGCCACTCGCTGGGTGGCTTCGTGGTGCAGAAGTATCTGGAGTCGCACGACGCCGCCGCCGCGGTGCTGCTCGCCTCGGCACCCCCGAGCGGCATCCTGGGGTTTTTGGCCCGCAGGCTCAAGCGGCACCCGTGGTACACCGCCAGCGGCCTGGCCATGACGAGGTCGCTGCGCGGTGTCGGCGCCACACCGGAGTTGGCCCGCGAAACCTTCTTCTCGCGGTCGCACTCCGAAGCCGACGTGGCGCGCTATGCCGCGGAACTCTGCGAGGAGTACGCCCTGAAGATCGCGATCGACATGCTGTGGCTCCACCTCCCCCGGCCGCACCTCGTCACCACCCCGCTGCTGGTGTTGGGGGCAGAGGACGACGTCTGCTTCACGCCGCAGGAAGTGCGGGCAACCGCGGCCGCCTACCACACCGACGCCGAGATCTTCCCTAAGATGAGCCACGACATGATGCTCGACCCAGGGTGGCTCGCCGTCGCCGAACGAATCCACGCGTGGGTCGAATCACGTGTGCCCGCAAGGTGAGTGCGCGATGACGGGCCGGCTGGAGGGCAAGGTCGCGATCATCACCGGCGCTAGCACGGGCCTGGGACCGGTGCTCGGTTCGGTGTTCGTGCGGGAAGGCGCCCGGGTGCTGCTGGCCGCGCGGCGCGAAGAACTCGTGCGCGACGCCGCCCGGGCCGCGGGCCCCGGAGCGATCGCGATGCGCGCCGACGTGACCGACGAGCGCGACGTCGCGGCCATGGTGGCGCGGGCGGTCGACGAATTCGGTTTTGTCGACATCCTGTGCAACAACGCCGCCGCGCCCGGACAAGACCGCTGGATCTGGGAGCAGACCCTGGACAACTGGAACGCGACGATCGCCATCGACGTCACCGCGGCCATGCTGTGCACCCGGGAAGTGCTCAACCAGTCGATGCTGGCGCGCCGCCGCGGCGTGATCCTCAACTTCTCCTCCACGGCAGGCTATTCCGGCGTCGTCCGCAAGAGTCACTACGTCACCGCCAAGGCGTCGCTGCGAGCCTTCACCAAGTCGGTCGCGCTGGAGGTCGGCCCCCACGGCATCCGGTGCAATTGCATCGTGCCCGGGGCGATCGACACCGAGCTGTGGCGTCGATGGGTGCAACGCACCGCGGACGAGCGGGGGGTCGACTTCGCCGACCAGCGCGCGAGCGCCCTCAAAGGCGTTGCACTGCAAGATATCTCCACGACCGAGGATGTCGCCAACCTGGCGTTGTTCCTGGCCAGCGACGAAAGCCGCACCATCACCGGGCAATCCATCCCCGTCGACGCCGGAGGGTACATGCAGGGATGAGCCCACGACTCTCGGTGGCCACACCCGTGGTGACGATGTTCCCGAAGGCCAGCGGCGATTGGGAGAAGGACGCCTCCATCGAGGAGCTGACCCGAATCGCCGAAGCAGCGGATCGGCTCGGCTATCACCACCTGACCTGCAGCGAGCACATCGCGCTGCCCGCGGCCGAGTCGGACCGCCGCGGCGTGCGCTACTGGGATCCGCTGGCCACCTTCGGCTATCTTGCCGCGCGCACCCGCCAGATCCGGTTGGCCACCAATGTCCTGGTGCTCGGGTACCACCATCCACTCGAGATCGCGAAACGCTATGGCACCTTGGACAAGGTCAGCGGCGGCAGGCTCATCCTCGGCGTCGGAGTCGGCAGCCTCAAAGAGGAGTTCGACCTCATCGGCGCGCCCTTCGACGATCGCGGGCCGCGCGGCGACGACGCGCTCAAGGCGCTGCGCGCGTCGCTGTCGGTCCCCGAGCCCGCCTACCGAGGCGAGTTCTACGCGTTCGACGGCATGACCGTCGACCCGTGCGCGGTGCAGGAGCGCGTCCCGATCTGGGTCGGCGGCCGCACGTTGAGATCGCTGCGCCGCGCCGTGACGCTGGCCGACGGCTGGGCGCCGTTCAGCGTGGGCCTGCGTCAAGCGCGAGACTGGTTGGGCCGCTTCGAGCTTCGTCCGGGATTCGAGGTCATCCTGCCGCCACCGGCACCGCTGGATCCGATCACCGAACCGGAGCGCACCCGCGACGCCGTCGCGGAAGCCGCCGCGCACGGCGCCACCATCGTGCCCGCCGTCTTTCGCCACACCTCGCTGCAGCATTACCTGGACAATCTGCAGGCGCTCGCCGAGTTGCACGAACCCGGGGGCGCCGCGTGATACGCGTCAGGGCCGGTGTATTCAGCCTCACCGCCGCCGCGCCGCCCGACGACGACGGCAGTTACCTGCGTTGGCACCTGCTGGATCACATGCCGGAGCAGTATCAACTGCCGGGCATCGTGTACGGGTTGCGCTGGATCGCCGACGGCGACTATCCGCAGCAGAGGGTGGCCGGAAACGGCCCGCTGGCCGAGATCGGCAACGCCGTGCATTACCTGGTTGGTGATCCCGTCGAGGAAACCTTCGACGACTTCGTCACGCTCGGGCGCGCGCTGCGCGAGAACGGGCGATTCCCCGTCGTCCGGCCGTCGCTGCAAGTGGCCGGGCTGCGCCTGCTGCAGTGGCAGTCGGCGCCGCATGCACTCATCTCCGCCGAGGTGGTGCCGTTTCGGCCGCACCGCGGTGTCGTCCTCATCGTCGAAGAACCCGTTGACGGGCGCCGCCCGGACGAGTGGCTGCAATGGCTGCACGCCGAACACCATCCGGCACTGCTCGCCACGTCGGGGACGGCCGGCGCGTGGACGTTCGGTTCCAGCACCGGTTGGAGCCACCTGCCGCGAGGATGGCGCACGGACTTCCAGTACATCACCGTCGTCTACCTCGACGCCGACCCGCTGACCACTACCGACGCGTTGGCGCCCGTCCTCGAGGACCGGTGGCGCTCGGGCGCCGTGCGGCCCTCGTTCGCCGGACCGCTACGGAGCATGGTGAGTTGGGAAGCCTGGCGATAAACCCATCGGTTGACTGGTCGCCAGGGAAAAGAGACCTTACCGAAACGAATGGGCCCTATAGTCCTGGCTGGCGAAGGAGGTGTGATGACGAATCGGCACGTCGTCTTGGCCGCCGGGATCGCGCTGGCGGCGGGTCTGTCCGGTTGTTCCGGCAAGGACAGCCATCCGCCGTCGACCCCGAGCTCGACTCCTGTGGCGGTGACCACGACCGTCATGATCGACGGGAACAAGCACACCATGACGGCGCGAGTCGAATGCAGCAGTTCAGCGGCGCAACCGAATGCTTCCCCACCGGAATCGGGAGACCTCACCACCCGGATCGGCGTGCACGACGATACGGCGTCGGTGTCGCTGGCCGTTTCGGACGAGAACCCGCCCATGGTCGACGGATTCGCGCTCTCGCTGACGCTGGCGACCGGCCAGTACCAACTCCCCTATCAGGCCACCAAGTCCGCAAATCAGGTCCAGGCGACCAAGCAGGGCAAGAGTTACACGATCACCGGAACCGGCGAGGCATCGACCCCCGGCCAAAGCGGCACGCGCCCGGTGACCTTCGGAGTGCATGTCACCTGCCCGTGAACCAGCGCGAAACCGTTCCGCCGACGCCGCTGGCAAGGTCGTCGTCACGTTCCGCTAGCGCCGTGGTTGTCTACCGCGACCGCCTCTGCGATGCTGGCAGCTTGGACATCTTCGCGGAGTGGCAAAGCGGCGGTACGGAACTGCGTTGGCGGTCAACGACCGCCGCCAACGACGGGCACGAGGTCGCGGTGTTCAGTCGCCGCTGCGGCACGCCGGGAGCGCCCGCCCTGGTACTCGTGCACGGCTTCCCGACGTCGAGCATCGACTTCTTCGCCCTTGCGAGCGAACTGG
Source organism: Mycobacterium scrofulaceum (assembly GCF_001667885.1). Classification (GTDB taxonomy): domain Bacteria; phylum Actinomycetota; class Actinomycetes; order Mycobacteriales; family Mycobacteriaceae; genus Mycobacterium; species Mycobacterium scrofulaceum_C. The sequence continues at coordinate 89,193 of NZ_LZJW01000060.1, read as the reverse complement.
GCTCGGAGTTCGACATCTACCTGCTGGACTTCCCGGGATACGGCCTTTCGGACAAACCCACTGAGCCGTACGTCTATTCGCTCTACGACGACGCGCGCCTGCTCGTGTACGCGATCACCCAGGTGTGGAACCTGACCGACTACCGCATGCTGACCCATGACCGCGGCAGCAGCGTCGGCATGATCGCGGTGGAGATGCTGGCGGCCCTCGATCCGCCGGCCGTACCGGTGGACCTGATCGTGACGAACGCCAACATCTACCTGCCGCTGTCGAACCTCACCGTCTTCCAGACCGCGCTGCTCGATCCCGCGACCGGGCGGCCCACCGCGGCGGCGACGACGCCGGAGATGCTGGCCGCCGGCCTGGGCGCCAGCACCTTCATGCCGCGGCGAACACTCGACGACCCCGAGATCGCCGCGTTGGCGAAATGCTTCGCCCACAATGACGGAATCCGCGTGCTGCCCGACACCATTCAATACCTCAACGAGCGCGCCGCGGACGAAACCGGTTGGCTGGAGGCGCTTTCCAAGAGTCCGATCAACACCACCGTGGTGTGGGGGTTGCACGACAACGTCGCCCCGCTCCGCGTCCCCAACCACGTTTGGCAGACCTATCTGAAGACCAAACCCGGCCGCAACCGGTATTGGGTGGTGCCGGGCGCCGATCACTACCTGCAGTGCGACGCCCCCGGGCAGCTGGCCGAGATCGTTCGTCTCACCGCCCAGGGCGGGGATCTCCCGCTGCAGACGCTGGGCAACCAGCCCGACGGCGCGGTATTGGTCGACCAGAGCGCTTGATCTCGCCGAGTGTGCGGCCGGCCGCGCGCTCACCCCGTCGAGTGTGAAGTTAGCTTCACACTCGACGGCCAGCGTGAAGCTAACTTCACACTCGGCACACTGGCCGGGCGTAGGAGGGAACCACCGCCGCGCCCGCCCTAGCCCGTGACGACGGGTAGGCGAGCCCAGCCGCGCACGCTCGCGGTGTGCGCCCGCTGGGCGTTGCCGTAGTCGACCTCCCAGTCCGGCCAACGCTTGAGCACCTCTTCCAGGGCCACCCGGCCCTCCATCCGGGCCAGCGCGGAGCCGAGGCAGAAGTGCAGGCCCTGGCCGAAACTCAGGTGGCCACCCTGGCGGTGGATGTCGTAGCGGTCCGGGTCGTCGAAATGTCTATCGTCGCGATTGGCGGAACCGTTGAGCAGCAACATGTATGAGCCTTCGGGCACGACGGTGCCGTAGAGCTCGGCATCCTGGGCGACATACCGGGCCTGCACCGGGGACGGCGGCTCGTAACGCAGGGTCTCCTCGACGGCGCCGGGGATCAGCGACGCGTTCGCCACGAGTTCGCGGCGCTGATCCGGATGATCCGACAACAGCTGCCCCATGTAACCGATCAGCCGCGCGGTGGTCTCGTTCCCGGCGCCGGCGATCATGGCGGTGTAGGCCAGCACCTCGGTCCGCGACAAGCGCCGTCGCGTGCCATCGGGTTCGTCGATCTCGGCCCGCAGCAGGTCGGTCATCAGGTCATCGGACGGGTGATCGGCCCGCCACTCGATGTACTCGGCGAACACGACGATGCTCTCCTCGAACAGCTTCGCATTCACCGCGGCGGGGTCGCGCTCCTCGGACAACTCGATGTACGCCCCACCGCGATCGCGGATCTTTTCCTGATCCTGTTCGGGAATGCCCAACAGGTACCCGATGGTGCGCATCGGCATCATCGCCCCGAGATCGGCGATGAAATCGAACCCGCCGGCGCCCACCAATGGATCCAGCTCCCGGACGCAGAAGCCGCGCACCAGGTCCTCGACGGCCAGCATGCGGCGCGGCGTGAATACCCGAGACAGCAGGCGGCGGTGCAGGTCGTGCAGCGGAGGATCCTCGAACAGCAGAATCCCCGGTGGCACTTCGATATTGGCGAACAGGATGTCGGCCGTGGTCCCGCGACCGGAGCGGTAGGTCTGCCAGTTCGGCAATTCGCGCGCCACGTCCTCGTAGCGACTGAGCGCGTAGAAGTTGTACTTCTCGTTGTAGTAGAGCGGCGCTTCGTCGCGCATGCGCTTCCACACCGGGTACGGGTTGTCGTCGATGCCGGAGTCGAACGGGTCGTAGTACAAGTCGACCACGCTGGTACCTGACATTTTGGATCCCTTCGCTCAGTCGTTTCGGTGCAGGAAGCCGTGCAGGATTGCCTGGACCAGCTCTTCGACGATGACCTCTCGCGACGGCGGTCTGGTGCCGAAATAGGTGGAGCGCAACGCGGCCATGCCGGCGATCATCGCCACCGTCGAGTGAGCGGGCAGGTCGGGATGGTCCGACCGCAGCCCCCGCAGGTGCATGCCCTCCGCGCTGATCTGACCGAGCGCCCTGATCGCCTCCCTGATCTCCGCGATGCCGGCGTCGGCCTTCTCCTCCTCGCTCAGCGCCTCCGACGCCATCAGCGTCAACAGGAGACCCTGGTGTTCGACGAACACGTCGTAGAGCTGCCCGACGAAGTGTCGCGCCAGCTCCTTCTCGTCGGTCTCCTCCGGGATCACCGACTGCCAGGTCCGGCCGAACTCGTCGACGAAGGTCGTGAAGGGCAGCACCAGGGCCTCGCGGAACAGGGCCGCCTTCGAACCGAAGTGGCGGAACAGCAGGTGCTCGGTAACGCCTGCGGCCTGGGCGATTTCACGTGTCGTCGTGCTGCGGTAGTCCTGGCGGGCGAAACGGGCCCGCGCCGCGTCGAGCAGCAGCCCCCGCGGAGCGCCGCGGGGGCGACGCGACGCCGCCGCCGGCGGACCGCGCTTCGTGGGTGGCCGCTGGGGCACGGTTCGGCTCCTATCCGGATGGTTGACTGACTTTAGGATAGTGTGCACTATCTAAAGAGTCGAGGGGCGAAAGGTGTGCGACCGTGGGCGCTGTCATCATGCTGGGCACCCTGTTCGGGTTGATCGTCCTAATCTTCGGGCTGGTGCTGCGCTTTGACCCGCAGGCGCGCCGGACCCCGGGGAACGGCCGGTGAGCTCCCAGATGACGCCCGTGATGCAGGCGGCCAGCGACTTCGCGCTCGTCGGGGGCATCGGCTTCACCGCCCTGGGCGCGTTCCTGAGCGTTCGTCAGCGCCGTCTGCACCCGCTCCTGCTGCTGTGCATCTCGGCGATATCGTTCTCGTGGATCGAGGCGCCCTACGACTGGGCGATGTACGCACAGTTCCCGCCGGCCATCCCCCGCATGCCATCCTGGTGGCCGCTGAACGTGACGTGGGGTGGGCTGCCGCTGTTCGTTCCCATCGGCTACATCTCCTACTTCGTGCTGCCGGCGGTGACGGGCACCGCGCTCGGGCGATGGTTGAGCGCACGCTTCGGCTGGCGAAGGCCGCCAACGCTTTTGGTGGTCGGCCTCGTCGTCGGCTTCTGCTGGGCGCTCTTCTTCAACGGGTTCCTGGGCGCCAAGCTCGGCGTGTTCTATTACGGGCGGGTGATTCCGGGGCTGGCCATCCGCGAGGGGACGGTGCATCAGTACCCGCTCTATGACTCCCTCGCGATGGCCATCCAGATGATGGTGTTCACTTACCTGCTCGGCCGCACCGACCCGCAAGGACGAAACGTCATCGAAATGTGGGCCGACCATAGGTCGAAGAGCCGCCTCGGCTCGGCGATGCTGTCCGTCGCCGCGGTGGTCGTCGTCGGAAACGTGCTCTATGGCGCGGTTTTCGCGCCGCACCTGGTGACGAAGCTGGGCGGCTGGGTGACCGCGGGCCCGGCGGAGCAGTTGTTTCCGGGCGTGCCGAACCAACCCGAGTAGGGCCGCAACTCGGCGTTCGGATGCGGCTCGGCGAAGTCACCCGAGAGCCTGCGGCAGCACAACCTCGCCCACGCGCTTGAGATACCGCCACGCGATGTCCGGTGGCAGCCCGCCGCATAGCGGCGACAGGTTGAGCACCTGGCCGGCGCGGACCCGCGAGACCGCCTCGGGCACAGAGATAATCACGTGCGACGTCCCGCTCGCACGTAACTCATCCACCGTGTTGACGTGGCTGAAGCCGGCCGTCGTCTCGTCACCGGGATTCCACGCGGCATAGGTGCGCACGTCATGGAGCAGGTGCTCGCCGATCTCCTTCCACGCCTGGTCCACGTCGTCGGCGACGAAGACGACCGAGGGCGTGTTGCGGTCGGGGAAGAAGGTGGGCCCGGGCTGATGGCCGTGCTCGCGGCAGGCTTCCTCGTAGGCCTCCTGCATGCCCGGTGCGTTGGCGTTGCCCAGCATGCCCAGGCCGTACCTGCCGGCCCGGCGCGCCGCCGCCAACGTGCCTCCGCCCCACATCAGTCCCGGCCCGCCGGGCGTCAGCGCGCGCGGTGTGACGGTGATCCGCCGTCCGTTTTCGACGACGGTTTCACCGGCAAGCAGTCGCCGTAACAGCGCGAGTTTCTCGTCGCAGAGGCGGCCGCGCGTCTTCATCGGCACACCGAAGTGCTCGAACTCCTCTGGGCGGTAGCCCAAAGCCAGGATGTAGGACGCCCGCCCGTTGCTGATGATGTCGAGGACCGCCATGTCTTCGGCGAGACGCACGGTTTCGTAGAACGGGAGAATCAGGATCAGGCTCAGGGCCAGGCGCTGCGTTCGAGCGGCCACCGCCGAGGCCAGCAGAAGCGGTGACGGCAGGTAGCCGTCCTCGGACCCGTGGTGCTCACAGAGCACGGCGGCCAGACCGCCGTGTTCCTCGGCCCAGGCGCACATTTCCGGCACCGCGGCGTACAGATCGGTTGGCGGCGCGGCCCATTCGGGATCACGCATGTCGAAGCGCAGTGTGTACACGACAGACTCCTAGGAGGCCTAATCTCTGCGCTGCACGTTACACGTTCAGTCGAAGGCGTAAAGCCGCAGCGTCGTCGGGATGTCCGGCGAGCTCGGCCGGCCCGGGGCGTCGACGACATACGGAATCGCGTGACGACGCACCGAAGGCCGGTCGGTCCTCACATCGTCCAGCGTTACCTAAGATTTGTTCTTTAAGATAGTGCGCGCTCTCTTAAACCCTTGACCGCGCGGCCGCGCGCTGTTAGCTTCCGAATCGGACGTTGGGCATTACCGGGCTACCTGCGGTCGTAAGGGCAACGGCCGCGCCAGCTTTCATCACGCACGCCACCCGAGGAGGACGAGATGACTACTCACCGCGTGGTGGTGTGGGCGACGGGCGGCATCGGCTCGATCGCCATCCGCACCGTCCAGCGTCGCCCGAATCTGGAACTCGTCGGTGTGTGGGTGCATTCGCCGGAGAAGGACGGCAGGGACGCCGGCGAACTCGCCAACGGCGAGCCGATCGGTCTGGCCGCCACCACCGATGCGGACGCACTGATCGCGCTGAAGCCCGACTGCGTCATCTACGCCGCCAGCGGCCCGGAGCGCGACGCGCTGGCCGTCCCCGACTACGTCCGGCTGCTCGAGTCCGGCATCAACGTCGTCACGACCAGCACCACCCGGCTGGTCAACCCGCACGCCTACGAGCCCGCGGAATGGCGCGACCAGCTCGTCGCCGCCGCCAAGCAAGGCCAGGTCTCGCTCTACGCGTCGGGGATCGAGCCCGGCTTCGCCGCCGATTACCTGCCGCTGGTGTTGTCCACCCAGTCGTCGTCCATCGAAAAGATCCACGCGTTCGAGATCGGCCTGTACGACGACTACGGCGTCCCCGACATCATGAGTGACGCATTGGGATTCGGCCGGTCGCTCGACTACCAGCCGTGGATCGGCTTTCCGGGGGCGATCGCCGGCGAATGGCAGGGCCAACTCCGGTTGGTCGCCGACGCACTCGGTGTCGAAATCCAAGAGGTCCGCGAATATTTCGACCGCGCGGTCACAAACCGGACACTGGAGGTCGCCATGGGCACCGTCGAGGCGGGGACGTGCGGTGCGCTGCGCATGCGGGCGATCGGGGTGGTCGACGGCCGCGAAGCCATCGTCATCGAGCACATCACCCGGCTGGCCCATGACGTGGCCCCGGACTGGCCGACCGGGATCGGCGATCTGTCTTACCGGGTGATGATCAGCGGCGACCCCGACATCGACTGCACGATGGCGGCGACGCTCAAGGACCCGCGTAAGGCCGGGGTGGCGGGGATGACTTCCGGCGCCGGTGCGATGGTCGCCACCGCGATGCGCGTGGTCAACGCCGTCCCGTATGTCGTTGCCGCCGAACCCGGGCTGATGAGTTCGATCGACCTGCCCCTGACGATTCCAAAGCACGCGTTCGCCACCTAGTCTGCCCGAGTGACGTTTAACCCACTCGAGGAACTCACGCTGCAACAGCTCCGGTTGCGCACCAGCATGAAGTGGCGCGCACACCCGGACGACGTGCTCCCGCTGTGGGTTGCCGAGATGGACGTCAACCTGGCCCCGACGGTGGCCGACGCCCTTCGGCGGGCCATCGACATCGGTGACACCGGGTACCCGTCCGGCACCGCCTTCGCCGAAGCGGTGAGTGAATTCGCCTCGCGCCGTTGGCAATGGCATGACCTTCAGGTCCCCCGCACGGCGATCGTCCCGGACGTCATGCTCGGCGCCGTTGAGGTGCTGCGCTTGGTCACCGACCGGGGCGATGCCGTGATCGTCAACCCGCCGGTATATGCGCCCTTCTACGCGTTCGTGTCGCACGACGGCCGCCGGATCATCGAGGCGCCGCTGGCCGCGGACGGGCGAATCGATCTGGACGCCTTGGCGGAAGCCTTCACGCGAGCCCGTGCGGAAGGCGGCAAAGCCGCGTACCTGCTGTGCAATCCGCACAACCCCACCGGGACGGTGCACACGGCCGAGGAACTCGGCGCCGTCGCCGAGCTGGCCCGCCGGTTCGATGTCCGGGTGGTGTCGGACGAGATTCACGCGCCCGTTGTCTTGCCCGGCGCACGCTTCACGCCATATCTGACGGTGCCCGGAGCGGAGAACGCCTTCGCCCTGACATCCGCCTCCAAAGCCTGGAACCTGTCCGGCCTCAAGGCGGCGCTCGCCATCGCCGGACCGGAGGCCGTCGCCGACCTGCACCGCATGCCCGAGGAGGTCAGCCACGGACCGAGCCACTTCGGCGTCATCGCCCATGCCGAAGCATTCCGAACCGGCGGCGGTTGGCTCGACGCACTGCTGCGCGGCCTCGACCAAAACCGAACGCTGCTCGGTGATCTGGTCGCCGAGCACCTACCGGGCGTGAAATATCAGTGGCCGCAAGGGACTTACCTCGCCTGGCTGGACTGTCGCGAGCTGGGATTCGCCGAAGAGGCGGCCGTGGGACTGGCGGTGGTCGCCGACCTGTCCGGGCCCGCCCGGTGGTTCCTCGACCACGCTCGGGTAGCGCTCAGTTCCGGCCACGTCTTCGGAACCGGCGGCGCCGGCCATGTCAGATTGAACTTTGCGACCTCGCCGGCAATCCTCACCGAGGCCGTGTCGCGGATGGGCCGGGCCCTCGGCGACGCCCGCTAGGCGGGAATCTCCTCGACGCCGCGGCCCAGGTTGCGGAAGCCGTCGGCGGGCTCCTTGAAGCCGAGCACGAACGGCAGCGAGCTCAACTCCAGCTTCATCGTCGCCCCGAACCGGCGAAAGAAGCTGGACTCGGGTTGCGCGAGGGAAACCTGGGAGACCGCGAGGTCGATGTAGTGCGTCGGGGTTTCCCCGATGTCGTCGAAGACGTGGGTCAGCGGTGTGCACAGCGAGCGGATCGGCTCGTCGAGGCACTCCGCGACTGGATCGGTCATCAGGACGTATTCGACCACGGGGACCATGTTTTTCAGCATTCGATGCACCAGGATGACGTCGAAGCCTGCGAGTTCCACGTGGCGCTTCACCCGCTGTTCGGCCACCTCACCCTGATGGACGACGAATTTGAGCGAGAGATTGTCCAACTGCGCGCAACTCGCACACTCGCAGGCGAGGTCCTTCTTAAAGCGCTCCCGCCGCGCGATGAACGCCTCCCGCATCCGGGAGAGCCGGTCACACACCAGCACTTTGGCGTCACCGTCGGGCGCCCAGAAGAAGGCGGCGTCACCCTCGAGCTTGGCCAGCTTCAGGCCTTTGCCAGCGTCGATCACCGACTCCAGCAGGCCCGCCACCGTCAACTGCGCGTGGGCCAGGTGCATCCGGTTCCACTGCATGTAGTGGGTGTAGCCGCCGATATCCGCGATGAGGAGGACCGCGCGCCGAATCGCCATGAGCAAGCCAGTTTAATGTCCACAAGACGTCCAGCCCAACGAAATCTCCCACTAGACGAACTCGCGTTGTCGCGAGAGGCTAGCAGGGGCGCCCGCCCACCGGAGGAGCTGAATATGCATGTGCTACGAACCCCGGACTCCCGATTCGAAAACCTCGAGGGCTATCCGTTCGTAGCGAACTACGTTGACGTCGCGGCAAGCGACACCCAGCCGCTCCGCATGCACTTTCTGGACGAGGGCCCTGCCGACGGGCCGCCGATCGTGCTGCTGCACGGGGAACCCACCTGGAGCTACCTATATCGGACGATGATCCAGCCGCTGGCCGACGCCGGGAACCGCGTCCTTGCACCCGACCTGATCGGCTTCGGCCGCTCCGACAAGCCGGGCCGGATCGAGGATTACACCTACCAGCGGCACGTCGAATGGGTGACGTCGTGGTTCGAGCGGCTGAACCTCCGGGACGTGACGCTGTTCGTGCAGGACTGGGGATCGTTGATCGGGCTGCGCATCGCCGCCGAACAGGGTGACCGCATCGCGCGGCTCGTGGTGGCCAACGGCTTCCTTCCGACCGCGGAGCGACGTACCCCACCCGCCTTCTACGCCTGGCGCGCGTTCGCGCGCTACTCCCCCGTGCTGCCGGCCGGCCGCATTGTCTCCGTGGGGACCGTGCGTCGCGTTTCCGCCCGGGTGCGGGCCGGGTATGACGCGCCGTTTCCCGACAAGACGTATCAGGCCGGTGCCCGCGCCTTCCCGCTGTTGGTGCCGACCTCACCCGACGATCCGGCGGTCCCGGCCAACAGAGCCGCATGGAAGGCCCTGGGCCAATGGGAGAAACCCTGCCTCGCCATTTTCGGGGCCCGCGATCCGATCCTCGGCCAGGCCGACCGTCCCCTGATCAAGCACATCCCCGGCGCCGCGGGTCAGCCGCACGCCCGCATCAATGCCAGTCACTTCATCCAGGAAGACTCCGGACCCGAACTGGCCGAACGCATTCTGTCCTGGCAGCAGGCGCTGCGCTGACCGCCGCTGGACGTCGCGGTCGACGCCACCGTGCGATCACTCGTATTTCCTGCGCTGGCATCAATCTCGCCACATTTGCACGCGAAATGCATTGCGCTTCAACGTCGTCGCGATGAAACCGCGGCGGCCACACGGTCAGCGGGTGACGGCCAGTACGGCTTCCGCCAACTCGGGCCGGCAGACCACCAGATCCGGCAGCTTGGGATCCGACCGGTTGTAGGCGAGGTCGGAGCCGTCGATGCGGGAGGTATGCAGGCCGGCCGCTCGGGCCACGGCCACCGGCGCCGCTGAGTCCCATTCGAATTGGCCGCCGGCGTGCACGTACACGTCGGACAACCCCTGGACGAGCGAAGCCACCTTGGCGCCGGCCGACCCCATTTCCACCAGCACCCCGTCCAGCGCGTCGCGGACGGTTAGGGCGATGGCGGGCGGCCGGGTGCGCGACACCACGATGCGGGGCTTACCGGGCGCGGCGGGAGGCGAGTCGACCTCGGGGGTGGCCAGGGTGACCCCTTGCGCCGGCAGCGCCACCGCCCCGGCGACGAGCTCACCGGCCTCCCACAGCGCCACGTGCACGGCCCAGTCGTCGCGCCCGAGCTCGGAGAATTCCCGCGTCCCGTCCAGCGGATCGACGATCCACACCCGCTCCGAGCGCAGCCGGACCGGATTGTCGACGCCCTCCTCGGACAGCACCGCGTCGTCGGGCCGCTCGTCCGCGAGCGCCGCCATCAGGAAATCGTGGGATCGCTTGTCGCCGGCGGCTTTCCGCTCGCTGGGTTCCGCGTCTGCGAACTCGTCCCGAACCGTGAGCAACAGCCGCCCGGCCTCGGTGGCCAACCGCGCGGCCAGTTCGTGGTCATCCGTCAGCTGCAAGGCCATCACAATCCTTAAGTTGGCAGTGTTGACCAACTTTACCCTGCCATCTCGGTCCTGACGGTCACCACCCCTCGAGAATGTTCCGGCCGTAATCTGTTGATCGTGAGCGGGGGCAACGTTCCTTTTTTGAGTCGGGTGGGGCGCATCCCACGCGGGCGTCTGATCGTGATCGGCATCGTCTCGGCGGTCGCGCTGGGCGGCATCCTCACCTTCGTGGTGCTGAAGCTGAATCAGGGCGACCAGGGCGCCAAGGCACCCACCGCCCAGCCGGCACCGCCGCAGAGCTTCGCGATCCCGGGCTGCTACAACCTTTCGGTCCCGCCCGTCGAGCGGCCGAAGCGGCTGAATGTGTTGGGCTGCGCGAGCGTTGCCGTTGCGCTGCAAGACATGTCGTGGAGCGCCTGGGGTCCGCAGGGGGCCGACGGCACCGGCACGGCCGTCTTCAAGGTCTGCGACCCCAATTGCGCGGCCGGGTATCAGCTGACCGAGCCGGTGATCGTCCACGCATGGAATCCGCAGCCGCCGCGGCGCGAGGCCATCTGTCAGGTCGGCCTGAACATTTTCGCCGACATGATCCTGGCCTTCCCCAAAGGTGTTCCGCCGCCGACCGTGCAGAAAATGAACACCCAGTACAACGGGCAGCCGGCGGTGCACTTCGCCAACTACTCGAGCGGCGACACGCGCGGCACACAATTCATCGGCTACACGTACTGCAACTAGCGGGTTCGATGGCGGCGACCCGCCTCGCCCGGCTTCGCCGCGCTCGCGATCGCCGCTAGGCCTGATGGCGGCGACCCGCCTCGCCCGGCTTCGCCGCGCTCGCGATCGCCGCTAGACCTCGATCACCACGGCGCCGCCCTGGCCACCGCCCGCGCACATGGCCGCGAGGCCGATGCCGCCACCGCGGCGGGCCAGCTCGTAGACCAGCGTGGTCACCATGCGGGCACCGGAGGCCGCGATGGGATGACCGAGGCTGCAGCCGCTCCCGGAGAAGTTCACCTTCTCCTCGTCGATGCCGTATTCCCGGCACGCCGCGATCGGCACGGACGCGAACGCCTCGTTGATCTCCCACAACGCGACGTCGTCGACCGACAGACCGGCCCGCTGCAGCACTTTGCCGATGACCTTGACGGCACCCAGCCCGGTGTCCCTGGGCGCCACGCCCGCGGCGGCCCATGCCCGCACCGCGCCCATCACGTGGAGGTTCTCGGCGGCGGCGTAGTCGCGGTCGACGAGGGCCACGGCCGCGGCCGCGTCGTTGGTTCCGCTGCTGTTGCCCGCCGTGATCGAGAATCCCTCGATCTCAGGGTGCAACACTTTCAGCCCGGCGAGCTTCTCCACGGTGGTGTCCCGGCGAGGGTGTTCGTCGACCGAGAACTCGGTGACCGAGCCGTCGAACTGGGTGACCTTCAGCGGGATGATCTCGTCGACGAATTTGCCCGCGTCCATCGCCGCGATGGCGCGCTGATGCGACCGGGCCGCCCAGGCGTCCATCTCCTCGCGCGTGATCCCGACCGCCTGAGCGGTGTTCCAGCCCACGGTGATCGACATGTCCTTGGCGGGCGCGTCCGGTGTCTCGACGTGGGTGGGCGGCATCCAGCGCTCCTCGAACTTCAGCTCGGGGCCGGGGATCCGCCAGTTGGTCAGCGGCGTCATGGACAGCGACTGCACGCCGCCGGCGATCAGCACGCGTTCCATCCCGGAGCCGATCTGGGCGGCGGCATTGCCGATGGCGGTCAGGCTGCCCGCACAGTGCCGGTTCACCGACTGGCCCGGAATGTCCTCCATCCCGGTGGCGGTGGCCGCATACCTCGCCAAATCCCCTCCGCCGTAATGCGATTCGGCGAAGATGATGTCGTCGATGGCGGACGGGTCGATGCCGGACCGGCGCACCACCTCGGGAAGCACCGTGGTGATCAGCGTCTCGGGCGGCGTGTTGACGAGCGTGCCCTTGAAGGAACGGCCGATCGCCGTCCGCACCGCTCCGACAATGACGGGTGTAGCCATGTTTTCAACCTCGAACGGTCTGGCTGCGGTCGGCAGCGCGGATGTCAGCAGATGACGCGAATCGTAACAAATACCGTATGGGCAATAGTAAATGGCCTAAGTTCACCTGGAGCAGGTGGGCGACGAACAGGAGACCGGCCGTGAAAACCAAAGGCGCTCTGGTCTGGGAGTTGAACCAACCATGGTCGGTGGAGGAGATCGAGATCGGTGCACCCCGCCGCGGCGAGGTCACGGTGCAGCTCGAGACCGCCGGCTTGTGCCACTCCGACCATCACCTGATGACCGGCGACTTTCCGATTCCGAGTTATCCCGTGCTGGGCGGCCACGAGGGCGCCGGGATCATCACCGAGGTCGGCGAGGGCGTCGACAACCTCGCCGTGGGCGATCACGTGATCATGTCGTTCATCCCCTCGTGCGGTAAATGCACGCCGTGCCAGGTCGGGCTGCGCAACCTGTGTGACCTGGGCATGGGACTGCTGTCGGGCGCATCGGTCAGCGACGGTTCGTTCCGGGTGACGGCAGGCGGACGCGATGTCATTCCGATGTCGCTGCTGGGAACGTTCGCGCCCTATGTGGTGGTCCACCAGACGTCGGTGGTCAAGGTGGATCCGGGCATCCCGTTCGACGTGGCCTGTCTGGTGGGTTGCGGTGTGACGAGCGGGTACGGGTCGGCGGTACACAGCGCGGCCGTGGGGCCCGGCGACGACGTCGCGGTCGTCGGCGTCGGCGGGGTGGGTGTCGCCGCGATTCAGGGCGCCCGGCTGGCCGGCGCCCGCCGCATCTTCGCGGTCGATCCGTTCGAATCGGAACGCGAGCGAGCGCTGAAATTCGGCGCGACCGAGGCTTTCGCGGACGTGGCCAGCGCCGCCGGCGCCATCGCCGAAGCCACGTGGGGAGCGATGTGCCGCAAGGTGATCGTCACCGTCGGCCACTGTGACGGCGCCGAGGTCGAGGCATGGCTGGGATTGACGGCCAAAGGCGGGACCTGTGTGTTGACGGCGATGGGCAACGTGATGGCCACCGACGTCATCCTCAACCTGGCGGGCCTAACCCTGCTGCAGAAAAGCTTGCGCGGCAGCCTGTTCGGTGGCGGGAACCCGCAACACGACCTTCCCGCCATCCTCGAGCTGTACAAGCTGGGGCAGATCAACCTCGACGACATGGTCACCCGCGAGTACACACTCGAGCAGATCAACGACGGCTACCGCGACATGCTGGAGGGCCGCAACGTCCGCGGCATCATCCGCTACACCGACGCCGACCGCGCGTGACAGGACACAATGGGCCGATGACAACCAGATCAGTCGCCGTGCGTGACACCACCGAGCTGACCGCGTATCGAGTCGCGGCGATGCTCCTGGGCGTGGGGACGTTGCACTTCCTGGCCCCGAAGCCGTTCGACACGATCGTCCCCGCCGAGCTGCCGGGAAGCGCCCGGTTCTACACCTACGCGTCTGGCGTGGCCGAGGTGGGCGTCGGGGCGGCGCTGCTGCCACGACGCACCCGGCGACTGGCCGCGCTCGCCGCGGCGGTGTTGTTCGTCGGGGTGTTCCCGGCCAACATCAACATGTGCCGGTTGTGGTGGAACAAGCCCTGGCCGATGCGGATCGCCGCCCTCGCCCGGCTGCCGCTGCAGATCCCCATGATCGCCGCCGCGCTCAAGATCAGCCGCAATAGCTGAGGCCCGGCGCGGTCGTCACATGCGCCACAGCCCGCCGGGGATGCTCGGAGTGCCCGCCTCTCAGCGACAATCCGCTCGTCGGGCTAGGTGGCCGCTTCGCCACCGACGTTTGTCGCTGAGAGGCGGGCAACCCGAGTGCCTTCCGGCGCGGGTGCTGGTGTTCCCCCTGTGAAATGCCTGTGCCGCAAGCGAACTCAGGGGCTGACGTCGACCGAGCGGCCCAGGTAAGCCATGAGCCGCGCGGTCGGCGTCGAATCATCCGGGGCGGGTTGGGCCGGCCCGAAGCCGCCCGGGCGCCGCAACAGGTGCTCCGGCAGCGACTCCACCAGCCCACGGCACAGGTCCAGCAGGTTCGCGGGCAACTCGATCAGCCGCCCTTGCGAGCGATGGATGTCCCAGGCGTGCATGGCCAGGTCGGAAACCGGATACGTCAGCGCGCGCCGCAACGGGACCTCACCTTCGGGCGACATCCGCGGCCCGTCGAGGTCGGCGCCGGGCAGGGCGGCCTTCAGCCGCGTTGCGAACTCACGAAGCCGCGCCGCCGGGTCGTCGCATACCCAGTCGGAAGGCTGCGACGGACGGTCCCACAGCTCGCCGTCTTCGACGAGGGTCACCACCTTCGCGGCGCTGCCCGTGACGTGGCCGACCAGCTCGCGCAAACTCCAGCCCTCCAGGTTGGACGGCTGGTCCCAGCGCTCGGAGGCAATCTGGTCGACGGCGTCGACGAGCAGATCGATCGCCTCGGTGGCCAGCACGCCGATCCGGGAGTTCGTGTCGTCCATGGCGTGGATCCCCTCGAAGCACCGTGTCGCGTACCGTCCAGAAGTCTAGGGTCGCAACGCCGGTTACACAGGAGGTCCGCTTGGGCAAGACGGATATCGCGGCGATCCTCGCGATCGCGGCCGCCCTGATGGTCGGTATCGGAGACGTCATCCAGCAGCGATCCGCCCAACAGGTCACCGACCAGCCTGTTGGCACCGCGGCCCTGTTCCGCCAGCTGCTGCGCGACCGCCAATGGTGGACGGGCAGCTTGGTGGCCGCCGCCGGTTTCGGGTTGCAGGCCGCGGCGCTGGCCCTGGGTTCGGTGGTGCTGGTGCAGGCGTTGTTGGTGACATCCCTGCTGTTCGCGTTGCTGATCAGTGCCCGGGTGAACCATCGGAGAATCACGCCGTGGCAAGGCATTTGGGCCGTGTTGCTGGCGGCGGCGGTCGCGGTGGTGGTGACGGTCGGCGATCCTCAGGAGGGCACGCCGCGAGGGTCTGTGCATACCTGGACCATTGTGGCGTTGGTCATGGGTCCGGCGCTGATCTTGTGCGTGATCGGTGCGCGCCTGTTTCCCGGCGCGGTCGGCGCGATGCTGCTGGGTCTGATGTCGGGCTCGCTGTGGGGATTGTTTTCGGTGCTGACGAAGGGAGTGGTCGACCAGCTCGACCGTGGCATTCCCGCCCTGCTGCGCCTGCCCGAGTTGTACGTGTGGGTGGTGGTGGCCATCGCGGCGACGGCCTGGGAGCAGTCCGCGTTTCGGGCCGGGGCGCTCACCGCGTCGCTTCCGGCCGTGACCGTCGCCGAGCCCGTCGTCGGATCGGTGCTCGGCATCACCGTGCTCGGGGAGACGCTGCGCACCAACGACATCGGCCTGGTGACACTCGCCCTGTCGGTGGCGGCGATGGCGGCGGCGACGGTGGCGCTGGCCCACAGCCAGGCCGCCGGCGCCCCGCCGGGCGACGAAAAGCCGGCGGTGTCAGGCGGATCGGGTGGGTGAACCGACCCGGTGCGCCGTGCCGTCGGGATCGACATAGGCGAATTCGCGCAGACCGTATGCAGTGTCCTGCGGTGGGACCAGGCGACCCTCGAGGTCGTCCAGTGCCGCCCACTCCGCATAGAGGGCATCGGCGTCGCTGACGTAGAGATACACGCTTGCGGCGGTTCGCAACGGGTCGTGCTCGTCCCATTCGGTGAGATGCATGGATACGGATCCGCGGTCGACGAACCCGTAGCGATCCGGCCCGTCGTAGGCGCGTGCAGCAAAGCCGAGTCGTCGATAGCGATCCAGGGCGACATCGAGATTTCGTACCGGGACGATCGGCGCTACCGAGGTGAAGTCGACTGCGGTCACGCCGCGAACATATCGCGTAACCCGAACCGGCTCGCGACGCCCGGCCGCTGACGTACGCTGCATCGGAGCAACATCTGAATAGGGGACGCGCTGGGGGTGCGCGAAAACGCTTGCCCAGGCAGGAAAGGCACTCGACATGCGCCAGCTGACAGCTTCAGTCGTCATCGCCGCCGCCGGGATACTGCTCGCGGGCTGCAGCCACGATGACGGGGGTGCCGCCTCGTCGTCGAGCACGAGCAGCACCACGGCTGCGTCGAAGACTCCGCTGGAAAAGGCCCAGCTGCCCGACCTCATGCTCAGCCCCAGCGATATCGACTCGGTGCTCGGGGTCACGGGCACAACCAGCGACCCACCCAAGACCGCGCTGGAAGAAGACACAGCCAGGCGCACCGACTACACGCTTCCCCCCGAATGCAAGTACGCCCTCCACGCGGCCCTGACACCCGTTTATGCGGACAGCGGGTACACGGCGGTTTACGGCTATCACGACCTTGCGCCCACTCCCCCGGGAGCGGACGACCTGGAAAGCCCTGACGTGTATCAGTTTGTGGTGTTGTTCCCCGCGCCCGACCAAGCGAACGCGTTTTTCACCACCTCGTCCCAGCAATGGCCCGCCTGCGCCAACCGTTTGGACACCGTGCCCGCCGACGGGACCCATCCCGAACTTCAGTGGAAGGTCGGACCGGTCACGAACACCAACGGGATGCTGAGCACAACCGTAACCCTGACCTTGAGCCGAAACGGCGTGAACGTGAGCATCCCCTGTCAGCGGGCGTTGACCGTGCGCAGCAACGTCGTCGTCGACGTCGACGCGTGCCGCAAGGACGCGGGCGACCTCGGCGTGCGCATCGCCAATCAAATCGCCGGGAAGATCGGCAAGCAATAAGACCTCACTGGCCGCCCGCCGTTCACCTGTCGGCGGTAGCTGCTCGCCGCGCCCCCGGCGTACGATCTTGCGGCCGACCCCGGTCAAGCGACGACACTTGCGCCACCACCGATCCGGGCGGTAAGCCGTAGCTGCACGCGACGTCGCGACACGGTTCGTGCAGTCTGCTCGAAGGGTCGGTGGCGGGGTGTCGAGGAGGAACGAATGAGCGCATCGCAGAAGGCGGCGGAACGCGGCGGAGAGCGGCCGGTGATTCACCTCTCGCAGCTGCTGCGTGCGCCGGTGCTGGCCCGCGCCGGGGAAACGGTGGGCCGTGTCGAGGACGTGATCGTGCGGCTTCAGGGCGCCGACGAATATCCCCTCGTCACCGGGATCGTGGCCGGGGTCGGCGGGCGGCGGGTGTTCATCGGCGACAAATCGATCGACGAGTACGCCGCGGACCGAGTCCTGTTGACCAAGAACAAGGTTGACCTTCGCGGCTTCGAACGCCGCGAAGGTGAGGTGCTGTTGCGCGCCGACGTGTTGGGCCACCGGCTGATCGACGTGGCCAACGTCGAGCTGATCCGGGCCTACGACGTGGAGCTGGAATACACCGGCGCCGGATGGATGCTCACGCGCGTGGACACCCGACGGCCACCGCGGCTGTTCGGGCTGATCAAGCAGTCGGGCGGACACGCGGCCCGCGATTGGAAGGCGTTCGAGCCGCTGATCGGCGACGCTCGCTCGGATGCCGTGCGGCGCCTGTCGGATCGTTTCGGCGAATTCAAAGCCGCCGAGATCGCCGACCTTCTCGAGGAGGCGGACAAGGCCGAGGGCGGCGAGATCCTCGACCGGGTGCGCAGCGACCCTGAACTGGAAGCCGACGTGTTCGAAGAGCTGGAGCCCGAAAAAGCCAGCCGACTCCTCGACGGCATGCCCGACAACGAGGTCGCTGCGCTGCTGGGCCGGATGCGTGCCGACGACGCCGCCGACGCGATCGCGGACCTGCGCCAGTCGCGGCGCCGGCGCGTGCTGGAGCTGATGCCGGCCCCGCAGCGCACCAAGGTCATCACGCTGATGGGCTTCAATCCCGAGAGCGCGGGCGGGCTGATGAACGTCGACTTCGTCTCATGCGCGGCAACCACGACGGCGGCCGAAGCCCTGGCCCTGATCGCCTCCGCCAGCACCATCCAACCCGAGGCGCTGATCAAAGTGCATGTGGTCGACGAGGAGAAACGGCTCGACGGCGTCGTCTCCGTGATCACGCTGTTGCAGGCCCCGGCCGCCGAAACCCTTGCGCGACTGATGGATTCCGACCCGGTGCGGGTTACGGCCGATGCCGACCTGACCGATGTGGCGCTGTTGATGGCCGACTTCAACCTCTACTCCATCCCGGTGGTGGACGATCAGGACCGCGTGCTCGGGGTGGTCACCGTCGACGACGTGCTCGAGGCAACCATCCCCGAGGATTGGCGTCGGCGAGAGCCCGCGCCCCGTCCCGTCCGCGAGATCCCCGACCAGAGCTCCCGCGTGCCCGGAGGTAACGCGCTGTGACCACGGGTCGCGAAGAGATTCACCGGCCCAGCGCGGTGCTCGACGCCGCGCACCTGGGCGACATCGAGGGCGCGTTCGGCCGCATCAGCGTCGGCGAGACCGAGCATGCCCGCACCTGGAAAACCCGGCTGCTCACCCTGCTCGCGATCGTCGGTCCCGGGATCATCGTGATGGTCGGCGACAACGACGCCGGCGGCGTCGCCACCTACGCGCAAGCCGGACAGAACTACGGCTACTCCCTGCTGTGGGTGTTGCTGCTGTTGATACCGGTCCTGATCGTCAACCAGGAGATGGTGGTCCGGCTCGGTGCGGTCACCGGCGTCGGGCACGCGCGACTGATCAACGAACGCTTCGGCCGCGGCTGGGGCTGGTTCTCGGTCGGAGACCTGTTCCTGCTCAACTTCCTGACCATCGTCACCGAATTCATCGGGATCAGCCTCGCCGCCGAATTCATCGGCGTCTCCAAATACGTTGTGGTGCCGGTCTCGGCGGTGGCGCTGGTCGCGATCATGGCCAGCGGAAGCTTCCGCCGCTGGGAGCGCGCCATGTTCATTTTCATCGCCGTGACACTGCTGCAGATCCCGATGCTGCTGATGTCGCATCCCCAGTGGCGTCAAGCCGCGAAATCCTTCGTGATACCGAGCATTTCGGGCGGCGTCAGCTCGGACGCGGTGCTGCTCATCATCGCCATCGTCGGCACCACCGTGGCGCCCTGGCAGTTGTTCTTCCAGCAGTCCAACGTCGTCGACAAGCGCATTACCCCGCGCTTCATCGGATACGAACGAGCCGACACCGTGCTCGGCGCCTTCGTCGTCGTCATCGGTGCCGCGGCGTTGGTGATGACCGGTGAATGGGCGGCACGCTCCACCAACACCGTCGGCGGCTTCACCGACGCCGGCGCCACCGCGCACCTGCTCGGCGAACACCGGGGGACGCTGGGCTGGATCTTCGCGATCGTGCTGATGGACGCCTCGATCATCGGCGCCGCCGCGGTCACCCTGGCCACCAGTTACGCCTTCGGTGACGTGTTCGGCCTGAAGCACTCGCTGCACCGCGGATTCGCCGACGCCAAACAGTTCTACCTGTCCTACACCGCAATGGTCTTTGTGGCCGCGGCCATCGTCTTGATTCCCGGCGCCCCGCTCGGGCTGATCACCACCGCCGTGCAGGCCCTCGCCGGCCTACTGCTGCCCAGCGCCAGCGTCTTTCTGCTGTTGCTGTGCAATGACCGGGAGGTGTTGGGCCCGTGGGTCAATCGGCCCTGGCTCAACTGGGTCGCCGGGCTGATCGTCGGCACGCTGCTGCTGTTGTCGGGAATCCTGATGGCCACCACACTGTTCCGCGACCTCAACGTCGTGGCGGTGGCGGGCTACCTGGCCCTGGCCCTCGTGGTACTCGCCGCCGCGGCGGTGCCGGTGCTGCGCTGGATGGGCCGCCGGCAACCCGCGGCGCCCGCTGCACGACTGCCGGCGCGCGGCGTCGACCGCAACACCTGGCGGATGCCGCCCCTGACGCTGCTCGAGCCGGTCACCTGGTCACCGGGTACCCGACTCGGCATGATCGCGCTGCGCGCCTACTTGATCGTCGGAGCACTGCTGTTGGTGGTCAAGGCAATACAGCTCAGTCACTGACGGGCTTGTTGGATGCGGCGGGCCACCTCGCCGTACCGCTCGAACCGCTCCGGATCGCCCACGGCGTTGTAAAGCACCAGGCGCGTGGCCTTTCCGGCGTATTTGTCGATCAGCGCGTCGGCAAGTCCGTCCCACGTCGACTCGGTGGCGAAGGCGGCCACGTGGTCGTCGCTGACCTGGGCCGCCATGCCGGCCATGTCACCGGCCTTCTGCTTCTCGCGGATCCGCGCGGTCGTGCCCTCGAAGCCGGCCTGGTCCCAGATGAACGCGTAGTTGGGGGTGCTGCCGTAGAAAGCCATGCTGGCGCGCACGCCTTCTCGCTGCTTGGCACGCTCCTCGTCGGAGTCACCGACGATGGTCATCACCGGCACGATCACCGCGATGTCCGCCGGCGAACGTCCCGCCTTCGCCGCCCCGTCGGCGACATTCGGCAACACGTGGCGGGCGATGTAACCGGGCTCGCCGATCGGATGCACGTGCACGCCGTCGGCCACCTCGCCCGCCATCCGCAGCATCCACGGATTGACCGCTGCGATATCGACTTTCGGGTCGGGTGCGTCGATCGGACCCGGGCTCCACTGCGGGGTGATGAAGTCGAGGTCGTAGAAGTCGCCGTGATGATCGAGCGTCCCGGAGCGGAACGCCGCGAAGCACGCCTTGACCGCGAACAGGTAGTCGCGCAGGCGCGGTCCGGGCCGCTCGAACGCCACGCCGTAGCGCCGGACGACGTGGGTGCGCACCTGGGTGCCCAGACCCAGCCGGAAATTCCCGCCGGTCGCTTCCTGAAGCTCCCAGGCCGTGGCCGCCGTCACGAACGGGCTGCGCGGGAAGGCCACCGCGACGCCGGTGGACAACTCGAGGCCGGGCGCGGCCTGCGACGCCACGGCAGCGTTGAGATAAGCCGTGCGGCCCGTCTCGGTGAACAACAACCCGGAGAAACCGGCGGCTTGCGTTCGCCGGGCCAGGTCGCCGATCTGGTGTAGCGGCTGCGGGACCGTCATCGCGTCGACGTGCATGAGCGGAGCCTACGTGTGCTCGCCTCTTGCTCGGTGACCGCGTCGCGGTGTTAGCTCATTAGTCGTCAGCAACTAACACCGCTTCGCTAACAGGAGGCTCGCCAACATGCTTCGTAGATTGCTCATCGCCGGAGCAATCGTCGTCGGGGTTGCGGGGGCACCTGCGACCCAGGCCGCGCCCGCGACGACGACCTCGCCCGGACCCGCGCCGACGACGGGCGCCAGCGTCTACTACCCGAACTGCAAGGCGGCGTGCGCCGACGGCGTGGCTCCGATCTACCGCGGACAGCCGGGTTACCGGTCGGGCCTGGACCGCGACGGCGACGGCATCGCGTGCGAAGTATGCCACTGACATCCGCGTGGTCGATGCCCGCGCCGACCCGCTTGGTCGCCGTCGTCTCGATGGCCTGCGCCAGTCTCCTGGCCTGCGGGTCGCAGCACGCCGCACCGCCGAATGCCTCCGGTTCGAGCACGACGAAACCGTCTACGCCGCCCAGCTCAACCGCCCCGTCCAGCACGCCCACGCCCGACACGAGCGCGCCGGACTGCGTCGGGCTGTCGATATGCCGGCCACCGCCGCCGGACGCCGAGGGAAATCCGGCGTGCTACTACGCGGACGGGTGGCGCGGCGACTCCTCGGGCGCCGGGATCGAGGTGTGGTACTTCCGCGACCCGCAGAACCCGCCCAAGCCGGACAAGGTCACCGCGTTGGTGCGCAAAAAGGACGGCACCAGTGAGTCGCAGGACGCCGACATCACCGCCGACCAACAAGTGCATCGATTCGGCTTCCCCACCGTCGCGCCGTCGACGGTTCAAGAGGTGCTGTTCACCAGCGGCGCCGGCCGCTGCTTCGTCGTCGGACCCTGACCGGATCAGCGCTTCCCGGGGCGGTGGCTCACCGGAGCGGTGAACCCCTGCGTGTCGTCGAAGTTGGCCCACTGGCCGTCGTCGTTGACCTCCATGCGCCAACCGAGCTCGGTGTTCCCGCCCACCGAATGGATGAACCACGCGTGTGCGGACTCCGCGCTGGCAAAAACCTTCGTCGCGACGACCCGCCCACGCGGGTCGATGACGCGAAACTCAGCCATGGGATGTGATTATCCCTGCCAGCGGCTTTTCAATCCGGCTAATCCCCCCTTTTGGGGGTATGGCCCGCAGCGAACGCCCCCAGCTCGGCCCTGGCAAATCCCGGGTTACACCGTGCGGGTCAACCGGTCGGCGAGGAGCTCGGCGAACCGCGCCGGATCGTCCAGCGCGCCCCCTTCGGCGAGAAGGGCTGTGCCGTAGAGCAATTCGGCGGTTTCGGCGACCTCCGCGAGCGCCGCGTCGTCCTCCGCCTTCTTTTGCGCCTCACGCAACCCGGTGACCAGCGGGTGGTTCGGATTGAGCTCGAGAATCCGCTTGCCCACCGGGATGTCCTGGCCGGACGCACGGTACAGCCGCGCGAGCGCCGGCGTGATGCCGAAGGCGTCGGTGATCAGGCAAGCGGGCGACTCCGTCAGGCGGCTGGAGAGCCGCACCTCCTTGACGTGCTCGCTCAACGTCTCCTTCATCCAGGTCAGCAGGTGGGCGAAGTCCTTCTGTTGCTCCTCGCGCTCGGCTTCGCTCTCGTCGCCTTCGGAGCTCAGGTCCACCTCGCCCTTGGCCACCGACTGCAGCGGCTTGCCGTCGAACTCCGTCACCGTCCCCACCCAGACCTCGTCGACCGGGTCGGTGAGCAGCAAGACCTCGTAACCCTTGGCTTTGAAGGCCTCCAGGTGCGGGGACTTCAAGATTTGTTGCCGCGTCTCCCCCGTGGCGAAGAAGATCTGCTCCTGGCCCTCCTTCATGCGCTCCACGTACTCGGCGAGGGTGGTGGCCTCCTCCTCGCTGTGCGTCGAGGCGAATGAGCAAATTTGCAACAGGGTCTCGCGGTTGTCGAAGTCCGACAGCAGCCCCTCTTTGACCACTCGGCCGAATTGGGTCCAGAAGCTGCGGTAGTCATCGGGCCGCTCGGACTGCAGTTCCTTGATGGTGGACAGGACCTTCTTGGTGAGCCGCCGGCGGATGGCTTTGATCTGCCGATCCTGTTGCAAGATCTCGCGGGAGACGTTGAGCGACATGTCCTGCGCGTCCACGACTCCCTTGACGAAGCGCAGGTATTCGGGCATCAGCTGGTCGCAATCGCCCATGATGAACACCCGCTTGACGTACAGCTGGATCCCGATCTGGGCGTCGCGGTTGAACAGGTCGAACGGTGCGTGGGACGGGATGAACAGCAGGGCCTGGTATTCGAAGGTGCCCTCCGCCTTCATCGCGATGACTTCCAGCGGGTCGTCCCAGGCGTGCGCGATGTGCTTGTAGAACTCCTTGTACTCCTCCTCGGAGACCTCTTCCTTGGGGCGGGCCCACAGCGCCTTCATCGAGTTGAGGGTCTCGACTTCCGTGGTGACGGTCTCCTCGCCGCCCTCCTCGGCCGGCGGCGTCCGGTGTTCGACCTCCATCCGGATCGGCCAGGCGATGAAGTCGGAGTACTTCTTGACCAGGCTCCGGATCTTCCATTCCGAGGTGTAGTCGTGCAGCTCGTCTTCGGCGTCTTCGGGCTTGAGGTGCAGGATGACCGACGTCCCCTGCGGGGCACTGTCGACGGCCTCGATCGTGTAGGTACCCTCGCCGCTGGATTCCCACCTGGTGGCCTCGCTCTCGCCGGCCTTGCGGGTGAGCAGCTCGACCTTGTCGGCGACCATGAAGCTCGAGTAGAACCCGATGCCGAACTGACCGATCAGTTCCTCGGAGGCGGCCTCGTTCTGGGCCTCCTTCAATTGCTGACGCAGCTCGGCGGTGCCGGACTTGGCCAGGGTGCCGATCAGCCCCACCACCTCGTCGCGGCTCATGCCGATGCCGTTGTCACGGATGGTCAGGGTGCGTGCGTCCTTATCCACCTCGATCTCGATGTGCAAGTCGGAGGTGTCGACGTCGAGGTCCTTGTTCCGGAAGGCTTCCAGCCGCAGCTTGTCCAGTGCGTCGGAAGCGTTCGAGATCAGCTCCCGCAGAAACGAATCCTTGTTGGAGTAGACGGAGTGGACCATCAGGTCCAGCAGTTGCCGTGCTTCCGCCTGAAACTCCAGCTGCTCGACACGCGCGTTCATGACATTCCCTACGTCTCTTCCCGGGTCCTTTCGGACATTTGACGTTCCAAATTTACCGAGATGCGAGCAGCGCGTCGCTTGGGCCCGTCACCTCGGGCCTAGTCTGAACAGATGTCTGTTGCTCAACGCGAACGAGCCGCCCTCGTGGAGACCATGCGCGCCACCGGGCCCGAGGCGCCCACCTTGTGTGAAGGGTGGAAGACGCGGGACCTCGCCGCCCACCTCGTCATCCGGGAGTACCGGCCCGACGCGGCTCCCGGCATCATGATCCCGTTCTTCGCCGCTCATACCGAGAAGGTGCAGAACCAGGTCGCCGAGGGGGCCGATTGGGACGAGCTGATCGACAAGGTTGCGTCCGGCCCGCCGCTCTACTCCCCGTTCAAGCTGCTGGACCCGGTGGCCAACGTCGCCGAGATGTTCATCCACCATGAGGATGTGCGGCGCGCGCAGCCGGGCTGGCAACCGCGCGAGCTCGAACCCGAATTGAGCGCCCGCTTGCGCCGCACCCTGCCCCTGATGGCCCGGCTCACTCTGGCCAAGGTGCCGGGCCGGGTGGCGCTGCGCACCCCGGAGGGCAAGACGCTGCTGACGGCGGGACAGGGCCCGGCCGTGACGGTCACCGGTCCGCCCGAGGAGCTGCTGCTGTTCTCGGTCGGGAGGGCGGCGCGCGTCGAGTTCGACGGCGACGCGTCGGCGGTGCAGGCCGTCCGCGAGGCACCCAAGGGGCTGTAGGCCGGCCTCACCCTCACCCGAAGACTTCGCGGAGATCCTTCTTGATCACCTTGCCGAATTGGTTGCGCGGCAACGCTTCAACGATCACCAGGCGCTCCGGGTGTTTGTAGCGGCTCAGCCCGCTCGAATGGCAGTGCCGCACCAGCGATTCCAACGACACGTCCTCGGCCGGCGCGGCCACCACCACCGCGCATACGCGCTCGCCGGTGCGCGGGTCGGGAACGCCGATGACCGCCACGTCGGCGACAGCGGGATGCGTGGCCAGCACATTCTCGACTTCAAGGGCCGAGACGTTCTCCGCATTGCGAATGATCGCATCCTTGATGCGACCGGTCACGCGGACGTTGCCATCCTGATCGACCAGCCCAAGATCTCCGGTGCGAAGCCAGCCGTCGCGATCGAACGCGTCGAGGTCCAGCGCGGGGTCCGCGTAGCCGAGAAAACATTGGGGCCCCTTGAGCCGCAGCTCACCTTCCTGCCCGACGGGCAGTTCGGCGTCGTCGCTGCCGACCACTCGCACGCTGACCCCCCGGGTCGGCGCACCGACGGTGTGGTCCAGCGATTCCGGCGTGGCGGTGAGCGACGGCGAAGCCGCCACGGGGAACTCGGTGAGCCCCCATGCATTGGCGATGCCGGGCAGGCCGAAGGCTTCCCGGATTTGACGGCCGAGCTCGGCGGTGATGGGTGCGCCGCCGGCCAGGCAGCCGCGCAGGAAGGGGAACAGCGGCTGGTCTCCGTGGGCTCGCTGGGCTTCGAGGAAGCCGACGAAAAACGGGGTGGCCGTGCCCAGGAAAGTCGGGTTGTGGGCCGCGATGGCGAACGGTGTCGTCGGCGGGTCGAACACCTCGAACAGTGCCAACCGCATGCCGGTCCGTAGCGCGGCGGCCAGCATCACCGCGCCGCCGATGTGCGCGACCGGAAACGCGATGGGATCGACGTCGTCGGCGGTGATGCCGATGGCCTCGACCAGTCCGGTCGCGCCTGCCATCACCGATGCGTCGGTATGGCGAATTCCTTTGGGGGCCGCGGTGGTTCCCGACGAGTAGTAGACCCATCGGGCATCGCTGGCCGAAGCGGGTGGTGACGGGAGCGCACCGGGGTCGGCCTGGGGCAGCCGAAGCTCGGCGTCGGCGGGTCGTGTCACCAGATCGACGGTGATGATCTCGAAGCCCCGGGTCGCGGCCAGGCCGCGAGCCAGTGCACCGTGATCGAACCCGCGCCAAAGCTCGGGCACCACAAGGTATTCCGAGGACAGCTGCTCGGTGATGAAGCCGACCTCGTGCTCTCGCAGCAGCGGGATGATCGGGTTTTGCACCGCGCCAAGCCGGGCCAGCGCCGCTATGACGACCATGGTTTCCAGCGTGGTCGGCAACTGCCACGACACCACGGTTCCCGCGCCGATCCCGCGTGCCGCGAAGGCGGCGGCCGTCGCGCAGGCCGCATCGTGAAACTGCCGCGCGGTCAGCGTGCGCCCGTAGTCATCGGCGAGCAGTGGCCGGGGGGATCCCGCCCCGGCCGCGTCGGCGATCAGCCGCCAGTAGGTGACGTCGCTTCCGGTGCTCATCCGTTCGTCGGATTGACCTGTGTCGGGCGGAATCCGGAGTGCGCGATCGCCACCGACACGCCGCTGCCGATGGGACCCTTGCGGTCGACGAGGACGGCCGACCCGGTGGCCACCCCGTCGTGGCTGTAGTGGGTCAGCGCGGCCATGCCGATGTGGGGCCCTTCCGGCAGTCGGCTCAGCGTGAGCGTGTAGTCGGCATTGATGAATTGCAAGCCGTTTGTGCCCCAGTTGGCAAGGGAGGCGGTGATATCGGCCGCCATGGCGGCGCGGGTGAACGGGCTGAGCGGTTCACCGTCGATGAGCGAGCGGGTCTCATGGAGCCAGGTGTATTTCCGGCCGGAGGTGTCGTCCCATTCAGGGTCGCGATTCTGCAGCTCGGTGCCCCATCCGTAAGTTCGCATGAAGAGCGTGGGTTGCGCGCCGTCCTCGATGGGCAGCGGCGGCATGTGCGGGGTCGGCGACCACACCTGCCCGCCGGGCTGCGGCCCGCGCCGCAGGAACAGCGCGCTCCCCCGCGCGACCGGCGCGCCGTCTTGGGTGAGGACGACCTCGACGAGCCGCAGCCGCCGCCGGTCGTGGTGCACGGTGGTGTGCGCCTCGATGGGTTCCAACGCGACCGGAGCGGGCAAGTCGACGGTCAGCCGGGCGGGTTGCAGTTCCGGGTCGTCGACCGCACGTTCCACCGCCCACCCGAGCAGTCCGCCGACGACGTGTCCGCTGAGCGACGGCCCCCACCCGCCGCGCGCGATCGGGTTTGGCACGTAACGGGTTTCATCGCGAAATAAGTATGGCGTCTGCGCCGCCGAATCGACGCTATTCGGCACGAGATTCGTTTCGGTCAATGCGCGACGCTCCGCCCGGTGTTGGGTTCCCTGATCTGAGGATGGCAACAGTTGATATTACAGTTACCAGTCCCAGTCACCGCGGGCCGAGCCGATTCAGGTGAGTTTGCGTGGCCGCCGCTCAGGCGATCGCTGCGCCTACCAGGTGGCCGATCAAATATGTGATCGCCAATGCGAGACCGCCCCCGATGACGTTGCGGAGCACCGCCCGGCCCTTGGGCGCTCCGCCCAAACCGGCCGACACCGCCCCGGTGATCACCAGCGCGACGAGCACAGCCGCGACGGTGACCGGGATCCTCCACGTCGCCGGCGGAACCAGGATCGCGATCAACGGCAGGAGGGCCCCGACGGCGAATGACAACGCCGAAGACGACGCCGCCTGCCAGGGGTTGGTCAACTCCTCGGGATTGATGCCCAGTTCGACTTCGGCATGGGCGAGGAGCGGATTGTGGTCGGTGAGTTCCTCGGCGACGGTGCGCGCGGTCGCCGGGGTCAGGCCTTTCGCCTCGTACAGGGCGGCGAGCTCATCCAATTCGGCGGCCGGATCGTCGCGCAGCTCCTGGCGTTCCTTGTGCAGCAGCGCCTTCTCGGTGTCCCGTTGGGTGCTGACCGAGACGTATTCGCCCAGCGCCATCGACACCGCTCCGGCGACCAGTCCCGCGGTGCCGGCGGTCAATACCGGAGCGCGTTCGACCGTCGCGGCCGCGACCCCGACCACAATGCCGGCGGTGGACACGATGCCGTCGTTGGCGCCCAGAACTCCAGCGCGCAGCCAGTTCAACTTCGACGACACCGAACCCACGTGTGGTTCGGACGGATGGGGATGCGACCGGCTCGACACGGCCGCAACGATATACATCAAAGATCCCGTGGACTAGCAAACGTAGCCTTGCCAAAGCCGCAGGCCCGGTGCTTTTCCGTCACTTTACGAGCGCACGGGCGCGGCCCAAAACCTCTGCATGGGCCTCACACAGCCGTTGCATAGGGAAGCTATCTAGGGTCGGTCTGTGTAAGGGGGGATTCTGAGGAATTCACTAGCAGTTAGACAGGTGAAGGACTATGAAATTCAAGCAATTTCTCGGGGGGATGACCGTGGCCGGCGCTCTGAGCGCTGCGGCCTTGGGTATGGGTGCCGGCGCGGCGAGCGCCGCTCCGGGCGGGCCGCCGCCCGGCCCGGCCGGCAACCATGGCGCACCCGCTCCGGGCGGCATTCACCCGCCCAACGCACCCGGTGATCCGGGCGGACCCGGCGGCCCCGGTGGACCCGGCGGCCCGGGCGGCCCCGGTGGGCCTCAGGGCGGACCTGGCGGGCCAGGTGGCCCCGGCCATCCGGGCGGCCCCAATGGTCCCGGTGGCCCCGGCGGACCGGGGGGACCCGGTGGACCTGATCATCCTGGCGGCCCCGGCGGGCCAGGCGGGCCCGACCACCCAGGCGGCCCCGGCGGCCCAGGCGGGCCCGACCACCCAGGCGGCCCCGGCGGGCCTGGCGGTCCCGGCGGCCCCTGGCACGGAGATCCCCAGCGCGGCTACTTCCGTGGCGCGCCATGGGGTGACGGGCCGGCGCCCTGGGGACCAGGTGTGCCGCCGCGACCCGATTGGGACCGACCGCTCCCCCCGCCCGGTGGGCACTGGGGATACGGCCCGATCAACTACTGGGGTTATGAGGAGACTCCCGTGTGGGACCCCGGCTTCAATCAGTGGGGCTTCTGGTTCTTCGGAGTCTGGATTCCGCTGTAAACAGCAGTGAACGCGACGCCCGCTTCGCCACCCGGCGAGGCGGGCGTCGTGCTGCCGGTCGATAACCGAGCCGGAGCCCGGCCCCAATCACCCTGCACCACAGAGCTTTAAGCCGCTCCGGTGTGCTGCCACAACCAAGAGCGAACGACCGGTTGGGACCTTCGACCCCATCGCGGGGGCCATACGCCATGCCACAGATGCCGTATGGCCCTCGATTCACGTGTCTCGATAGCGAAACATCAAGGTCACGCTTTGGGTTTCGGCACCGGCCAGAGCGATCGACCGACCAGGAGGCGCGATATCCATGCGGCCCACACGAGACCCTCGCGTGACCCCGCTCTACGTGGGCGCATTGGCCGTCGCTGGGGTGTCGGGAATTTGCGCATTGGCCGCCCTTGCCACCGGTTCGCCGCTTCAGTTCGGCGTCGCGGCGGCGCTATTCGGCGCCGGGTGGATCGCCGCGGACTTCATCGAACGGACCGTCGGGCGCGGGCACGCGAGCTTCGCGCGGCAGCATGCGGTGACGGCCGTCCGGCATGCGCCGACTTATCGACCCTCGCGCGTCGTGTACACCGGCCGCTGCGAGCACTTCACTCCCCGCGTCACGAGCAAGCTGGCGGCCTGACGGCCGTTCAGTTCTTGGTCCCGACCGTGATCAGGTCGGAAACCACGCGGGTCCAGACCGGTCGCGGGATCCGGTGCTGCTCGCTGATAACGAACCCGGCGTCCTCGAACATCGCCCGCATCTCCGCCGGCGACGCATTGTGTTGCGGCTTCCACCTATTGGACGAGGGGGCTTGTAGTCGCGGTTGCCGCGCACTAAGCGCCGCAACGGCCACCAGCCCACCGGGCGCCAGCACGCGGTGGAATTCGCGTAGCGCCGCCGGCTGGTCGAAGAAGTGGAACGCCGAGGTGGTCACCACCGCGTCGAGAGCCCCGTCGTCAAACGGCAGCCGCTCCGCCGGGCCGCGCAGCCATTGCACCGCGTCGGTTCTGGCGCGCGCCTGACTGAGCATGCCTTCGGACATGTCGACACCGTAGATCTCGTCGGGCCGAAGCTCGCGGGCGATCCGATCACTGAGAATGCCGGTGCCGCAGGCGATATCAGCTATCTTGCGGGCATGGTGTGCGCGCAGCTGCGCTATCACCTCGTCGTGCGGCGGACGGTATACCCACTGCTGCAGGAACGGCAGGTCGTAGACCGGGGCCAGGAAACTCCATAGCCGCGTGACCGCGTCGTTGAGGCCTCTGCGGCTCGGTTCCGTCATCCTTCCAAAACCGACGTGTAGTAGATCGTATCGGCGACGGACACCGAATCGTTGGTCTGGGGAATCGCCGCCAACCCGCTGCCGGCGAGCAGCTCGCTCATCTGCTTGCCGACCGTCCGCCAGCCGAGGTTCTTCAGGTATTGGGCGACGTCGTTGCGCTCACCCTCGAAACCCAGTTCCTCCCAATCCAACTCGAAGCCGTGATCGCGCCATTTGGCTGTGGCCCTGCGCATCATCTCGCGGGCTTTCTCGACGTCTTGCTCGGGCCGGTCCGGGATGGCTTCGACGGCCAGCCTGCTGCCCCGCGCGCTCAGCCTGGAGATGTTGTCCAGCAAGCGGTCTTGCGCCTCGGGCGGCAGGTAACCGAAGAGACCCTCGGCGATCCACGCGGTGGGGCGGCTCGCGTCAAAGCCTGCTTCCGCCAGAGCCTTTGGCCAGTCTTGGCGCAAATCAATGGCGACGGGGCGCAAGTCGGCTCGGGGGGCGGCACCCAACTTCGCCAGGGTGGTGGTCTTGAATTCGATCACCTCCGGCTGGTCGATCTCGAATACCGTCATGTCCTCGGGCCATGCCAACCGGTAGGCGCGTGCGTCCAGTCCCGACGCCAGAATCACGGCCTGACGGATCCCGGCCTCGGCAGCGTCGTGAAAGAAGGCGTCGAAGAACCGTGTGCGGGCGGCCATTGCCAGGGGCATGTGCTCGAGCTTCCACCCGGATTCGTGATCGTCGACGTCAGCGGCGGCGAGGTCGCCGTCGACCCATCGCGTGAAGAAATCCACGCCGACGGCGCGAACCAGCGGCTCGGCGAAGCGGTCATCGATCAGCGGATCGTCGGCCTTGGTTGCGATCGCTCGGGCCGCAGCCACCATGGTGGCCGTCGCGCCCACGCTGGTGGCCAGATCCCAGCTGTCGTTGTCCGTGCGTGGCATGCGTCTTCCCCTCGACTCAAAGCGATACTTAGCCAGCTTAACGACCGAGGGAAGCGGAAAGTTCCCCGCTATTTTGCGGCGGCTCGACGCGGTGAGCGCGGGGTTGACCTGTGGCGCCCGAACGCGGGCAGGGATCGGTAGGTAGACCCGGGACGCCGGGCCCGCGGGGCCCAACGGGTGCAGCCGGCCCGTTCGCCGAGGGGACCCACAACACGCATTGATTCAGATACCCGCTCCACACGAAGCCGGGAGGGCAGACGGGGGCGGCGCGGCTGACGGCGGGCGCGCGAACGATGGTTGTCGGCAAGATCACCAAAGCGAACGCGCAGGCGCCACATGCCCAACCCCGGACCAGACGCTTCGTCGCGGCGGTTGTCATGTGGGTCTCCTCCCGCTGGCGGTGCTGTTATTCGATTAGCAGCTCGAACACGGGGATGACGCGGTCGGTGCGCTCCTGGTACTCGCCGAACCCCGGCGCCCGGTCGACCACAATCCGGTAGACGGAATCGCGCTCGTCGCCTGGCAATTCGCGCGCGGTGGCCTCTTTCGGCCCCTGCGAGCCGATTTCCACGGTCACCCGCGGGTTGGCGCGGATGTTGTGCACCCATGCGGGGTTCTTGTCCCGGCCCGCGGCGGATCCGACGATGTAGATGCCGCCGTCGACATCGAAGTAGGCGACGGGGTTCACGCGTTGCGTACCGCTTCGCGCCCCGGTCGAGGTCAACAGCAGCAACGGGAATCCCTCGAACTGTCCGCCGACCTTGCCGCCGTTGCGGCGAAATTCCTCGATGTTGCGTTCGTTGAACTCGCGCTCCGAATGCATTTCGTCGTCGCCCATAAACCCATCCTGGCACGGAGTCAGCCCGCGAGGGCCCCGCGGATTGACCCGGCCCGAATGCGGGTATCACCAGGCAATCCCATCGGGGGGGTATCCGCTTCCGCAGCGACGAAGTGAGCACTGAGATGGTCGGCTGGCTGGACAGGCTGCAGCGACGAAACCGCGTCGCCGGCGTGGTGATCGGGGTCGTATACAAGTATCTCGACGACCAAGGCGGCTACCTATCCGCCCTGATCACCTATTACGGGTTCGTATCCCTGTTCCCGCTACTGCTGCTGTTGACCACCGGTCTGGGAGTGGTGCTCGCCGGACGCCCCGACCTGCAGGAACAGGTGCTGCACAGCACGCTGAGCCAGTTCCCGGTGATCGGCGATCAGCTGCATCAACCCGCGGGGCTCAGCGGGGGAACCGTCGCCGTGGTCGTCGGCATCGCGGGCGCGCTCTATGGCGGCCTGGGCGTGGGCCAGGCCGTGCAGAACGCGATGGACTCGGTGTGGGCCGTCCCGAGGAACAAGCGCCCCGACCCGGTTCGCTCGCGGTTGCGCAGTTTGATGCTGCTGTTGGTCCTCGGCACGGCGGCGATCGCCGCCACGGTCCTGTCGGCGGCCGGCCAGGCGACCAGCGCGCTGGGCGTCTTCGGAAAGATCGGCGTCGTACTGGTCGCCGTGGCGATAAACGCGTTGATCTGCCTGGTGGCGTTTCGCGTCACCACCGCCCGGGACCTGACCTATCGCCAGGTGCTGCCCGGAGCGCTTGCGGCAGCGGTCATTTGGCAGGTCCTGCAGTGGGGCGGCGCCGGATACATCCGGCACACGGTGAAGTCGGCCAGCGCGACCAACAGTGTCTTCGCCTTGGTATTGGGCTTACTGGCCTTCCTGTTCCTGGTGTCGTCCACCCTGGTTCTCTGCGCCGAGATCAATGTCGTTCTGGTGGAACGGCTTTACCCGCGGGCGTTACTCACCCCGTTCACGGACGAGGCGGAACTCACACCGGCCGACCGCAAGACCTACACCAAGAAGGCAAAAGCCGAACGCGTCAAGGACTTTCAGCGCGTCAGCGTCAGATTCGGAGACGTCGCCCAAAAGGCGGGCGAGCCGCGGACATCGACGACGCCCAGCGCCCGCGGCCGGCCCGCCGGGTGATCAGTTGCCGCGTCCGGTCCGCTGCTGCAACTCGTCGATGAGCTCGGACGCCTGCGCCTTGGTCAAGTCGTCGGGCACATCCCGCCCGGCTTCCTGGGCCAACGTGTGCAGGTAGCTGCGCTGTGGACCGGTCATCGGCTCGTCAGCGGTCACCCACTGGGACGTGTCCTTCTCCGGGTTTTCGCTCGGCGCCTGTCGCGTGTCGTCAGTCATGTCTTCCACCTCCGCGGGGAGGGATAACCATCGCACGTACGTTCGAAACATGGCGATCGGGTGCGGGCACGGCGCTCGCGTTGGCCGGTCCTTTGCAAGAATCGGTTGTTATGTCGCGATCCTTCGACATCCGCATCGAGTCGCCCTCCAGCGTCGAACAGATCCACGCGGCGTTCGGGAGCGAGGAGTATTGGCTGGCCCGCCTGAAAGCCAGCAACGCGCCCACCACGCTGGATTCGCTGGAAGTCGACGAGGACGGCACGGTGTCGATGCGCGCGACCCAACACGTATCCCGGCAGATCATGCCCACGCTGATCGCCAGGGCAGTGCCCGGGGAGTTGAAGATCGTGCACAGCGAGACGTGGCGGTCGGTCGCCGGCGGCGAAGTCCGCGGTCAGATCAACGTGGTGACCTCCGGCGGGCTGGGCTCGGGCCGCGCCGACGCGGTCATGGCGCCCGCGGGCGACGGCGCGAAACTGCGCTTCGCGGTGGAGGTGGCGGTGAAGATCCCGTTGGTGGGCCGCAAACTCGAGAAATCGATGCAGGCGGACTTGGCCGAGAGCATCCCCGCGTTGCAGCGCTTCACCAGCACCTGGATCGCCGAGAACACCTGACGCTCGGCGTCGTCAGTCCGCCGAAGCCGCCGGTTCGACGGCGACCAGTTCGGTGAGGCCGCTGATGGTGAGGATCGGCATCAGGATCGGGTGGGCGATCAGGTTGATGTGGTTGGCGTGGGAGAACAAGGCATTGATGGCGGCGCTGTCGAGATACTCGACGCCGCTGAGGTCTACCGTGAGCGGCCCGCCGGTCGCGGCCTCTCCACTGACGGTCGCGAGGGCTTGGACGAAGGCGTCGATGTTGCTCAGATCGATCTCGCCGGCCGCGACCAGCATCAGCTCCCCATCGTCACGGCGCGCGGTGTCGAGGGTGAGCGACGTGGGCATCATGTGATCCTCGCGGATAGATGGACCGTGGTTCCGGCGGCGTCGGGGTTGATGGTGACGTCATGCATCAGCCCCCGCATGAGGGCAATACCCCGTCCCCGGTGGGGATAACTTGCCGGTTGTGGGGGCTTCCACGAGCCGGTGTCCGTGATGGTCAACTGCACCCGGTCGACCAGCGCGGTCGCGCCCAGGCTGATGGTGCCTTCCCGCTTGTCCCGGTGACCGTGTTCGATCGCGTTGGCAACGGCCTCCCCGGCGGCGACGAGCACATTCATCGCCTGTTCCGGGTCCAGCCGGGTGCGCGTCAGCCAGGTGCGCAACGCCGTTCGGGCGGGGGCCAAGTGACTGACATCGGCCGGGAAAGTCAGCTCCAGCGGCGCGGGATGACGATAAAGCAGCACGACAACGTCGTCCTGATAGCCGCCGCTGGGGGCCAGACCGGACATGATGTGGTTCGCCAATTCGTCGAGGGTCGACCCACGACCGTCCTGCACGAGCTTGGCGGCCCGGGAAATGCCTTGCCCCAACGCGGTACGGCGGCGTTCGACCAGGCCGTCGGTATAGAGCAGCAGGGTGGCCCGCGCCGGCACGGTCACCCGGGCCTCGGGGCGCGACCAGTTGGGCCGTACCCCCAACGCGATGGTGTGGCCGTCGTCGAGCATCTGGGTGGTGCCATCGGCGTGGACCAGGATGGGCGGCGGGTGCCCGGCACTGGAATACACCAGCTCGCCGGTCTCCGGGTTGAGCACCGCGCAAACGGCGGTGGTGCACTGCGCGCCGGGCAGCCGCGCGGCGAAGCGATCCATCCCGGCGAGAGCGGCCCCGGGGCTGGGGTTTTCGAAGAGCAACGCGCGGCACGCACTGCGCACCTGCCCCATCACGGTCGCGGCGGCCAGGCCATGCCCCACGCAGTCGCCGACGACCATCGCGATGCGTCCGTCTTCGAGGTCGACGATGTCGTACCAGTCACCGCCCACCTGCAGCGGCCGGCTGGCAGCCTGATAACGCACCGCGAACCCGTGTGGCAGATCAGCGGGACCCAGGATCGCGTGCTGGAGAGCCAGGGCGGTTTCGCGCTGCTGGTCGACCTGGTGGACGCGCTGCAGGCCCTGGCCGAGCCGGCCCGCCAATACAGTCAGCAAGGTCTGGTCTTCGAGGGTGAACGGCCGACGTTCGGCCAGATCTATCCAGACGACGAGCACGCCCTCGGGGTGCTGCAGCGCGATGCCGGCCGTCCCGGGCTCCCCTGTGCTGGGGGTGAGTAGGTCGCCCTCGCGCAAGGCGCTGAGCTTGCGTTGAGTACGCGGCGGCAAGTCTTCCCACTGCACGGGTTCGCCGACCGACACGACTTGTGGTGTGCCATAGGCGGTTCCGGTGGAGGAGCTCTGCGCCGGGAACGTGACGGCGACGACGCGGCGCGCACGCCACAGCCGGCGCAATTCCTCCGCGGCGGCGTTCACCGCATCATCGACGCTGTCCGCTTGGGCGAGTTCCTGGTTGAGCGCGTGTTCGCGACCCGCAGCCAGCGCCAGGGCGATGGCCGCGTGCCGGGCGAAGTCGCTGACCAGCTCGAGGTAATCGTTGCCGAAGGGCGACTGTTGCGGGTCGCGAGCGACGGCGATGACGCCGAGCACCGCGCCGTCGGCGATCAGCGGCATCACGATCGCCGAGCGTTCACCGACGTCGGTGAATCCCTCGATCGGGTATTGGAAGGACTCGGTGATCAGCGGCAGGCCGCGCCGCGCGACACCGCCGGTGGTGGAGCCGTCCATCGGCACCTGGCGACCGATCACCTCCGAGGAGTATCGGCCGGCCGTGGCGGCCACGACCAGGGTGTCGACCTCGTCGGCGGGCAGGTCGGGCTCCTTCGGGACCAGCAGGATCGCCTGTTCGGCGCCGGCCAGGTCGAGCGCGCGGTTCACGATCAGCTGGAGCGGCCCGGTCTGGGGGTCGCCGGACAGCAGCGCGGTGGTGATCTCGCGGCTGGCCTTGGTCCACTTCGCGGATTCCCGTTCCCGCTCGAACAGGCGCGCGTTGTCGATGGCCGCGGCCGCGGCGGTCGCCAGGGCCCGCACGGCGGCCGCCTGGGAGTCGGAGAACGCCCGGCCGGCCACGTCGTCGGCCAGGTAGAGGCTGCCGAAGTCCGCCCCCCGAACCGTGATCGGAATCCCGAGCAGCGCACGCACCGGCGGATCGTGGGCTTGCAGCGCGCCGGCCTGGGGATGGGCACTCACGTCGGCGAGCCGCAGACCCTCGCCGACCGGCAGATCACCGAGCAGGCGCGCCGTGTCGTCGTCGATCCCCGCGCGGACGAACGACACGAAGGCGCCGTCGGGAGCGCGGATGCCCAGGGCTGCGTAACGGCAGCCGGTCAGCTCCATCGCCCCCTTGACGATCCGATGCAGGGTCACGTCGAGGTCGAGGTCCGAACCGATTTCGCTGATGACCCTGACCAGTTGCTCCATCTGGTCGCGGGCTTCCACCAGCTCATCGAGCTGCTCATGAATCTGGCTAACCAGCTCACGCCGGCCTTGCCAGGTGAACGCCGAACCACCTCCCCCTTCATTGACCATGGATACAAACCTAACGGTTCACAGTGGCGGACCCTAGGGTGGCGGTGATCTTCCTGGCGACGAGACCTTTACCCGGTCTTGACCATGCGTTGAATCAGCCCACCGACGATGACCTATGTGAGTACGCTTCCACCGGTGGAACTGGGGGTTTTGGGACCTCTGCAGGTTCGGCAAGGCGGAGCGCCCGTCATCATCCCGGGCGCAAAACCTCGCGCGATCCTTTCGATGCTCGGGCTGCACGGCGGATCCGTCGTGGCGGCCGACACGCTCGTCGAACTGCTCTGGGGTGAGGATCCGCCACGCACCGCAGCCAAGGCGCTGCAAACCCACATCTCCTCATTACGCCGCACGCTGGGTGACGGCTTCGTCTTGACGGCGGGCGCGGGCTGGACCCTGGCCGAGACCCAGGTGGATGCCGCGCGTTACAAGTCGGCCGCCCGGCTGGGGCGCGACGCCGCCGCCGCAGGCGACACCGGCCAGGCGGTGGTCCGCTTCGAGGAGGCGCTCGCCCTTTGGCGCGGGATCCCCGAGCTGCCCGACAGTCGGCGAGGAACCTCCGAGAAAACGCGGTGGATCGAGGGCCATGCCGCGCTGGTGGAGGATCGGGCCGATGCGCTGCTCGCGACCGGCCGCGCCGCGGAGATCATCGGCGAGCTCGAGGCCGCCGTTGCCGATGCGCCCCTGCGTGAACGGCGGTGGGGCCAGCTGATGCTCGCGCTGTATCGCGCCGGCCGGCAGGGCGAAGCGCTGGGCGCCTACCAGCGTGCGCGTGCGCTGCTGGCCGACGAACTGGGCGTCGACCCGGGCCCCGAGCTCCGGCGGCTGGAAGCGGCGATTGTCGCGCAAGATTCCTCGCTGGAAACGCCTGCGGCACAGCAGCTTCCGTCGGTGACGCGCGCCGTCACATTCCTGCTGACCGACATCGAAGGATCGACGGCGGCGTGGGAGGCCGACGCCGCGGCCATGGCGGTGGCGCTGGCCCGACACGACGAGCTCGTCGAGCAGGTCGTCACGTCGCGCGGGGGGCGGCTGATCAAGACGCGCGGCGAGGGCGACGCCACCTTCTCGGTTTTCGATCGCCCCTCGGCGGCCGCCGCCGCGGCGATCGAGGTCCAAGCCGCGATCGAGCAGGAGCCGTGGGCGCTGCGCGAACCCATGCGTATCCGCGTGGCCTTGCACACCGGGGAGGTCGAGCTCCGCGACGGCGATTACTTCGGTCGCGCGGTCAATCGCGCCGCTCGCCTCCGGTCGCTGGCCGTCGGCGGCCAGATCCTGTGCTCGGGGGCGACGGCGGAGCTCGTCATCGACTCGCTGCCCGACGACGTCGTGCTCGCCGACCTGGGAACGCGGCAACTACGCAACCTGGCGCGGCCGGAACACGTTTTCGAGCTGCATCTGCTCACCGCCGACGATCCCGGTCCGGCGGCTCCCGCCGAGCCGCCGCTGGAACGCCCCAGCCTGCCCGCGGTGCTCACGGGGCGCGGGCCATTCGTCGGACGTGGCCGCGAGCTCGAGCGACTGGCTTCAGGGTGGCAGACCGCGCTCGCCGGGGGCACCAACGCAATGCTGATCGCCGGGGAACCGGGGGTCGGCAAGACGCGCCTGGCCGGTGAGTGGTCGCGGCAGGCCTACGACCAAAGCGCACTCGTGATCTACGGCCGATGCGACGAGGACCTCGGCGCGCCCTACCAGCCCTTCGCGGAAGCGCTGCGTTCGCTGGTGCCGTGCCTGGGTCCGGGCGGGCTCCGTGGGCTGCGCGGCGTGGAGGCGCTGCTCACGCTGATCCCCGGGCTGGTCGACGTCCTGCCCGACCTGGCCGCACCGACGCGGGCCGACCCGGACACCGAACGCTATGCGCTGTTCGACGCGGTCGTCGCGTTGTTGGCGCTCGCCTCCGCGCGAGCGCCCGTCGTGCTGATCCTCGATGACCTGCACTGGGCGGCCAAGCCCACGCTGCTGCTGTTGCGCCATCTGCTGCGTTTCGGTGAGCACGCCCGGCTGCAGATCATCGGCACGTATCGCAGCACGGATCTCGACCGAGCCCATCCCCTGGCGGCGATGCTGGCCGACCTGCACCGCGACGGCACCGCCAGCCGCCTCGCGCTGAGCGGTCTGGATGAAGACGATGTGACCGCCTACGTCGCCGAGGCCGGCTACAACGACGAGGAACTGGCCCGGGCATTGGCGTCGGTCACCGGTGGCAACCCGTTCTTCCTGATTGAGGCCCTGCGCCACGTGGATGAAAGCGGCGGTCGCTGGGATCAGAGCACGCTGCCGCAGGGCGTGCGGGAGGCGGTGAGCCGGCGGCTTTCGCGGCTGCCGGCCGAGGCCAACAAGGCGCTCGCCGCCGCCGCCGTCGTCGGGAGCCGGTTCGTGTTGGAACTGGTCGAACGCGTGGTCGGCGACGATCTGGTCGACGCGTTCGACGAGGCGTGCAAAGCCGGCATCGTCATCGAAGAGCCCGGTGGCCGTTACCGGTTCAACCATGCGATCGTTCGGCAATCGCTGCTGGCCGAACTGCCGTCCGTGCGGCGCATGCGGCTGCATCAGCGCATCGCCACCACATTGGAAAGCGAGCCCGGTGCCGACGAGGAACTGCTCGCCGAACTGGCGTATCACTACTTCGAATGCGCGTGGGCGGGGAACGCGGCGAAGGCGGTCGAATACTGCCGGCGCGCGGCGGATCAGGCGATGGCGCGCCTCGCCTACGAGGGCGCCGCCGACCTCTACGACCGCGCCCTGCACGCACTGGAAGAGATCGACGACGAGCTGCCCGACCGCGACGACCAAATTGCCGCGCTGCTGATCGCGCGGTGCGAGGCCCTGCTGGCCGCGGGCGACGTGGCCTCGGCGAACAGCGCCGTCGCTCAATTGCAAACCGCCACAGTCGATTCCGCCCAACTCGCGGCATGGGCGACATGCTTCGACGGTCA
This sequence comes from Mycobacterium scrofulaceum, assembly GCF_001667885.1. Lineage (GTDB taxonomy): Bacteria > Actinomycetota > Actinomycetes > Mycobacteriales > Mycobacteriaceae > Mycobacterium > Mycobacterium scrofulaceum_C. Next base: position 49,420 of record NZ_LZJW01000060.1, on the reverse strand, counting down.
ATTGTCGATGCTGATTCACCCCGAACGGCTGGACGAGGTCGAGACCGCGGTGGGCGCCGCCGCCAGCAAACTGGCGGAGTTGGGTGATGCGGCAGGAGAAGCCAAGGCACACACCGTGCGTGCCGGGTGCCTGGCCCGGCTGGGCAGGATCGGCGACTGCGAGATCGCCCTCGACGACGCTCTCACCGCCGCTCGGCGCGCGCGTGAACACCGCCGGGTGAACGCGGTGCTGGCGCAGGCACCACTGGCCGCGCTTTGGGGACCCAACCCGGTGCCGCGCGCCGGCGGGCGGTGCCTGGACGTGGTGCGGCTGTTGCGCATCACCACCGACTCCCCGGCGGTCGAAGCGACGTCGACGCGGTGCCAGGCGGTGTTGGAGGCGTTCCGCGGCCGGGCGGCGGCGGCGCGACGGATGATCGACTCGGCGCGGCGCACGGTCACCGAGCTCGGTCTGCGCCATGCCCTTGTCGAGGTCGAGCAGTTCGCCGGGATCGTCGAGCTGGTGGTTGACGAGCCCGCCGCGGCCGAGGAGTACCTGCGCAAGGCCTACAACGGTTTTCGCCGCATGGGTCTCGACGCCGACACCGCCGAAACCGCTGCGCTGCTCGGCCGCACGTGCCTCGCACTCGACCGGGATGCCGAGGCCAGTGAATTGTGCTCCGAGAGTGAGCGTCTGGCCGGTCACGCATTGAAGGCGTCGATCGCCTGGCGCACCCTGCGGGCGCGGCTACTGTCCCGCGGCGGTGACCACGACGAGGCGCGGCGAATTGCCCAGGAGGCCGTCGCATTGGCCGAGCGCACCGACGCCTTGGTCGATCATGGCGACGCATGCCTTGCGCTGGCAACGGCTTTGGGCGCCGCCGGGGACATCGCGGGAGCGCGATCCGCCGCCGCGCGGGCGGTCGAGCTATACGAGCGTAAAGGCGCTGCGGCACTTGCCGAAAGGGCGCGCGGCCTGGTCGGCGATCGTGGCGCCGCGACCCCGGAGGCACCGCAGGAAGCGCCGCCGCCCGTCGAACTGGACAACGCCTGCGTGCGTGCGGTGCGCGAATTGGACGCCGCTATCGACCGGGAGGCCTGGGAGGAAACGGAGCGACGACTCGCGCCCGAACTCGCCCTCGAGAGCCGGCGCAAGGTCGTCGGATTCCCCCGCACAGTGGTCACCCCTTCCCAATGGGTCGACGACGTCGTCAAGAGCACACGCGCGCTCGGCGGCGTATGGCACGGTCACGCAACCGTCGCCGTGCGGGGTGATCGGCTGGCGCTCACGCGATTAGAAGTGCACATGGCGGATACCAGTCCCGGTGCGCCGCGGGACGATTCGCTGCAATTGTTCGGCCTCGACGTTGACGGACGAATCGGGCTGCACGTGTGGTTCGACATCGACGACATCGAAGCCGCAATGGCCGAACTCAAAGCCCGGTTCAAAGCGGAGCAACCACCCGGGCGGCGGTTGGAAAACATGGCGGCGCGGGTGTTCGAGCATGTTTGGTCGCACTTTGCGACCCGCGACTGGGATGCCCTGGCGGACACCGTCGCTGACAACCATGTGGGCGTCGATCACCGGCGGGTCGTGAGTGCCGAGACGCAATACAGTCGACGTGCCGTGGTGCGTGACTTGCAGGCGGCCGCCGAAGTCGGCTTCACCATCTCGATGGTGGGCGCCCTGGCGATTCGCGGCGAACGCCTCGTGCTCGCCCGTACTCGAGCCTCCGGCCGCGACCCCGGGGCTGTTGAAAACGACGCCCTCAACGTCGTCGAGATCGATGCCGACGACCGAATCGCGAACGTCGACACGTACGACGTCGAAGACATCGAGTCCGCGGTCGCCGAGCTCGACACCCGCTACCTGGCAGGCGAGGCAGCCGCCCACGCGCATACCTGGACGGTTATCACTCGGGCCTACGCCTCGCTCAACAGTTATGAGATGCCTCAGACCACAACAGATTTCGCGAGCTTCGACCATCGGACGGGCGCAGCGTTCGCACCCGGTGACCTGGTCGCCTATGTCCGTGCCGCTTGGAATCTCGCCCAAGACGGCGCGACTCACATCGAGACGGTGCATCGGCTGACCGACGTCGGCGCGATCGTCACCCATGTCACGCGTGGAACATCGCAACAGGGCTTCGAAGCCGAGTGGCGGGAGCTCGTCCTGATGACCGTCGACGGTGACCTGATCAGCCGGTGTGAGTTATTCGACGAGGAAGACCTGGACCGCGCGATGGCGCGTTTGGACCGGTTGAGCCAACCGGTGGTGCGGCTGGAAAACGCGGCAACCCTGGCCCACAAGCTCGTGGAAACATACTATGCGGCGCGCGACTGGGACGCGATAGCCGCCATGGTCGCCGATGACATTTCCAGCGACGATCGTCGTCGCACGGTGAATTCGGGTGTGCGACAGGGCCGTAAGGCGGTGCTCGAAGAGATGTCGGCAACGGTCGCTATCGGCGTCAAGAGCATGACGTCGGACGTCATTGCCACCCGAGGCGATCGCCTGGCGCTCTGCCGCACGCAAACCTGGGGCCGCGACACGGGACCCGAGGCGTTCCACACCGACGTCTTCGACGTATTCGAACTCGACGCCGACGGGAAGGTGTCGGCACGGATCGTCTTCGACCTCGATGACTTCGGTGCCGCTATCGATGAGCTCGACGCGCGCTACCTCGCCGGTGAAGCGGCCACCCACGCTCATACCTGGTCCCTCCTAGCCGAGGCCTTCGCGGCGCTGAACCAGCGGAAACTCCCTCGCGTTACACCCGATTGGGTGAATATCGACCATCGACGGCTCGCACCGATCGGTTCCGGTGATCTGGGCGCATATCTTCTCGCTACTTGGGAACTTTCGCCGCGGTCCCATATCTACATCGCGGCTGTGCACCGGCTGAGCAACCTCGGCGCGGTGCTCACTCACGTGACCATTGGGACCTCGCCGGAGGGTTTCGACGCTGAGTGGCAGGTCGTTGACATTGTGCTGTTTGACGGTGACCGGATGAGCCGTACAGAGCTTTTCGACGAAACTGACGTCGACGCCGCGATGGCGCGATTCGATGAGCTCAGCCGGCCGGCGCGCCAATTGGAAAACGGAGCAACCCAAACCGGTCGGCGGTACCTGGCGTTGTTCGCCGCCGGCGACTGGGACGCGATGGCGGCGATGCTGGACAACAACCTCGTATACGACGATCGCCGTCGTGTAGTAGGCGCGGGCCCCCAACATGGTCGAGACGCTCAGATCGCCGACATGAAGACAGTGGCCGGTCTCTGGCCCGCGAGCGTGGCGGCAACCGTGGTGGCGACTCGCGGCACGCGTCTTACCCTCATGCGCCTGCGCTTCGCCGATCGCGATCACGGGCTCGACGCATTTCTCACCGATGTGGTCGGCGTGCTCGAACTCAATTCCGAGGGGCTGATCACCTCAGTCGTCTTCTTCGATACGGACGACATTCACGCTGCCTTGGCAGAGCTCGACTCCCGTTACCTCGCAGGCGAAGCGGCCGACCACGCACGGACGTGGTCGGTGATCACGGAGATCTACAGGAGGTTCAACAGGCATGAAGTTTCGAAGGTGGATTGGGCGATCGTCGACCACCGGCGGGGCACGCCATTCGCGTCGGGCGAGCTGACCCCGGCTCTACAGACCTTCTTCGATCTCACGCCGGAATTTCGGGTCACCATCGAAGCTGTGCATCGACTAAACAACATCGGGGCAGTCGTCACCATCGATTCGCAAGGATCGTCACGCGACGGCCTGGCCGTCGAGTGGCGCATGATTCAACTCCTCACCGTCGCCGGTGATCGGCTCACCCGGTGCGAGATGTTTGACGAGACAGACTTGGCCGCCGTGATCGAGCAGTTCGATCGGCTCAGCCAGCCGGCGCCCACGCCGCAGAATGCGGCAAGCCGGGTCGTCCACCAGTTCCTGACGCATTTTGGCACCCACAACTGGGAGGCGATGGCGGAGCTACTCGCGGGTGACTTCTGCTCCGACGACCGCCGCTCCGTCATCAACGCCGGGATCCGAGGCGGTCGCGATATCGAGATGGCGAATTGGCGGGCCACCGCAGAGGTCTGGATGAGCGATGTGCGCGCGACCGTCGTCGCGACTCGCGGAGAGAACCTTGCGCTCTTCCGGTTCACCTTCACGAGCCAAGACGCACTACCCACGTCGTTTCAAGCTGCGGCACTCGGTGTCGTCGAGATCGACGGCGACGATCGATGCGCGGCGGCCGTCATATTCGATCCCGACGACATCGACGCCGCGATCTCCGAGCTCGACGCGCGTTACCTCGCAGGAGAAGCGGCCGAACATTCCCTTACGTGGTCGGTCATCACGCACGCCTATGCCGCGGCTAATCGCCACGAGCTACCGCCGACGACGCCGGACTGGTCCAACGTCGACCACCGACGAGGAATAGCGTTCCCTCCGGACAATCTGGCGGCATACCTCGAAGCCTCGTGGGACCTGCTCGCTCCGGGGCTCAGGGTCTACATCGAAGCCGTGCATCGGTTGACCGAGCTCGGCGCAGTCGTCACGCGGGTTATCGAAGGGACGTCGAGCGACGACTTCCGGGCCGAATGGCGAGAAATCGGCATCTCGACCGTCGACGGTGATCTGATCAACCGCTCCGAGATCTTCGACGAAACAGAACTCGACCGGGCCCTTGCGCGCTTCGAAGAATTGCAAGCGCGGCCGCACCGCCCGGTCAATGCGGCAGGCCAAGTGAACGAACGGTTTTGGGCCTGCCTCACGACACGGGACTGGACAGCGATGGCCGACTTACTCGCCGAGAACGCTGTGTCGCATGACAACCGTCGGGTCGTCAACTCCGGTGTACTACGCGGGCGCGATTCGAATATCGCCAACTTGCGGGCCGTCGCTGAGGTCGGATTCGAGCGTCTTGTCTCGACGGTCCTCGCGATTCGTGGGCAACGCCTTGCCCTCACTCGTATTTGGTCCTCCGCCCAGGGATGTGAGCCCGGGGAAATCAGCGCGGACATGGTCGGCGTCGTCGAGATCGACGGGGACAACCGGATGATTGTTCACTCCATCTTTGACGCCGACGACTTCGACGCCGCCGTTGCCGAGCTCGAAGCCCGGTACATCGCCGGCGAAGCGGCCCCCCACGCGCGCGTGTGGTCGCTGGTCGCCCAGGGCCACACCCAGTTCAACCGGCACGAACTTCCCACGATGATGCCCGACGTGGTTTACATCGACCACCGACGGAGCGTGACAATCGAGGGTGCCGATCTGGCGAAATCCGTTCGCTCCGTGTGGGAGCTTCTCCCCCAGGTACACGTCTACGTGGAGGCCGTGCACCGGTTGACCGAACGTGGAGCCATCGTCAGCCAAGTGGTGAAGGGGACCTCGCAAGAGGGCTTCGACGCCGAGTGGCAGACGACCACTATTTGTACCTTCGAAGGTGACCGGCTCGGTCGATACGAAGTCTTCGACGAGACGGAGCTCGACGCCGCGCTCGCGCGGTTCGAGCAACTTGAACCACCCGCGCCGAGGTATGAAAACGCGGCAACTCGTGCCGATCAACAGTTCTGGGGGTACATCGCGGCACGTCACTGGAAAGCCCTGGGGGCGATGCTGGCTGATGACGTGGCCAATGACGACCGCCGGCGGACCGTGAACGCCGGCATTCGGCGAGGCCGAGATTCTGACGTCGCAAACATGCGAAGCCTTACCGAGATTGGGGTCACCCACGTCACATCGACCATCATCGCAACCCGCGGCGAAAGACTTCTCCTCAGACGTACGCGATTCTCGCTGGACGAAGGGCCCGAAGACTTTAACGTCGAGCTGCTCTGCATTGTCGAGCTGGATGCCGAAAACCGGATTGCGACACGCATCCTGTTCGATCCCGACGAATTAGACGCCGCATTCGAAGAACTCGATGGCCGCTACCTCGCAGGCGAGGCGGCGGATGAAGGGCACACGTGGTCGCTCATGGTGCAGACGTACGCGGGGCTCAACCGGCGCGAGATGCCCGCGACCACGCCGGATTTCGTCAGCATCGACCATCGGCGCGGCATAACGTTCGAGCCGGGGAACATCGTCCCGTATGTCCAAGCCACCTGGGATGTCGCGCCCGATCTCAAGATGCGCATCGAGATGGTGCACCGGCTGACAAACGCTGGAGCCGTCATTACTCATACCGGGTATGGCACCTCCCAAGACGGCTTCGACGCCGAGTGGCGAGAGGTCGTCTTTTTCACTTTCCGGGAAGACAGGGTCGATCGCTGCGAGATGTTCGATGATGTGGACGTTGACGCCGCCCTTGCCCGCTTTGAAGAGCTGAACCGGCCGACGCCGAGCCTAGAGAACGCGGCAAGCCGGGCAGAAGAGCGGCTCTTCGCGCACTCGGCCAATGCCGACTGGGCCGCCGCGGCCGAAATCCTTTCTGGCGACAGCGTTGTCGACGATCGCCGGCGAGTGGTGAATGTCGGCTTCTGGGACGGCCGCGACGCCGTCATCGCAAACATACAAGCCTTGGCCGAGGGCTTGGCGCACGTGGCACTGACGGTCATTGCCACTCGCGGGGAGCGGCTCGCCCTCATACTCATTCGATCCTTCAACTCCGACCCAGAGCGTTCAGAATTCGTCATCGAAATGCTCGGAGTCGCGGAGCTCGATGCGGACCTGCGGATTTCGGCCCACGTCTTCTTTGATCCCGACGACATGGACGCCGCCTTCGAAGAACTCGATGCCCGCTATCTCGCCGGTGAAGCGGCCCCACACGCGCACACGTGGTCGGTGATCGCAGGGTCCTACGACGCGATGAACCGGCGCGAGCTGTTTCCGACGACGCCGGATTGGGTGAACATCGATCACCGACGACCCGGGATCATCGAGGAGGGCGGCCTGAACGCATCCCTGCTTTCGCTGTGGCAACTGACCACGGATCTCACCTTCCGGATCGAAGCCGTGCACCGCTTGACTGACCTCGGAATGGTTTGCTCCCATGTGGCGCACGGCGTTTCACAGGACGGCTTCGACGCCGAGTGGCGAGGAATCGAAGTCCAGACCGTCGACGGTCAACTCATCGACCGCTGCGAAATCTTCGACCAGGCGGACCTCGATACCGCGCTTGCGCGGTTCGACGAGCTCACCAACGACCAGGCCGGTCGGTGACAGATACCGCGCCTCGCCTACAACCGCTTTATCTCCTGGCGGACAGTCAGCTGCTCTTCTGGAAACACCGGGACCGGCTGCTCCTCGAGACCGCCGTCGATGGATTAGCCCGAGCCAGCCCGCTGAGCGCTGCCTATATCGGCGCCTCGAACGGCGATCGTCCGGAGTTCTACGAGATCTTCGAGGCCGCGATGGAGGCCGTTGGAATAACCGATCGCCGCATGATCGATTCGTCGTTCGGGCCAGACGACCGCGCCTCCCTGGATAGGGCCCAGTTGATCGTCCTCGCGGGCGGCGACGTCCGCCTCGGCTGGGACACGTTCGAGAAAACCGGGATGAAAGAGGTGATTCGGGACCGCTACGCCCAAGGCGCGCTTCTGGTGGGCATTTCCGCAGGCGCGGTCCAGCTGGGCCGGTACGGAATCGCCGAGACGCCGCAGTCCTGCGCACCCGAGCTGTTCGGCGTGTTCGACCTCGTTCCCATGGTCGTCGACGCGCACGACGAGGGCGGCGAGTGGGCGCGGCTGTCGCGGACGATCGAATCTCTGCAGGGAGCCGCCAGCGGGCTCGGGATTCCGTCTGGTGGCGGAGTCATCGTGCATCCAGACACCGCTGTCGAGGCCCTGCGTCGTCCCGCGCATCACATCCGTTTCCAGAGCGGTCGGATCACCCGGTCGCTGTTGCACGCCGACGGTTCCGGCTGAATTGCCCCTTGGTTCAAGTCATCCACGGTTCCGTCTGCGGCCCCGGCCGCAAATTCACCCCCTCACGCCCTGGGTGACGGTTGGCCGCGCTAGTAGGGACTTTCGGCCCGAGCACAGGACCTCCGTCCGGGTCCAGAGTTAACACCATGCCAACTGCAGCCCGACTTACTTTGAACAGAGCGGTCCCGGTCCTCGCGGAGTGGATCCCGCGTCGGCTACTGGTCGGGGTGATCGGCGCGGGCGCGATCAGCGGCGCACTGGTATGCGCTGGCGCGGGAACCGCCACGGCCGACCCGACGCCGCGCCCCGCCAACTGCACCGCGGCGGACGTCGCCGGCGTCGCGGCTGGCGTGGCCGCATCGCTCTCGACCTACCTGTTCACACATCCGGACTTGAACGGCTTCTACACCGACCTGCAGGATCGGCCCAAGGACCAGATCCGCGACGAGGTGCAGCAGTACTTCAACGCCAACCCCCAGGAGCAGGCCGATCTTGAGAACATCCGTCAGCCACTGGCCGACATCAGGCAGCGTTGCCAGTGGACCCCGCTGCTCGGACAGGCCGGCGCGACCCCCTAAGCGACCGGGTCGGCGACGTAACCACCTCGCGGCCCCCAATTCGCCGCCGGTCAGAACGAGGAGATCCCGATGAATGTCAGGGCACGGTCCTGGACCGTAGCGGGGATGGCAGTGTTGACCTTGGCCGCGATCCCCGAGACGTATGCCGTGGTGCGGCCGTCGGGTGTGGCCAACGCGGATGTGTGCGCCAGCGTGGGCCGACGTGTTTCAGTTAGTGGGTGCACGAACGTCGCCGACACGATCAACGCCAACGTCCCACCGCCCGACGCGTACGCCCCACTGCCGCAAGATTTTCCACCTCCACCGCCGCCGGTGAATGTTTGCGTGGGGGGCGGACGGCGGGTTCACGTGAGCGGGTGCTTCTGAACCGGACGGTGGCGCCACCCCTCACCGTCTAGCTGCCGTGCCGCCACCCCGACGGCGGTGCGCTGCCAACACGTCGGCGTTCGCCCGCGTCTGCGCCTGAGCGGCCAACGTGGATGCCCTGTTCGCGTAGGCGACGGCTTCGGCCGCGTTGGTGGCTTCCTTGGCGTGCGCCGCCGCCAGATACCGCTTGGCCTCTTGGAATCGGGTCTGCGCCTCGGCCCCGATGCTCTCGCCATGCCTGCTGACGTAGTCGGCGATCTGACGCAGCCGGGCGTCCGCGGTCGACAGCGCATCCCCCGATGATTCTTCGCGCCCCTCGATGCCCGGCTGACCGTCGCGACGCGCGGCGCGGCGGCGGCGTAACCGGTAGAGCGCGAAAACCACAACGACGACGACCACGACGACCAGGAGGCCGATCGCGATTGGCAGCCAGATCGGCTTCGGCGAGCTCGCCGATTGGTCCAATCCGTCGGCCGCAGCGACCGCGGCGCCGCTCCAATCCTTGACGCCCACCGCAGGTTCAATTCGCTTGCTGCGCAGATTGTCCAGCTCGGCATCCGTGAGGCCGGGCAGCTGCGGCGGCGCCGATAAGGCGTACAGCTTGGTGTTCGTGGCCACGGCCAGCAGCACGTCGCTGCCGCCCAATCCGCTGGCGCTACGGGTTCTGTCGGCCCAGTTCTCCGGTTTGAACCTGGAGAAGTTGTCGACGTAGACCACCCACAGCTGAATGTGCCTGTCGCGGTAGAGCCGGTCGATCGCCGAGCTCACTGCCGCGCGACCGGAACCCGTCAACACGCCGGCGCTGTCGGTAACGTGGTCCGTCAGCCTGGACGGCGGTTGCGCGCCGGCAGGAGCCGCCAGCAGCAACCCCGCGGTGAGGATGGTCAGGACAGCATGAACCAGGCGAACGCCGCGCATACGGGTAATTTAGCCGCCACCACCCGGCAGGGCGGACGCTGCCGCCGCCGAAAGAATCAGACCGAGGAAATCGCTGGGCAACAGTCACCCGCGCTGGCAGGGTTGCGGTTCGTGCGGGTGTGGCTGAGTGGCTAGGCAGCGGCCTGCAAAGCCGTACACACGGGTTCGAGTCCCGTCACTCGCTCTGTAACAAGATCAGTCGACGAGGTTGGGTGCCGCCCACGATCAGGCACGCCTGCGGTTACGCCTCTTCCGCCACCGCGTCGACGTAGAACCATCGGCCGGCGCGGCGCTCGAAACGACTGCGTTCGCGCAGGCGGTCGCCGCGGCCGGCGGACTGGAACCGGGCCGTGAATTCCACCTCCCCATGGTCGTCGTCCGGGCCGCCCGCGACCGTGTCGACGACCGTGAGGCCGATCCAGGTGATGCCCGGGTCAACGGTCACGTCGGACGGGCGCGTGCGCGGGTGCCACGTGCGAAACAGGTAGTCGCCGTCACCGACGGCAAAGGCGGAGTACCGCGACCGCATCAATTCCTCCGCGGTTCGCGCTTGTCGCTCACCGTGGTGAAGCGGTCCGCAACACGCTGGATAGCGTTCGCCACTGCCGCAGGGGCACGGTTGGTTCATGGGATGATCCTGGCAGACCGTTGCCGCGGCGCGGGGTCCGCGCGTTCCGCGGCACCCGCCCAACTCACCGCTCCGGTCGCCACCTGAGCGGCACGTGAACCGGAAACCAATTATCGAAAATCGCGCTGGGCGCAGGGCTGTAGGGTTTGGGGTACCAGGCTTTGGGCACGTCGCCGCCGTTCCAGTCGAACCAAAAGAACGGGATCTTGGCGAGCCACACTTCAAAGAACATACCCAGCAGATCCCGGGCGAGGTGCGAGGCCGGACACCGGTGCGGCCCTCCCCCAAAACTCCAATTGCGCTGCGGTCCATCGAGTTTGATGCTATGGCCGGACATCTCGTCAGCTTCGTCGCGGTGAACGAATCCGACGCACAACTCGACGGGCGACCCGGCCGGGATCGTTGTTTCACCGATTGTCACGCTGCGGCTGGTGATTCGGGAAACGGTCTTCGCCCCGCCATCCAAGCGCAGCAACTCCTCGATGAACCTGCGTTGCCGATCGGGGTTTTCACGAAGCTCCCGCTGCAGCATCGGCTTTCGCGCCAGCACCGCCAGTCCGGCCCGGATCGCGAACGACACGAAGATGAAGCCGCGGCCCACCGAGGCCATCAGTCCCAGGAGCTCTTCATCGGTCAGCGGCTCGTTGGCGAGCAGGCTGATCACATCGGTGCCGCCCTGCGGATGCCGGCGGATCGCTGCCACCAGCTCTGTGTTGACCGCGTCGGGCGCGGTATGCGTCGGCAGCCCGCAGACCGTGACGAACGCCGCGCGCCAGACAACCTCGGCGACACCCGCACCGTCGCAGCGGTCTAGTTGCGTCTCGACGGCGCCGACGCAGTTTTCGATGATCGTGCGCACCGGCTTGAGCATGTCGCGCGAATTGCCGGGCGTGAACAATTGCTCGACCATGATTTTCCGGTATGGACCGAATGGCCGATTGCCGGGCATGAGCTCACCCTGCCGGCTGGCGAAAACCTCGCCGTCGCGGATGGCGGCCAGGACGTCGTCGCGCCGCCACAGCACGTAGGTGCCGTCCGGCTGCCGCAGCACTCTTTGACCGGAGCGCTCGGCGGCGGCCAGCCAGTCCCGAAAACCCTTGGCCGCTTCTTCGTCCGAACGCATGACTTCCAGCGCGGCGTCGCCACCCGACTCGATCACCGCGCACCACCGACTTCCACGTTCGGCGGTCGCTGCGAGCCAAGCATGACTGGTGCCGCCAGGAACTCCGACGCCAAAGTCTATCGCCGGGACGGCCCGTCGTCGCCGCAACCTTCGCCGGGCTGCGGTTCGCTAGGTGTGGACTTTCCAGCCCGCTAATGGGGTGGGCGCCGCCGGCGCGTTGGGGTCATTGAACTCGATATAGACGTCGCCCTGGTTGACGGCCCCGTCGTAGGCGATGAATCCGTGGGCGGTCTGGCCGTTGGCGACACTGCCCGATCGCAGGGGCGGCGTCTTGTTGATTTTCTGGTAGTCGACGGTCAACGAACCGCGTTCGACGTCCCGGTAAGGGTCCTGCCGCCACGGCGTAGACGCGGCGGTCACGTAGGCCTCGCCATAGCTGAACGGCGTGTCCGACTTCCCGACGATGGTGAGCTCGATGACGCTGCAGCCCCCGCCACTCGCGGTGCAGCCCGACGAGACCCAGCTCGCGTTGTTGAGCGTGACGTCCGCGGTCGCAGCGCTGTATTCCGTGACATGGATGGTGGTGCCGGATTTCCCTGTCGGAAAAGGCGACTGCTGGGGTGTCGGGTCGGCGGCGCCGAGCGGTGCCGTCGCGCAAGCCGCTATCGCGAGCAATGCCGCGACCCCTGCGCTCACCGGAGTCGATATGGCCACCTGCAGACGATAGCGCGAACTGCGGGAGTGGTCGGCGTGGAAGGGCGGGTGTGGCATAAACGCAGTCTTTGCTAGGCGCCCCTGACGAGCGGGTGTCATGATTAGCCGAAACAGGCCAACGGCGACGAGCCATAGGATCAACGACGATGCGCTGCCACCTGCCCAGTCCGACTTCGTAATGGCAATTACCAACGTCGAGTTGAGTTTCCTGCTGGAGGCGTCGCGCCGCGGCCTGCTTCCTCAGGAAGGCCGCATCCTGGAATTCGGCGAAGCCGAGTCGGTGATCGATGCGGCGCAGGCAATCCCGATTCTTCTCCCCGAAGGACCGCGGCGCGACGCGTTGCTGGCCGAGACGGCGCCGGACGGCATGTCTGCGGGCTATGCCGACGCCAAGCGAATCTACAAAGCGTTGTTCAACTACCGCAGCTACAACGCCATCGATCTGCTCCCGCCCAATGAGTATCGCCTGCAGCAAGATCTCAACCTGCCCTTTGATTTGGGGATGAGGTTCGACGTCTGCATCAACAACGGCACGACCGAGCATGTCTTCAATCAAGCCAACTGCTACAAGGCGATTCACGATCACACCGCGCCCGGCGGCGTGATGATCCATTGGACGCCCTGCCTGGGGTGGGTCGACCACGGGTTCTACAACGTCCAGCCGGGATTTTTCCACGACCTGGCGACCGCGAACACCTATGAAATCCTGCTCGCCGCGCTGTCGAGCGAGACCATGATGGTGCCGATGGTGCCCGGCCAGATCACCTCCGAGATCGTGGCCGCCAATCCGGGCATCCGGGACAGCCTCGCCTGCGCCGTCCTACGCAAGACGACGGATGAACCGTTCCACTTTCCCTTGCAGGGGGTCTATTCCTTCATCAAAGGAGTGGCGGCGCTGGCCGATGCACCCCCGCGAGGGAGTGTCGAGGACCAACAGGGGTAAGTGCATCGGCCTCGCCCGAGGCCATGCGGCGACGCCGGGTGCTCTGACCGGAACAGCGCGTGCCTTGCGTTGCGGAATCCGTCTTCGACGAGTCCACCGCTACAGCCCCGACGGCACGGCCTTGCCGTTTACCGTCACCTGGAGCTGATCGGTCTTGGGGTTGTACTCGATTTGGCCGTGCTCGAAGCTCGACACGAGCGAATCGCCGGCCGCGGTTGCGTCGCTGGTCGGGTAGCCCAACGGCCCCGCCGAGCCGTTAGTGCCGGTGACCGCGGGCACGCCCGCCGGATCGCGAGGCACGTTCCACGCTTCCCGAATCTTGCCCAGCGTGATGTATGCCGGCGTGCCGGTGTCGCCGTTCTTCGCGGTGATCACCCCGCCTTGGAACTGTTGGAATACCAGGCCGCTCGGCCGTGTGCCCGCATTGTGGTCACCCGTCAGCGGCTTACCGAGAGCGTTTTTCTGATCCTGGGTGGCCGACGAGTACTTGGCAGCGATCGGTCCGGTGAGCGTTACCTGCACGCCGCGCTCCCCGACAAGCTTCACCTCAGTGGGCGCCGCCGGCGCCTGGGGTGTGGAGGTAACACTCACCCCGCCCTGCTGGGGCGCCGAGGTGCCCACGCTCTTGCCACCGGTGCAGCTCACGGCGACCAGCGCGACAGCGGCCAAGCCGACAACTCCCGCACGGCGGTATGCAACCGTTGGCATCGGCTTCCTCTCGCGTCGTTTCGGTGGCGCAGGCGCCACGGGGGTTATGGCCGCGAACGAACTTACAACGCGGCTGCGGGTCGCACGCCCCCGCCCCGAGAGACACGACAACAGTCGCCCGGTTCTCATGTGCCCATCGTGTCGGGGCTGACCGGCGGCCGGTTGAGATAGGCAGAAAACCGGAAGGCGTTCGCACTGAAGCAGCACGCTCCTACGCTATGGCGGCTGCCGACGCCACGTTCATTGGATTGCTTCCACCACCAGGATAAGGCGCCATGGGGGGCTTGCGGCAAGGCCCGGGTGTTGCTGCATGCTTGCACGTCCCCGCAGTTCTTCCGAAGGATTCCACTTGTCGAAATCGCTTGACGAAGGTCCGTTCTTCCACGGCACGACGGCGCAGTTGCGTGTGGGCGACTTCCTCACCGCCGGTCATCGATCGAATTACCGCCCCGAGATCGTGATGAACCACATCTACTTCACCGCTCTCGTCGACGGCGCCGGCCTCGCCGCGGAGATCGCCGCAGAACTCGCCGGGGGCGAAGCCGTCCCGAGGGTCTACCAAGTTGAGCCGACGGGAGAATTCGAAGACGACCCGAATGTGACCGACAAGAAGTTCCCCGGCAACCCCACACGGTCGTTCCGCAGCACGGCCCCGCTCCGCGTGGTCAGTGAGGTCGCCGAGTGGACGCGACTCACAGCCGAGCAGCTGCAGGCCTGGCGGGAACGCCTGGCCGAGCTCCTCTCAAGCGAGCGCGGCGAAATCATCAATTGAGATTTCATGCAAACCCTGAGCCCTTCGCTGGGATCCCAAGTGAGCCAGAGGTGCGCTGTGTCCGATGTTCAGCGTGGGTCTCCAGCCTGATACCTCTGCTCCGCCACGTTCAACTCCCTCATCCCGGGAGTGTCACGGATCAGCCGAGGTCATACAGACGCTAAGTAGGGCGGGCGGGGCTCGAACCCGCGACCAACGGATTAGCAAACCGCCGATCCGAACGGTTCCGGTTCGATCGTGTTATGCGTTGTTGGACAACCGCTTTCGCGCCATCGTCAGCCTATTGGATCCGGTTAACTCCCAGCGTTTCGCAGTCATTATCGGTGAATAAGCGATGGCTAAGGCACTGCCCTGCTTGCCATCGCCGCAAGCACTTTCGCTCCCGATTTGGCCTGGTCGAGTACCCTTCGCCACGGCAGAGACAGGTTAATGCCCACGCCATCGATGTCGATGTGGCCCCCAAAACTCGGAAGCGTGGCCCGCTGTGTCGTATGCGGTTGCTGGTCGGCGCAAATAAGAAGTCCTCGGGGAACGCCCAGAGCCGAGCAGTACGCAAATAGCTGGTAGACGTCTGGCTGCTGGAAGTCGCCGATGTCATCGGTGCGCTTGTACTTGATGTCGGCGACCGCGACGGCCCTGCCATTCTTCATGATTACCAGGTCGGGCTGCATGCCGACACCGTTAAGCGGTTCGTTCGTGTCGACGACCCTCGCTTGGTCGGTCAATGGCATTCGCATCTGCGATCGCACTTCAAATCCCGCCTCCGACAACTCCTCCCTCACCACGATCTCAACGAAACGCTCGAACACCCGATCCATTTGGACCGTGAATGCGCGTCCGATTGTGCGTCCCTCCTGGTCGCGGAGCGAACGGAAAGACAGAAGAAGCGTCGCGAGCCAGTACGCCGGCTCCCAGTGCGCGGTCAGGTGTGTGAAGTGGACATCACAGCGAAGGTCGACGCCCATAGCGTCTGGTTCGACCGTTGCAAATAGACGACGATGTCGGTCGCGAATCCGTGTGCTGAGCTCCGCGCTTAGCCCAGGGATCGCGAGGGCCACGGCATGCGCCTCTTTCAGTATTCGATTCAACGGGATGTCGTCGGTGTAGTCAGCGAAGCGGCATTCCAGGGGGTAGGGCTGCAGTTGCCGGGAGCGTAACTGCTCGGCGATGTCAATACGCCCGCGAATGGTGGGAAGAGTCTCGGATACCTCGACGTAGTCGCGCGGAAGGCCGAATATCCTCACGCGCTCCATCTCGGCATCGAAGAACTGAACTAGGGATGCGAAGAGATCTTCTGTATGGACGAACGGGAAGTGCTCGGCTGCCCAGCGCAGTCTGCGCGCATAAGAGAGAAGGAAGAAGAGGTCGGGAATGTCCACCTTCGGCTGGATCAGCACGTTCAGCGATGGCAAGACAACCGTGCCGACTTGATTGCCCGCCTTGAGCTGGTAGTTCCCCTCGGCGGTAATACCGAGCTGTAGCGATGCAGCCGTTGATGCAGCGAGATCTCGCGCTTGCCGCGCGTCGAGCGTCAGTTCTTTCTTCTCGAACTCACGAAGGGTGATCGTCGGCCGATCCACTGGCGAGACTCTCCTGTTGAATCCCCGGATGTTTGGACGCGGCAACGGACTTCCTGATCGCTGCGAGGGTGTAAGTCGACAATTTCTGTTCCTGGCCGAAGAGTTGGTCTTGCAGGAAAGGCTCAATGTCAGTTCGCCAAATGCGTTCAAGCCTGTCCTCACCGAGCGCAACGGGGACCGCGGGACCAACTACGGGTGGCCTGGGCATGAAGTAGCTATGGCCGACCTGGAGCTGCTTGCCCGGGAAGTCGGCGGCAAGCTTCTCGTTGAGGCAATCCACCCACTCGGCGAGCTCCAGCATCGACGGCTCGTTAGCCTGAAGCCATCGTCTGAGGAGGCCGTCTAGCGGTGCTACGTTGGGCGCGAGCTCGAGGAAATGGAACCGTCGGCGAAGGGCCGCGTCGATCACCCCGATGGAGCGATCAGCGGTGTTCATCGTCGCCAGGATAACGAGATTGCTCGGTAGCGTGAATCGCCGGTCGTCCGATTTGTCTGGGTACATGAGGTCTACGGATTCGTCACGGTACTCGAGTAGGTAAAGCAGCTCGCCAAAGATCCGTGGGAGGTTGCCTCGGTTAATCTCGTCGATGAGGAGCACGTACAGGTTGTCGCTGTCATCACGGGCCTTCGCAGCGAGCTCGGTAAGCGGGCCATCCTCGGGCTTGTACGTCAGGCCGCTCTTTTCGTTCGCCACCGGCCGGTAGCCACGGACGAAGTCCTCATAGCTGTAGTTCGGGTGGAACTGCACGGTTCGGCGTTGTTGCGGGCTGGGGGCGAGGACCTGCATTAGTCGGTTCGCGATATACGTCTTGCCGGTTCCGGGCGGCCCGTAAAGAACGACCTGGCCCTTCTCGAAGAGCATCTCGCGCAGCTGAACCAGAAACTGATCGTCACTCAGATAAAGTTCGCCGGCGAGCGAGACCAGCGCGGCATCATCAAGCACGGCGGAGGTTTCGCCCCCGTCGATGATTCCCTCTCCAAAAAACTCGGCGACAACATCGCTCGACCAGAAGAGGTATGTCTTCGCCCAATCCCAATCCCATCCGTATTCCTGTGGCAATCGCCGTAGCACGCGGTCCCAAGACTCGAACCGTGCGCCAATTGTTGCGTTGGCCGGTAGCGCGGGGAGCTTCCCGATGCGCTTGAGAAGGCCCTCCTTGATATACATCCGATTCATGCCGCAGTGATCCGCCTCATCTACGAAGCACATGAGCATGCTGGGAACGGCCAGGTCATCTGTGATGTACCGGCGGGGGCGCGGCAAAGCCAGCATGCTGTCGACTCGCGCTGCGACGCCGCCGCTGCCGAAGAGCAACGCCTTCAACGCCTCCCTGAGCTTGGGTAGGTCCTCCTCGAGCGCCCTCCAGGACTCAGTGTTCGCACGCTTCGGTGCCGGAGTCCCTGGGCCAAGCCTGAACAGCCCCGTTTCGGCGTTCGTGTGGCTATCGATTTGGTTAAGGAAGGCGAAAAAGCCGTCGGCCGTCAGCTCGTTAAGCTTGTCTTTCGTGCCGAAGGTCGCCTCGAACGCCGCCTTGGCTGCTTCCCAGCCCCGTCGGTACTTGTCCAGCAACGCCTCGTCGACGGTCTCCTCGAACTTGGAGAGCGCCGCTTCTAATGGATCAACCGGCGGCGGAGAATCGCCGTAAACGAAGTCGATCAATGGACGGACTGCACTAAGCAGCGAGTACATCTCGTCGGCGATGCCGGTGCCGAGTGCGTCAAGCTCATCCGGACCTAAATATCGCGATACGCTTGCGCCGCTCGCCTCTGGAGAGGCGGCATACTTGATCCAGTCGCGAAGACCGTTGAACTCTGAGGCTCCGGGTGCGCTCCGCCACTGCCTGCGTAGCCGGTACTCCGATTCAAGCGCAGCTGCCACGGCATCGCTGACGGAGTCGGGAACCTCCAGCAGGCGTTTCTGGAGTTCGGCGAAGGAAGAAACGAGCCTCTCCCTCTTCGCCGCGTCGGATACTTCCGCCGATCCTGCACCGAGACAGAAGCACAACTCCGCACCGTCCGCACGGATGATAAGGGCAACCTGAAGACCGAAGGACTTATGGCCGGCGGCGGCAGGATAAGAACAACCCCAAAGGTGCGTGGGTGAACGCCCACTTGGACTGGGTAGGGAAGCGTACTTCGTGAGCTGGGTCGTTCCCTCGTATTCAGCTGCTAGCCAGCCGAACAAGTCCACCAGGGAAGACCTGATCTGGCGGAAATGGTCGCGATCCTCTTGTTCGACCTCGGTCGGCCACGCGACCGTTTTGGCGTAACGCTGAAATAGTGCGCAGTCCGCCGCGCGGAATCGCACCGGCGGAGGCGGAGTGGCGATCTTGACCGGGGCTGCGAGACGAGGTGTCGTTGTGGTGCCGGCGTCAGCAACGAAACCGCTGTGAACGTAGGTGCGGCTAGGTCGAGTCGCGATGATCTCTTGCACAGGTCTGCCGTTCCCTGCAGCGAAGAGGCCCTCGCCCGACCACGAGGTGGGCATCGCAATAAAGTCAGCCAGCTTCATAGCCAGGCGCTCCTCGCGTGCTGCGTCACCGGGTGGGAGCAGTTCCGGTTCCGCCTCCACGTCCCCCTTTGATCTGGTGAAGTTTAGAAGTCGCGTTCGCCACGAGTTGCCGGCGGCGTAAAGGTACGCATACGTGTCGATTCCCTGTGCGATTTGCTGGCGGAGCTGCTCAACTTTCTGCTGGGCAACCTCAGTGTTCGTGACCCACCAGACAGCACCCTTGTCATCGGCTATTGCTTTTCGGGTCTCGACAATGCCGGGTCCAGAAAGATCTTCGACCCACGGATAGAACAGATGGGTTGGTTCCATCGTTTCGTGGAACCGGAGCCCAGCCGCGTATGCGGCATCTGAGAACCCGAGGAATCGATCGAGGTCACCACGCAGTTCGTCTTCTGGCGGCATGTGCTCAGGGTCGTACACCTTTGCTAAGGCAGTGCCATTAATGTAGTCGGCTGCTTTTCCATCTTGATTGGTCAGCTTGGGGACCAACGACAAGTCCGCTGCGTCGGGACAGAACTCACGGAGGACTGCAGTCCTTGCGCGAAGCGCGCCAAGGGTTCCCAGCTTCGCGGTGCTGACCCCGAGACACAGGTTTACGAACTTGCCGTCCGACGCGAATAGGTAGATCACACGGGCGTCGGTTTCCGGGTCGTTGTACTCAGTACCTTTTGGCAGCGCCAGAACCCACGGAATGTCAGCCGGGTTTGTCTGCCCCTCGCTGTGCCGCGTGGCATGGCCTGGGGCGAGCTCGTCAATCGCAGAGCGGAGGTCTTTAAGCGCAGCCTGCAGGGCCCTTCGCTCCTGTGGACTGCGATCAGGCTTCGTCAGATTCGCAGCGGTTGCCAGTAAGGAACCCAACGTCGCCATTGACTCTCTTCCCCTCCTTGGCTCGCAACGAAGATCGTACGTGTGTCAGAACCGGCCCGCGATGGCCTTAACATCACTGTTCGGTCGGCGGCTTGTGGGCGGACCTAGCTGCCGGCTCGGTGGTGGGCAGCCTGCCGCCACTCCGGCGATTAGGCCAGATGCTTTCGATCACGCGGCGCGGAAAATGGGCTCAACGTTCGGATGAAACGGACTAGCGCTTGACCAGACGCTTGCGCCTCGATGCCAAGCCCGGGCGCATTGAAGCCAGCGTCTGCATAGTTTGATCCGCCGGAATCCCGGTCGGCGATCTCGAGCTTTACGCCGGTGATTGCTCATCGTCATCGCGGACAAGAGCGAACGTCAATACATAATCAGTCAGAGACAGTCGCACGTCGGTGCCGGACTCGATTACCAACTCCGCCTCCGCGTGATACTTCGGTGGCAGATAGCCGATCAAGCTGCCAGTCGGCGCGATCGCTATGCCGTCCGCTTCAGGCTCAGCGACAAACAGCGCGAGTGGGTAGGGCGGCGTACCAGACGCTTCTTGCGCGATCGAGACGAAGTGGTGATCGGCTTTGAATTGCGACACCTGGGGCATATCGATGCTAGCTGTGCCGTTCAGTAGCAAATCACGCAGAAGACTACTCGAGCGCGGTCTTGCGTACTCGATTAGATCAATAAGATCCAGCTGTGTTGCGGCGAATCTATCGCGCCAGGTGTCAAAAGTTAATCCACCTAGCCATTCCCGAACCTGCTCGGTGGGCACTTCCTCTTCGACAGCGACCTTCGCGACAGTGTTGGCCAGCTCTCGGGAGCGAACGTTAGCTGTTATCAATTCGACCGCCAGATTGCTCGATACACCATAACGCATATAAGTACCTAATTCGACGCATAGCTCCAGGGGTTGTCCTGCTTCAAGTAGATATTCATTCACGCGCGTGATCAGCACCGAGCTGAGCCAGGCGAAATAATGCTCGCAGAAATCTGAAACCGTGTCGACCGCCATTTCGAGTCGCCATCCACGATCCTGGACAGTATAAAATATGTCATTGGCGATCGCGGGGATCGGTACACCAGAAATCCACGCATGGAGAAAGTTGCCAACATCGATGTCGACCTCCGGGGCATTCCAGTAGTCTCGTACTCGAAATCTCCACTCTCGAGGACTTTCGGGAAGGTCAGCTAGCTGCGTCCAAATTCCCATTGCCTCAAACAATGCCAGCGTGACGTATGGATCCGACAGATCGTCGATATGCTGACGGCTGACAACTTCAGCGGCTAGTTCGTGCGCGATTTTGTCCAGCTGTCTTGCACTATTGACCGACGTGCCCATGCGCGCCCAGGAACGTCGCGACGAATCGTCGGTGTCGATGAATTGTTGAGCTGTAAGTTGCGCTACACGCAGGAAGCGCGCTTGTGTCGGCTCGGGAAGTTGTGAGAAAGCAAGAGTCGAATGAAGAAGTGGAATTAGTCCGTCACTTATTGCACTAGACAATTCGATTGTTCCGGCAGCGAGGGCAAACCATATAAAAGCTTGAAAATCAGCTACACTACCTCGTGCCGACATGGCGGCGTCGTAACTACTCGCAAATTCATGCTCGAAGATCTCGAGTTCTTCCAGGACATCTTCTCTAGTCAGCACAGATCTGGCCGCGAGCTCATCCACATCTGGCTCGAAGTTATCTAATCCGGTGGAACTCATGCCGCGGTAATCAGCCATGACAACCCATCCTTCGGTCTCGAGCACCGCGCGGCCGGCTCGCCCGATTGCGTTTAGCAGCCTCGGCCCAGACATTTTTTGGTCTTCCGGCTGGTTCGGGTAATGACTCGGATTCAGGACGACAGTACGGACTGGAAGGTTCACTCCATCTGTGAGGGTGCTCGTTGATACCAGATAGTTCAACTCCCCCGACCGAACCGCATCTTCAATGGTTTCGAGGAGATCCGACGGTAAACCCGCGTGGTGATATGCCACTCCACGTTCAAGAGCCGACACTAACGGATGGTCATCTCCCAACTTTAACCGCGAAGCCAGAACGAGCCGTGAAACACTCGGATCCGGGGGAAGGGTCGCGGCGATCGCCGCGGCCATATTTCGAGCAGCCTTGCGTTCATCACACACCACTAGAACGGATCCTGCGTGTCCGAGGAAGCTAACCATTTGGGCGAGCATCCGATACTTCGGCGTACTGTGGCCCGACTCAGGCGCAAACGCGCGCACGCCGGATGCCGTAGCTCTATATGCGACTTCGCCGAGCGGATCGCGCGTCGTAAGAAGGATCGTATTCTGGCCGGTAGGTTTCAGACGGAACACTCCCTGCGCCTGAAAGATGAGTCTTCTAACGTAATCAGCCATTGCACCGCTCGCGCGTACGCTTTCCACTCGAGGCGGCACATTGGGGTCATTTCGGACACCGAATAACGCGGTTAATCGGCGCGGCCCTCGCCACTCCGATTCGAACAATTCACCTTCGCCCGTCGGATCTATCCACGAGCGAATCTGCGCCGCGTTCCCGAGCGCAGCACTCAAGAGCACAATCTGCTGGTCCGAATCTATCGTTCGCCAGTGAAGGTACGAGATAAGGCTCTCGAGCAAGAAGCCGCGACCCTTCTCCCGTATCTGGTGAGCTTCGTCGAAGACAAACATCCCAAACGATGCAAGGACTTCATCAGCATTTTCACGAAGCGAATGCGCTAAACGCTCCGGCGTCATTATGGCGATCGCCGACTCTCGGTCCAGGACCGCAGGAGAAGCGACTAACTGTTTTAGAAGTTCAGCCAGAGGTCCAGTGGTAGGAAAACCGTGATCCGGTCCAACGCGTGCCGTTTCGCGGGCCAGCAATCGCAGCCGACGTACGACTGCTGTGCGAACCTCACGTCCGAGACTACGCTGCGGTGCGACGTAGCAAACGCCAGTTCCTTGGGTCGCTAGATGCTGAACCATAAGCAACTGTGCAATAAGTGTCTTACCTGCACTCGTGGGCACACCGACGACCAATCGCTTCGCTGAGGCCAAATCGGCTGCTTTGCCTTCCGGCGCTAATAACTTGCGCTGAGGTGGCCAAAGAGTAAGGATTTGGGGTGCCGTCATTGTGAAGGCCTGTTTGGCCGCGTCGGGAGTGCCGTCGGGAAGGATCGACCAGACACTTCCCTGTGATACCGCGTCGCCTATAGATCTCAGATGTGACGCGACCCACCGCGCTATGTGATCGTGCCCCGCGTGCTCATCGGAAACCGCCCGATCTAACGCTTCGCGGGCTCGTTCCAGACGTGCAACGATTCCGCGTCGTAAGTACTGGAGCAAGTCGTAGCATGCGTTAACTACAAGAATAGTCGGCCCGAAGATCGTAGCCGATGGATCGTTCGTGCCAAGTCGGCGCGAGAATGACGCTATCTCGCGACTCCACTGGCGTAACCGTGCCGCCGCATCCCCGGCGTTTAGGCTTAGGAAAGAAACGCCCGCAGCTAGGGCCACTGTCGGCAGCCGGTCGCTCATAACTGTTCGATCCGTTGAAATCAAAAGTGGAGTCATCCGCCGACCGATCGCGCCAGCGTTCGGCTCGCCTCCGCTTCGATGGAAGCCCACCTGAGAGGCGAAAGCCCTCTGCAGAGTTTCCTGTTCGTCAACGCCTGGAAGCATGCAGGCCAGATCGAAGATATGTGCACTAACTGCAAAGGCCTGCCGCTGCTGCTGTGTTGAATACAGTTGCAATCTCTCACTGGCGCTTGCGACCCCGTGTAAGTACCACGCAGCACCAATGAGATCATGGCCTACGTCTCCCTGTCCGATGAAGAGCTGCACTTCCGCTTCGGCTAATAGTTGTTGCAGCCGAGCCGGCGTAGGAAGAGCGCCGGACTCGAATACATCGGTGAGTCTTGGATCTCCAAATCCGATTGCATCGGAAATTAAATCTAAATTTAGAGAGGCATCCACACGCGGTCTCTTACATTGTCAGCGAACTCAGTGAAATCGCCGATTCCTGAGACAAGCCCTTCGATCTGAGAAGCTGAAAGCAATTTTGGGAATGACTTAGCCACGCGGCTAAAGCATCGTTTAGGTACCTTCGAATCAGTAGTGGTAACTGAAATACCTATCCCAGACTGACGGCTTCCTCGCACCCAGAGCAGCGCCAGTTCTCCATAAAGTCTCTGTACGTCTTCGCTAAGTGCAGCGCTACCAGCTCTTGCAATGCTGGTAGCTTGTGCTAAGTATTTAAGAGCTGATTCTTTCAGCTGCGCAGTCGCTTCTCCGACCGAATTAGACACAGGGCCTGACCCAACGTTTTGCTTTATCTCCCACAGCCGGAATTCAAGTTCATCGTTCTTCTTCCAAATCGCCAGACTATCGGGACCAGGTTTCGTCGGATGCCAGTCGGGACCTTCAACACGTACAAGTGACCGTCCAGCCTGCGACCCTACTCTTTCCGCAAGAAGATAGAACAGGAACTCCGCAAGCCATCCGCGCCTGTGTTTGCCGTCTCGGGGCGCATCAGGGAGCCCAAACGCGTGTTCAACGTAGGCCCGAAACAGCTCCGTCTCTTCGCTGGAAAGCTTGGCTCCCGCGGTTACAGCTTGGACCCAGCTATTGTGCACGGCTGGTGTGCCGACACATCTCCAAGCGACTGCTGCATTAGCGATGGCACACGCGGCCAGCTCGAGCGAGGCGGTGTCAACTGCTGCAAGTCGTGCAGTTTGCCATTCGGCTGTTCGGGTACCTGAGCCTTCCGCGTAAGTGAAAAGTTCGGCAAGTTCTAGATGGATGTCCGGCTTGGTTGTGCAAGTGCAACCGAACAGTACTCCGGTCGACGGCTGAGCACCCCCCTGGGCTACCACAGTGCGAATTATGTACAAACTCGAGCGTACAGAAAAGGGGGCGCACCGACTGTGCGCCTAAAGAGGATGGCGATTCTATGGGGTAAGCGGCTCCGACGGAGGGCTGAGTCATCTCCAGCTTTCGGCTCGGCCGACCGACTGGCGCGAGCGTTTTGGCTACTGCCTTCCACCGATCCCTGATGCGGGAGCCTGTCAACGTGGATCGGGCTCGAAGTCTGCACACAGGCAGGGGGGACGGACTGCTCAACTCGGCTCGGCCACAATTTCTCAAATCTTACATTTGAGACGAAAGCGTCGAGTTCGATTCTGGCCTCCAATGCGGCCAGCCGCATGGTGGCAGGCGTCCTCGCCAGCCTCGCCGAGCTTGAGCTTGAACTCGTCCGCGAACGTCGTTCGGCGGCACGCGAGGCATGTCGGATGCGCGGACAGCACATCGGACGACCTAAGGCACTCGATGAGTCGAAAGCTGCTCTAGCGCAAAGGATGAACGAGAATGGGGAGTCAGCAAGGATGATTGCCGATGCATTGGGCGTGAGCAGGGCAACGGTGTACCGAGTACTTGCCGAAGGTTCCCCCCGACAGACGAGAGATGCTTAGATACAGCCACTACGGAAGGGCAGATTTGACGACTGATCAAGATATCGAGCAGATGCGGCGACGGCGACGCAGGCAGATCGAAGTGGTCGCGCCCATGGTGGACGCCAGGCTTAAAGGTGCGGCCCAGGCTGAGCCGAACCGGCTTGTGGGTGAATGGCGCGGTAGCACCGTCGTGGATACGGCCCCTTCGCGGTATGGCACAGGAAAGCCGGTCAGCGCCGCCGAGTTGGCTAGGTACAAGGTTGTGTTCGCCCATGAGGTCGATGATGCGGTGTTCGCCGTTTGTCGTGTGCACCAGACGGCGTACGGGACGTACAGCCAAGGCGACGCGCGTAACAGCACGCCAGATACTTGGTGTCCGGGCTGTAGCAGCGACCCTACGTGGCCGCCTGGCATCGTCGACCCTGCTGTAGTGGCCGCTGAGGATCGGGCTCGCGAGGAGCGAATCGCAAAGATCAAGGCGAGCCGTAAGACCCGCATCACGAAAGCGACGCAGATCGCGACCGAACGTGGGGTCATTTCTGATCAACAGGCCGCACAGCTCGTCGCAATTTGGCAGGAAATCCGGTTGGGTGACCCGCTTGTCGCCGACCCACTTTTGGACGGCGGGGGCCGAAACTCGCCCGTGAGGTCATAGCAACCTGCGCGCGGGCGCACGCGTACCCGGGAGTGAGTTCGTCTCCGGCAAATCAGCTCGTTGCATCTCAAGGCTTTCCGATCTGACACGCCTTTGCCTGGGGGGGATCCCCTCTTGCAGTTGGACCGGACACGACTTGCAAATCGCGGCCTCTCTCTCCGGCAAAATTGAGTCGAGTACTTTCATTTTCAATTCCACGTCGACGTCCGCACGAATCAGCTAGTGTGCGCGGCCGAAACGTATGCGGCTGCAGAAGAAGCGCTCTCACGGTGTGCCATTCAGCCCTCGCGGACCTCGCGGTCCTCGCGGACTATGGAGGCGGGCAGATACCTTTCCCACGCGTCCCGCAAGTCATCGGCCGTGTAGCCCTTTACCGACGCACCATCGATCCATACATCCTTTGGACGGGTCTCGTATTCCCTTAGCAGAGAGGCTAAGTCGCGGTAGTTGAGTGGGCTCCCATCGGCATGGAACCTCTGCCAAGGTGACTCTGACAGCTCCGTCAATGCAGTGATGACGTCGTCGCTGCGCATCTTGTTGTTCGGCCCGAACACGATCCGAAGGTCGCGCAGGAGCTGGACACCGAGACTTGCCTGCGACTTCTCAGAGGTGAGGACGACTGCTGCGTCGCGTGCAGTCGCGGGCCAGTGGCCTCCCGCAGTGTCAGCAACCATGATGAGCGATTCCCACACATCGGCGGCGCGATCCTCTACTGGCATGTCGATTGGCCATGTGAAGATTCCTTCCTTCACCCACGATCCGAGTACCTCACCGAGTGCCTTGGCCTCATTTGCGTGCACACGTTCCCGCCACGGCTCCACGCATTCCGACCGCTTGCGCTTCTTCATGCGAATGATCACGGCTCGGTCGGCGACTGTATCCCGGTAGCTTCCCGAGGCCGGCGAGTGCGACTGCACAGTAGGCGGCATAGTCCTGGCTTGTCAGCCGGTTGTTTTCCCAACTACCACGGCCGGCAGTCGCATCACGGCGAAAACCAGCATTGAGAACTGCCCTCAAGTCTTCGTTGCCCTTGGCCCGCGGCCCGTAGACCGTGTCGATCTCGTCATAGAACAAGGTGGGTGGAGGCACTTCCGAGACCTTGGCCAAGATGTAGTTCGGCGTAGCTTGGCTGACCCGAACACCTCGCGGGACTAGGTGATGACTCACTTCGAGTGCGCGTGTCTTCCCGCTACCCTTTTCCGGCGACATGAACGCAAGCCGTGGTGTGGAGTCCCATTCGTCCATGCGCCAGGTGTGGGCCAACCACAGTGTGTGTGCCTGACGTGCATGTTCGTTGGGGTAGGCGATAAAGCGGGCGAGGAAGCCGTCCACTGCATCTAGGACCGCAGACCCTCCCATGCCCGCGAGATCCGCGATGTCCGCGAGACGACCAGTCGGCGCAGTCACCGCACACCACCGATCGGGGTTGCGGCTTCCGGTGCAGTAGCAGCCGTCCACGCCAGCGCGTTCCGCTCTTTGATGTCCGTCCGATCGCCGCTGATGCTTATCATCATGTCGACCACCTTCATCCAACAGCTCGGTCGCGCGGCTGATTTGGACTTCCAACCGACCTGGCGGGGGTAGCGAGCATGGCCCACGTTGAGGTCGCCGTCGCGCCAGTAGTGCCAAGCGCCGCCCTGCCACGGCCTGTCCGGCGGCGGGACATCCCATCCGACAGGCTTGCGGAAGACAGCAGGCCTAGGACGCTCGCCCTCTGCCTCAAGCTGATCTAGCGTCGGGTCGAGTACGAAGTCGCCGCAAGAGACTGCGAGATGACCGGGCCAGGAGCCGCGACCGACATGTCCTTCCCCCGCAAATGCGCCATAGCCTCGCCTGCCGAGCCTTTGCGCAAGCTCCTTGCTGGGAAGTGCCCTCGCCCGAGCGCGGAAGACCTCGGCCCCAAAACCCTGTAGTTGCAGATAGGCGACGAGAGCATGGGACGTGTGAATGCAGGTGTTCCGGACGCCCTGGATCTCGTAGGCGGCAGCATTCGCGAGTAGACACCAATTCTCTAGATCGCGGATCAGATTGACGTTCTGGTGGGCAGCCTCCGGAAAGTCGTACAACTCATCGTGTTGAGTCACCTTTTACTCCTATCGTGACAGCTCGATCAGCCCGAGGGGCCTTCAACTTGGGATGGAACCCCCTCATGCAGAAGGGATTCCGTTGTTCGTAAGGCTTGCCCGAAACCATCGCGGCTGTTGTAGCCATACGAACGCCTCAACGCTAGATGCGCAAAGAAGCCGTCAACCGGGAGCCAAAAAGCGCAGGCCAGAAGGGTAGCCGCGAGTCGACACGTTGCGCGTACGCCCGACGTGATTGTTGCTGTGATGTGGCCGTACTGTCCAGAGGGTTGCTTCCGGCGGTCGGTAACTTGCCCGAGAGGGAGGGCAACCAATAACTTTCCCGGTTCACGCCAAACTAGTTGGTATTCAATAGGACACATGACACAGGGTTCAGAAGTGATATGGCTCAGCCGAAAGCAGCTTGCGAATCGCCTCGGCGTGCCGCACAAGACACCAGCCGAATGGGCGACCAAAGGCTCCGGCCCGAAATATGCACGGTTTGGACGCCATGTCCGCTACCGGCTCAGCGATGTCATCGCTTGGGAGCATGAGCGGCTAGCAAGGGTGGGAAGCTAGGGGCGATGGCAGGTAGACCTCCCCTGCGGATAGGGCAACACGGAACTATCAGTCGCACGAAGCTAAGTAACGGCGCTTGGCTGGCAAGGTGCCGGTACCGCGATACGGACGGCGTCACGCGAATCGTTGAGAGGCGCGGTCCGGCTGATGAGTTCGACCAGTACGGCAAGCTGGCCGAGGATGCACTCATTGACGCGCTGAAGGGTCGGCGAACGCCAGCCATGGGCGACGAGGTCACGCTTGACACCCCAGTTAGTGCGCTAATCGAGCGACATCTGGAACGGTTGGCAGACGATGACCGCTCTCTTGTCACAATCTCGACTTACAAGTTCGCCGCGAAGAAGCTCAACAAGTTCATCAGTGCCCTCCGGGTACACGAGGCGACGCCAGCCCGAATTGATGCCGCCATACGGTCGATGCGGGCAACGCATGGAGCGACCATGGCACGGCAGTCCAAGACAATACTTCGCGGCGCGCTACAGCTAGCGGTGATGGCGAGCGTGGTGCACGCCAACCCTGTGCGGGATATACAAGCGATCAGGTCAAAGGCGCAGCCAAAGGGGGCGATAGCTCTTACCAGCGAGCAGCTGCGGGAGCTGCTGGCGAAATTGCACCGCTCGACTTACTGCCAAAACCAGGACTTGGTCGATCCGGTCACCGTCTTGATCGCCACTGGATTACGCCGCTCTGAGTTACTGGCGCTGCGCTGGATCGATTTTGATGCCGAGGCCGCTGAATTGTCGGTAACCGGCAAGCTAGTCCGAGCGACGGGGCACGGGTTGAGGCGGATCGACGAGACCGAGAGTGCAGCCGGTAAACGGACCCTCCCACTCCCCCAGTTCGCCGTGAATGTTCTCAGGTCGCGTCGTGGGCGGGCATTCGTTGGCGAGCAACCCATGATCTTTCCGTCGACCACGGGCGCCTGGCGCGACCCGAACAACTTCGGCAAGCAGTGGCGCGCCGTACGCGAAGACTTGGGAGCACCGGAGATAACTACCCACAGCTTCCGCAAGACCGTTGCCACGCTCATTGACGACGCGGGTCTATCTGCGCGTGTAGGCGCTGACCAGTTAGGTCATACCAAGGTTTCGATGACGCAGGACAACTACATGGCCAGAAACCGCGTTCACACCGAAGTTGCTGAGCTGCTGGACCGCGCCATAAGCGATGAATAAACGATGGATCGACCCCGTCGATCCGCAAAAAAAGGCCTCTGACGTGGGGCGGGCGGGGCTCGAACCCGCGACCAACGGATTATGAGTCCGCGGCTCTAACCAACTGAGCTACCGCCCCTAGCGATGTTCCGTAGGAAACGGTAGCCCAACGGGTTGCCATCGGCCGCCGGGCATGCTCGAAGCCCGCCGCCCTCGAAAGAGAGGCGACGGGCTTCGGGGTGCGTCACGCAGGGGCCGGCTGGCCGGGCGCTTGCCGTGCAGCCTCATCCTTCATCTTGGGAATCACGTCCGGCGCGTACACATAGACGGCCGACTCGACCTCCCATTCGGCCTGGGCCTGGCTCATCGGCGTGGTCCTGGTGATCATGTTGATCAGCTCCTGCCCCTCCCCGAACGGATTCGGGTTGGACCGGACCTGGCTGGCGAACCAACGCCCCTCGGCGGCCTCGCTGCAGTCGTTGAAGTCGGCGTTGTGCACCATCTTGTTCTGCGCCAGCAGCTTGATGTACTGATCGTCGGCCGGGGACATATTGCACGACGCCGACGCGTGCGGCGCCCCCAGCACCGCACCACCGAACATCGTCGCTCCCAAGGCAACTCCGGCGGCCCCCGCCGCCAGCGCTTGCCCGCGCGATCGTGTCATCTTCACTTCTCCAGACCCCCTCATCGTGGAATTTGCTAGTTGTCCTTCCGCGCTACGCGTCGGGTACCACCGTCGACGAGCGTGGCAAACGACGCACTCGTCAAACAGTGGGTGAACAGCGGTTAGCCAAAATCACAGCGAGCTTTACCATTCCGGCCGGCAGGGGCCACCACGCCGTCGACGGCTACCGCCGACCGGCAATCACACGGGTTGCGTTGATCACCGGCGCAGAGCGTGCCGGTGATCTATTTCCAATTAGCTGGTGAAGCCGGAGTCGTTACTCTTTGGGCCAGTCCGCATGCGCGGCCTGATCCTGGATTTTGGGGATCACGTCCGGCGCGTAGACATAGATCGCCGACTCGACCTCCCACTCGGCCTGCGCCTGGGTCATCGACGTGGTGTTCGTGATCATGTTGACCAGCTCTTGGGCTTCCCCGAACGGGTTGGGGTGGTTCCGCACCTGGTCGGCAAACCACCGCCCCTCGGCGGCCTCGGTGCAGTCGCTGAAGTCGGCGTTGTGCACCATCTTGTTCTGGGCAAGCAGCTGGATGTACTGGTCGTCTTTCGGACTCAAGTTGCAGGAGGCCGCAGCTTGCGGTGCCGACAGCACGGCGCCGCCGAGCATCGAGGCCCCCAGCGCCACACCGGCAGCCCAGACCGAGGACACTCGCATACGCGAGCGCGAACGGGTGGTTGTCATCTCCGGTCCTCCCTCTGCGGGGGCGAGGTCGCCCTCCGACGCAAACAAGCCTTCGTGTGGTGACTGCTAGCCGAGATAACGGGCCACGGCTGACAGTCACGCGGTCGAATAGTCGTCAACTCAGGCGGCGCTGCCATCTGAGATCACCAGCACATATGAGTTCACATATGAGTTTTGGTGTCGGGACATAAATTTAGCCAGTAGCAGCGGCCCGAGCGACGAACTTTTGTTTGCGTGACCGTGTACGGATGGTTAACATTCGGTGCTTGGCACCGGGCGTCGCGCCGTCGGCCGTCCCATGCCAGCCCAGCCGGCACGTCCGGACCGAATGCACCTTGACCAGCGATTACGCACCGGGCGCCGGCGGCAGGCCGCCGCCCGGCGGCCCGCCGGGCGTCAGCTGAATACGGTTTGGCCGTCGGACCCGAGCAGGTAACGCTCGGTACCCTGCTCGACGCGGGGCGCATCGGCGCCCAATGCGACGGCGACTTTATTGCTTGCATTCCGCATGATGTCAAAGGTGAGCTCGACGGCCTCGGCATCCGAGAACCGGGAGCGCACCTCGGCGGCATCGTCGACGGCGAGGTGCGCAGGGGTCCAAATTAACGCATCGGTGTAGCGCAGCGCTGCTTTGACGCGGTCGTCGAGCAACCGCGAGGCTTCGAAACGACCGATCTCGTCATACAGCGTCTCCGAACCGCCGGCATCGAGCGCCGTGCCCTCGCGCAGCGACTTGCACAACCGGCAGTTGTGCTGAGCCGCACCGCGCAACCGGACCACCTCGGAAGTGACCGGGTCCAGCGCGCGCATGCGGGCCACCGCGGGCAGGAAGTCGTTGAACACGAGATTGGCCGGGTTCGTGGTGTGATCCCACGCGACGCCGTGCACCCAAACCAAGTACTCCGAGCCGACGCCGAGTGCCTCCAGGCCGGCCCGCACCCGCGGGACGAAGTCGGCGATATACATCGCAACCACTACGCCAAAGGCGCCATCGCCCAACTGCTTGACCAGCTGGGACCGCTGCGCGCCGGTGAT
This sequence comes from Mycobacterium scrofulaceum, assembly GCF_001667885.1. GTDB lineage: Bacteria > Actinomycetota > Actinomycetes > Mycobacteriales > Mycobacteriaceae > Mycobacterium > Mycobacterium scrofulaceum_C. Next base: position 17,610 of record NZ_LZJW01000060.1, on the reverse strand, counting down.
TGCGGACACGTCGGCGCTGAACTGCTCGGCGAACTCGGCGACGACGACCTCGGTGTCCGATTCCGGCGCACCGGCCTCGACGGGAGCCGGCAACGGCGGTAGCGACAGAGTCTCGGCACACACCCGCCGAATCAGGGCAGCGATGCGCGCCTCCGGCCCGGACCCCGGACACAGGGCCACCAATCGCGCAAGCTGATCTGTTTGGACCGAAACCGGAGCCGCCATTCGTCACACGCTAGAACGCCTCCGGCCCAGCGGCAATCGCCTATTGAGCCTGGCTCACCGACGACATATGGAAGTCCGGTATCCGCAGCGACGGCATGGCCGCCCGGGTGGCCCAGTCCGCCCACTCCCGGGGCAGTGTCTTCTCGCTCGTCCCCGCCTCGGTGGCCCGCCGCAACAGGTCCAGCGGACTCTCGTTGAAGCGGAAGTTGTTGACCGCGGCGGTTACCTCGCCGTCCTCGATCAGGTAGACACCGTCGCGGGTCAGCCCGGTGAGCAGCAGCGTGGTGGGGTCGACTTCGCGGATGTACCACAGCGTGGTCAGCAGCAGCCCGCGTTCGGTGGCGGCGATCATGTCGGCCAGCTCGGCCGACCCGCCCGTCATCACCAGGTTGTCGGCGGCGACCGCGACGTCGGCACCGAATTTGGCGGCGGTCGCGCGCGGGTAGGCCAGCGCGTTGATCACGCCGTTGCGGATCCAGTCCACCTGCCCAATCTCCATGCCGTTGTCGAACACCGACATCGTCTCCGACGAGCTGCTGACCGCGACGAACGGTGTGCACGCCAGACCCGGCGCCATCGGATCGGAGAACAGCGTCAGTGGCAATTCGGTGAGGCGCTCCCCCACCCGCGTCCCGCCGCCGGGCGCCGAGAACGCGGTGCGGCCCTCGCGCGCGCCCCGGCCGGCCATCGACCACGCCAGGTACAGCATCATGTCGGCGACGGTGGACGGCGGCATGATGGTCTCGTAGCGTCCGGCGGGCAACTCGACGGTGCGCTCGGCCCAGCCAAGCCGCATCGACAGCTCGTCGAGCAGCGAATCCATTGGCACATCGACGAAGTCGGGCGTGCCGATACCCGCCCACGCGCTTGCGTCGCCGCGTTTGCCGTTGATCTCCACCGCCCCGGCGGGCTGGGTGTAGCGTCGGCGCACTCCCGTCGAGGACGCCAGGAACGTCGTCGAAACGCTGTGGTGCGCAAAGCCGTACAGCCGGTCCGCGCCTTCAAAGCCGCGGCTCAAGGAGTCCGCGACGTCGGCGAACACCAGGGGCCCGGTGCCGGGCACCGGCGCGTTCCAATCGGCGGGCACCCCGGTGTCGGCCAGCAGCGGCGCGGCGTCGCCGGCTTCGGGCGCCGAGCGGGCCGCCTCCTGGGAGGCCGCCACCAGCTCGGGGATCACCCGCGGGTCGACCTCGGCGGACACCATCGTTCCAATGCGCGCGCTGGACCCTCGGCGCACAACGGATATGACCGTGATGCTGCGATTGACCGCCACCCCGTTGGTGGTCATCGAGTTGCCCGCCCACCGCAACGTGGCCTCGACCTTGTCGGTGACGAGCACCATGGTCTCGCTCGCGCCGCCGAGCTTGGCGGCCTCCTCGAGGACGAGGTTGACGACATGCTGCGCGCGAATCATCGGCCGCCCTCGGTCCGGGTGTTGAGCACGTTGACGCCGCGGAACAACGCCGACGGACAGCCGTGGCTGACCGGGGCGACCTGACCGGGCTGGGCCTTCCCACAGTTGAATGCGCCGCCGAGCCGCCACGTCGACGGGCCGCCCACGGCTTCCATCGAGTTCCAGAAATCGGTGGTGGTGGCCTGATAGGCCACGTCTCGCAGCTGGCCGTCCAGCCGGCCGTCACGGATACGGAAGAACCGCTGACCGGTGAATTGAAAGTTGTAGCGCTGCATGTCGATTGACCACGACTTGTCGCCGATGATGTAGATGCCGTCCTCGACACGGCTGATCAGGTCGGCGGTGCTGACGTCCTCGCGGGCCGGCTGCAGCGACACGTTGGCCATCCGTTGGATCGGCACGTGATGCGGCGAATCGGCATACGAGCATCCGTTGGACCGCGGTTGTCCGAGCCGGGGAGCGAACACCCGATCGAGCTGATATCCGACGAAGATGCCGTCGCGCACCAGATCCCAGCTTTGCGCCGCGACGCCTTCGTCGTCGTAACCGATGGTCGCCAGGCCGTGGTCTACGGTGCGGTCGGCGGTCACGTTCATCACCGGTGAGCCGTACCGCATGGTGCCGAGTTTGTCGGGTGTGGCGAACGACGTACCGGCATAGGCGGCCTCGTAGCCGATCGCCCGATCGTATTCGGTTGCGTGCCCGATGGACTCGTGAATCGTCAGCCACAGGTTGGTGGGGTCGATCACCAGGTCCGTGCGCCCCGCGGTCACGCTGGGCGCCTTGACCTTTTCGGCGAGCAGCGACGGCAACTGCGCCAGCTCGTCCGTCCAGTTCCACACGTCGTCACCGGCCAGCACTTCCCACCCGCGCCCGGTCGGTGGGGCCAGCGTGCGCATGGAGTCGAAGCTGCCCGCCGCCGCATCGACGGTGACAGCCTCCAACGACGGCTGCACCCGTACCCGCTGCTGGGTGATCGACGTTCCGAAGGTGTCGGCGTAGAACGACTGTTCCTTGACGGCGGTGAGGATGGCCGACACGTGGTCGACCCCATCGGCGCTGAGGAGGCGGCCGGAGTACTCCTCCAGCACGTCGATCTTGTCGGACACAGGGATGCTGAACGGGTCGGTGCGGTAATTCGAGACCCAGGTGGCGTCGGCGTACACCGGCTCGGGCGCCAGTTCGACGCGCTCACGGTTCAGCGTCGCCAGGGTGGTGGCCACCTGCACGGCGTGCCGGGCGGTCTCGGCCGCGACCGACGGCGCCAGCTCCGCATGCGAGGCGAACCCCCACGTACCGTCGACGATCACCCGCACGGCCAACCCGATTTCGCGGTTGACGACCGACGTCTCCAATTCGCCGTCACGCAGCTGGATGATCTCGGTCACGATGCGGTGAACCCGCAGGTCGGCGTAGCTGGCGCCGGCCGCGGTGGCCGCTGAGAGCGCGGCGTCGGCCAGCTCGTGGCGCGGCAGGTTGAGGAAGTCGGCATCGATCCCCCGGTTCGGTGTCACGGTTCCACCGTAACGGCCGTTCACCCCAAACCCGGGCGCCGCCCGCTTTAATTACCTCCATGGCCAGCGGCGCCGAAAGGACACAGCCTCGCTCCACCGCGCTGGGCTATGCCTTGCTGGCGCCCAGCCTGTTCGGTGTCGTCGCCTTCTTGCTGCTGCCCATCCTCGTGGTGGTCTGGTTGAGCCTGTACCGGTGGGACCTGCTCGGGCCGCTGCACTATGTGGGACTGGCCAACTGGCGGTCGGTGCTGACCGACCGCAACTTCGCCAACTCGCTGATCGTCACCGCCGTCTTCGTGGCGATCGTGGTCCCGGCGCAGACGGTGCTGGGCCTGCTGGCCGCGTCGATGCTGGCCCGCGAGCTGCCCGGCACCGGCCTGTTCCGCACCCTCTACGTGCTGCCGTGGATCTGCGCGCCGCTGGCAATCGCGGTGCTGTGGCGCTGGATCCTGGCTCCCACCGACGGCGCCGTGAGCACCCTGCTGGGCCACAGCATCGAATGGCTGTCGGACCCAAGCTTCGCGCTGCCGCTCGTCTCGGCCGTCGTCGTATGGACGAACGTCGGGTACGTCTCGCTGTCGTTCCTGGGGGGCCTGCTGGCGATCCCCGACGACATTCACGCCGCCGCGCGCACCGACGGCGCCACCGCGTGGCAACGGTTCTGGCGGATCACCCTGCCCATGCTGCGGCCCACCACGTTCTTCGTCCTCGTGACGGGGATCGTCAGCACCGCACAGGTTTTCGACATGGTCTACGCGCTGACCGGCGGCGGACCCGGCAACAGCACCGACCTGGTGGCCCACCGCATCTACGCCGAGGCTTTCGGTTCCGCGGCCATCGGGCGCGCGTCGGTGATGGCGGTGGTGTTGTTCGTCATCCTGATCGGCGTCACCATGGTGCAGCACCTGTATTTCCGGCGGCGGATCAGCTATGACCTTACCTAGTCGGCTCGCCATCTACGCCGGGCTGATCCTCGGTGCACTGATTACGTTGGCGCCGTTCGCCCTTGGCCTGCTCACGTCGTTCACCTCGGCGCACCAGTTCGCGACCGGCACGCCCCTGCAGCTCCCGCGGCCGTTCACCCTCGCCAACTACGCCGACCTGGGCGGAGCGGGGTTCGGCCGGGCGGCGGCCGTGACCGCGTTGATGACCGCCGTGATCCTGCTCGGCCAAATGACGTTCTCGGTGCTGGCGGGATACGCGTTCGCGCGGTTGGACTTTCCCGGACGCGATGCCCTGTTCTGGGTGTACATCGCGACGTTGATGGTGCCGGGAACGGTCACCGTCGTGCCGCTGTACCTGATGATGGCCCAGCTCGGCCTCCGGAACACGTTCTGGGCGTTGGTGCTGCCCTTCATGTTCGGCTCGCCGTACGCGATCTTCCTGCTGCGTGAGCACTTTCGCATCATCCCGAACGACTTGGTCAACGCCGCACACTTGGACGGCGCGAACACGCTGGACGTGATCGTGCATGTGGTCATCCCGTCCAGCCGGCCGGTGCTGGCCGCCCTGACGTTGATCACCGTGGTCTCGCAGTGGAATAACTTCATGTGGCCGCTGGTGATCACCAGCGGGCACAAGTGGCGGGTACTCACGGTGGCGACCGCCGACTTGCAGTCGCGGTTCAACGCCCAGTGGACGTTGGTGATGGCCGCGACGACCGTCGCCATCGTCCCGCTGATCGCGCTGTTCGTGGTCTTCCAGCGCCACATCGTCGCTTCGATCGTCGTCTCGGGGCTCAAGTGAGTCATTCGCACACCGAGATTGCCGCGACGGCTGCGATTGCGGGCGATCGACGACCGCCAGGGCAATCTCGGTGCAGCCCATGACCCGGCCTCGCGTTTCCACGCTGACGGCCGCAGCACTCGCCCTGGTGGCGGTGCTGCTGGGCGCGACCGCCGTGCTGCTCGACTACTCCGGCCAACCCCCCGGCGGCAAGATCGTTGTGACGGTGCGGGTTTGGGCCGATCAGATCGCCGCGGCGTATCGACGGTCCTTCGAGGCGTTCAACCGCACGCATCCCGAGATCACGGTGCACACCAGCGTGGTGTCGTATTCGACGTACTTCGACACGCTGCGCACCGATGTCGCCGGCGGCAGCGCCGACGACATCTTCTGGCTGTCCAATGCCTACCTGGCCGCCTACGCGGACAGCGGCCGGCTGATCAACATCGGCACCGCCCTCGAACCGGGCTCCGCCTCGCGGTGGGACCCGGCCGTCGTCGACCAGTTCACCCGCGGCGGCGTGCTGTGGGGTGTGCCGCAGCTGACCGACGCCGGAATCGCGCTGTTTTACAACGCGGACCTGCTCGCCGCGGCCGGCGTCGATCCCGCCCAGCTGAACGGTTTGCGCTGGGGCGCCGACGGCGACGACACCCTGCGTCCCATGCTGGTCCGGCTTACCGTGGACGCCGACGGACACGCCGGAAACACGGCCGGTTTCGATGCCCGACGGGTTCGGCAGTGGGGCTACAACGCCGCCAACGACCCGCAGGGCATCTACCTCAACTACATCGGTTCGGCCGGCGGAGTTTTCCAGCGCGGCGACCAGTTCGCTTTCGACAATCCCGGGGCGGTGCAGGCCTTCCGCTATCTGGTCGGCCTGATCAACGACGACCACGTCGCGCCGCCCGCCTCGGACACCAACGACAACGGTGACTTCTCCCGCAATCAATTCCTGGCCGGCCGGATGGCGCTCTTCCAATCCGGCACCTACAACCTGGCGCCGGTCGCCCGCGATGCCCGCTTCCGCTGGGGCGTGGCGATGATGCCGGCCGGCCCGGTGGGCCGGGTGAGCGTCACCAATGGCATTGCGGCGGCGGGCAATGCCGCGACCAAGCACCCCGAGGCGGTGCGTCAGGTCCTCACCTGGATGGGCAGCAAGGAGGGCAACGAGTACCTCGGGCGCGAGGGCGCGGCAATCCCGGCGGTCCTCTCGGCTCAACCGGTTTACTTCGATTACTGGTCCGCCCGGGGCGTCGACGTGACGCCTTTCTTCGCCGTGCTCAACGGCCCACGTATCGCAGCGCCCGGCGGCGCCGGCTTCGCGGCCGGCAACGACGCCCTGCGGCCATACTTCGACGAAATGTTCCTGGGCCGCGGCGATGTCGCGGCCACCCTGCGTAGGGCGCAAGCGGCCGCGAATGCCGCGGCGCAGCGTTAACCGGGCAGCACCAGCACCGGCACGGGGCTCTCGCGGATGATCTTGGTGCTGCGGGACCCGAGGAAGACCCGCCGGATGTCGCCGCGGGGCCGGGTACCCAACGCCAGGATCTCGCCCTCCTGCCAATCCGCTTTTTCGAGCGCCTCTTTCCAGCTTCGGCCGGTAACCACCTGCAGCGCAACGTCTTCGCTCACAATGCCGTCGGTCTTGAGTTCCTCGAGAATGCCGCGCACTTGGGCGGCCCAGGCCTGCAGCACCTGATCCTCGACCTCGAGCCCGACCTCCGGGGGGTACATCGTCTTGCCGCGGACCGCGAACGTGATCACTCGCACCGGCACGCCGAATCGCCGGCCGAATTCATAGCAGCGCTTCACCACGTCGACCGAGTCCGGGGTGGCCGAGTAGGCACAGGTGAGCCGGGTCAACTTGCCTTGGTGTGAGCGGTAATTGCGCGGGCTGATCGCCACCGGCACCGGCGACGCGTGCAGCAGCCAGTCGGCGGTCGAGCCGATCAGCACCTGGCCGCGCCCGCCGCTGGGCAGCGAGCCCAGCACGAGCACGTCGGCGTCCACCTCGTGGATGATTTCGAGGAGTCCCCCGGACACCGATCCGTGCGCGCGATGCAGGTAGCTGACCTCGATTCCGTCGGCCGCCGTGTCCAGGAAGCGGGCGGCCTCCTTCGCCGATTCGGCGGCCATCGTGTCGGCCCACAGTTCGTATTCGGCGTCGATGCGGGCCCGCGACGGTGTGAGCCACGGCTTGGGCACGATGGTCGCCACGGTGACCGAGGTTGCGCGGGTCCGCGCGATGCGCACTCCCAGATGCAACCCGGAGAGCCCGACCTTGCCGGCCCGGTATCCCACGACGACGGTCACAGCGCGTCCCGCTCTAGCGCTCCGGCGTTGAGCGCACTGTGATGGCGGCCCCACACGAAGTAGAAGATTAACGCGAGCGCGATCCAGCCACTGAAGGCAATCCAGGTGTACCAATGCAGGCTGGCGAGGATGTATCCGCACGCCAACACCGAAAGGGCGGGCGTGACGGGATAACCGGGCACCTTGAAGCCCCGCGGCAGGTCGGGCTCGCGCACGCGCAGGATGATCACCCCAGCGGAGACGACGACGAACGCGGTGAGCGTCCCGATGGACACCATGTCCGCAAGCTTGTCCAGCGGGATGAAGGCGGCCAGCGCGGAGGCCGCGATGCCCACGATCACGGTGTTGCCCACCGGCGTCATGGTCCGCGTGTTCACCCGCGCGAATCGCGTGGGCAGCAACCCGTCGCGCCCCATCGCGAACAGGATCCGCGTCTGCCCGTACATGGTGACCAGGGTGACCGAGAAGATCGAAATGACGGCGCCCGCAGCCAGGATGGTGCTCGCCCAGCTGCCACCCGTCACGTTGTCGAGGATGGTGGCCAACCCGGCCTCCTGTTGCCCGGCGAAGTCCCGCCACGGCTGGGTGCCCAGCGCGGCCACGGCGACCAACACGTAGACGCTCGTCACCGTCACCAGCGCCGCGATCAGCGCGCGCGGCATGGTCTTCTGGGGGTCCTTCACCTCGTCACCCGCGGTGGACACGGCATCAAGCCCGATATAGGAGAAGAAGATGGTCCCGGCGGCCGAGCCGATTCCCGCAACGCCGAAGGGCGCGAAGTCGTGGAGATGGTGCGCGTCGAACGCCGTGAACGCCAGGATCACGAACATGATCAGCACGCCCAGCTTGACGAGCACCATGATCGTGTTGACCCGGGCCGATTCGCTGGCACCGCGGATGAGTAGCAACGCGCACATCGCGATCAAGATGATCGCGGGCAGGTTCACATAGCCGGGCCGGGCGTCCCACGGCGCGGCCGACAGCGCGTGCGGCAGCTGGAAACCAAAGACGTTGTCGAGCAGCTTGTTCAGGTAGCCGCTCCAGTTGACCGCCACCGCGGCGGTCGACACCCCGTATTCGAGCAGCAGGCAGGCCGCCACCCCCATCGCCACGACCTCGCCCAGGGTGGTGTACGCGTACGAGTACGACGACCCGGAAACCGGCACGGCCGAGGCCAATTCGGCGTAGCAGATGGCCGCGAGCCCGGCGGCGACCCCGGCGATGAGAAAGGACAGGATCACTCCCGGGCCGGCTTCGGGCACGGCCTGGGACATGACGAAGAAGATGCCCGTCCCGACCGTCGAGCCGACCCCGAACATGGTCAGCTGGAAAGTGCCGATGGTCCGCTTGAGGTGGTCCGCGGCCCCGTACGCGACGGGCGTGCCGACGACCGGCCGGCGCCGCAGCATCTGCTCCTTGAGGCTGATCGACGTGGGTGGCAATTGCCCCTCCTTGCTCGATCAGCTGATTATGGGCCAGCCTCCCGCAACGCAGAAGCGAACTGCTCAATCGCCCAGTCGATCTCCTGCTCGCTGATCACCAACGGTGGCGCGAACCGCAACGTCGAGCCGTGCGTGTCTTTCACCAACACGCCCCGGCCGGCCAACCGAAGGCTCATCTGCTTGCCCGTCCCGAGACGCGGGTCGATGTCCACTCCGGCCCACAATCCCAGTCCGCGCACCGCCCGTACGCCGTGACCCCGCAGTGCGCGCAGCCGCGCGTGCAGGTGCGCGCCCAAAACCGCCGAGCGCGCTTGGAATTCTCCGCGGCCCAGCATGGACACCACGGTGGTTCCGATCGCCGCGGCCAACGGGTTACCGCCGAAGGTGGAGCCGTGTTCGCCGGGATGCAGCACGCCCATGACCTCGCGGTCGGCGACCACCGCCGACAGGGGTACTACGCCACCGCCCAGCGCCTTGCCGAGCAGGTAGACGTCCGGCACCACGCCCCAGTGGTCGCACGCGAACGTGTGTCCCGTGCGCGCCAGCCCGGACTGGATCTCGTCGGCGATCATCAGCACGTTGTGCTCGCTGCACAGGGCGCGCACGGCCGGCAGATAGTCGTCGGGCGGAACGACGATGCCCGCCTCGCCCTGAATCGGTTCGAGCAGGACGGCGACGGTGTCGTCGTCGATCGCGCGGGCCAGCGCGTTGGCATCGCCGAAGGGCACCGAGCGGAATCCGGGCGTGAAAGGTCCGAACCCGTGCCGCGCCGTCGGATCCGAGGAGAAGCTGACGATGCTGATCGTGCGGCCGTGAAAGTTGTTGTCGGCCACGATGATGTTGGCGCGACCGTCGGGGACGCCCTTGACGTCGGCGCCCCACTTGCGGGCGATCTTGAGGCCGCTCTCCACGGCTTCGGCGCCCGAGTTCATCGGCAGCACCAGGTCTTTGCCGCACAGCCGGGCAAGGGCGGCGCAGAATGGGCCGAGGGTGTCCGAGTGGAATGCCCGGCTCACCAGCGTGACGGTGTCGAGCTGGGCGTGGGCCGCCGCGGTGATCTCCGGGTTGCGATGGCCGAAGTTGACCGCCGAGTAGGCGGCCAGACAGTCCAGGTAGCGCCGACCCTCCACGTCGGTGATCCAGGCGCCCTCCGCGCTGGCCGCCACCACTGGCAACGGCGAATAGTTGTGTGCGGCATGGCGTTCAACCAGCTCGATGGCGGCCTCGGTCGCGGTCGCGGTCCGGGCGTCGAGGACCGTCATGGGAATACCTCCAATGTGCAGCACTTGACCGAACCGCCACCCTTGAGCAGCTCGGCCAGGTCGACGCCGACGGGCTCGAAGCCGGCGGCGCGCAATTGTGCCGCGAATCCCGTTGCCGCGGCGGGCAAAACGACGTGCCGTCCGTCCGACACGACGTTCAGGCCGAGTACGAACGCGTCGGCGCTTCCGACGACGATCGCGTCGGGAAACAGCGCCTGCAGTTGGTCCTGCGCGGCGGCGCTGAACGCCGGCGGGTAGAACGCGATCGTGTGGTCGTCGAGCACGGCCAGCGCCGTGTCGAGATGGTAGAAGCGCGGATCCACCAATTCGAGTGAGACGACGGGTAGGCGAAGCGCCGCGGAGATTTCCGGGTGCGCCCGCCGGTCGGTGCGAAAGCCGTAGCCCGCCAACACCGTTTGCCCGACCATCAGCAGGTCGCCTTGCCCCTCGTTGGTATGGCGGGTGGACACCGGCCGGTACCCGATGGATGACATCCAGTCGGCATAGGCACGCGATTCACCGGCCCGCTCGGCGAAGCGAAACTTCGCGACGATCGCGACGTCACCCGCGATGAATCCGCCGTTGGCGGCGTACACCATGTCCGGCAGCCCGGGCTCGGGCTCGACCACGTGCACCCGGTGACCCAGCCGGACGTAGGTCGCGCGCAGCTCTTCCCATTGGGCGAGCGCGAGCCCGACGTCGACGGGCGTCGCCGTGTCCATCCACGGGTTGATCGCGTACTCGACCGCGTAGAACGTCGGCGGCGTCATCGCGTAGCGGCGGGCGGTTGGTATTCGGGGGTGCGCGGCAGGCGCCGGGGCGGACCTGGGCGCGGCGACGTGTTGTTCCGTCATAAATCAACGGTATTTGCCGCCCGTAGCGCAATCAAATGCTAGCTGTTGCGTGTCCATATGTGATTTATTGCGTTAGAGTGGACTTTGCATCGATCTATTGCGCAAGGCTGAACGGAGGGTGATGGAGCGCCTCGACGAGACCGACGCCCGCATCCTGACCGAGCTGACCGAAAATGCGCGGGCGACGTTCGCCGAAATCGGTGACAAGGTGAATCTGTCCGCCCCAGCGGTCAAGCGCCGCGTCGACCGGATGCTCGACGCCGGCGTCATCAAGGGGTTCACCACGGTCGTCGACCGCAACGCGCTCGGCTGGAACACCGAGGCCTACGTGCAGGTGTTCTGCCACGGCACGATCGCGCCCGATCGGCTGCGCGCGGCCTGGGTGGACATCCCCGAGGTGGCCAGCGCCGCGACGGTGACCGGCACATCGGACGCCATCCTGCACGTGCTGGCTCACGACATGCGTCACCTGGAGGCCGCCCTCGAGCGCATCCGGTCCAGCGCGGACATCGAGCGCAGCGAAAGCATTGTGGTGTTGTCGAACCTCATCGACAGGATGCGCACCTAGCGGCGTCGCGCGCGTAACGCCAGGGCGCAATTCGAGTCGAGTTTTCCGCCCTGGCGTTACGCCCGCAGGCGGAAGAGGCGCTTGAGCCGTGACGGCCGTGACGCAGGAGGCCGGCGAGATGCGTAGGGCCACGGTCGGTTTCGCTCGGGAACGGATTCGGCCCGCGCGTGTTTGAGCTGCGCCCGCAGGTGCTGTCGCAGGCTATGCAGGTCCGGATCGGACCAGCGGTTGATCGCTTCGACCGGGTCGGCGGTCAGGTCATACAACTCCCACTGGTCATCGAGGGGAGACGTCCGATATGCCTCTCCCCCGAGCCCATTGGCCGCCAGATGCCGCACGCCTGGTTCGGTCCAGGTGCCCGGATCGTCGAAGGTGCGCACCAGCTTCCACAGGTGACCGGTGCCGCCGGCGGCCGTCGCCTCGTCGACGCGGACAACCAAGCCCTCGAAGTTGGAGGCGGTGTGGGCCGGGATTCGGATGCGCAGCGGCGCAGGGGGATTGACGGTCCGCTTCAAGCGGCGCGCCAATCCCGATGCGCCGCTGTCCCCTTCGAGCATGTTGTCGCGGGTCATCAGGTACACGGCCCGGTTCGCGTCGGCCGGGCCGCCGTCCACGATGGGCATCAGGTTCCGGCCGGGCAGCGGGTGGACTTCCGAGAACGACTCGGCCAGCGTCGCGGACACCGCAGCGACATCGACGCCCGCGGCCGCCAGCAGGGTGGGCACCAGGTCGACGTGTGAGGTCGGCGCCGAGACGAGCCGAGGTTGCGTGCGGCGCTCGCCGATGCGCGCGATGACGAAGGGAACGCGGGTGGCCTCGTCGTACAGGTTGAACCACTTCTGGTGCAGACCACCGTGGGCGCCCAGCAGGTCGCCGTGGTCGGCGGTGCGCACCAATACGGCGTCGCCCGAACCACTCTCGGTGACGGCCCGCCTGACGCGGTCGATCGGTCCGTCCACCTCTGCGTGCAATCGGTAATACAGGTCACGGTAGCGCTGCGCGTTGCGCGAGTAGGTTCGGTCGATCGCGGCCGCGGGGCCGTAGCCGGAGTAGTACGCCTCGCGGAAGGCGATCTGCGCCGCGGGCTTCGTGGACAGGTCCTCGCCCGCGGTCGGCGCGGCGGGCACCGGCGGCGGATCGAGCGGCGACGGCTTGACCGGGCTCCGCCGCGACCATGCCGGGAAAAGCACGATGTCGTGGGGGTTGACGAAGCTGGCGACCAAAAGGAACGGCCGCAAGGCGGCGGGGTCACCGGCGCGGCGGCGGGCGTAGCGGTCGGCCAGCCACGCGACCACCCGGTCCGCGATCAGCGGGTCGCGTCGCACACCGGCGTTGGCCAGCGCCGCCCCGTGCGGCTCGGGACCGACCCATCCGGAGAACCCGAACGGCCCCAACGGGTCTGCGTTCAGATAGCGCCGCACGGCGGCTTCGTCGACCACGCCGTTGTCGTCGTTGGTCGCCAACGGTCGACCGGTCCCGGGGTCGAGGAGATCGGCGTGCGAGATGTGCCACTTGCCGTCGTAGTGGGTGTCATAGCCGGCCGCCCGGAACCAATTGCCGAGCGTGGGAACCTCGCCCGCACGCAGCCAGCGCATGCGTGAATCGTCCGCGGTCTTCCCGATGCCATCGGTCTGGGTCACACCGTGCAGGTCGGGGTAGTGGCCGGTGAAAATGGTCGGGCGGCTCGGCACGCAGGCCAGTGAGCCGGTGTAGTGCCGGGTGAAGCTGACCCCGTGATCGTCAAACCACTTGCGGCCGGAGAGGATTCGGTCGCGCCACGCGAGCACCTCGGGGGCCTCATAGGGCGGTAGCGCGCGTTCCTCGTCCGTCATGATGACGATGACATCGGGCCGGTCAGACACGGGCACGCTCCAATCGGTCGGCGAGGCCGGCGAGCATCACTTCGGACTGCCGCGCGAGAAAGCGGCACAGGGCGCGCTCGGCCAGGTTTTGCATTGCGTGCGGCCCGATTTCGACGGTGCTGGTGAGGGTCACCAAGGTGGTGGCCGAGTCGCCGGTCGGTTCGAGCGTCCAGCGGTTGGAGACCCTGCGCACCCGGGCGGGTAGACCTTCGATGTCGTAGCCCAGGGCGTGGGGCGGGTCGAATTCGGTGATGCGCTCGACGAGGGCGTCGCGCTTGACCTGCACCCGCCGGGAGGTGCCGACGGCGGACCCGTCGGGGCCGCGGAACAAGATGCAAGAGTGGTCGACGTTGCCGGCCCACGAACTGATCGATCCGAACTCCGCGAGGGTTTCCCAGATGTCGCCGATGCGGGCCGCGATCGAGCGAGTCCGGCGTATGTCGGCCACGCGCTCACGCTACGCGAACGGTCAGCGCGTCAGGTGGAATATCGTCTCGATCGCCACCGCGGCACCGCCCACCGCTATGGTCACCGCCAGCGACAACCAGTCGGCCAGTTTCGGCCGGGCCGGCGCGGCAGAAAGTTGGCCGATGCCCCCGCGGGCGGTGATCGCGTCACCCATCTCGTCGGCGCGGCGCAAGGTCACCACGATGGCGGCGGCGACCAAGTCGATCGAGTTGCCCGCGGTCTGCTTGACCCGAGCCTTGCGGGTCGGTGCCATGTGGTTGGGCCGCAACCGCCGAGCGGCGTAGAGCACCTGGAATTCCTCGATCAGCAACGGGAAGGCGCGCAGCGCCAGGGCCAGGGCCACCGCCCACTCGTCGACCGGGATACGCACCAGCTTGAGCGGGCGGCCCAAAACCGCCAGCGCCGGGGCGATTTCGGCGACATTGGTGGTCCAGGACACCATCGCCCCCAGGCCGAGCAAAACGAGGGACAACGCGGTGATCCGCAGGAAGTTCAATGCTCCACCGAGGCCTAGGTGGACCCCGGCGATCGACACCACCGGACTACCCCCGGCCAGCGCGGCCGTCACAAAACCCAACGCGATGAGGACCCAGAGCCAGCGCGGGATTGACGGAAGCGCACCGCGGGGGATGCGGGCGATCCGGATCGCCGTCAGCACCAACGCGGCCACCGCCCCGATCGTCACCCAACCCGGGTAGAAGGTCAGCAACACCGCTACACCGAACACCACGAGAAGCTTGGTGCCGGCCCACAAGCTGTGGATCGCGGACCCGCCCGGCACGGGAACCAGCAGCACCACCGGGCGGGAAGTGCGGCGCTCCTTGCCGCGGGGGGAAGACGAACTTGCGGTCACGACACACCCCCGGCCGCGGCGGTGGCCGTCACCTCTTGCAGCGCGCCATTCTGCACGTGCAGGGTCCGCGAGCAGACGGCTTCCAACCCCACGAAGTCGTGGGAGATGACGACGACGGTGAGCCCGCGGTGACGGCGCAGGTCGGCCAGCAGACGCAGCAGGCCCCGCTGGCTCCCGACGTCCAGCCCGGCCAGCGGCTCGTCGAGGATCAGCACGCGCGGCGAGCACGCCAGCAGGCCGGCCAACACGACCCGTCTCATCTGACCGCCGCTGAGCTGATCGATGCGCCGCCGCCCCATCGTGGGCTCCAGTCCGACCGCCGCCAGGGCAGCCGTCACCCGACCTTCGTCATGGGGCGAAAAGCCCGCCACCGAAGCAACTTCCAGACCGACGTGGCTGCGCATCAATTGCAGCCTCGCCGTCTGGAACGACAACGCCACCGCGCCGACGTGATCCCGGATCGGCTCACCGTCAAGCAGGCAGGCGCCGACCGTGGGGGCGGTCAGTCCGGCCATGATCCACGCCAGCGTCGATTTGCCCGAGCCGTTGCCCCCGTGAATCAAAATCCCGTCGCCTTGTTCCACGACGAAGTTGATATCGCGCAGCGCGGTCTTCGCCCACGGTGTCCCGCTGTTGTATTCGTGGCTCACGCCAACGATTTCCAGCACCGGCTTGCTTGGGCCGCGCCTGACGGCGGCGGATGGCAGCGGCGGCGGAGCCGTCTCGACCATGCCGGTGTTATCCGGGGAATCACTGAGGTTGATGGTCCGGTCCGCCGACGCGGCCTCGTTGTCGAAATGAGTGATGTGCACCAGGGCGGTCCGATGCCGCTTGGGCAGGCCGGACAGCACGTTCAACAGGACCTCACGCCCCCTCTGGTCGACCATGCTGGTGAACTCGTCCGCGATCAGCAGCGCCGGTTCGCGCGCCAGCGCCGCGGCGAGAGCGAGGCGTTGCAGTTCGCCGCCGGACAGGCCGCCGGTATCGCGCTCGGCAAAGCCCCCAAGGCCGACTTCCTGCAGCAAATGGTCGACGTCGACCTCTGTCCCCGGGGGCAGCCCCCACACCACGTCATCGGCGACGCGGGTTCCCAGGACCTGGCTCTTCGGGTGCTGCAGAACAAGCGCGGTGCCACCCAACATGCCCAGCCCCACCGCGCCCGGACGCTGCACGGTGCCCGATGTCGGTTGCCGGCCCGCCAAGATGAGCGTCAGCGTGGTCTTACCCGATCCGTTGGCGCCGATGACGGCGATATGTTCGCCGACCTGCAGTTCCAGGCTGAGCTCACGCAAGGCATCCTGCTTGGCGTGGGGGTAGCGGAACCGCACCCTGTCCAGCCGCACCGGGACGGGCCCGATGGGGGCGCCCGGAGGCTCGTCGGGAGCGTCGAGCTTGTGCACATCGGGGACGCTGCCCATTCGGTCCAGCAAGCGAGACAGTGCCCACCAGCCGATCCACGACGACACCATGACCCCATAGGTGACGTAGCCGAGCATCAACCACGGCCAGTAGTGCAGGCCGAATTCGAAGCAGCGCTTCACGTCGGCGCCGAGCCACCGCAGGTTCACCCGATCCAGGAATGCGACCAGACCGTCCACGTTGGCCGCCATCACCTCAAAGATCAGATGCCGCAACCGATTCAGCACCGCCAACGCGCCGACCGTCGCGCCGGCGACGGCGACCCCGACAATCAGGGACAAGACGATCACGGTGGGGGTGCCCCTGCCCCTGCGCTTGACGAAACCGGTCAGCCCGCCGATGTAGGCACAGTTCACGACCGTCACGAAGCCGCCCACCCCGGAGATCAGGAAGGCGATCATTCCGGCAGCAAACGTCGCCGCCAGCAGCACCCGCAGCCGGTAACGGTACGACAGCAGCCCCATCGGGACCGTGCCCAGCAGCGCCAAACCCTGAGCGAACGGGATGACACCGGCGATGATCGCGATCACCGCGCAAAGCGCCCCCATGACCGAGGCCTGGGCCAATTCGGTTGGGTGTAAAGGTCCACCCCGGCGGCGCGCACGGACGGGGCGACGGACTTTCACTTCACTGATTCTGCCAGGCCGCGGCCCCAACTCGGTTCGTCACACTCGACACTCCCGACCCCGTCAGGACCGGGCGCCTCTCGTCTCGCTTAGCAAAGCTATGGAACCATGGAGACATGGACAGAGTTGTCGAGACCGCAAACATCGGGACCCAGCAGCTGGGAGCCGACCTGCTCGCCGTGGTGGCGCGGCTCAACCGGCTGGCCACCCAGCGCATCCAGATGCCGCTGCCGGCGGCCCAGGCCAGGTTGCTCGCCAGCATCGAAGCTCATGGTGAAGCCCGGATCGGCGACCTCGCCGCCGTCGATCACTGCTCACAGCCGACCATGACGACGCAGGTACGCCGGCTCGAGGACGCCGGCCTGGTCACCCGAACCGTCGACCCGGGGGATGCCCGCGCTGTCCGGATCCGCATCACTCCCCAGGGGAAGCGCACGCTCAACGCGGTTCGCGCCGACCGTGCCGCGGCGATCGAACCGCAGCTGGCGTTGCTGGAGCCAGGTGACCGCCAGGTGCTGACCGACGCGGTCGAGGTCTTGCGCCGGCTTCTCGACAACGCGTCGCTGGCGGGGCGGCGCAACGCGCTGTGACGGCGCACCCACGTGGATGCACGACTGCCGGCGGGTAGACACTAAGTCGATCTGACCGGGTGAGAGGAAAGGTGGCGGCCATGCGGCCCGAGGCTTCCGGTTTCAGGGCCTCCCCGTTGACCGTGTGGGTCGGGTCGGCGCGCTTCGACTTCTCCCCCGGCCGCGACGTGATCATCGGCTACGGCCCGGGCAGCGACATCGCCCTCGAGCGCCTCGGGACTCCCAGCTCGCCGCCTCCGGCGCCTCGCCCCGAGGTGGTGCTGCGATTCGCCGGCACCCACTGGGTGGCGATCGACCTCAGCCACAACGGCATCTTCATCGACGGAGCGCGGGCCTCGACGGTCGCACTGCGCAATGGCCAGGCGATCAGCATCGGTGATCCGCAGCGTGGCCCCCGGCTGGTTTTCGAGATCGCTCCCCCGGCCCCTCCGCCACGGCAGCGACGCGTTGTCGAGAAGCCGGCGCAAGACCTCGA
>NZ_LZJW01000059.1 GCF_001667885.1 Mycobacterium scrofulaceum | reverse complement strand
CTCTGCAGCACATGGTGTTTGGTCACGTCGTCGACGTGACCGTGGAAGGTCACCGCGCCCGAGATGCCCAGCCGGCCGACGTGGTCGACGAGCCGCTGCCGCCACCAGCCGTCGCCCACGATGTCCAAGTGCAGACCCGGCATGCGCGGCCGCAGCTGCGCGACGGCCTCCAGCGCGTCCTCGATCTGCTTGTGCGGCACGAGCCGCGACAACACCACCACCCGTGGGGCCGCGGCGCGCGGGCCGGACAGCGTTCGCGCCGGGGCCTCGTCGAGGCCGTTGCGCACCACAGCGATGTGCGCGTTGTCGACCCCGAGCGTCACCAGGTCGCGCGCCGACGGCAGCGACACCGTCACGTACTGGTTGCGGCGGTTCAGCCGGGGCGACACCGTCGACTCGACGAACCAGCCGAGCCGGCCCAGCACCGGGCCGGCCACCGGCCACTGCTCCCTGTGGCAGTGATGCACCAGCACCACCACCCGCCGGCCGTACACCAGCCGGGCGAGGAACGGCAGGCCGTTCTGGGTGTCGACGACCACGTCGGGCCGCACGCGCCGCAGCGGGCCGAGTCCCAGCCGCGCGGCCGCCATCGCGAGCAGGGCCCAGACGTAGACGGTGTAGCGGCCGCCGACGCGGTCGATGCGCACGCCGTCGACCACCTCGTGGCGCGGCGCGCCGGGGTAACGGGCGGTGCGCAGCGTGACGGCGGTGCCGGACGCGGCGAGCTGCGCGCCGATGCGCTGCAAATAGGCCTCGCTGCCGCCGCCCTGCGGGTGCCCGGTATCTCGCCAGCACAGTAGGAGCACGGAGCGCAGACCAGACATCACTGGTCAGCCTAGCCCGCTCCGATGTGCGCCTCGATGCGGTGACCATTCCCTTCACTTGCGCCCCACCGGCCCCGGCCCGG
>NZ_LZJW01000058.1 GCF_001667885.1 Mycobacterium scrofulaceum | reverse complement strand
GGCGACCACCGGCTCGTTCTGGGAGCTGACCGCCGACAAGAATTTGCAGTCCTTCGGCGATGTGGTTGCCCGCGTGGGACGTAACTCCGCCGGCCTGTATGTCCTCGGCGGCGAGCCGGCGTCGGGTCCCCGCCGGGTGCTCGACGCCGCCATTTACCGGGAGGCGGCGCTGCGCTTGGACCGCCACTTCGCGATCTCGGTCATCGACTGCGGTTCGACGATGGACGCGCCGGTCACCCAGGAGGTGCTGCGGGATTTGGACGCGTTGATCGTGGTCTCGTCGCCGTGGGCCGACGGCGCATCCGCGGCCGCCAGGACCATGGAGTGGCTGGCGGACCAGGGCTTCGAAAGTCTGCTGCAGAGCAGCGTCGTGGTGCTCAACGATTCCGACGGCCACGCCGACAAGCGCACGCGCGCGCAGTTGGCCCGGGAATTCACCGACCACGGCCGGCCGGTGATCGAGGTGCCCTTCGACCCGCACCTTCGGCCCGGCGGCGTCATCGATGTGAGCCACGAGATGTCGGCCGCCACGCGGCGAAAGTTCCTCGAAGTCACCGCGACCATCGCCGGCTACTTCGCGGCCCGCTCGGATAACCAGCGGCCGGGCTAGGCCCTCTCGGCGGCATTGCCCGTCCGCGCGGACGGGTCGGCGATCGCCTCGAGCTTGGCCACCCTTGACCCGCGGATCGTCAGCACGATGACGGCAAACAGCCGGCGCTGGCTGAAGGCCAGCAGCACGGGTTGCCCGACGGGGCCGCTGACCAGCGTCACGTCCGGCCACAGGTACCGCAGCAGGTTGGTCGCCACCGCATCCGGCCCGTGGTTGATCTGCGGGGGCGGCGCCGGGTCGGCGAGGATCGTGCCGACGCCCCACACCGTCGGATCCAGCACCGCTGCCAACCCGGCAAGGTCACCGTTGGCGCACGCGGTGATGAATCTTTCGGTGACGAGCTGATGCTCGGTCGAGGCCACCACGTTCGTTGTGGGTTGAGCCGCAACGAATTTCGCCCGCGCGCGCCGCGCCAGCTGCCGGCACGTACCGACCGGGCGGCCCACCGTCTCGGAGATCGAGTCGAACGGGACGCCGAACACGTCGTGCAAGACGAAGGCCACCCGCTCCCCCGGACTGAGCCTGCGTAACACCTCGAGCAACGCGGCGCGGATTTCGTCGTCGAGCGTGACCCGGTCGGCCGGATCGGAGCGGTGCGGTGCCGGCCGCTCTGCGACGTCACCTAGCCGTTCGTAGCGGGCGCGGGCCGAGCGCACCTGGTCGAGGCAAAGTCGGCTGGCCACCACCGTCAGCCAGCCCCGGACGTCCTCGATCTCACCGACCTCGGCCCGCGACAGCCGCAGAAACGCTTCCTGCGCAACATCTTCCGCATCACCGATGTCGCCGAGCATCTGGTAGGCGAGGTTGACCAGGTAGGGGCGGTGACGACGCCAGGCGTCGGCGACCTGGTCGCTCGCTGATTGCGACTGGTTCATGCCTCTTCGACGATCTGCTGGGCGGAAAAGTTACGGATTCTCCTTTGTAACTTTCCCACCTCTCAGCCCGTCCTTGGAGCACCGCAAAAAAATCACCGGAGAGGAACCATCCCATGACCATCGTGATAACCGGCGCGACCGGAAACGTCGGGCGTCCCCTTGTCACCGCGCTCGTTGCCGCCGGAGCGTCGGTCCGGGCGGTCACCCGCGCGCCGGACAGCGCCGCGCTTCCCGCCGGCGTCGAACTCGTGGCCTCGGCGGCCGACGCGTTGCCCGGCGCGTCGGCGGTGTTCCTGAACTCCCGCGCGCTGGGCGCCGAGCTGGCGACGGTGGTGGCGCGATGCGTGCGCGCCGGAGTCACCAAGCTGGTCGCGCTTTCGGCCATCAACGCCGATGACGACTTCGCCCGGCAACCGTCCCGCTTCCGCGGCGACCGCAATAAAGAGGTGGAGCAGCTCGCCGTTGACTCCGGCATCAACTGGGTGAGCCTGCGGCCCAGCGTTTTCGCGACCAACTTCGCCGGCATGTGGTCCGCGCAGCTCCGCGCCGGCGACGTGGTCTACGGTCCGTACGCCTCGGCTTCGGTGGCACCCATCGTCGAGACCGACATCGCGGAGGTTGCGGCGCGGGCGCTGCTCACCGATGAGCTGGTGGGACAGCGGATCCCGCTGACCGGTCCGCAGGCCTTCACCAATTCGGAACTGGTCGAGGCCATCGGCGCCGTCTTGGGTCGACAGTTGCACTATCGCGAGATACCGAATGACGCCGTGCGCCAACGATTTATCGGGTTGGGCTTTCCGGCGGGCTTCGGCGATGCCTATATCGCCATGCTCGCCTCGACGCTCGACGCGCCCGCGCTCGTCACGCACGACGTCGAGAAGATTCTCGGGCGCCCGGCGACCCCGTTCACCCAGTGGGTCGCCGAGCATCGCGACGTTTTCTCCGCCAGAGGTTGAGGAACCCGACATGTCACAACCGCGCCCACCGCGCTACCTCAAGCCCATGAACAAGGTGATGATGGCGGCCCAACGGCTCGGCATCCCCACCGGTCCCGCCATGGTGCTGACGGTGCCCGGCCGCAAGTCGGGTCGGCCGCGCAGCACGCCGATGACGCCGTTCGAATTCCAAGGTGCCCTGTACGTGGTGGCCGGCTATCCGGGTGCCGACTGGGCGGCGAATGCCCGGGCGGCGGGCACCGGCAGGCTCAGCCGGGGCCGACGGTCACAGCAAGTCCGGATCGTCGAACTCTCCGCCGCCCAGGCGCGGCCGGTGCTGCGGGAATTCCCCGCCAAGGTCCCCGTCGGGGTGGCATTCGCGAAAAGGTCCGGGATGGTGCGTGATGGAACGGCTGACGAATTCGAAGCACTGGCGGGGCGGCTCGCCGTATTCCGGTTCGAGCCGACATAACGGCCGGCATCTGTGGTGAAGCCCCCATAGGAATGCGGTGCAACGGTTCCCGTTGGGACCAGGCGCTGACCCGAAGTGGGCGGCCATGGAAAGACTAGGCCGACTTAGCGGTCTCGCGCACGGGGTATCCGTTGCGCTCGGCCAGGGATCGCAGTTGGCGCAGCGCGAATGCGCGCGGGCGGCCTCCCTCGGGGATCACCACGCCGGCCCACAAGCCTTCCGCGCCGGCCGACTGGACGGCGTCCCGAGCGCACATCCAGCGGCGGGGGCACGCGCGGCATGCGGCGATGGCCTCGGCGTCCGGGGCGGTGGTCCAACGGTCGGGATCCTGCGTACAGACACCGAGCGGGATGTTGAACAAGGGTGTTGCGGTCATGGCCGGGTTCCTTAAGCATTGCGTTCTGCGCGGATGCTTCGCAACGGTATAGCACAAACCGCTGCGTTGCAACGGTTCGTTCTGTTACCCGCATCGGTTAGAGTCCCGGTCGCGCAATGACCTAGGCGGCGATTCGCTTGAGCGGCGCGCCCATCACCGCTTTGATCTGACTTTTCGCCGTATATCCCTGTTGGCGCGGGTCATGACTGACGGTACGTAACCGTAGCGCTGCACCGCATAGCTCCCCGGCGCCATAGTGGCAGGCGGCTTCCCGACACTCCAAACGTGGCGCTCTTGGTGCCGGCGACGTCCGGTTAGACGAGAACCCGCGCGGTGAAGGCGTCGTCATGTGGCGTTCCGACGCCGCCGTTCCGCAATTAGAGGTGAAAACGTAGCGACATGCAATGGAAATTTGGCGGGTGCTACGGTTACAGTTACACCGGCGGAAGGCCCGCCCAGCTGCCTCGATCGAGGAACCACCGCAGATGCCACGCACCGAGTCGAGTTCCGATCTCGCCCTGCTCGTCGTCCACGGTGCGACCTCGCACACGATAGAGCCCGGTCGCGGGGTGGTTACCATCGGTCGAGACCCACAGGACGACGTGCGGATCGACCAGATCTCTGGGGAGCGGCTGCACGCCGAACCCCTGGATGGTTCGTGGCGAATCGTCGACAAGGGCCCGAACGGCATGTTCGTCGACGGCCAACGTACGAGCTCGGTGACGGTGACGGACAAAACGACGGTCCGGCTCGGCGATCCCAGTTCGGGTGAAGTCCTCACGTTCGAGATCCTCAAGGCCCCAAGTACCAGTGGCCGGGCCGAACAGAAATCCGATGGGGGTGACCCGGATCCCGGCATGGCGCGCGCGGGAGCGGCCGCCGCCGCGCGGCGTCGGGAACTGGGCATCAGCCAGCGCAGCCTGGCGGCCGACGGGATCATCAACGCCGGCGCTCTGATCGCGTTCGAGAAGGGTCGCAGTTGGCCACGCGAGCGCACCCAGGCCAAGCTCGAGCAGGTCTTGCAGTGGCCCGCCGGGACCATCGCGCGGATCCGCCGCGGACAGGGCGACGAGGTCCCAACGGCCGTCGCGCCCGCCGCCGCCAATACATCGACATCCACGGAAGCCCCGCACTCTGACGCCCCCACCTCGCTGATCGCGCAGGCGATCGTCGCCGCCGTGGACGGTTGCGGCCTGGCCATCGCGGCATTGCCGTCGGCAGACGACCCGGAATTCACCGGGCGCGCGACCCCGATCCTTGCCGACCTCCGGCAGCTCGAAGCGATCGCGGTGCGGGCCACCCGCATCAGCCGGATCACGCCCGAACTGATCAAAGCCCTGAGCACGGTTCGACGCCACTATGACGAGTTGATGACGCGCGGTGCGACCGCCCCGGACGCCCCGCTGGCGCAGCGCCTCTATGCGGCCCGGCGGCGGGCGAACCTTTCCCCCGCGGAGACCGCCGAGGCGGCCGGGGTGGCCGAAGAAATGATCGTGCGGGCGGAGGCCGACGAGGCGGTGCCCGCCGGCGTCGCCGATGCGATCGAGACGCTGATCGGTCACATCAGCTGAGGGAGGCTGCGGTCGTCGGCGACGCAACTGAAGTGCCGACGCCCGGGTGCTTTTCCGGCGGCGCCGATTACCAGACGATGGCCGCCATGTCACGGTTGTCCGAACACACGCTGCGCACCGCGGCCTCGATGTCGGGGGCGGTGATGATCTGCAAATCCTCGACCGTCACCGGCTGACCCGCGCGCTTCTGGGCGACCACGCGGGTGTCCCGGAAACCCTCCGCCCGTTCAATCACATTGCGGGCGAACCGGCCGTTCTGCATGGCGTCGATGCCGTGCCGCCCGCCGGGTGTCGTGTAGTTGCGGATGGTGGTGGCCGCGTCCAGAAACGTCGCGCGCGCCTCGTCGTCGAGCTTGCTGGCGCGGGGTGCGGCATAGCGCTGCCCGATCTCGACGATCTCGGCCGGTGAATAGGACTCGAACCGCAGCTTGCGGTTGAACCGGCCGGCCAAACCCGGGTTCACGGTGAGGAACTCGTCCACCTGATCCTCGTAACCCGCGCCGATGAAACAGAAGTCGAAGCGGTGCGCCTCCAGCGCGACCAGGAGCTGGTTGACGGCCTCCATGCCGATCATGTCGGGCGTGCCGTCCTGGTGGCGTTCGATCAGCGAATAGAACTCGTCCATGAAAATGATTCGGCCAAGCGACTTTTCGATCAGCTCGTTGGTCTTGGGTCCCGACTCGCCGATGAAGTGGCCGCAGAAGTCGGAGCGACGCACCTCCCGGATCTCGGGATGGCGCACGATCCCCATGCCGGCGTAGATCTTGCCCAGCGCCTCGGCGGTGGTCGTCTTACCGGTGCCGGGCGGCCCGACGAGCAGCATGTGGTTGGTCTGCCCCTCCACCGGCAGCCCATGCTCGAGGCGCATCATGCGCACTTCCAGCTGGTCTTCGAGCGCCGACACGGCCTGCTTGACCGCCGCCAGTCCGACCTGCTTGGCCAGCAGCGCGCGGCCCTCGGCGAGCAGCTCGGCGCGCCGCTCGGCGGTCGCGTCGTCGTGCAGTTCGTCACGGCTCTTGGCCGTCGACGCGTCCCACCGATCGGTGCGGCTGGCGATGGTTTCCTCGTCGGTGACGACCAGGTGCAGGTTGGGGTCGGCCAATGCCTCCTTGGCGGCGTCGGTGAGGACGCCGTTGATGGTGGCCTTCGACAGCCAGACCTGCGCCTTGTCCTCCTCCCGCAGCTGCCGGTGCACCATCCCGCGCACATAGGCCAAGTCCGCGACCAGCAGCGGGATGTCGGCCGGTCCGATCGAAGCGGTCAGCACGTCCGCGTCGAACCGGCCCGACGCGTTGGTCTGTCCGATCACGTCGACGCGGTCGAGCCAGTCCAGCGCGACCCGGCCCTGCCCGAGATGCGCGGCCGCGTGGGCCGCCAGCGCGCATATCGACGCCGTCACCGCGGACATGACGATTGCCTGCGGCGGCAGCTCCTCGGCGGCGGCCAGCAACACGTCCGGCCAGCGCTGCGTGGTGTACATCAGGAAGGCGCGGGCCAATTGGTGCCACTGATAGTTGGCCCATGAATCCAGCAGGTCCCGGTTGGCCAGCAGCCTGTCGGCCTCCGCGTACTCGCCGGCGATCGTCAGCGCCGACGACAACGCCAGGCCCACCTGGGACGCGTCGGTCACCGTGATGCCGATGTAGGGGCCCAGCTGGATCTCCGCGGCGAGTGTCTGCCCGATGCGGGTGGTCTCCCGGTGCAACCATTCGCTGGTGGCGTAGAGCCTCTTCAGCGAGGCCAGGTCGTTGTCGCCGCAGGCGATGCGGCCCAGCCACGCGTCCGCCATCGACGGGTCGGCGTCGGTGGCGGCGACGAAGTCGGGCAACGCCGCGGCGCGCCCCTGCCTGCTCTTGACCGCCATGGCACGGTCGAAATGCCTACGGGCGGTTTGCAAATCACCCATCGTGTGCGCTCATCCGGATGCCTTTGACTCGTTTCAGATGCCGGCGGACATGGTGACCGGCTCGAGGCTGACGTAGCGGTTCTCGGCGCGGAACATGTCCATTTCCGCGAGCCAGTCCTTGCCCGCAGCGCTGACCCGCACCGTCGCGGCGCCAACCTGTTCGATGATCACCTCGAAGTTGTGCCGGTGTGCCTCGGGCAGCCTGGTGCCCGAGGGGGCAATCGTGATCACGGTGACCGGCCGCGGGGTGGGCGAGATGGGAGCGACGTGTTCCACGACGCTGACGGTGGTGCGCGGCGCGGGCCGTGACGTGCTGACGACGCTGATCTCCGGCATCCGCACGCTGGCCCAGCGCGTCATGTCGCGGGTGTGCACGCAGACCCGCTCCCCCGCGCCGGCCGTGCGAATCACGATCCGCTTGGCGACCGGGTCGTCGGCGGCCACGAAAATCCGTGACAGCTCACCGGCGTCGGTGACCGGGATCAGTAGCCGGTCGCCGTTGCTCAGCTTGCCGATCAGCACGCCGGAGGGGCCGATCTCGGTGAGCAGCTGCGCGGGCAGCGGACTGGGCCGCAGTGCCCGCAGGTAGGGCCGGGGGCCGCACATGTTGGCCGCCGCGGCGGCAGCCTGTTCGCCGTTCAGCCGGCGCAGGATCACGCTGGGCGGGGTCGGCGCCGGCGTCGGTGTCCGCACGGTGATGGTCGCGGTGCAGGTCGCGTCCGGATACACGGTCACGTTCTGGATGACCTCATCGGCGCGCAGCGTCCACGCCTGCGACAGCACGCGCGACGTGATCGCCTCGGCGGGATAGGCGTACGTGGTCATCCAGCCGGCCTCGCCGCGGATGGCCTTCCACCGCTGCGTGTTCCCCTCGATGGCGTCGCACCCCAGCCGGCGGTCGAGCTCGGCCAGGTCGGTGGCCGTGGCCACCTTTGCCCGCAGTCCCTGGCAGCGCAGCAGCCCGGCGATGCGCTGCGCCACCGAAATGGCCGCTGCGCCAACGGTTGTGCGCCAACGCAGCGCTTGCGTGTTGTCGATGATCGACAACCGCATGATCAGCCAGGTTTCGCGCCGGCCCGCATACGGCGGGGTGCCGATCTCCGAGTCGTACACGCGGGGGTAGTCCCCGATGTTGCCGTGCCGGGAGCCCAGCGAGACGACGCTGATCGAATCGAGCTGCAGGCCCAGCGGCTGCCGCAGCATCGGCACCAGTTCGACGACGTCGATGACGTTGTCGGTCTCGACCGTCACCGAACCGGTCACCATGGTGGCCTGGTGGGCCCTGCCCAGCAGTTGCACGGCCACCACCGCGACACCGTCCTGCACCCGCACGCCGCCGCCGGAGCGGTTGTTGGCCACGGTGATTGGCGCATCCCAGCGAATCGGGCGCCGTCCACGCCGCCACAACACCACCCATGACCACGCCGGCTGGCCCCACCAGCGGACGAACACCGCGGCGACGCCGACCACCACGGCGACAGCCGCACCGATGTATCCGCCCACGGCCCAACTGGTCACGGCGAGCAGGAAAACCACAATCACTCCGAGCACCCGCCGATTGCTGCCCGGGCTGAAGCCGGTCAGCTTGGACCTCACCGCGCCCGCCTCAATCGGGCCGCGATCGCGGCCACGAGCACACCGGCGGCCACCGCGCCGACGAACCCGATGGCGATGTTGCGCGCCCGGTGATCCGCGGGCGGCGGGGGCGGGGCGGGCCTGATCACCCTGGTCTCAGCACCCGGGGGCATCCGGTCACCCGGCGGTATGTTGAACGTCAGCGCCGCAACGGGATCGACCAGTCCGTACCCCACTTTGTTGTCCACGCCCGCGGGCGGATTGTGCGCCGATTGCACGATCCTGTTGATCACCTGATGCGCGCTCAGGTCGGGAAATTTCGCGCGGACCAGGGCCGCGACGCCGCTGACATAGGCGGCGGAAAAGCTGGTGCCCCAGAACGGCATGTTCTTTTCGCCCGGCCTCGACGGGGGGTAGGCGTTGACCGGCCCGCCGCCCTGCGGCGACAGACCCATGATGTGGGTGCCGGGCCCGGCGACCCCGACCCAGGGTCCCGACATGCTCTTGTCGAGCGCGGCGCCGGTGGCATCGACCGCGCCGACCGACAGGACGTAGTCGGAGAACCACGATGGCGACGAGACAACCTTGACCTGATGCCAGTCGCGGGGATCCGACGGTTCCAGCGGGTCATACATCGGGTTGTTGTTGCAACCGGCTTCCCCGTCGTTCCCGGCCGCGGCCACCACCACGGCGTCCTTGACGGTGGCGGCGTACCACAACGCGGCGCCCAAGGCCCGCTGGTCGGCGGGGGCCGCGGCGGGCAGGCATGCGGTGACCGAGATGTTGATCACCTTCGCACCCATGTTGGCCGCGTGCACCACCGCGCGCGCCACCGTGTTGAGCGTGCCGGCCTTGACCTTCTCGTCGGAGTTGGGATCACCCGGTCCCGGGTTGACCGGCTCGAATGCCCTGGACGACTGGCGGATTGAGATGATCGTCGCGTGCGGGGCGACGCCCACCACCCCGTCGGGCGCTCCGGGCGGAAGCGGCGGCACCGCGGGTTCGTCCTCGGTCTGCGGATCCGCCGGCCCGTTGGACGCCGCGGTGGCGCCCCCTCCCTCGGGTGGTGGCGGCGGCGGTGGCGGCGGGGGCGGCGGCACCATGGTGATCGTCACCGGCGGCGGCGGTGGCGGCGGAGCCACCGGCGGCGGGACCTCGACCGGTGGCGGCGGCGCGCCGGTGGCCGGAGGAGGCCCGGCCGGGGGAGGAAACGCCGGCGTCGACGGCATCGGTCTCGGCATGGGCAGAATCCCAAGCGGGGCGGCGGCGATGATCGAGCCGACGATCGTGCCGTGCGCGTCGCAGTCCGAGAGGCCGTCCTCGCCCATGATGTAGTCGCCGCCGGGGACGGCCGGTAGCCGCGGGTTCGGTGAGATGCCGGTGTCGATGACGGCCACCGGCACGCCGTTGCCGGTGCTGTATTGCCAGGCCTTGCTGATGTTGAGCAGGTTGAAGCCCGGCGCCAGCTGCGCCACGTCGGGGTTGCGCACGGTGATCGGCGTCGAGCAGCTGTTGGCGCGCCGCATCGGCTGGTCGCTTCGGGGCGGCCCGTCGGGCGGCACCATGCCCGGATCGACCTGCGGGGGCGTGATGGCTTGTGCGGCAGGAACATTCGCGGACAGCGCGACCAGGGTGAGGGCGGCGGTCACCGCCGCCGCCCGCTTTAGTGGCGAATCCACGTAAACAGCCCTCCCAGGGCCGCCGCCGCCGGCAACAAGACGATGAACGCGAACACTTCCACCCATTCCACGGTCAACCGGATCAAAGGCCTGAACCGCACCGTCGGCACCAACAGCGCTGCGGCCAGGCCGCACGCGGCGAAAGCCGCCACCGCCACGGCCGGCCAAAGCAGCCCGCTGACAACGTCTTTCGGCTCGGCGAGGGCATATTTGACCACGCCGGCACACACGGCGGCGGCGGCCCCGCAGGCCAGTGCGACGGCCTGGTACTTGGCGGCGAACCCCCTGCCCTGGGTGATGAAGATGCCCACCACCAGTCCGGCGACCACCAGCGCCAACCACGCCCACGGGCGCCCCGGTGTCAGCACCCCCCACACGGCGACGGGCAGAACGATCGACACCCCGACGCAGACACCGACCTGCACCGCGTTGACCAGCCGCGCGGAGGCGGCGATGGCCGCGCCGCGCGCGGTGATGTCGGTCAATTCGTTGTCCTCGTCCTCGGATTCGTCCTCGCTGACCGGCGAGACCGTGTCGACGGGCATGCCCTCGCGCCGGGCGAACAGGTCGCGGCCGGTGATCGATCCGAAGTGCGGCGGCCGCACCCGAGCCACCCACAACGCGATCATCGGGGCCATCCTGACCAGGATCAGCAACCCGATCAGCACGCAGATGGCCAACACCTGCGCCGAGGCCGGCCGGAACATCCGGACCGCGGCGACCGCGGCCACGATCCCGCAGACCGTCACCACCGCGGTGACCACCGCGGTCTGCCACCGCTTCCGCGTCGTCACGCCGATGGCGATGGCACCCAGGATCACGATCACGAGTCCGATCAGCCCGTGCGCCGCACCCAGCTTGCCCGGCGGCGCGCAGGCGCCCGCGACGGCCAGCAACACCACGGCCAGCCACCCGAACCCGCTGAACAGGTCGCGCCGCTCGCGCCAGCCCCACCAGACGACGGTCGTCGCGATCACCAGCAAGACACCGACGGCGCCGGCCACCGCGGCCGGGATGGGGCTGTCGGTGAAGGTCCGCGCCCGCAGCGTCAGCGCCACCACCACCGCGGCCGCCATCGCGATGATCGCGACGGCGGTGTGCGCGGCCGTCAACGGCGTCACCGGGGCGAACATCCGGTCACCACCCTCGCGGCCCAGCCACTTGCCCATGGCCGCCAGACCGGTCGACAGCGACTCGTACTGCGGTTCGAAGGATTCGCCGTCGACCCGGGGCACCAGCACCAGGGTGTCGCCGTCCTGCACACCCAACTCGTCGAGGCTCTTGTTGATGTCGAGGCGGACACCGTTGATCTTGTGCAGCTCGTAGCTGCCCGCCGGTAACGTAATGCCTTCAAAGCCTTTGCGTTTCAAGTCGGCGTCGAAGAGCTCGACCATTCCCTCGAAGAATCCCTCCACCGGAATTCCGGCCGGGAACACTTGCGAGCAGAGATGCTTCTCGTAGGAAATGTTGACCGCACAGCGCGCCGGGAAGGCGACCTTATGCGCTGATGTCACGGCGTCGTCCGCTCCGCATCCGGAATGTATTTGTCGGCCAAGCCGGCGGTAATTTCAAAAAGACGCAACCGGGTCTTTTTCTTCAATTCATGAACCGTGTCGATGAGGCCGCCTTTGGCCAGGTGCGGATCGAACGGCATCTCCTCGACGGTCGCGCCGACTTTGCTGAACCGCTCGGTCAGGTAAGCCAGCGCATCCTTATCGGTGATCTGATCGGTGTGGTTGATGATCACGGTGCTGCGCGAGACCAACTCGTGGTAGCCCTGCGATCGCAGGTAGTCCACCGCACGCAGCACGGGCCGGGACCGGTCGGCGGTGATGCCGGAGACGAACACCAGGGTGTCGGTGTTCTCCAGCACCGGCTTCATCACCTCGTGCTCCAAATCCGGCGACGTGTCGACGATCATCACGGTGTGGGTCCGGCGCAGCCGCGACAGAACCCCGGAGAACATCGCGGGCACCAGCGGCCGGGGCTGGTCTGAGGTGCGGTTTCCAGCGAGGACGTCGAGCCCGATCGGGTTCTGTCCCAAGTGTTCACGGATGTCGGCGTAGCCCTGTACGTCGGTGTCGTTGATGATCGCGGTGTAGTCGCCCGGCGGCGACTCGTCGATGCGGTCGGCCAGGGTGCCGAAACCCGGGACGGCGTCGATCGCAATCACGTTCTGCGGGCGGCATTCTCGGAACACCCCACCGATGCAGGCGACCATCGTGGAAACCCCGACTCCACCCTTGCCGGACACCACCGTGATCACGTACTGCCTCCGGATGTGCCGCCGGATACGGTTCTGCAAGTCCCGGTAGTGCCGCTCGCTGGGCGATTCCCCGGGATTTATTTTTTTAAAAGAGATGACGTAGATGAATTTCCGCCAACCCGAGCCCGGAGGAATCTTTCGAGGCGCGGCAAGATCGGTAATGCGCATGGTGTCGGATACCGAATCCGGGAAGTTGCGGCCCCCTGACGGATCCCCCCGTCTGAGCGCCCCTTCGTCCGACATATTCGGGTCATTCCAAGGGCTCGTCACGTCGCGATGCTAACACGCTCGGCGATACCACGTTTACCGATCAACAAACCCTTCAAGCACGTAACAGCTTGCTATTCCAAGGCATTGGTTAACTGACTTATCTTGGGTCAGTTGAGAAGTCGGCCTTCCCCGTCAGACCACCCGCCGATACGAATACCACTCGTCGCCGGCGGGCAAGCGGCGGATGAGCCGCTGGACGGCGCCGCTGATGTCGCTGCGAGAGCCGGGCGAAAGGATCTGGTAGCGGCGCTGACCCGAGATGACGTTCTCCACGCAGACGCGGCCCGCCGGGGTGTCGATGATGGACACGGTCGAATCACCGACCGCGATCCGCGCCATCTCGTCCGGCCCCACCCCGGCCTGCAGTCCCACGATGGCCGCGTGCGCCGAACGCGCGGGGTCGGCGGCCATGGTGACGATCTGCAGTTGGTCGACGTCGAGGTTCTGGCTGAGCAGAAACGTCCGGAGGCTGGCGGCGTCGCGCACCGATGACAGCAATTGCTCGGTGTCGAGGGTGACCGGCTTCAGCGGCGCCACCTCGGCCACCCCACACAGCCGCTCGACCTGGCCCACCACCAGGTCGCTGGCGCCGCCCTCGTCACTGGCGGTGCCGGCCGGGTAGAGGCGGACCAGCTCGGCGTGGCGTTCGAGCACCACCCACCAGCTGGCGAAGCGGCAGATGGACGCCCGTGTCGGTTCGCGGCCCGGCACACCGATATTGACCATCAGCGCCAGGTCCCGCCGCAGCAGCACGGTCAGCCATTCGCGGATCATCGGGTCGACGTTGCCCGCCTCGTCCAGGGCGCCGGCGGCCCGCAACTCGTCCGCGATCGGATGACTCAGCGCGCGCTCGGCGGTGTCGAGCCGCGGCAGTAACGGGCGCAAGCCCAGCTCG
The DNA here is from genome assembly GCF_001667885.1 of Mycobacterium scrofulaceum. GTDB lineage: Bacteria > Actinomycetota > Actinomycetes > Mycobacteriales > Mycobacteriaceae > Mycobacterium > Mycobacterium scrofulaceum_C. The sequence goes on along the minus strand of NZ_LZJW01000058.1, from coordinate 72,089 downwards.
GGACAGGTCTGCTCCACCCCGGTAACGGCCTGCAGCACCCACAGGCCATCGACCGTCGTCGTCAGCATGTCATTTCGCTTTCCAGCCGCGCACCCTCGACCGGCGGGCTACACATCGAAAGGGGGCACATGCGCTCAAGCGCATCTGCCCCGCCTCCGATCGCACTCACCCGCCACGTCCAATCAGTTGATCGGAGCCCGGGAGGTCGTTCAGCCGAACAAGTTGCCGATGTTCTGGTCGGTTGCGAGCGCGTTGTCCAGCACGTGGGAGGTCGTCATTCCGTGCTGGCTCACCGTGTCGATCAGCCCCTGCAGCCCCGAGAGCATTTGCGCTTGCGCCTCGAAGAATTGCTTCGCCCCATGACCGGCGAAGAATTCTGTCAACTGGTTGGTGCGGTTCGAGGTGTCGTCATAGATTCCCTGCAGCTGGCCGGCACGCGATCCGATGTCGGACGCGAAATCGGCTACGGCGCCGGGGTTATAGGTGATCGGGTTGGACATTGTGCATTTCCCTTCAAAAGGCCGGTTGTGAAATTACGAATGGTGGATGGGTTAGGAGCCGTGGCCGCCGAACAGCGCGCTGAACGCGTGCGTCGAATCCGCCTCGTGGTGTTCCATCAAGGCCGCCGCCTGCTTGAGACCCTCGGCCAGGCGGGTTCCGCCGTTGAGGACCTTGTTCAGGTCGTTCTGGATTTCGATGGCGGTCGCGTGGGACGCGGTGACGGCCTCGCCGGACCAGGTCGAAGGGTTCATGACGTTTTCGTGATTCGCGATGTAGCCCTGGGCGATCGCGATCGCGTGTTCCATGTTCGCCTGGATATGGTTGGAAGCATCGCGAAGCACCTGAGCCGATACTTGGATTGTTGAACTGTCCACTTGCGGTTTCTCCTAACTACTGATGCCCTCCCCCGGAATTACCTGGGGCATGGAGCGAAGTGTATGGCTGCTGTATTTATCTGTCGATTCACCCTTGGCCGGGCCGGCTTCACACTCTGGTGTCGACAACCCGCACCGTCGCGGGCTGTTCAGTTTTGTCTCGGGCTCCTCTTTCTCCTCCCGCCCCATGCCCCACCGGCATGCCGCCCATCGGTGCACCGCCGCCGACCGTCGTGGTCTGCGGACGAATGGCCTCGGCGCCCAAGGCCCCGCTTGGGCGCAACCCCACCGGCCGGCCACTGCCGCCCGGCTCGAACGCGCTGACGGGGCGAGTGAAGGTGGTCGCGGGCATGCCGGCGCCGCCCATGGACGCGGCCCCGCCGCCGCCCGATGCGCCGACGGCCGACATCTCCGTCGCCGAGATCGCCGAAACTCCCAGCGCCGCCCCACCCATGGCACCGGGGTTGGCGAACATGCCCATCATCGACTGCAGCGGCGACATCATCTGCATCGGCGCCTGCATCATTTGCATGGGGGCCTGCATCGCCTGGGGGACCGCGCCCATCATCGACTGCACCGGTTCCATGAACGAGCCGGCCTGACTCATGATGTCCTGGCCGCCCGACGCCGCCTGGCCGGCGCCCTGCGTACCCGTCTGGGCGCCTTGCATCGCGGCGCGCATGCCGTCACCGGCTCCGACGTTCGCGGCGGCCTGCCCCACCGCCGCGGCCGCCTCCGCCGGCGCGGCCGGCGATGCGCCCATGGTCGCCAGCGGCGGCGGAATGGCGAGGCTCTCGCTCAGCGCGGTCAGGATCGATCCGTAGCTTGCCCCGACGGCCGAGTTGTTCGGCCACATCGATCCGAAATACTCGAGCTCGAGCGACGTGATCCGGGGAGTCAAGGCGCCCAGCACAATTGGGTTGATGCCGTAGTCGGTCGCGCACTCGGTGCGGTTCGCGATGCATTCGGGTGCCGGGCGCATCGTGCCGTACGCCATCTGATACGCCGACACCGCGGTCGAGACCACCGCGGGCTTGACGTCCACCCACCCGGCGAGCCCGTGCAGCGACGCGTTCAGCGCCGTGGCGTTCGTCGCGGAAGCGAGGGAACCCACACCGGTCCAGCTCGCCGACGTCGCAATGGTGTTGATCTCAGAGGCGATGCTCGAGCCGTGATGAGTCGCCGCCAGCGCTGTCCAGGCGGCCTGGTTGGCCAGATGGGTGATGACGCCGGCACCCGCCTTGAGCAACAGATCGTTGTCCTCAGGCGTACGCGCGGCCCACCCCGGATCCGCCATGCCGCACTTCCCCCTTTGCTGCCCCTCTTCTGGCGTAGCTAGCTGTCAGGCGCCTATCGCCAACGCCAAGCTACGCATGAGTTCGGTGACGACGTACGTCCCCGAGGCGATGCTCTGCGCGCCGGCAAACAAGCCGCGCTGAGCGGAGTGCTCGGCCACCACTCCCAGATAGCTTCCGCCGCACGCGTTCAGCGCCGCAGCGAACATCGCCGAGTCGGGGTCCGCGCCCATCGGCAAAACCCCCAGCAGCACGGGCGCGGCCGCCGAAGCCGCCGCCTGTGTCTCGGCGCTGATACCCGACTCCGCGGCAGCCGATGCCAGCACAGCCTCCGATTGCACCTGCAGCACCATGATTTCCCTCCGATTGCTCAGCGTCATAAGACGGGCTTGGCGCCTTAGTCTAGTGCGGTTCTACCGTTCGTGTATTCACTCGCATTCCTCCCGGGCTCCAGGCCGGAATTACGTGATTACCCTGACCGGCGGTATTCCCGTTATCAGTCATCCGTCAAACAACCTCGCACGCCACTGCAGGCACACAAGTCACGCCGTTACCGCGCGGGCGGCGGTGAATGGCCGGCAGTAATGGTCCATATTTCGGTGCGGCCTCGAACAAAGAAATGGCCGATCAGGATTTCCCGTCGCGGAAATGCCGACCGAAACTACGCGGGTCCGCGACCGTCGCCGGCCAGGTTCAGCAACAGCCGGGTGCCCCCGAGCGGGCTGGTCTGCAATGCCGCTGTGCCGGCGTGCAGTTCGGCCTGCTGGGCGACCAGCGCCAGCCCCAGCCCGGAACCCGACCGCGATGCCGTGGAGCCGCGGGCGAAGCGCTCGAAGACCGCGGCGCGCTCGGACTCCGGGACGCCGGTGCCGTCGTCGTCGATCGCAATCTCCACGCCCTCGCTGGAGCTGCTCACGGTGAGCTGGATCTTGCCGGCGTTGCCGTGCTTGACGGCGTTGGCGATGGCGTTGTCGATCACCAGCCGCAGGCCGGTCGGCAGCCCCACCATTAGCACGGTGGGCGAGGGCACCAGCGACACCTCGACATCGGGGTAGATCCGCAGCGCGTCGTGCGCGGCGCGGTCCAGCAGTTCGGTGATATCGAACGGGACGAAGTCGTCGACGGTGGTCAGCTCGCCCTGCGCCAGCCGTTCCAGCGCCGTCAGCGTCCCTTCGATGCGACTCTGGGTGCGGATGACGTCCCCGATCACCTCCTGGCGCTGCTCGCGGGGCAGGTCCAGGGTCGAGAGGACTTCCAGGTTGGTGCGCATCGCCGTCAACGGTGTGCGCAGCTCGTGGGAGGCGACGGCGGCGAAGTCGCGCGCCGACTCCAGCGCCGCCTTGGTGCGCTGTTGTTCCTTGCCGATGCGCGCGAGCATCCCCTCGACGGCTTCGGCGATCTCCACGGCCTCGCGCACCCCGCGCACCTGGACCTCGTCGGGGCTCGATTGAGCGTTGATCGCGCGGGCCTGCTGGGCCAGCAGCAGGAAGGGGTTCACCATGATCAACGAGATCACCCAGCCGACCACCACCGTGCCGCCGATGACGCTGGCACAGATCAGCAACACGCGCAGGTGCAGCTCGTTGATCCGGTGTTGCGCTTCGGCCAGCGGCGCGGCCAGCGCGATCGATGCGGGGCCCGCCGAGAAGGTGCGGACGCGGTATTGCACGCCGTTGATGGTGGTGTTGGCATATCCATTGGGCAGCTTGGGCAGCACGATGTTGCTGGGCACCGAGACCGTCACGTCGCCGATGCGGGCGGTGCGCACCAGGTTGCCGTCCGGCATGGGCTGGTCGGGGCTGGCGTGCGCGACGTTGTTCAGCAGCGAATTGATGTCGCCCAAACTGCTGACCGAGTCAAGCCGGCGGTCCAGCTGGCTGTACTGATCGTTGGTGACCCCCACCCACACCCAGGTACCCAGCAGCACGACGAGGGTGATGACCGACAGCGCGGCGACGACGACGATGGTGCGCAGCGACAACACCCGCATCGGCAGCTGTACGTGCGGTAACACGCGAATGTCACGCTCCTCTTGTGCGCTCACGGCGCCGGCCGCGACGGTCTCGACCACCTGACCACAACCCTCACACCCTTCGCGATTCGCCGCGTTCAGGCGTCGTGGCGTTTCGCAGAGAATCTAGCGCCAAACTTTCAACGCGTGTCCCGCCCGGCGCTGACCAGGGTCGTTTTGCCTCCGTCGCGGTGAGTGAGTACTCTCTCACCATGCTTGCCTCCGGACGTGATCGGCTGCTGGCCGAGGCGCTGAAGCTTTTCGCCGCCAAGGGCTACGCGGCGACATCGGTGGCCGACATCCAGCGGGCGTCGGGGCTGGCTCCCGGGTCGGGAGCGCTGTACAAGCACTTCGGCTCCAAGCGCGAGCTGCTCGAGGCGGCCGTCGCGTACCGGATCGACAGCATCGTGGCGGCGCGCGAGCAGTACGACGCGGGGCAACCGGGCAGCGTCGAGCAGGCGGTGCGCACCGCCGGGCAGCTGATCTGGAGCAACCTCAAGGAGAGCGAGGACCTGCTCAAGGTCATGCTGCGGGAACCCGAGGAGCTCGGCGACCTCGACGAGAAGACGTGGCAGGTCATCACCGACAACGCCTACCAGCGCTTCGCCGACGAACTGGCCGCGTCGAATCGTTCCGGCCGCACCCGCATCCCCGATCCCGAGGCGGCCGCGGCGGTCGCCATCGGGTCGTTGTCCTACGCCGCCACGCTGCAGGCCCTGACCGGCCGGCTGCCCGGCAACATCGATGAAAAGCGGTACTTCGAGGCGTGGGTCAGCCAGACCGTCAGCGTCCTCGCACAGTACGGAACCCGTTGAGCACGACAACCTTTCAGGAGTAGACCGTGACTTTTTCACTGCAACTGACCGACGACGTGATCGAGGTGCGCGACTGGGTGCACAAGTTCGCCGCCGACGTCATCCGCCCCGCCGCCTCGGAATGGGACGAACGCGAGGAAACCCCGTGGCCGGTGATCCAGGAGGCCGCCAAGGTGGGCCTGTACTCCCCCGACTTCTTCGCGCAGCAGGCGGCCGAGCCGACCGGGCTGGGCATGCTCACCGCGTTCGAGGAGATGTTCTGGGGTGACGCCGGCATCGCGCTGTCGATCATGGGCACCGGCCTGGCCGCGGCGGCGTTGGCGGGCAATGGAACTCCCGAACAGCTGGGCCGGTGGCTGCCCGAGATGTTCGGCACCGCCGACGAGCCGAAGCTGGGTGCGTTCTGCTCCTCCGAGCCCGACGCGGGGTCGGACGTCGGGGCGATCCGGACCCGGGCGCGCTACGACGAGGCCACCAACGAGTGGGTGCTGAACGGCACCAAGACCTGGGCGACCAACGGCGGCATCGCCAACGTGCACATCGTGGTGGCGTCGGTGTATCCCGAATTGGGCACCCGCGGGCAGGCCACGTTCGTCGTCCCGGCGGGCGTGAATGGTTTGGCGCAAGGCCAGAAGTTCAAGAAGCACGGCATCCGCGCGTCCCACACCGCCGAGGTGGTGCTGGACAACGTTCGCCTGCCCGAGGACCACATTCTGGGCGGCCGGGAGAAGTTCGAGGCGCGCATCGCCCGGGTCAAGTCGGGTGCCTCCGCGCGCAGCCAGGCGGCGATGAAGACCTTCGAGCGCACCCGGCCCACGGTCGGCGCCATGGCCGTCGGTGTGGCCCGGGCCGCCTACGAGTACGCGCTCGACTATGCCTGCCAGCGTGAGCAATTCGGCCGCAAGATCGGTGAATTCCAGGCGGTGGCTTTCAAGCTGGCCGACATGAAGAGCCGCATCGACGCCGCCCGCCTGCTGGTGTGGCGGGCCGGCTGGATGGCGCGCAACAACCAATCCTTCGACGCGGCCGAGGGCTCGATGGCCAAACTGGTGGCCAGTGAGACGGCCGTCTACGTCACCGACGAGGCGATCCAAATCCTGGGCGGCAACGGTTACACCCGCGACTATCCCGTGGAGCGGATGCACCGCGACGCCAAGATCTTCACCATCTTCGAGGGGACCAGCGAGATCCAGCGCCTGGTGATCTCGCGGGCGCTGACCGGCTTGCAGATTCGCTAGCGGCCGCATCCCGCGGTCCGCGCGCCCGCGGGCACGAGACATGATGGCCGGATGACCACCGAGATCCGGGTCCTCGACGACGAGGATGAACTGCTGGCCGCGGCCAACGTGTTTCGCGTCGCCATGATCGGCTTCCCGCCGATGCCGGAACTCCCACCCGGCCGGATCGCAGAGCTGCTCGAGCCCGGCCGCACCGTCGGTGCGTTCGTCGGTGGACAACTCGTCGGCACCGCGGACGCCGTGACGAGCCGGATGACGCTCCCCGGCGGGGCACTGGTGGGGCACGCCGCGGTCACGCACATCGGGGTGTTGCCGTCGTTCACCCGGCGGGGCATCGCCACGGAGTTGATTCGTCATCAGTTCGGCGACATCGCCGCCCGCGGCGAGGTGGTCGCGTCGTTGCGGGCCTCGGAGGCGACGATCTACGGGCGATACGGATATGGCGTCGCCAGTTCGTCGCAGACGGTGGAGGTGGACACCGCGAGGGCGGCGCTGCGTCGCGGCATCGGGTCCGGCGGGCCGGTGCGGTTGATCGACACGGCACAGGCCTGGGAGCTGTTGCCCCGCATCTACGCCGAGAATCGGCCGTCGCGGCCGGGATCCATCGACCGGCCGGATGCGTGGTGGCGGAGCCTGCGGCTGCGTTCCGAATCATCCCCGCAGCCGTCGTATGTCGCGGTGCACGGCGCGCCGGGGGCCGAATCCGGTTTCGCCCGCTATCGCCCCGTCGATACCGAGAGGTGGTTCGTCAGCGATCAGCGCACGATCGCGGTGGAGGACTTCTTTGCTCCCAGCGCGGAGGCGTATCTCGGCCTGCTGCGGTTTCTGTTCGAGCTCGATCTGATTGACCGCGTGGTGTTTTGGATGTTGCCGATGGACGACCCGCTGCCCTGGTTGTTGGCAGATCGGCGGGCCGCGCGGGTCACCGCCGTGCATGACGAAACGTGGCTGCGCGTCATCGACGTACCGCGAGCGCTCTCGGCACGCCACTACGGCGCAGACGAGGAGGTCATCGTTGCGGTCAAAGACTCGATGCTGCCGGACAATTCGGGTCGCTTCGCGATCACCGGCGGCGGCGCCGAACCGACCGAGAGGCGCGCGCAACTCGAGGTCGACGTCGAGGGGCTGGCCGCCGTCCTGCTCGGCGGTGCGACTTGGCGTGACCTCGCCTTCTCGGGGGTGGCCCGAGCCGATGACCCGGCGGCGATCGCCGTGGCCGATCGGCTGTTCGCGGTTCCCCGCACGCCGCATGCCGGGTTCTACTTCTAGCCGCGCGGGTATGCGGACCGCGTGATCGTCATCGTCGGTGCGGGGGTATGCGGACTGGCCGCCGCCCACGAGCTGGCCCGGCGCGGGGAGCCCGCAATCGTGCTGGAGCGCGGGGTGCCGTTCGGCGAGCAATCGACCGGGTTGGCCCGAATCTTCCGTATCGCGCATCGGCGCGCGTCGTTGTGCCGCCTGGCACTGCGGGCCCGCGCGGGCTGGCAGCGGTGGGAGGACGAGCTCGGCGTGGGCCCGCTACTGGGCGCGGAGGGATTCATCGCCGCCGGCGCCTGCCAGGAGACCGCGGCGGCCATGACAGCGGCGGGTGCGTCGTTCCGTTGGGTGGACGGGGCGGAGATCGCCGTGCGGATCCCATTCGCCGCCCCGCCGTGGGAGACGGGTGTGCTGGATCCGCTCGGCGGCAGCCTGCGCATCCGCCGCGCACTCTCCGCGCTGGCGGCGCGCGCCGACGTCCGACGCGGCGACGTCGTGGCGGTTTCCGACGACGGTGAGGTGAGTCTGGCCGACGGCGGCGCGCTGCGGGGCGACCGCGTGCTGATCTGCGCCGGCGCGCGGACGCCGGCGCTATTCGGCCCGATGGGTGTCGAATTCGCCCCGCACACCCGGTTCACCTACGCGGGCGCCGACGCGACCGGCGCGGCGTGCCTGTCGGCGCCCGAGGGCTACGGGCTGCCGCTCGGCACGACGGGGAGATGGGCGTTCGGGCAGGAGGTTCCGGACCCCGCGATCGTGCGCGCGTTGTTCCCGGGGCTCTCGCCGGTGGGGCGGGTGGATTGCGTGACGATGCGCGCGGCATGGCTCGACGCCGGCGGCGACGGCTGGATGGCGGCCCGCCGCGGTCGGGTCGTCGGGTTCGTCGGCGCCAACCTGATGAAATTCGGACCGCTGCTCGGCGAGCTGCTCGCGCGGGCCGCGCTCGAAGAGCAGCCGCCCGGCGAGTTGGCCGAGATCTCAACTCACCTCGGTGAGTAGCGGGTCGGCGAGGTTTCCGGTCAGCGTTGGGAAGCCTTCCCTTCCTACCCCGCATTGCTCGGGGATCGCCTGCAATTAGGGACGTTTGGCCCTAGGTCGGTCGGCCGCCGGCCCGAAATACTTGGGCGGCTTGATCACCGGGCCCGGTGACTGGACCCCGTGGAGGTAGTGCATGACCGCTGAAGCGCCGCCCGCCAGCGGCCTGCAGGCCCGCCGGCCGTTCCCCGCACGAACGGGGCCCAAGGGCAACCTGATCTACAAACTCATCAGCACGACCGACCACAAGATGATCGGCATCATGTACATGGTCGCCTGTTTCGTCTTCTTCTTCATCGGCGGTCTGATGGCGCTGCTCCTGCGCCTCGAACTGGCCCGACCCGGGCTGCAATTCCTGTCCAACGAACAGTACAACCAGCTGTTCACCATGCACGGCACGGCGATGTTGCTGTTCTATGCGACGCCCATCGTTTTCGGCTTCGCCAACCTAGTGCTGCCCCTGCAGATCGGTGCCCCCGACGTGGCGTTCCCGCGGCTCAACGCGTTGTCGTTCTGGCTGTTCATCTGCGGGGCGCTGATCGCGTTGGGCGGCTTCATCGTTCCCGGCGGCGCCGCCGATTTCGGGTGGACCGCCTACACGCCACTGTCCGACGCCGTGCACAGTCCCGGTGTGGGTGGCGACCTGTGGATCCTGGGCGTCGGTGTCGGTGGTCTGGGCACCATTCTGGGCGCGGTCAACATGATCACCACCGTGGTCTGCCTGCGGGCCCCGGGCATGACGATGTTCCGGATGCCGATCTTCACCTGGAACATCCTGGTCACCAGTGTGCTTGTCCTGATCGTCTTCCCGCTGTTGACCGCGGCGTTGTTCGGCCTGGAGGCTGACCGTCGCCTCGGTGCGCACATCTACGATCCGGCCAACGGCGGGGTGATGCTGTTTCAGCACTTGTTCTGGTTCTTCGGGCATCCCGAGGTGTACGTGATCGCCCTGCCGTTCTTCGGCATCATCTCCGAGATCGTCCCGGTGTTCTCCCGCAAGCCGCTGTTCGGTTACAGCACACTGGTTTACGCGACGCTGTCGATCGCCGCCCTGTCGGTGGCGGTGTGGGCGCACCACATGTACGCCACCGGCGCCGTGCTGCTGCCGTTCTTTTCGTTCATGACATTCCTGATCGCCGTCCCCACCGGGATCAAATTCTTCAACTGGATCGGCACCATGTGGAAGGGCCAGTTGACATTCGAATCACCGATGCTGTTCGCCATCGGGTTCCTGCTGACCTTCCTCATCGGGGGGTTGACGGGCGTGTTGCTCGCCAGCCCCCCGCTCGACTTTCACATCACCGACACGTACTTCGTGGTGGCGCACTTCCACTACACGTTGTTCGGCACGATCGTGTTCGCCACCTACGCGGGCATCTATTTCTGGTTCCCGAAGATGACCGGTCGCCTGCTCGACGAGCGGCTGGGCAAGCTGCACTTCTGGCTGACCTTCATCGGCTTCCACACCACCTTCTTGGTCCAGCACTGGCTCGGCAATTCGGGGATGCCGCGCCGCTACGCCGACTACCTGCCCACCGACGGGTTTGAGACGCTCAACCTCGTATCCACTATCGGCGCCTTCATCCTCGCCGTCTCGGTTCTGCCGTTCGTGTGGAATGTGTTCAAGAGCTGGCGCTACGGCGAGCCGGTGCTGGTGGACGACCCCTGGGGCCACGGCAATTCCCTGGAGTGGGCGACCAGCTGCCCTCCGCCGCGGCACAACTTCACCGAGCTGCCCCGAATCCGTTCGGAGCGGCCGGCTTTCGAATTGCACTACCCACACATGGTCGAGCGCATGCGCGCCGAGGCACACGTCGGCCGCCACCAACTCGTGAGCGCACCGGCCGATGCGGGTGATGTCACCATCAACTAGTTACGCCGGCGCGCCATCCGCTTCTCCAACGCGCCCAGCGCGGCGTCGCTGAGCTTGCCCAGCGCGGCGAGCAGCGCGATCGCCAACAGCATCACGTCGGTACGGCCGGTGTTCTGGCTGTCGATCAACAGGAAGCCGAGCCCCTTCGACGAGGCGATCAACTCGGCGGCCACCAGGAACAGCCACGCATTCGCCAGGCCAAGCCGCAGCCCGTTCAGCAGTGCGGGCGCCGCCGCGGGCAGCATGACCGTCACCAACAGTGCGGCACCGTGCCGGCCGTAGGCGCGGCCAACCTCCAAGAGTTGCGGGTCGACGTGCGACAGCGCCGACGCCGTCGTCGTGTACACGGGGAAGAACGCACCGATGGCGACCAACAGGACCTTCGGCGTCTCGTCGATGCCAAACCACAAGAGCAGCAACGGAACCCACGCCAGCGATGGCACAGTGCGGAAGGCCGCCACCGTCGGGGCGAGCAGCCTGCGGGCCGTAACCGACAGCCCGACAACCGATCCCAGCGCCAGCGCCGCCGCCGAGCCGGCCAGGTATCCCAGCGAGACTCGCCCCAGGCTGGCCTGCACATGGGTCCAGAGCTCACCGCGCCGCAGCAGTTCGCCCAGCGCCGCCACCACGTCGCCGGGTGCGGGCAGTTGACTGGCCGAGAACCATCCCGCGGCGGTCACCAGTTGCCAGGCGCCCAGCAGGAGCAGCGGGACGGCCAGGCCCGCCAGGGCAAGCGGGATCCTCAGGACACCTGTCGGGCGTATTTCGGCTCGATGATCGTTCCGAGTGCGCCACGGCCGGCGTCGTCGGATTTGATGTCGGAGTCCGCGACCGCGATCGGCAAGATGTTGGTCAGCACCGTCCGCTGCGGGTCGCCCGGCGCGGGTGGGATGTCCAGCGCGGTCCGTCGCAACTCCTCCTGGGCCACGCTCGGTGTCACCTTCGCCTGCGAGGCGAGCAACGCCGCCAGCTCTTCGGGATGCGCCTTCGCCCATTTCCGGGCCTCCTCATAGCTGTCGACCACGGACTGGACGGCATCGGGATGGGCGGCGCTGAAGTCGTCGCGGACGTTCAGCACGCCATAGGAGTTGAAATCCGGGTTGCGGTAAAGCAACCGTGAGCCCTGCTGCTGAACCGTCTGCGCCATGAACGGATCCAGCCCGGCCCAGGCGTCCACGTCGCCACGTTCCAGGGCGGTTTTCCCGTCGGCGTGCTGCAGGTTGACGATTTCCACGTCGGCGGTTGAAAGCCCCGCCGTGGCAAGGGATTGCAGCAGGAAGAAGTAGGGGTCGGTGCCCTTGGTGACCGCGATCTTCTTCCCCTTGAGATCGGCGACCGCGTTTGCCGGCGAGTTCTTGCCCACCACCAGGGCGGTCCACTCCGGCTTGCTGTACACGTCGATGATCTTGATGGGCGTGCCGTTGGCCCGCGCGACCAAAGCGGCCGAACCGGCGGTCGACCCGAAGTCGAGTGCCTTGGACCGCAGGCCCTCGTTGGCCTTGTTGCTGCCCGCCGACAGCACCCAGGTCACGTTGTAACCCCGGCCCTCCAGCAGGTGCTGGTCGCGGACCACCAAGCTCAGCGGGTTGTAGTAGGCGTAGTCCAGGTGGATGTCCTTGGCCGCCGTCGTCCCGGACGGCGCGCCGCAGCCCGCGGCGGCCAGCACCGAAACGGCGATCAGGTAGCGCACTTTCATCACTTCTTATGCCTCCTGGAAAACCGCTTTTCCGGCATCGGCGCCGCCGCGTCGCGGCACGCCGAGCTCGTCGAGCAACTGTTCGCGCAGCGCGGTGATTCGCGGGTCGCCGCGGTCGCGTGGCTTGGGGATCGCGACGTCGAATGTCGCGCCGATGCCGGCCGCGCCGGACGATTCGGCGCGCAGCACCAGCACGCGGTCGGCGAGGATCGCCGCCTCGTCGACGTCGTGGGTCACCAGCAACGTGGTGGTGCCCGCCTCGTGCTGCACCCTGTCGAGCAGGTCCTGCATCCGCAATCGGGTCAGCGCGTCCAGGGCCGCGAGCGGCTCGTCGAGCAACAGGACGCTCGGCCGGCGCGCGAGGGCCCGTGCGAGCCCGGCGCGTTGCGCCATGCCGCCGGACACCTGTCGCGGGCGATGCTCACCGAAGTCGGTCAGCCCGACGACATCCAGCCAATGTTGCACCTCCCCAGCGCCTTTCGCGCGCGGTGTTCCGGGCGGTAGACCGAAGGCGACGTTGGCCGCAAGCGATCGCCATGGCAGCAGGCGCGGCTCCTGGAACACCACAGCGCAACGCGGGTCGACCCCTCGGACGGCTCGTCCGTCAATCTCGATCCGCCCGGCGCTGGGCCGGTCGAGACCGGCCACGAGTCGCAGCAGCGTCGACTTGCCGCTGCCCGAAGGCCCGAGCAGTGCGACGACCTGCCCGGGTTGGATCTCGATGTCGACATCGCGCAGCACGGCGCGCGTTCCGAACGTGCGGTTGACCCGACGCAGTGACACGCGTGCCGGCGCGGGACTGGTCGACATCACCCGCGCAGCCTAGGAATCGCGCTCGGCGGCCGCCAGGGTTGCGTTGCCGATGATTAAAACCCGCGACGCGCGATCGCTAGCCGGCGGCTGCGATCAACGTCAGCCGTGGGGGGCTTCCGAGATCTTGGTGTCCGGCTTGCCCAAGGTCTGGCAGTACGTCGCCGCCGACAGCCGAGTGGCGGTGATCTCGGCGTTGGACGGGTCGGTGCCGTTCTTGTCCTTCAGCATCTTGCTGACTTCGTCGTTCTGCTTCTTCTCGTCCTGCGTCGTGAAGTCCTTGCACTTGGTGTCGCCGCCGGTGTTGATCACCTGTGAGGCCGAACACGCGCTGGACAGCAGGACGGCTATCGCGAACGTCGCGGCAGCAATGTGCTTCATCGTTTGCCCTCCTGGAGCTTCGGTAGTGGTATCAGTACACCGAATCGGCCGATTTGAAACCCTCGCACGCCATTTGCCCCAACCGGCCGGGCGGTTGCGCCGCGTGCATTCGCCGGGCGAACGGGAATAACTGCCTCGTCCACATCGTCGTTTAGGTTTCGCCGGTCCGACCGCCGCTGCCCCGAAGGAAAGGAACGCCCCGTGCCCTCGCCCAACGGGTCAACTCCGCGGTCGGCGCTGGCCACGCTGGAAGAGGCGGACGTCGCGGCTCCGGCGCGGGGGGCGTTCGCCGGTGTGCTGGTGCTGCTCCTGTCCATCGGCTGGGTCGCGAACCACTTCGTCGCGTTGATGCCGCTGCTCAGCGTTCGGCAACACCTCAGCTCGGCCACGCTCGATGCGATCTTCGGGATCTACGCGCTGGGATTGCTGCCGGGCCTGCTCGTGGGCGGGCGCGCATCCGATACGTTCGGGCGCCGGTCGGTCGCGCTGGCCGGTTCGGCGACCGCCGTCGCGGGAACGGTGGCGATGCTGTGCTCGCAGCAGTACGAGGCGCTGCTGCTGGGCCGCCTGGTCGTCGGGCTCGGCGTCGGGTTGGCCATGAGTTCCTGCACCGCGTGGGCCTCCGACCTCAAGGGGCCCGCCGGGGCGGCCACCGCCGGTGCGGTGTTGATGGGCGGTTTCGCGATCGGCCCATTCGTCGGAGCCATGATCGCCGCGGTCGGGCCCGCCGGCATCCGGTTGTCGTTCGGGGTCGCGGCCGCCATCGGCTTGGCGGCGATGGCCATCGCGCTGCTTGCGGGGCGCGGGGCGCGGGGCGAGGCCTTGCCGGCCGCACCGGCGTGGGAGCCGTCGCCGGGCGCGGGCCAGGGCGCCGGGCGGGCGTTGGGCTGGGCCATGCCACTGGCCCCGTGGGTGTTCGCGTCGGCCACGCTGGGGTTCATCGCGATTCCGGCCCGGCTGCATACCGGGCTCGCGGCGCCAATGGCCGCCGGCCTGGCCACGCTCATGGTCAATGGCGTCAGCGGGCTCGTCCAGGTGCTCGCCCGGGCCCGCCGGTGGGGTCCGCAGGCCGGCACGGCCGGTGCGGCGCTGGCCGGGCTCGGCTACGCGGTCACCGCGCTGGCCCCGGCGACCATTTCGCCGGCGTTGGGCCTGCCGCTGTTCCTGGTGCTGGGCTGCGCGTCCGGCCTGTGTCTGCGCGAGGGCTTGATCGACTTGGAGGCCGCGGCGCCGAGGCGCTTGCGAGGTGCGCTCGTGGGTGCGTTCTACGTGGTGACCTACGTCGGCTTCGGCCTGCCACTGATCTTGACGACGGTCGGATCGGCGATTTCGACGACGATTCTCGCCGTGATGGCGGCGCTCGCCCTGCTTACCGCCGTCAGTCGCGCGGTTCGACTTCGACGGGACGCCCACCGCCAGGGCTGACGGCGAGTTTCGCCGGGCGCCGCGCGGGTACCACGCAGTGATCACGATCCGGGCGGGTGGCTCGAGAGCGCCGCCCCGGGACCGGAGATAAGCCAGCTCCCCATGACCAGAGACACATCCGTGAGCACCGCGCCGCCGGGCGTCGACGACGTTGACCGCGTTGACGACATCGGGGAATCCGCCGGCAAAACCGGGCACCGGCTCTCCATTCGGCGGGTGCCTCTCGAGATCCGTAAGGCCGCAGCGGTTATGGCCATCGCGGTGGTCATGACCTCAACCTTCGCGGCCGCCTACACGGTGGCGCTCGGCCGGCCCGCCCCGCGGGAACTGCCCATCGGCGTCGTCGGGCCGCCCTCGGTCACCGCGCCCATCGTCGCCGGAATGCAACAGGGCAGGCACGAATTCAAGGTCCGCACTTACCCGTCGCGCCAGGCGGCCATCGCCGCAGTCGATCGTCAAACGATCACCGCCGTCATCGACGGCACCGTGGCGCCGCCCGAACTCCTGCTGTCGAGCGCCAGCGGCTCGTCGTCGGCGCGCGTCTTGACACAACTTGACGAGCCGGCCCCCGGGCGTTATCTGCTGCCGATCACCGACCTGCACCCGCTGCCTGCCTCCGATCCGTCCGGCCTGGCGACGTTCTACGTGACCATCGCCGCGACGATCCTGGGGTTCGTCACGATGTTCCAGTTGCGCGCCAACGTCAAGACGCTTTCGCTGCGCGGGTGGCTGACCTGCGTGGCGGCCCTGTCCGTGATCGGCGGGGCGGCACTGACCGTGGTCGCCGGGCCGGTCCTGGGCGCGCTCGATAACCGCTTCCCGGAGGTGTGGCTGCTGATCTCGCTGCAGATCGCCATTGCGGCGCTGTTCAATTCGACCATGCTGGTGTTGACCCATCGGTGGGCGATCATCCCGACCTGGGGGGTGTTCATTCTGCTGGGCAACACATCGTCGGGGGGCGCGGTTTCGGCGTCACTCCTGCCGCAGCCGTTCGCGTTCCTCAACCACGCCCTGCCGAGCGGCGCCACGGTCACCGCCATCCACACCGCGACCTACTTTCCGCATTATCAGCGCGCGCTGCCGTTCGTCGTTCTGGCCGCGTGGTTTTCGGTCACGTTGGTCGCGTTCGTGACGTGTTCCCGCGTGTTGGGTCGGTCACCCGCGGAGGGTTAGCCGGGCGTTCAGAGGAGTTCGCGCAGGGTCTCGATCAGCTTGACCCGCTCGCCCGTTGTGGACGCGATGGGTGCGACGTTGAGCGTGGTGACCCCCGCTTCTCGGAACGCGGCCAGCCGATCCCGGACGAACTCGCGGCTGCCGATCAGGTTCACGTCCCGCACCAGGTCGTCGGGCACGACCTTGGCGGCGCCGTCCTTGTCGCCCGCCAGGTAAAGCTCTTGGATCCGATCGGCCTGCGGGCCGTAGCCGTACTTGGTGGCCAGGGCGTGGTAGAAGTTCTTGCCCTTGGCGCCCATGCCGCCGATGTAGAGGGCCAGGTGGGGCTTGACGAATTCCCTTAGCGATTCCACGTTTTCACCGATGGCGAGCACTGGGCCGGCGTAGATGTCCAGATCACCCAGGGCGGCGTCCCGCTTGGCGCGGCCGACGGCCAGCGCCTCGCCCCACACCTCCTGCGCCTTCTCCGGCAGGTAGAAGATGGGCTGCCAGCCCTCGGCGATCTCTGCGGCGAGCTCGACATTCTTGGGGCCCAGCGCCGCGACCAGTATTGGAATGCGTTCTCGCACAGGCTGGTTGATCAGCTTGAGGGGCTTTCCGAGCCCGGTGCCCTGCCCGGCGGGCAGCGGAATCGTGTAGTACTTGCCCTGGTGTTTGACGGGCTCGCGCCGCCACACCTGGCGGCAGATGTCGATCACCTCGCGGGTCCGGCCGATCGGCGCGTCGTAAGGCACGCCGTGGAAGCCCTCGATGACTTGCGGGCCCGAAGCCCCCAGCCCGAGGGTGAACCGGCCATCGGAGACGTAGTCGAGTCCGGCGGCGGTCATCGCCGTCAGCGTGGGCGTTCGGGTGTAGAGCTGCAGGATCCCCGAAGCGAGTCCGACCCGTTGGGTGCTGGCGGCCAGATAGCCCAGCGCGCTCACCGCATCGAACGAATAAGCCTCGGGGACAAAGACGATGTCGAGCCCGGCACGCTCGAGGTCGGCCACTTCGGCGGCGACGTCCTTGAAGCCGCCCGCGTAGTTGATGCCCAATCCGATTCGCATGTTCGCTCTTCCTAAGCGGTGGTGAACTGGTCGGCCAGCTCGAGCGCCTCGCGCTGGATCCGCTCGAACTGGGCGCCCATCGCCTCGGACAACGCCTTCGCGCCCGAAAGCGGCCGCACCATCACCATGAACTCGTCGATGAGGCCGTCGTCGTTGAAATGCAGGAAGTCGCAGCCGGTGATCTTGACCCCGGGCGCTCCGGCTATTCCCGTCTCGAACACCAGCGCATGGTCGCGCCCGTTGCCGTCGTGAATCTCACGGACGTAACGGAAGTCTTCGAATATGCGCAACACGCCGCGCAGGATCGCCGCGGTGATCGGCTTGCCGACGTAGGGCTTGAACGCGACCGGGCTGGTGAACACGACGTCGTCGGCCAGCAGCGCGTGGATGCCGCTCTCGTCGCGGTCTTCGACCGCCTTGCGGAAGGGATGCATCCGACACCTCGACTTGGATTCGCTGGAGAAGTGCCGTTGACGCTATGCGGTCCGCCCGTTCGTGTCCATAGTGCGATTAATCACTTTGTTGAATACTCCTATTGTTGTACTCTTCTTCGATGTCGCTGCGTGACGCTGTCTTGGCGGCCCTCCTAGAGGGCGAGTCGTCCGGGTACGACCTGGCCAAAGACTTCGACGCCTCCGTGGCGAACTTCTGGATGGCCACCCCTCAGCAGCTGTACCGAGAGCTCGACCGCCTCGCCGAGCAGGGGCTCATCGAGGCACGCGTCGTGCAGCAGGAGCGCCGGCCCAACAAGCGCCTGTTCGCACTGACCGACGCCGGCCACGACGCGATCCGGGAATTCACCGGGAGGGCGCCGAAGCCGTCCGCTATCCGCGACGAGCTGCTGATCAAGGTCCAGGCCGCGGACGCCGGGGACACCCGCGCCGTGCGGGAGTCCATCGTCGAGCGCCTGCAGTGGGCGACGGCAAAACTGCAACGCTACGAACGCTTGCGGGCTCGCATACTCGACGGACGCGCCGAGGAGGAATTCCTGGCGCACGCCGAGCGAATCGGCCCCTATCTGACCCTGTTGCGCGGAATCGCGTTCGAGGAAGAGAACGTTCGATGGGCCGAGCGCGCGCTGGACGTCATCGACCGCCGGCTGTCCGCGCGCGCTAAGCAGACCCCGAACTCACCGCGTCGCCGGGCTGCTGTTGGCCGAGCAACTCATCCTGACCGACCTCGGGAACGTTCCCCTCGCCGCTGAGCCTCGCGCGCTTGCCCGGCTTCTTCGGCGTCTGCTTCGCCGCATCCGAAGGCCCGAGCGGGCGGTGGCCGTTGGACGACAGGCCGACGGACCGGCCGGCCATCTCGATGGCCTTCTCGGTGTACACGCGGTAGCCGAAGTTCGGTAGATAGCCGTGGATTTCGGGGGTGTCCAGGTCGCGCATGAACTGCAGGATCCCGCGACTGAACAGCTGACCGGGCACCAGCACCGGAAAGCCCGGCGGGTAGGGCGTCACGTACGTCGCCGACACGACGTCGAATCCGGCGTCGAGCCGTTCATCGATCTGGTCGCCGGTGAGGTATTCACAGTTGGTGTCGTCGTAGGAGAGGTAGAAGCCGCGGCGGACGTCCCCCTCGGGCGTCGGCTCGGCTCCGCTGTGGTCCAGGAAGGCGGGATGGAACCCGCTGAAATCGGGCAGCGGCAAGGACATTTCGGTGAGCCGGTAGACCGCCCGCTCGAAGTGCTCTCGTTCACCAAGGCTCATCTCGGAAATGTTCTGGTCGAGTTCGGTGGCGATGTTGACCAGAACCTCCACCAGGAACGCGACCGAGCTGCGCGTGGTGCCGATGTTGGTCATGAACAGCACGCTGTTGCGCGACGTCTTGTTGATCTGAATTCCGTACCGGTCCATCAACTGCTGGCGCTTGAAGGTGTCGCCGTCGTAACCGGTCGGGCCGATGAACAACGTGATCCGCGATGGGTCGAGCACGAATTCGTCCTGGTCCCAAGCCGCCATCATGTTGCGCAGGCCCGAGCGCAGGGGCTGGGCGATGGCCGAGGGCCGAAACGGCTCCGGGATCAGATCCGACGTGCGCAGGCAACGCATGTACTTGCTGAGCAACGGATGGTTGTCGATCGCGTCGCGCAACTGCATCGCGTTCTCGATCTGGCGTTGCACCAGCTCGACCCCCTCGAGCGCGACCTGCCGGCGGCCCAGGTCCAGAGACGCGAGGATCTGATAGTTGGGGGAGGTCGACGTGTGCGCCATGTAGGCCTCGTGGAACGGCTCGGCGACCTTCTGGTCGAAGTCCTGATCGAAGACGTGGATCATCGATCCCTGCCGCAGCGCGGTCAGCGTCTTGTGCGTCGACTGCGTGGCGTAGACCCGCACCCGGGCGCGCGCGGGGTCTGGGAGTAGCCGACGATCCAAAAGCTCGTCGTCGCTGGGCGTTTCGCCGCCGTCGGCCGCAAGGTATTCCTCGTAACGACGTCGGTAGCCGCTGTCCTGCAGCCGTTCGCGCATCGCGCGCGCCGCGGCCATCGCGGTGCGCGTGCGGTAGACGGGGTGGAACCGGGCGAACGCGAACCAGGCCTCGTCCCACAGGAAAACCAGGTCTCCCTTGATCGCCAGGCACTCCTCCATCACGCGCTCGACGTCGTAGACGATCCCGTCGAAGGTGCAGTTCGTCAGCGACATCATCTTGACGCGGTCGAGCTTGCCGGCCCGCTTGAGCGCCAACAACTTCGACTTGATCTCGCGCAGCGGGACCGCGCCGTACATCGAATACTCGTTGAGCGGGTAGGCCTCCAGGTACACCACGTTCGCGCCGGCCAGCATCATCCCGTAGTGGTGCGACTGGTGGCAGTTGCGGTCCAGCAGGACGATGTCGCCGGGCGCCACCAGCGCCTGCGTGACGATCTTGTTGGCCGTGGAGGTTCCGTTGGTGACGAAGTACGTGTGCCGCGAGCCGTAGGCCTGCGCGGCGAGTTGTTGGGCCTCGCGCAGCGGGCCGGTCGGTTCGAGCAACGAGTCGAGGCCACCGCACGTCGCCGACGTCTCGGCCATGAACACGTCCAGGCCGTAGAACCCCACCATGTCCCGGATCCAGTGTGAGTTGACGATCGACTTGCCCTGCGAAATCGGCAGCGCGTGAAAGACACCCGTGGGCCGGTGGCTGTATTGCTTGAGCGCGCTGAAGAACGGTGTGCGGTAGCGCGCTGCGACGCCCTGCAGGATCGACAGGTGCAGCTCCAGCATGCCCTCACGGGCGTGGAATACCCTGCGGAAGTACTGGCCCAGCCGCCCGGCGATGTCTTCGACCTCGATCTCGGTCATCAGGTAAAGGTCGAGCTCCGGCCGCAGTTCGGCCAGCGAGATCGCCAGGATCTGCGCGCGTTCCTCGGGAGTTTGATGGTCGTTCAGCTCGTCGGATACGGCCGTGTCGACGAACTCCGACAGCGCCGACAGGTCCCGCGTCGACTGGTGCGAGAAGCGGCGGCGGATCACGACCGCCTGCAGGTTGACGTTGAGCCGCGCCGCGATGAGGGCCTCGTCCCCGCTGGAGACAACCACCAGTTCGTAGACGAATTCGTCGTCCGGGCGCCGCCATTTGCGGACCTCGCTGCGCAGGGCCCGCTCCTGGTCTTCGGTCATTTTTTCGACGACGAGCACCTCGAAGTACGGGCGGTCGCGCTGCGACGCCGGCTGGTGCTCGATGAGCTGACGCGGATCGGACGGGAACATGTCCAATTCGTCGGCGCCGGCGTTGTCCACGTCCCCCGAGCGGTAGGACTCGGTGGTCAGCGCCCGGTTGACCTGCGCGACGGCCTGCGCGAACTTGTCGTAGCTGCCGGCGGCGAAAAGCCTTTGGATGCGCGCGAACTGAGGCGCCCCGGGGTACGCCCAGTAGGGCTCGAGGGTGCTCAGGCGCGTCAGCAACTCCTGGCAGGCCCCCGCCCATTTGTCCCTCAGCGTCCCGGTGGTGGTCGGCCGCGTCAGCCGGTCCGCGGCTTCTTCCAACCGGCACCACGAGTCGCTGCGGACCTGCCACAGGCTGTTGTATGCACGCAGATGTTCTGTCATGGCCGCCCTTTCTGGGATCACGGCGGCTCCTTGCGTCCCGGAGCGTCGGTCCAGGCTTGCAGAGTCAATCCGCCCGCCGGTGACCAGAAGGCGAACACCGAGCGTCCGTCGCGTGACAGCCGCCGCTCGCGCCGCGGGGTCTGTCGTCGATCGCTACCGCCAGGCGAAGACCGGTTGCTCCAACTCGTCGACCGCGTCCGGTCGGCCTTCCAGACAGAGCCACCTCAGCTGCAGCAGCACTGCGCCGGTCGGCGCGTGAATCAGGTCGTTCCCCAGCGGAATCTGCACGACCGGGCGCGGGCTCTCCGGGATGGTGATGAATCGCGGCGAGTCGTCGCGCTGCAATTGGTGCAGTCCCACCCGGTACACCGCCACCACCTCGTCGGGCGCCGGGCGGGGATCGAGGCGTCCGCCACCCCAAACCACGACCGGGGTGATGACATACCCGGACCGGGTCGGGTAATCGTCGAGGAGGCCCAACACGGTCGAATCGGTCAGGGCGATGCCCAGCTCCTCGCGCAATTCCCGCAGCGCCGCGTCGACGGCGCTTTCGCCCGGGTCCAGCCGGCCCCCGGGCAGCGCCCATTGCGCTGCGTGCGAGGTGAGCCGAGAAGCCCTGCGGCACAACAGGAACGCCGCCCCTCCGGACACGCCGACCATGCGTCCGTCCAGCCCGGGCGCTGGAATCGGGCGGTCACCGTTCCACTCTTCAACCGGTATGGGGTCCACCCGGTCCTCCCCGACGGTCGAGTCGACCAGCGCCACGGCGACCGCCGCCTGCCGCTTCTCCGGATCGGTCACGACGCGACGCCGGTATCCGGCCAGGTGGTTGCGGATTCGCTCACGCAGCGCGTCGTCATACGGGATGGTCACGGATCGAGACTATGCGGGGGTGACCCGCTCTTGGGACTCGCCGCCGAGTATGGGTGTGACGCATCGAACCGTGACTGCGGCATCCGCACCATCCCGCGTCTGGGTATAGTTTGCTATATCTAGAGGCCGCGGTCTGGCCTCGCCGGTGGATGACGGAACGCGAGGCGGGCGGGTGCGGGTGGTGATGCGGGAATCGGCGACGCGCCCAGCGGCAACGGTTCTCGTGGTGTCCAGCGCCGCCTTCCTGGCCAGCCTGGACCTGTTCATCGTCAACATCGCCTTTCCCGAGATCCGGCGGGCTTTCGATTCGGCCGACCTCGGCTCGACGTCCTGGGTCCTCAACGGCTACACCCTGGTCTTTGCGGCCTTCATGAATCCGGCCGGCCGGCTGGGCGATCGGTACGGGCATCGCCGGCTTTTCCTCTGGGGCCTCGCGGTCTTCATGCTGGCCTCGGCCGCCTGCGGGTTTGCCGCGTCTTTGGTCATGCTGATCGCGTCCCGCGTGGTTCAGGCGGTCGGCGCCGCCATGCTGATGCCGAGCTCGCTGGCGCTGTTGCTGGCCGCCGTTCCGGCTGCACGCCGCGCGGTGGCGGTCAGCACATGGTCGGCGGTGGCCGCCATGGCCGCGGCGCTGGGCCCGCCGGTTGGCGGTCTGCTTGTCGAAATGTCGTGGCGCTGGATCTTTTTCGTCAATCTTCCGTTGGGCCTGCTGGCCCTTGCCCTAGGTCCGATGGTGCTCGCCAAGACCAGCACCACCGGAGCCGGCATTCCCGATCTCTTCGGCGCGCTGAGCCTGGTGGTCGGCGTGGGGGCGCTGGTGTGGGCGCTGATCGAACTGCCCGCGGCGGGCTGGGGTGCCACGAAGATTGTCCTCGCGACGACCGGAGCCGCGTGCGCGCTCGCGCTGGCGGTGTGGCGATCCCTGCGTCATCCCTCGCCGGCATTGGACCTCGTCGTGGTCCGGCTGGTTCCAATGTGGTCGAGCTGCCTGGCGCTATTGCTGTTCGCGGCGGCCTTCGCCGCGATGCTGCTCGGCAGCGTCATGCTGCTCACCGTCGTCTGGGGTAAGGCGCCCGACGAAGCGGGGCTGTGTCTTTCCCCGGGTCCCGCCGTCGTGGTGCTCGTCTCCCTCACGCTCGCCGGCCGGCTGATCGACAAAGCAGGCGTGGGCGCCGTCGCCGCGCTCGGCGCCGGCCTGTACGTGGTGGGAATCTTGATCTGGCTGTTGCGCATCACTCCCGAGCCCAACTACCTCGCGGATTTCCTCCCCGGACAGGTGTTCACCGGCGCGGGCGTCGGCCTGGTCATGCCCAGCCTGTCGGCGGTCGCGGGCCTCGCGCTTCCGTCCCACAGGTGGGGCGCCGGGTCGGCGCTGACGAATACCGCGCGGCAACTGGGCACCGTGCTGGGCACCGCGGTGCTGACCATGCTCTACCAACCCGGCATCGACCTGACCGCGATCCGTCGGGGCTGGGGATTCGTCGTCACGGCCGCGGGCGCCGCGGCGCTCATCGCGGCCGTCCTGGCGATTCGGTGGAGGGTAGCGGGCGAAAAGGCTTAGCGGCCGCCATGGCAAACCCGCCTCCGGCCGGGTACCCGGTGAACGCCGGTCGGTCCGGATTCGTGGGTGTCATGGATGAGAGGAAACGAATGAAGGTCATCGGATTCGAAGAGCATTACAAGCTCCCTGCCATAGGCGAAGCACACCGCAACGACAGGCCGGACCCGGCGACCCAACTCCTGCAGAACGCGGACTACGGCTCACCCGGCGCGGAAGGAGAATGGCCACCCGGCATCAACGACCTGGGCGAGGGCCGGATCGCCGCGATGGACGCCGCGGGCATCGACATGCAGATCCTTTCGCACTCCGTACCGGGACCCGAGACGCTGGCCCCCTCGACGGCGGTCGAGCTGGCCAGGCGGGCCAACGACGCGGTGGTGGCCGCGATCGGCCGGCATCCTGACCGGTTCCGCGGCTTCGCCACCCTCCCGATGCGCGACCCCGGCGCGGCCGCCGCCGAACTCGAACGCACCGTCCGCGATCACGGCTTCGTGGGCGCCCTGATCAACGGCCACGTCAACGGGCGCTATCTGGACGACACCTTCTTCTGGCCGGTCTTCGAATCCGCCGAAACCCTCGGTGTGCCAATCTATTTGCATCCGACCATCCCGCCGCAGCCGGTCATCGACGCCTACTACACCGGCTTCGACCCCAAGGTCTCCGCGCGGTTGGCGGCGGCCGGTGTCGGCTGGCACATCGACACCGGGGTGCACTGCCTGCGGCTGATCCTGGGTGGGGTGTTCGACCGGTTCCCCCAGTTGCAGATCATCGTGGGTCACCACTTCGAGGCGCTCAGCTGGATGGGCTGGCGGACCGACTACTCGTTTCCGGTCGGCGCGACGGGTCTCAAGCGCACCGTCAAGGAGTACCTGCGGGAGAACTTCTATGGCGGCATCCTCGCCGGTGATTTCTTCAGTCAGGAGCCCGGTGCGACGGATCCCAGCTGGAGTCTGTCCTTCAACGCCTACCTGGCCATGGTCAACGTGATCGGCGTCGACCGCGTGGTCTTCACCGCCGACTATCCCTACGGGAACATGAAGGCGTGCCGCCAGTTCCTCGACCGGATGCCGATCAACCAAGGCGACCGGGAGAAGATCGCCCACCTCAATGCCGAGCGGCTGTTGAGGCTTTGAGCCCGAAGGTGATTCGTTTGTCAGGCCCGGTACATGGGTAATTGGGCCGGATGATCGGTGCGCGGCTGCAACGCCGCGAGGATTCGCGGCTGGTGCGCGGCGCGGGTAGCTACGTCGGTGACCTGCGCGTCCCCGGATGCCTGGACACCGCGTTCGTGCGCAGCGGCGTCGCCAACGGGGAGCTGCGCGCCGTGGACGTGGCGGCGGCCCGGTCGTTGCCGGGGGTTGCCGCCGCCTGGTCGCACGACGACCTTCCGTTCCTCCCGGACACGCCCCCGATGCTGGACCCGGGCTCCATCGAGGGCCGGCCGTGGCCGGCGCTGGCCACCGACCGGGTGCGCTACGTCGGGGAGCCGGTGGCCATCGTCGTCGCCGACGATCGGTACCTGGCGGAAGACGCCCGAGACGCGGTGCAAGTCGACATCGCGCCGCTGCCCGTCCTGCTCGACCCGACCGAGGCGGCCGTTAGTGACGTGCAGTTGTTCCCGGGCAGGGGAAATGCCGCCACCGACAAGGAGTTTGGCGATCGCATCGACGAGTCGGTGTGGCGAGACGCGGCCGTGGTGGTGACGGCCAGTTATCGCCAACAACTGGTCTCACACATGTTCATGGAGCCGCGGGCGATTCTGGTGCGCCCGGAGCCGGGCGGCGGGCTGACCGTGTGGGTTTCGCATCAGGCACCGCACCGGCTGCGCCGCGACCTGGCCGCCGGGTTCGGGTTGCGACCGGAGCAGATCCGCGTCATCGTGCCGGACGTCGGCGGCGCGTTCGGCGGCAAAAGTGAGACGTGGCCCGAGTACTTGGCGGTGGTCGCGGCGGTCGCGCGGCTGGGCCGGCCGGTGCGCTGGCTGGAGGACCGTGCCGAGTCGCTGACGGGTCCGCCGCATGGGCGGGGCCAGAACCAGCGGGTCCGCATGGCTGCGAGCGCCGACGGCCGCATCCTCGCCTACGAGCTGCACGTCGACGCCGACGTGGGCGGCTACCCGCACACCGGCTCGTTCGTCCCGACGGCGACGTCGCTGATGGCCACCGGCGCCTACGCGATTCCGCACGTGCACGTGCGGGCCCGCGCCGTGGTCACCAACACCGCGCCCACCAGCCCGTACCGCGGCGCCGGGCGCCCCGAGGCGGCGTCGGCGATCGAGCGGACGGTCGAGTTGCTGGCCCGGCGGCTCGGCATGGATCCGGTCGAGCTGCGGCGGCGGAATTTCATTGCCCCCGAGGCGTTTCCGTATGCCGCCCCGACCGGATACACCTACGACAGCGGTGACTACGCCGCGGCCCTGGACTTGG
Organism: Mycobacterium scrofulaceum; assembly: GCF_001667885.1. Taxonomy (GTDB): domain Bacteria; phylum Actinomycetota; class Actinomycetes; order Mycobacteriales; family Mycobacteriaceae; genus Mycobacterium; species Mycobacterium scrofulaceum_C. The sequence goes on along the minus strand of NZ_LZJW01000058.1, from coordinate 46,271 downwards.
CCGTGCGCGAGGTGGACTACGAGGGATGGCGCGCAGAGCAAGCCCGCCGCCGCGCCGCCGGCGAGGCGCCGATCGGCATCGGGCTGTGCACCTACGTGGAACGTTCCGGCGCGGGTGACGAATTCGGCGCGGTCGAAGCGTGCCCGGACGGCACGTTTGTGGCGCTGTCCGGCTGCTGCTCGACGGGCCAGGGCCATGAAACGTCCTTCCCGCAGGTGGTCGCCGCCGTGCTCGACGTGGACGTGGAGCGGGTGCGGCTCATCGAGGGGGACACCGCCGTGATCCCCCAGGGCATCGGCTCATTCGCCAGCCGGTCGATGCAGACCGGCGGCGCGGCGCTGCACCGGGCGGCAGGCAAGTTGATCGAGACCGCCCGGCAGCGCATGGCGGAAGTCTGCGCCATCCCGGTCGCCGACGTGGAATACCGCAAGGGCGAGGTGCACGCCGGCGGCCGCGCGATGAGCCTGGCGGACCTGGCCGCGCAGGGGCAACTGCGCGCCGACGAGGTTTTCGCGCCGCCGGAAGGGTTTCCGTTCGGCGCGTACATCGCCGTGGTCGAGGTCGACACCGAGCTGGGGGAGATCACCGTGCTCAAGGTCGTCGCCGTGGACGACTACGGCGTCGTGGTGAATCCGTTGATCGTCGACGGGCAGGGTTACGGCTCCACGGTGCAGGGCCTCGGGCAGGCCATGTGCGAGCAGGTCCGCTACGACCCGGACGGCCGCCCGGCCACGCTGAGCCTGCTCGACTACCTGATCCCGACCATCTCGGAGCTGCCGCCGCTGCGCTTCGCCGAGACCTGCACGCCCAACCCGAACACGCCGCTGGGCGCGAAGGGCGCCGGCGAGGCGGGCTGCATCGGGACGCCCCCCGCGATCGTCAACGCCGTCGTCGACGCGCTCGGGCTCGACGACCCCTCCCGGCTACAGATGCCGCTCACCCCGTACAACTGCTGGCGGGCGGCCCGATGAAACCCGCGCCGTTCGACTACATCGCCGCGCGCAGCGTGAGTGACGTAGTGGCCGCGCTGGCCGACGGCGATGCCCACGTGTTGGCCGGCGGGCAAAGCCTGGTGCTGGAGATGAATTTTCGCGCCGCCCGTCCCCGGCGGCTGGTCGACATCAACGGCGTCGCGGGTTTCGAGCGCATGGCGCGCGACGGCACCGTGCTGCGGGTCGGCCCGCTGGTCAGGCATCGGGCCTTCGAATCCGATTGGGTGCCCGAACCATTGGGCGATCTGCTGGGCCGCGTCGCCCACCACATCGCCCACCCTCCGATCCGCGCCAGGGGGACGATGCTGGGCAGCCTCGCGTACGCCCACCCGGCGGCGGAGTGGCCGACGATCGCCGTGGCGCTGGGAGCCGAACTCGACCTGCTCGGCTCGAGCGGGCGGCGCACGGTGCGCGCGGAAGACTTCTTCACCGGCGCGTTCACCACGGTGCGGCGCCCCGACGAACTGCTCGCCGAGGTGCGCCTGCCCCTGCTTCCGGACGGCACCGCCGTCGGCTTCGTCGAACATCGGCGTACCCACGCCAGCTTCGCCGAATTGGCCGTGGCGGTGGCCGTGACCGTCGCGGACGGCCGCGTCGCCTCTGCCTCGGTGGGACTGGTCAACGCGGCGGACCGACCCGTGCGCGCGGCCGCGGCCGAGGCGGCGCTGCTCGGGCGCCCGTTCGACGACGACGCCATCGCCGCTGCCGCGCGTGCCGCCGCCGAGGAGGACGCCTCGCCGATTCCCCAGCCGCACGCGGACATCGGATACCAACGGCACGCGGTGGGCGTGCTCACGCGCCGCGCCCTCGCCCAGGCTCGAGGATGATGCCGTGCACATCGAGTTGACGGTCAACGGAAGCCAGTACGTCATCGACGTGCCGCCGCGCCGCACACTCGCCGACGCCCTGCGCGAGGACTGCGGGCTGACCGGCACCCACCTCGGCTGTGAACACGGCGTGTGCGGGGCGTGCACGGTGCTGGTGGACGGCGACGCGGTGCGCTCCTGCCTGATGTTCGCCGTCCAGTGCGACGGGCGACAGATCCGCACCGTGGAGGGTCTCGCCGCGCCGGATGGCGCCGATCATCCTTTGCAGCAAGCCTTTTCGGCCGAGCACGCGTTGCAGTGCGGTTTCTGCACTCCGGGTTTCCTGATGCTGGCGGCGGGCGCGCTGGACGCCGACCCCGGCATCGCCGACGACCCGGAGCGGCTGCGGGAGCTGCTCACCTCCAACCTCTGCCGCTGCACCGGGTACGAGGCGATCCGGCGTGCGGTCGTCAGGGCCGCCCGAAGCGGCGAGTGTGGTTAACTGCGATCGTGCAAAGGGAATCCGCGCTGGCGCGGCGCTTCTTCGACCGGTTTGAACCGGTGCATGGGGTGACGTATTTCGCCCCGGAGGCGCGGGCGGCGCTGGACGGCCTCGGCTACCGCGGCTTCTGGATGGGCTACTTCGCCGCCCGTTCGGCGCCGCTGGGCCCGGTGCCCAGGCAGGTGGTCGCCGCGATCTTCTACAACTTCGCCCCCGAACGCGTCGCCAAGGCGCTGCCGGCGGCATGGGAGGTCGCCGGCCCGGACGCGGCGTTGCGGGCCCGGCAGGAATCCGCCGTCGCGGCGCTGCGCCGCTACGGGCTGGGCGAGGACGAAACCATCCGTATCGCAGCGGAATTGGCGGGCAAGGCGGCCCGGAACGCCCCGCTGGACGCCCGTCCCCTGTTCGCCGCCAACCTGGCGTTGCCATGGCCCGACGATCCGCTGGCGGCGCTGTGGCACGCGACGACGCTGCTGCGCGAGCACCGCGGCGACGGACACGTGGCGGTGCTGGCCGCCGCCGGCATCTCGGGACGGGAGTCCAACGTGTTGCACGCCGCGGCCGGCGGAGTTCCGCGCGCGTACATCGCACGCACCCGCGACTACGACGAGGCCGCGTGGCGGCACCACGAGCAACGGCTGATCGAACGTGGACTGCTCGACGATGACGGGTCGCTGACCGCGGCCGGCCGGGAATTGAAGGACCACATCGAACGCTCGACCGATGCGCTTGCCCTGTCCGCGCTCGACGCGCTCGACGACGACGAGGTCGAGACGCTGTTCCGGGCGCTGACACCGATCACCCGTGCGGTGGTCGCCGGCGGTGACGTGCCCGCCCTCACTCCGATGGGGTTGCGCCGCGACGAATTGGACGACGACAGCGCGCATTTGAACTCTTAGCCGCGGCGCGCCGATGCCCCGCGGTGGGTCGTGTACGCGGTGTGTTCTGCCGTCCCGCGCCACGCTCCCGATCCCGGGGCCAAGCGAGGCGACAGCCGGCGCAACGAGACAGCCCGCTACTACGTGCACCCGAACCGGCGGGTTAGCCTAACCCCATGAGCAGCCAGCGGATACCCGGCGGGGTGGTGCACAAGCTTCCGGCCGACCTGCGCGAGTCGCTGATCGGCAATGCCACGGCGCTCGCCGCGTGGAAGGACATCACGCCCTTGGCCCGCAACGAATTCATCTGCTGGGTCGAGGACGCCAAGCAGGATGTCACCCGGCAGCGCCGCATCCGCCGGACGCAGGAGGAGCTGGAAGAGGGCAAGCGCCGGCCCTGCTGCTGGCCGGGGTGCAAGCACCGCGAGCGCAACGGGAAGTAGCCGCGGTCAGCGGCCCAGCGGGTGGTAGAACACCAAGCCGTTGCCCTTGTTGTCGTAGACCACGGCTCGGCGTTCGTGCGCATCGTCGTACGGCCCTTTGACAATGCCGCCGCCGCTGTCCTCCACCGCCTTCGCCGCGGCGTCGACGTCGGCGGTCTTGATACCGACGACGACCTGGCCCGGTATCGGATGGTCCACGGCGGTCGCCAACGCCAGTGTTACCGGCCCGCCGTCGAGGGCGGCGAAATGCGCCCCGTCGCGGAACTTGAGCGCCATGCCCAGCGTCTCGCTGTAGAACCGGATCGACTCCTCGAGATCGTCGGTCGACAGGATGATCATCTTTACTTCGTGCTCGCTCACGGCGCCTCCTCTGCCTGGTGGCATACAGACTAAGCGGGGGAGAGCACACGGCGAGGCGCGGCGGTAAAGACCGAACGCGAAAGGAGCTGCCGCGCACCCCGAGGATGTCGGGGCGTCGAGGATCAGCTGCGTCCGGCCGGAATGACCTGGCCGTCAAGGTAGTCCATCGGCGGTCCGTCCCCGTGTCCCGCGCCGTGGTCGGCCACCGCGGTGGCCATGGCGGTGCCATCCTGAATGGTTCCGACGATGACCACATGGTCGTTCACCGTGAAACGTGAAGTGGCAGCGGCCTGTTGGCCACCATGACCGATCAGCGTGGTGTTGGGTGTGACGAGATAGGTTTGCGTGTAGCCGTTGGCGCTGCGGGCGGTGACCGTGCCCTCCGAAACAGCGACCACCGTACCCTCCTGACGAACCGGCTGCGCCGCGGCCGGCGGCTCCTGGTTCGCCTCGATCGTCCGCTTTTCGCCGTGCGGCGCGTTGAGCACCAGCGCCGCGCACGCCGCCGCGCACAGCATCGAGCCGGAAACGACGTCACATACCGCCGCTACGCCCGTGCGCCGTCGCGGCGTTCGGTGCGCCAGAGATCTTTGCTCCAGCGATGCGGTCATCCGGTGCCTGGCACTCACGATCAATCCTCCCCTGCGGTTTCGCGCCGACGAAGGTCGGCGCGCACCGAATCAGGTTGTTGCTCGTGGAATTACCCCTGGCGTTGCCCGGATAAACCGGTGCGGGGTTGTGGTTATTGGCGCATCGCCGACTTGCGGGGGGTCAGCCCTTGACGAGGGTGAACTGCGCGACGTCGGTGTAGCCCTCGCGGAACAGGTCGGCGCAACCGGTCAGGTACTTCATGTACCGGTCGTAGACCTCTTCGGATTGAATCGCGATGGCCTCGTCGCGGCGCGCCTCGAGCGCGGCCGCCCAGGTGTCGAGGGTGCGCGCGTAATGCGGCCGCAGCGGCTGGTAGCGCTTGAGGCTGAAGCCGGCGCGGGTCGCGTGCTCTTCGACGGTCTTGGCGGCGGGCAGGTCTCCGCCCGGGAAGATCTCGTCCATGATGAATTTCATGAACCGCAGTTTGGTCATGGTGATGGGCAGGCCCCGCTCCTCGAACTCTTCGCGGCTGGGCTGGATGATCGTGTGCAGCATCATCACGCCGTCGTCGGGTAGCGCCTCGTAGGCCATCTTGAAGAAGTCGGGGTAGCGGTCGCGCCCGAAGTGCTCGAAGGCGCCGATGGACACGATGCGGTCCACCTTCTCGTCGAACTGCTCCCACCCCTGCAGCAGCGCCCGCTTGCTTCGCGGGCTGGGGTGCTCGTCGAGGCGGCGCTGCACGTGCGCCTGCTGGTTGCGGCTCAGGGTGAGGCCGACGACGTTGACGTCATACTGCTCGAGCGCCCGGATGATCGTCGTGCCCCAGCCGCAGCCGATGTCGAGCAGGGTCTGGCCCGGTTGCAGCCCGAGCTTGCCGAGCGACAGGTCGACCTTGGCCAGTTGCGCCTCTTCGAGGGTCATGTCGTCGCGCTCGAAGTAGGCGCAACTGTAGGTCCGCGTCGGGTCGAGGAACAACGCGAAGAAGTCGTCGGACAGGTCGTAGTGGGCCTGAACGTCGTCGAAATGCGGCTCCAGGCTCACGGGCTCGCTGCGGTTCTCGGGCACAAACAACCTCATGACTGTGGTGGATTTTTGCGGCGCGCGACCAAGGGCGATCGACGCGCTGGTGCCCTAGTGTATCCGGACGGTGTATGCGGCCCTTCCGGAGCGCTCCCGGGCGGTTGACTGGCCCGCCGCTATGGGACACCATGGCGCGAACCGTAGCGGTGAGGAGGTGGGGCGTCGCGGTGGCTGACATCACCATGTTGATCCTCGCCGACCACGAGTGGTTCCGCGAACAGTTCGCCAGGCTGGACTACCTGCAGGCGCAGACGCCGGTCGACCAAGCCGCCCTGGCGCGCGTATGGCGCCCCCTCGCCGACAAACTGGACGTGCACGCCTACACCGAAGAGAAGATCTTCTACCCGCAATTGCTGAAGCGGGTCGGCGAGGACGCCGAGGGTGAGACGCTCGACGCGATCGGCGACCACAACGACATCCGCGACGGGGTGCGTGACGCCAACGCCGCCGCGGTGGGCACCGACGAATGGTGGGCGGCGGTCGGCCGCACCCGCGAGGCCAACGACGACCACATGGGCGAAGAGGAGCGCGAGGGGCTGTCGGACTTCCGTCGCGCCGCTCCCATCGGCCTCCGCGAAGCGCTGGGCCGCCAATACAGCGATTTCATGGCCGAGCACCCCACCACCAAGGGTTTGCCGATCGTCGACCGGGACCCGCAGCGGTATGTCGACGAAGTGGAGACCACCCAGCCGGAAGAGCCGTCGAAGCCCAGGGACTACTCGCTGCGCATCGGCAGCCTGAAAGGTCAGTGAGTTCTTCCCGACTCAGACCGGTCGCTACGATCGGCCACCGGCCGATGCTGACGACGAGCCGGATGGGAGTGCAACTTGTTCGGCCCACGGGACTTCTGGGTACGCAATTCGTCGATGAATGCTCGACGCCGCCGCGGAAAATGGGCACGCAACGAGATCAGGGTCGCCGATCCGGCCATGCGCCAGACCATCATGGGCACCGCCATCGGCAACTTCATGGAGTGGTACGACTTCGGGGTTTACGGCTACATCGCCACCACCCTCGCCCAGGTGTTCTACCCCGGTAAGAGCGTCAGCGGCGTCCACCTGATCGCCACCTTCGGAACGCTCGCCGCGGCGTTCGTGGTGCGTCCGCTCGGTGGCTTCATCTTCGGCCCGCTCGGCGACCGGATCGGGCGGCACCGGGTTCTCGTGGTCACGATCCTGATGATGACGATCAGCACCACCGTGACCGGTCTGCTGCCCGGCTACAGCGCCATCGGCATCTGGGCGCCGATCCTGCTCGTCGTCGCGCGCATCTTCCAGGGGCTCTCGACCGGCGGTGAGTTTGTCGGCGCGATGACCTACCTGGTCGAGCAGGCCCCGGACCACAAGCGCGGCAAGATGGTCGGGTTTTTGCCGATGGGCAACCTGGTCGGGTTCGTGCTGGCCGGGATGTTGGTCACGGCGTTGCAGACCTGGCTGCCGGACGAGGACATGCTGACCTACGGCTGGCGGATCCCGCTGTTGTTGGGCGCGCCCTTCGGTCTGTTCGCGCTGTTTCTGCGGCTTCGGCTGAAGGAGTCCTCCGCCTACGAGAGTGCGGCCGAGGGCCACCAGTCCGGCGGGCGCCGCCAGCAATTCCGGCGCACGGTCGTGGACCAGTGGCGGGGGCTGCTGATCTGCGCGGCCCTGGTGCTCACGTCCCAGGTCGCCGACTTCATGCTCACCGGTTACCTGCCGACGTACCTGAAACTCTTCGTGCGCGCGGGCCACACCGCCGGTCTGGTGATGATCGTCGTGACGTTGGCGATCCTGATGGTCACGGTGGTGCTGGTCGCCGGCCTCTCCGATCGGATCGGCGTCAAGCCGATCATGTGGACGGGCTGCGGACTGCTGATCGTCGGTTCGATCCCCGCGTTCCTGCTCATCCGCTTCGGCGGGATTTACCCGGTGATCTTCCTCGGTGTGCTGCTGATCGGCTTGATGGAACTGTGCTTCGACAGCACCGCGCCTGCCATGTTGCCGGCCCTGTTCCCCACCGACGTCCGCTATGGCGCGCTTGCCATCTCGTACAACATCTCGATATCCGCCGTCGGCGGCACCACGCCGCTGATCGCCCAAGCGTTGGTGTCGGGGACCGGCAACGTCATGGCGCCCGCCTACATGCTGATCTTCGGGGGCCTGGTGGGCGCGGTCACGCTGCTGTTCACGCCCGAAGTCGCCGGAAAGCCGCTGCCGGGGTCCGGTCCCGCGGTGGAAACCGAGCAGGAGGCGCGCGAGCTGGCCGAGGGCGTCCGGTAGCCGTCGGCGGCGAAACACATAGCGGGCGGCCGCATCTCCGGACTGGCGACGACGTTTATTTCGCGGCTCCCTGCCTATCTCTAAGGGATGAGGAGCGCTTTTCACCATCAGTTGGGAACGCTCACCCAACAGCTCGGGGCGATGTGCGCGATGGCAGGCGAAGCCATCGCGCTGGCCACCGAAGCGCTGCTGAAAGCCGACCTGGTGCTGGCGGAACGGGTCATCGCCGGCCAGGCGGACATCATCGCCGTCAACACGGGTGTCGAGGAGACCGCCTTCGCGTTGCTGGCCTTACAGGCTCCGGTGGCCACCGACCTGCGTGCGGTGGTCAGCGCCATCCGGATCGCCGCGGACGCGCAGCGGATGGGTGGGCTGGCGGTGCACGTGGCCGAGATCGCCCGCATGCGCCATCCCCGCAACGCGGTGCCGGACGACGTGCGCCGCCACATCGCCGAAATGGGTGAGGTCGCCGAGCAGCTGGCCGCCTGCGCCCGCGAAGTGTTGCTGGCCCAGGATCCCGGCGGCGCGGCGCAGATTCGCCGCGACGACGATGCGATGGACGAACTGCACCATCGATTACTCGCCGCCCTGATGGACCCCGGTTGGACGCACGGCGTCGCCGCCGCGGTCGATGTCACGCTGTTGGGTCGCTTCTACGAGCGCTTCGCCGATCACGCCGTGGAGATCGCCCGCCGGGTCATCTTCCAGGCAACCGGTCGCTAGCCGAAAACGCGTGCCGGGGAACGCGTTTCGGCGGCCCGTGTGAGAACCCGCCGCTTGGGTATATAGAGCTTGTGCTTCCACGTCATCGTCGTTCCATCGCCTCCGCCGGCGCCGCACCCGGGCCGGCGGATTGATGGCGAAGCCCAAGCCGGTTCCCGATGACCTGCGCCGGGTGGCCGCCGCACACGGGGTGGCCACCTCCTACCGAAACGAACGGCGCGAGCCCGTGGAGGTCGACGCCGATGTCGTGATCCGGGTGCTCGGCCTCCTCGACGTCGACGCCTCGAGCGAGGCCGCACGCCAACGGGAGCTGGCCCGGCTCGCCGAGCGCGACCGCGCCGGCGCGCTGCCCCCCACGATGGCGGTGCGGCTGGATGGGCGGCCCAGGCCCCTGCCCGGCGCGGCCCTCTTGGTGGGCGAGGACGGCGACCGTACCGAAGTGCACGACGAGCTGCCCGGCGACCTGAGCGCGGGCTGGTACCGACTCCACCTGCGCGACGGGCAGGAGGCCACCGTCGTGGCCGCACCGCCTCAGGTGCCTCCCACACCGGCCACCTGGGGCTGGATGTTGCAGCTCTACGCCTTGCGATCCGGCCGGTCCTGGGGCATCGGCGACCTGGGCGACCTACGCGAGTTCCTGAATTGGACCGCCGCCGAACACGGCGCCGGCGCGGTGCTGCTCAACCCGCTGCACGCGCCCGGTCCGACGCACCCGGTGCAGCCCTCCCCGTACACCCCGTCCAGCCGACGATTCGCCAACCCGCTGGCGCTGCGCATCGAGGACCTCGACGCCTACGGCCGGGCCGACGCGGACACCCGCGCGGAGGTCGACGCGCTGCGGGTCTCGCCGACCACGGAGCGGATCGACTACGACCTGGTGTGGGCGGCCAAGCGTTCGGCGCTGGAGCTGCTGTGGCGCGCCGAGGGCCGGCCCAGCCCGCTGGACTCGTCGCCGGCCGGCAGCGGTCTGCGCGACTGGGCCACGTACTGCGCGCTCGCCGAGCGGCACGGCGGCCGCTGGACCCGGTGGCCCGCACCGCTACATGACGTCGCCGGGCCGGCGGTGACGGAGGCCCGCCGGGAGCTGGCGTCGCGGGTGGCCTTTCACGCCTGGGTGCAGCAACGCTGCCACGAACAGCTGACCGCGGTGCGCGACGCCGCCCGCGACGCGGGCATGGCCCTCGGCGTATTGCACGACCTCCCGGTAGGTGTGGACGCGGACGGCGCCGACGCGTGGGCGCTGGCCGACGTGCTCGCCACCGGGGTGAGCATCGGGGCGCCACCGGACAACTTCACCCCGCGCGGGCAGGACTGGGGGTTACCGCCGTGGCGGCCCGACCGCCTCGCCGCCACGGGCTACGCCGCTGTGCGGGAGATGCTGCGCGCCGTGCTGGCCCACGCCGACGGGCTGCGGATCGACCACGTCGCAGGGTTGTGGCGGCTGTGGTGGATTCCGCCGGGCGACGGCCCGGACCGCGGCACCTACGTGCACTACGACGCCGAGGTGATGCTCGCCGTCCTGGCGCTGGAAGCGCATCGGGCGGGAGCCACCGTCGTCGGCGAGGATCTGGGCACCGTCGAACCGGAGGTGACCCAGGCGCTCGCCGACAACGAGATGCTGGGCTGCGCGGTGTCGTGGTTCACCCGCGACGAGTCGGCGCCGGGCGAACCGCTGCTGCCGCCGGCGAAATGGCCATCGCGAGCCGCCGCCAGCCTGTCCACCCACGACCTGCCCACGGCGGCGGGCTTCCTGCGCGGCGAACACGTGCGGGCCCGCGCGGACCTCGGGCTCCTTGACGACGTGCCGGGTGAGCAGTCGGTGGCCGACAAGGAACGAGCCGAGTGGGTGGAGCTGTTGCGGTCCGAGGGCCTGCTTTCGGGCCCCGACGCGGACGAGCCGGCGATCATCACCGCGATGCACCGATTGCTCGCGGCGACCCCGAGCCGCCTGAAACTGATCTCGCCATACGACGTGCTGGCCGAACCCCGCCAACCCAACCTGCCGGGGACGGTCGACGAGTACCCGAACTGGCGGTTGCCCCTGCCGGAGACGCTGGAGGAACTGCGGGCCGACCCGAGGGTCGCCGAGATCACCGCCGCCTTCCGCGACGCGCAGTAACACCGGATCGCGGGGGCCGGCGGTCACGCGTGCCGCAACACCAACAGCTCCCCCGTCAGCGACCCGTCCCCGAGCAGCCGCCCGATCTTCGAGCTCTGCCGCTCGGCCAACTGCCAGGCCTCCGTGTGCCCGTGGCGGTCGCTCAGCGCCTTCGTCACGGCGTCGATGCGTTCATTCCACGTGTCGGCGATCGCCGGGAGGTCCGACGTGCCGAGCGAGTGCTCGACGCGCAACCCGGCGCGCGTCACCAGCTCGCGCAGACGATCGGGCGACGGGAAGTGGTTGCCGTCCATCGCGTCGTTCGCCGCGTCCCGGTGCGCGACGAAGACCAGCAGCCCGATGGGCCCGCCCGGCCGCACGACGCGACGCAACTCTTCGAGCAACCCGAGTTGGTCCGGCGTCGTGCACAACACGCCCAGCGACCACGCGGCGTCGAAGCTCGAGTCGACCACCGGCAGGGCCGCCCCGGCCGCGCACACCACCGGGAAATCGAACAGCTTCTTCGCCGCGCGGCAGGCACCGGTCTCGGGCTCGACGAGGACCGGGCGCAGCGGACGGGAGCGCGCGGCATACGCGGCGGGGCCGCCGACGCCCGCCCCGGAGTCCAGCAAAGTGGCACCGGCGGCCAGGCCCATCCGGTCGATGAGCCAATCCAGGGCGGGCGGACTGCCGCTGCCGCGGCATCCGGCCGGCACGTGGTAGTCCGGCCCCAGCTCCTCGGCGACCTGGGCCGTCCATTCGGCGACGGTATCGAATTCCGCCTCCATCGCTTCCGTCATTTCCCCTCCGCCCTGATCCGACGACCGACCTCGCCCTTGATCTCCGCGCCGACGCGGGGACCCGATGCGGACGCGAGGCCCGACACGTTGACGCCCTCGACGCCTTCGATCGAGAGCAGCGCCCGGGCCTCGGACACCGCCGCCGCGATCCCCTCGGCCACGGGGTCCGGCGCGCCCAGCACCCGCTCGGTCGCGTCGCGATCGAGTTCCAGGCCGGGCAGCCCTTGAAGGACCGACGCGGAAACGCTGTCAGTGAACACGGCGACCGCCGCGATCACCGGAATGGTCAGGCCCTTCGCCCGCGCCGCGGTCATGAAGTCGGCGACCAGCTCGGGGGACGGCACATGGTTCAGGACGGCCAGGCTGGCCCCGGCCCGCTGCTTCTCCACCAACCGGGCGGGCCGGGCGGGCACCGGCGGGGCGGTGGGCGTCTCGGGTGCCGCCGCGACGACTCCGGTCGAGGCGGCCAGCGAAACGAGGCGGGGCCCGTCGAGATCGAACGTCTGCGTGACGTCCGGGCGCACGTCGTATCCGCGTCCGTCGCCGGTCACGCACAGCACCGTTTCGACGCCGACGCTGACCAGGCCCCGCAGCTCCTGCTCGAGCACCACCCGGTTGCGGTCGCGGCAGGACAGCGTGATCCACGGCGTCACCCCCGCGTCGAGGAGCAGCGACCCCATCACTGTGGGCGGGAAGTCAGGCTTGTTCTGGTGCTCTCCGACCAGGACGGCGTCGCATCCGGGCGCCAGGGCCGCGGCCGTCGCAACGATGTCGTCCCGGTCGAACGGCGTGCTGCTGAAGTCGGTGAGCACCAGCGGCGCGCGCACGGGACGCGGCGTGGCCTGCGGCCCCGACCACACCACCACATCGTCGAACGCGCACGGACCGGGCCGCATCTCGCACTGGCCGTCGGGGCGCACCCCGCCGCACGGCCCGAACACCATCCGTTTCGGACACCCCAAACCCGCCGACATCATGACTCCTCGAGCGCCAGTGTTCGCATGCATGTACCCGAACGGCCGCGGGCGCAAGCGCTTTAGGGCGCACCGCCGATTCGCAGCTCGAAGACGATTAGCAAACGCTCGCCGCGGCTACTAAGAGATGGGTCTGTGCCGCGCGGACGGCGCAGCGTGAAAGGAACGGGGTACAAGCATGGAACCGATATCTCCGACGGATGCGCTGTTCCTCATCGGCGAGTCACGCGAGCACCCGATGCATGTGGGGTCGCTGCAACTCTTCGAGCCGCCCAAGGACGCCGGGCCACACTTCGTCCGCGAGTCCTATCAGGCCATGCTCGAGTGCACGGACATCCAGCCGACGTTCCGCAAGCACCCGGCCTTCTTCGGCGGCGTGACCAACCTCGCGTGGTCGTTCGACAAGGACGTCGAGCTCGACTACCACCTGCGCCGCTCGGCGCTGCCCGAGCCGGGGCGGGTCCGCGACCTGCTGGAGCTGGTTTCCCGGCTGCACGGCAGCCTGCTCGACCGCCACCGCCCGATGTGGGAGGCCCACCTGGTCGAGGGGCTGCAGGACGGCCGGTACGCCGTCTACACCAAGTACCACCACTCGCTGATGGACGGCGTGTCCGCGATGCGGCTGGTGCAGCGCGCCTTCACGTCCGACCCCGACGACGACGAGGCGCGCGTGCCGTGGAGCCTCGGGCCGCGCAAGCGCGCCGGCGGCCAGAAACGGCAATCGCTGCTGGAGCGGGCGGGGCGGACCGCGGGGTCCGCGCTCGCATTGGCGCCGTCCTCGCTCAAACTGGCCCGCGCCGCGCTGCTCGAACAACAGCTGACCCTGCCGTTCCAGGCGCCGCGCAGCATGTTCAACGTCCGGATCGGCGGAGCCCGGCGGGTGGCCGCGCAGTCCTGGTCGCTGGACCGGATCAAAGCGGTCAAGTCGGCGGCCGGCGTGACCGTCAACGACGTCGTGCTCGCCATGTGCTCCGGCGCCCTGCGCGCCTACCTGCAAGAGCAGAGCGCGCTACCCGACGCCCCGCTGACCGCGATGGTGCCGGTCAACCTCCGCAAGGCCGACGACGATCGGGGAGGCAACCTGGTCGGCACGTTCCTGTGCAACCTGGCGACCGATCTGGACGACCCGGCGAGGCGCCTCGAGATCGTCAGCACGTCGATCCGCGACACCAAGGAGATCTTCCAACAGCTGCCGTCGGTGCAGCAGCTCGCGCTGTCGGCCTTCAACATCGGCGGCCTGTTCTTCGGGCTGATTCCCGGCTACCTGTCGGCGGCGTCGCCACCGTTCAACATCGTCATCTCCAACGTCTCGGCCGGCCCGTCGGAGCCGCTGTACTGGCGTGGCGCCCGGCTGGACGGCAACTACCCGCTGTCCATCCCGCTCGACGGCCAGGCGGTCAACATCACCGTGACCAACAACGCCGACAACCTCGACTTCGGGCTCGTGGGCTGTCGCCGCAGCGTCCCGCACCTGCAGCGGCTGCTGGGCCACCTGGAGACCTCGCTGAAGGACCTGGAACGCGCCGTCGGGGTGTGAGCCGCGGCTACGGCCTGGTGGTGTAGTCCAGGCACACGGTCGTGCCGTTGGGACGCGCATTGATGGTGCAGTGATCCGCGAGCGCGTGCATCAGTGCGATGCCGCGGGACCGCCGCGGGTCGCTGAGTCGTTGCGGAGAGGGATGGACCCAGGATCCGCGGTCGCTGACGCAGACGCTGATCGATTGGGCGGCCGGGTCGTGGCTTGCCTGCAGTTTCATCGTGCCGGTCGTGCGGTGGTCGCGGTACGCGTGCTCCACACAGTTGGCCAGCGCCTCGTTGACGCCCAGAATGATGTCGTCGCGAATCTGCGGCGGAGCCTCGGTCACCTCCTCGAGCCACCGCCGCAGGGCGCGGCGCATTTCCGCCGCGGTAACCGCGTCGGCGGCACCTGCGCAGGTCAATCGCGCGGGCGTGACAACGGTTGGTGGCAGCAGTGAAGTCATGCAGGAGGCATACCCCGTTGCGGCCGGTCCGCTAACCCGCCGTCCGTATCGCTTTGGCCACAGGCGGGTACAGGTTCGGAATCGGGTTGTCCTACAACGAGATACAGAGGGATCCTATGGACTTTCGTGCATTCATCGAGCCGCAGCAGGGCGCCAGCTACGCCGACCAGGTGGCGGTCGCCCAGACCGCCGAGCAGCTGGGTTTCGGGGCCTTCTTCCGGTCCGACCACTACCTGGCGATGAGCGGCGACGGCCTGCCGGGTCCCACCGACTCGTGGGTGACGCTGGGTGCGATCGCGCGGGAGACGTCGACCATCCGGCTGGGCACCCTGGTGACTTCCGCAACATTCCGCCACCCCGGTCCGCTGGCCATCGCGGTGGCGCAAGTGGACGACATGAGTGGCGGACGCGTCGAATTCGGGCTGGGCAGCGGCTGGTTCGAAAAGGAGCACCAGGCGTACGGCATCCCCTTCCCTGGGCTGCGGGAGCGGTTCGACCGGCTCGAGGAACAGCTGGCCGTCATCACGGGCCTGTGGACGACGCAGCCCGGTGCAACCTTCGACTATGCCGGCGAGTACTACACCATCACCGGGTCGCCGGCGCTGCCCAAACCGGCGCAGGCCCCGCACCCCCCGATCGTCGTCGGCGGGCTGGGCGCCAACCGCACGCCGCGACTGGCGGCGAAGTACGCGGCCGAGTTCAATGTTCCGTTCGCGCCGATCGACGTGGCCGAGAAGCAGTACCAGCGAGTGGCGCGAGCCGTCGCCGCGGCCGGCAGGCCCGAGGACTCGATGATCTACTCGAGCGCATTCGTGCTCTGCGCCGGCCGCAACAATCGCGAACTGGCCCGGCGCGCCGCGGCGATCGGTCGCGATCTGGACGAAATGCGTTCGAACAGCCCACTGGTCGGCTCCCCCACCGAGATCGTCGACAAGTTGGGCGCCTGGAAACGGATCGGGGTGCAGCGCGTCTACACCCAGCTTTTGGACCTGACCGACCTCGCGCACCTGGAGTTGTTGGCGAGCGAGGTTATGCCCCAACTGCTTTGACCGCTGTCACGGGGTTTCGGCGTCCGCGCGCTCCTCTTCGAGCCGGTCCTTGCTGCGCAGCAGCCGCAGCAGCGTCACGAACAGCAGCCCACCGATCATGTTGCCGACCACGGTGTAACCGAACCAACCCAGCCAGGTCAGATAGCCGAACGGGGCGTCGCCTGTGACGAGCGCGCCGAAGATCAGCAGCGAATCCAGGATCGAGTGGAACAGCCGCAGGCCGGCGAGCAGGAACGCGGCGGCCACCGCGGCGGCGATCTTGGCGGGCACCGAATCGGTGCCGTGTTGCATCCGGGTCATCAGCGTGATGACCATGCCGCCCAGGATCGCCAGCACCATGCTCTGGCCGGACAGCGGCGCGGTGGCGAAGTGGGTCCCGGACTCGATGGTCTGCGCGTGCAGCTCGGGAAAGCCGGTCATGATCAGCCACATGATCACCCAGCCGCCGACCAGGTTCGCGAACAGGGTGCCGCCCCACAGCTTGGCCAGCTGGCGCAGGCTGGCGCGCTTGGCGGCCACGGTCACTACGGGAATGATGAAACCTTCGGTGAACAGCTCGCTGCGGCCGAGCAGCAGGGCCAGGAAGCCGATCGAAAAGGCAAGCCCCGCCAGCAGGGGGCGGTGGGTGGCGTCCAGCACAGCGAGGTAGGCGAGCACCCCGATCCCCACCTCGGTGCCGCCGAAGAAGCCGGTCACCAGCACGCCGCGCCAGGTGCGGTGCAGGCGCTGGGTGCCCTCGCTCAGCATCCTGCTGAACGCGTCCTCGAGCTCGTCCTCGATCGGGCTGTCGGTCTGCCCGAGCTGGCGTTGGGTGGTGTCACTCATGGTGGATGGGCTGATACCCGTTATTCGCCGGTTGGATCATTCTGTGTGAGGGATCTGACAGCCCGTCACCTGCGTGGGCGCACCACCGGTGTGACCAGCTCACCGGTGTTGAGGTAACTCTCCAGGTTCCGGATGGCCAGTAAGGCCATCGCCCTGCGGGTCCGCGCGGTGGCGCTGCCGATGTGCGGAAACAACACCACGTTGTCGAGCTGTAAAAGCTCGGTCGGTACCTGCGGTTCGTCGGCGAAGACGTCCAGCCCCGCCCCGGCCAAACCGCCGCCGACCAGCAATTCCACCAGCGCGTCCTGGTCGACGACGCTGCCGCGGGCGATGTTGACCAGGTAACCCTCGGGGCCCAGTGCCTCGAGGACGGAGCGGTCGACCAGGTGGCGAGCGTGCGGATCACCCGTGGTGGCCACGACGAGGACATCGACCGACTCGGCCAGCTCGAACGGCGACGGGGCGTAGCGGTACGGCGATCCGTCGATGCGGTGGCGGTTGTGATACGCGATGGCGCAGTCGAATCCGAGCAGTCTGGTCGCGATCGCCGAGCCGATACGACCCAGACCGAGGATCCCGACCTGCAGGCCACTGACGTCCCGGGCGTACGGGAATGGGCCGTCGCGCACCCATCGGCCCGCCCGAACGTAGCGGTCGGCGGCGCCGAAACGGCGCAGTGTCATCAGGATGAGGCCCAGCGCGGTGTCGGCCACCGTGTCCGAAAGGACGTCGGGTGTGTTGCTGACGCCGATGCCGCGGTGCCGCGCCGCCGGCAGATCGATGAGGTCCACCCCGGCGCCGTTGTTGACGATCACCTCGAGGTTGGGCAGGGCGGCGATCGTGTCGGCGTCAACAGCGGCCGTGCCCGACGTGATCACGATGCGAACGTCGGCCGCATGTTCGGCTAAGAAGTCGGCCCGCGCCGGACCGTCGGGGAGCTTGGGGATCTCGTACCGCGCGGTCAGCTCGGCTTCGAATGTCCGCTCGAAGCGACCGATCCGCAGCGCGTTTCCAATCTTTTTTGTCGTCACCCGTCCATCATCGAGCGTCGGTGAAATATTCGGGCGGCCGCCGTCGTTGTGAGGCTCGACGGTGTCGGGCATTCCCCCGGGTACCACCTTGAGAACCGTCGCTTCGAGCGACCACTTGCCGAGAGGCGCGAAGACGGCACCGTCCCCAACTTTTTCCCATTGCACGGGAAGCAATCCCGCGGCGGCTTGGTTGCACGGCGAATGCGCATCGGAGTTGTGTTCCCGCAAACCGAACTTGGCGGCGACCCCGCGGTCGTCCGTGCATACGGGGAGGGCGTGCAAGAGCTGGGATTCACCCACATCCTGGCCTACGACCATGTCGTGGGCGCCGACCCCCAGGTGCACCACGGCTGGGACGGTCCTTACGACATCGACTCGACGTTTCATGAGCCGTTCGTGATGTTCGGCTATCTCGCCGCGATCACCTCACTCGAGCTGGTCAGCGGCGTCATCATCCTGCCGCAGCGACAGACGGCGTTGGTCGCCAAGCAGGCCGCCGAGGTGGATCTGCTGACCGGCGGACGTTTCCGGCTCGGTGTCGGATTGGGCTGGAACGCGGTCGAATACGAGGCGCTGGGCGAGAGCTTCACCAATCGCGGCAAGCGCTCCGAGGAACAGGTCGAGCTGTTGCGCCGGCTGTGGACCGAACGCTCGGTCACCTTCGCCGGCAAGTACCACACCGTGACCGCGGCTGGGCTGGCCCCGCTGCCCGTCCAACGCCCGATCCCCGTGTGGATCGGCGCGGCATCCGACCGCGGATTGGAGCGCGCGGGGCGGATCGCGGACGGCTGGTTCCCGATGACCGCTCCCGGGCCCGGTCTGGACCCCGCCCGCGAGCTGGTGCAGCGCGCGGCCGCCGCCGCGGGCCGCGACGCGGACAGCCTCGGCATGGAGGACCGGGTCAGCTGGACGGGCGACCGGGACCGGACGGCCCGCCAGATAGCGGGATGGCGCGACGCCGGCGCCACCCACGTGTCGGTCAACACGATGAACGCCGGGCTGGGCACCGTCGACGACCACCTCGCCGTGCTCGGGCGGGTCGCCGCGGACCTGAAGTGACGACGCGTCGCGGCGCGCTGGGCTAGCCGGCGTCGGCTTCGACCAAGCTGAGGTGAATCGCGCGCCGCTCGGCCGTTGATGACTTCCCCCCGTGCCCATACGGTTCCAGCCGTCGGTTGTGCACTTTGACGTCTCCGCCCGTCGCGCAATGCCGGCGCTGCCAGTCGCTGATGGCTTGGTGGGCAGCATGATCGAGGTAGTTGGCCATCAGGTGGATGGTGACCGTGGTGTGCTCGGGGATGGTGGCGAGCACCCCGGTGAGCTTGGGCAGCGCCAGGAAGGTGCACGCCCCTTCGATGATGAGATGCCACTCATCGCCCACAGGTTCTGCTTCCACCCTGGCCCGAACCACCCGCCACCCCGTCACGGTGACTGCCACGGCGAGCCCGATCAGCACGCCATGCAGCAGATTGAGAAAAACGACGGAGACTATGGTCACCAGATAGACGGCGAGATCACCGTTTCGGAGCGCGGTTTCGATGTGTGCGGGCTTCAGCAGCTCGATGCCGATGACGATCAGCAAGCCGGCGAGCGCCGCGGTCGGGATCTGTTCGACCAAACCCGCGAAGGGCACGGCGAACACCAGGATCCAGAACCCGTGCATGATCGTCGATGCCCGAGTCCTGGCCCCCGCGTTGACATTGGCCGCGCTGCGCACGATTACGCCCGCGATGGGAAGACCGCCGATCGCGCCCGACGCCATGTTCGCCGCGCCCTGTCCGATCAGCTCGCGGTTGAAATCGGTGCGCGCCCCGGTGTGCATCCGGTCGATCGCGACCGCCGTCAGCAGGCTCTGCACGCTGGTGATCAGGGTGACCGTGATCACCGCGATCACGACCGCCAGCCAGTTCCCATCCGGGAGCTCGGGCAGCTGCAGCGCCTCGAGCACCGAGCCCTCCAATCGGATGCGGGACACGTTGAACGGCAACATGACCGAGATGACCGTCACGGCGACGATCGCGACCAGCGGACCGGGGATCTTGGCCACCCGCGACGGCGCCCAGCGCCACGCGATCAGGATGGCGATGACGAGCAGCCCCAGCACGAGGCCGGGCCGGTGCGCACCGGCAATCTGCGCGGGCAGGCCGACGACGTTCGTCCAGGCCGAGCTCTGCGATTCCCCGCCCAGCAATACGTGCACCTGCTGCAAGGCGATGGTGATTCCGATGCCGGCGAGCATGGCGTGCACAACAACCGGAGAGATCGCCAGAGCGGCCCGCGCAATCCGGCTGATACCCAACACGACTTGCAGGGCTCCGGCAATGACCGTGATCAAACATGTTACGGCCCAGCCAAATTGGGATACCAGGTCGGCGACGATCACGGTCAGTCCGGCCGCCGGCCCGCTGACCTGCAACGGCGACCCACCAAAACATCCGGCGACGATTCCGCCGACGATGGCCGCGATCAAGCCGGAAAGCACCGGGGCGCCGGAGGCGAGCGCGATCCCCAACGACAATGGAAGAGCCACCAGGAATACCACCAAGGACGCCGGGAAGTCGTACTTGATGGTCGCGCGAAAACCGGTCGCCGCGAGTGCCTGCCTCGGCGGCGCGTACCCCGGTTGATCGGCGTGTTGCATGGGCCCTCCCGGGTTACGCGTAGGGGCACGTTCGGACCTCCGCCCATAACGCGGACGAATCGTGCAATATAAAGCCCTGAAGCACAGGCGATTACATTCGCCTAGAACAGCATTGTTCTGCTGAGCCTGTGACGGCTTATGCGTACCGAAGGTATGGGCCGACCAGGCGGGTCGCAACCCGACGGGCCACGCGCATATCGAATGCAAATCTTTTGCCGCACAAAATCGTCGGAGCCGTGAGAATTGCGGTTGGCGGCGGTCGGAAGCGAAAACGGCTGGGCGGCGGCCCATTTACTCCAGGACGAAGACCGGAATCTGGCGCGTCGTCTTCGTCTGGTATTCGGCGTACGGCGGATACGCTTCGATCGCCCGCTGCCACCATTGTTCGCGCTCGGCACCCTGCAGCTCGCGCGCTCTCAGCGTGACGACCCTGTCCCCGTCCTGCAGCGTCACCTCGGGGTTGGCCTGCAGGTTGAAGTACCACAACGGATGCTCGGGCGCGCCGCCCTTCGACGCGACTATGGCGTAACGGCCGTCGCTTTCGACGCGCATCAGCGGCACATAGCGTTTCTTGCCGGATTTCGCTCCGGTCACGGTCAGCAGGACCACGGGCCGATCGAAGATTTCGACCCCGTCGGTAGTGCCTTGTTTCAGGATCTGTTCGGTCTGCTCGCGCACCCAGTCCCGCGGGCTCAGTTCGATGTCGTCGGCCATACCCGATCTCAACATGTCGTCGGGCGTTAGTCATCCCTGAAGACGATCGGTTCCTCGAGCGCGTACAGTGGTCGATATCGCTTAAATGAGCTAACTAACCGCAGTGAGGAGCCTGGTAGTGGCCCGTACCGAGAACGACACCTGGGATCTGGCCTCCAGCGTCGGAGCCACCGCAACGGCGGTCGCCGCGCAGCGGGCGATCGCGTCCAAAGGGCCCGATCCCCTGCTGCACGATCCCTTCGCCGAGCCCCTCGTTCGCGCGGTGGGCACCGAGATGTTCGTCAAGCTCCT
Organism: Mycobacterium scrofulaceum; assembly: GCF_001667885.1. Lineage (GTDB taxonomy): Bacteria > Actinomycetota > Actinomycetes > Mycobacteriales > Mycobacteriaceae > Mycobacterium > Mycobacterium scrofulaceum_C. The sequence continues at coordinate 25,236 of NZ_LZJW01000058.1, read as the reverse complement.
CGACAACGAGGTCGACCGGTCGGACGATCCCCTGTTGAACCGGCAGGCCGTCAATGAGCAGATCACAGTGCGCACGCGCTTCTTCGACGACTTCTTCCTTCGGGCAACCCAATCCGGTGTCCGGCAGGCGGTGATCCTGGCGTCTGGGCTCGACACGCGCGCCTACCGGCTGCCCTGGCCCGACGGCACGGTGGTTTACGAGATCGACCAACCCGAGGTCATCGAGTTCAAGACGCGGGTGCTGGCCGATCTGGGCGCTCGGCCCACCGCCGAGCGCCGCACGGTGGCGATCGATCTGCGTGAGGACTGGCCGGCCGCGCTGGTCGAGGCGGGATTCGACGCGAACGCGCCGACGGCGTGGAGCGCCGAAGGACTGCTCATCTACCTGCCACCCGACGCGCAGGACCGGCTGTTCGACAACATCGCCGCGTTGTCGGCGCCGGGCAGCCAGGTCGCGACCGAGCACATGGACATGCGCAACATCCCGTCGGATTGGGCGCAGAAGCTGACCGAACGGTCCCAACGCCTCGGCTCCACCATCAACCTGGCCGAGCTCTTCTACACCGGCGACCGCAACACCGCGGCCGAATACCTGGCCGCACACGGCTGGCGTGTCGACATCCGGACGACCGAGCAGGCCTTTGCCGCGCACGGGTTCGAGGTACCCGACGACGAGCTGGCGTCGTTCGGCGCAGACTCCGGTTACTTGACGGCGAGCCTCGAGTAGCGCGCGCGGTCCATATCAATTCCATTGACATATATCAGCGCGGTTGATATAACTGGTGCATGTCTCAGCCGACTCAGGAAATGTTTGAATCCGCCTATCGGGGCGAGGCCCCCGAGATGGGCGAGGGTAATCGGCCGCCGTGGAGCATCGGCGAGCCGCAGCCGGAGATCGCGGCCCTCATCGAGGCCGGGAAGTTCCACGGTGACGTGCTCGATGCCGGTTGCGGTGAGGCGGCGGTGTCGCTGTTTCTCGCCGAACGTGGCTTCACCACGGTGGGCCTCGACCAGTCGCCGACCGCCATCAAGTTGGCGCGCGAGAAGGCCGCCCGGCGCGGCCTTACCAATGCGACCTTCGACGTCGCCGACATCAGCTCGTTCGGCGGCTACGACGGCCGCTTCGGGACCATCGTCGACTCCACGCTTTTCCACTCCATGCCCGTCGAACTGCGCGAGGGTTATCAGCAGTCCATCGTGCGGGCCGCCGCCCCCGGCGCCTCGTACTTTGTGCTCGTGTTCGACCGCGCGGGGATGCCGACCGACGGCCCGGTCAACGCGGTCACCGAGGACGAGCTGCGGGACGTGGTGTCCAAGTACTGGGTGATCGACGAGATCCGGCCGGCGCGCATTCACGCCAACGTGCCCGACGCCGTCGCGGAAGGTTTCCAGGCTTTCGGTGGTGCCGACATCCGCGACGAAGGCAACGGCCGCAAGTCGATCGGTGCCTGGCTGCTCTCCGCGCATCTGCGCTAGCCGGCACGAACGGCCGGCCAGGTTTCGATGCCTGGCATTCGGGAGATCCTGACTGGAGCATCGCAGACGGTCAGAGGAGATCACGTGGACCAGCAGGTAAATTTCGACCCGCCATCCGCGCCCGAGGACGCCCGGCAGGCGACCGAAGAACAGCGCAAGTTGCAAGAGCAATTGGAGCACCAGAACGAAGACCCGGACGCGCCGGGGCTACACCAGTCCCGGCGTGACCTACCCGACGAGAGCACACGCTAGCCGGGCGGCGACGGTCGGTGCGGGGCGCACCGAAAGGGGTTGTGCGCCAACATTCTACGAGCCGTGATCTGCGTGTAACTTTCGGCGGTCGTGCGCCAGGACTACCGCCGCCAGCCCCACCAGCATCAGGCCGCCCAGCGCCGCCGTAGGAATGTTTGATCATCTGCGCGCCTACGTCATGCACACGTTGGCGAAAATCAACACCGGCCAGGACACGATCGAGCCGAGAAACGAGACCACCAGGTCAATACCGTGCATGTCGTGCAGGTGGCTGGTGTGGGTGGATGACCAGATCACCCCGACGATCAGGTAAGGCGTGCCCAGTAGCACGGCCAAGCCCAGCAGCTCGGCGATCGTCAATTGGTAGTCCAGCAGTTGACGGAGCTTATGAAGCATTGGCGTGCCTTTCGCGGGGCGCTACGTACCGGCGACCCCGTATGTTAATGGCGATTCAAGCTGGTGGATAGCATCTATCCAGGATGCGCGGGGTCCACTCAGGGAGATTTCGCTGTGCTTGAGGGCGTTTCGAGTCGACCGGCGCGGCCGGTCGAATGCCCGCGTAAACGCAAGTGCAGTAAGATTCGGGAGCCGGCGCGGGGCCCGAGCCGTTACCGGCGACGCACCGTCCCGGAAGGTGGGGCGGAGTCGCCGAGGATAGTGGTGGCCATCAATCGGCGCAGTGTCGCGCGGGCGGACTGGCTGGGACCGGGGATGACGAGCTGCCCGACGTCGACGGCCAGCGCGAAGGCGGCGTGAACGGCGTACCGCGCCCGGCCCAGCGAAAGCCCGGGGCGCGCAGCCACCGCCAGCCGGGCCCATGACTCGACCGTGGAGCGGTGAATGTTGTAGAGGAGCACCGCTTCCGCGTCCGGCACGTTGTGGCGCTCCGTGTAATAAACGCGGGCCAGTTCGGGGTTGGCGAGCAACCGGTTGATGAACGCGTCGATCAGCTGCTGTAGGGACTGCTTCGGATCGCCCCCCGCGGCCAAGATGGTGGACAGGTCGCCGGAGAGCTGGTCGGCGCCGCGGCGATACGAGACGGCCAGTATCGCGGCCTTGCTGGGGAAGTACTGGTAGATGCTCGCCACCGGTATGCCGACGGCCGCCGCGATGTCCTCCATGCCGGTTTCGCGATACCCACGCTCGTTGAACAATCGGATCGATTCGTGCAACAGCAGTTCATAGCTGCCGACCGCGCTCGGCATCGTCACTACCTGAGCGGATTCCGGCTCACTCGGCCGTTGCACGGGGACGTCCGCCTTCAGCACCGCAGCCACGATGTCGGCCAGCGTGACCCGGATTTCGTCATTGCTCAGCCGGGAGCGGTGGTCGGTGATGCTGCCGATGACGCTCAACACCGCCGCCGAGAGCACCCACCGTTGTCTCGACTGCAGTTTGGGCCGGAGTCTGATCAATGGCCGCTGCAGGCGCCGGTTGACCAGCCTCACCTGCCCGGTGAGCACGTCCTCGTCTTCGCCGTGCAGGTATCGGCCCTCCCATCGATAGAGCCCGCCGGCGGTGCGGTTGATGATCGCGGTGTCGATCAGCGCGCCGGTCAGTGCGCGCAACGTTTCCTGCGGGTCCGCGTCATCAGGCAGGTGATCGGCGAACTCGGTGGCGTCCACAAGCAGCTGACCGAGTGACAGAACCGCGGAGCGGAACAAGTCGTATTTGCCCTGCGAATGCCGATACAGCGCCGCCGCCGAGATCCCGACCCGGGACGCGATGTTCTCCATGCTCACCGCGTGGTAGCCGAGCTCGCTGAAGGCGTCGCCGGCGGCCCTGGCGATCTGCGCTTTGCGGTCCCTCGGTCGCCGCTTCACTGGGTTTGCGGACGAGCCGCCGGCCGGCGTCATAGAGATCACCGTAGCCGCAGCGGCGTTGTTGGGAAGCCGCGCGGCCGACCGGTTTTTCGGGGCGCCGCCGTGGCCGGTTGAGAACTCGATCGAGAGCTACCCTCGCACACTCGAGGGGGGTCCGCACGGCACTTCCATCCGCTGGTCGGCCGAGGCCGCAGCCATCAGTTCGGGCCGCCGGCCCGCGTTCGCGGCGGCCGTGCGGCGCGCCCGGGCTCCCCGGCCGCTCAGCCAGCAGGCCAAGCCGCCCAGAACCAAGCCGACCCCGACACCTACGTCGGGACGCTGGCCCAGTATGAGCCAGGACATCAGCCCCGCGACCGCGGGAATGACGGCGAACAGCATCGCCACCGCCGCCGCGCCGTGGGCGTTGATGGCGCGCACATAGAGGCTCACCGCGAGGGTCGCGTTCAACAGCACCATGCCGCCGATCGCGATCGCCGCCTGCCGGACGTCATGCACGGTGAACGGCGTCAGCAGCGCAAGCACCGCCGCGGGAATCAGCGCGACCGCATTCTGCATCGCGCTCATCGTGCGGAAGTCGACGCCCGCGCAGAAGCGCTGTTGGTAAACACCGCCGGCCGAAAGCCCAAGTAGGGCAACACCAAGCAGCACGATGACGGGGTCCAGGCCGTGGGTGCTCGTCAGCCTTCTGGCACACGCCGCGAGCACCGCGACAACACCGAGGGCGAGCGCGGCCACCCGTTGCCGGCCGAGCGGCTCACCCAGGAACACCGCGGCCATAATGGCCGTGGCGACCGGGTTCATCGCGATCACCACCGCGCACAGCACCGCCGGCGACCCGAGCTGAAAGGCCTCGTAACAGCAGCAGAACTGCACGGCTTGGATCAGCAGACCGACCACCACGACGTGGCCCAACTGCGCCCCCCGCGGCCAGGGCGCCTTGGCGACCACCGCCCAGACAGCCAAAATTGTTGCGGCCAAAGCAAATCGCAACACCAAAGCGGCCATGGGTGCCATGGCGGTCACCGCCAACACACCGATGGGGTATCCGAGCGCGTAAAAGAACGTCACCGCCGACGCGGTGGTCAGCGGCATGCGCGGCAAGTCCATGAGACCCATGCTCGCCCAGGCCGCCCTCCACAGTCCAACGAATATTGCTGATCGCGATTGATCGCGTTGTCTTATCGGTAGGCCGGGCACAGGGCCGAGATTGGCGTATCCGCCGCGACAATTGATTCTGATGACTGATCAGACTATGGTGCCGCTATGGCCCAGGTGCTCGACATCGCACCGCTGCGCAGCCTCGTCGCCGTCGCCGACTGTGGCGGGTTTCACCGCGCGGCCGCCGCGCTGCACCTGAGCCAGTCCGCGGTCAGCCAGCACTTGCGCCGAGTCGAAGCCGTCGTCGGCGAGCCGCTGATCCAGCGCTCCGGCCGCGGCATCGTCTTCACCGAAATCGGTTTGAAGGCTCTGCGGCATGCCCGGACGATCTTGGCCGCCCACGACACGGCGCTTGACGACCTGGGGGCCACAGAGCCCAAACTCCTGACCGTCGGGGCCACGGAGCACGGTGCTGACGTGATGCTTGCCGGACTGACGAGCATCCTGCGCGAGCGGCTTCCCGACCGGCGGGTGCGTTTCCGGCTCGACCGCAACGTGTCGCTGGCCGACTCGATCGAACGCGGGCTGGTCGACTTGGCCATCATGCTCGACGGCTCTGGATTGGATCGCGCCAACGCATCAGGACTCGTACGGCTGCAATGGATTTCGGCGCGCACGCTGGCCGTCCTCCCTCGCGAGCCCCTGCCGCTGGTGGTCTTTTCCGAACCGTGCACCTTGCGCGAACCGGCCTTCGCGATCCTCGAAAACCACGGCATCGCCTACGAGATCGCCGCCGAGTGTGGCGACCTGTCCGGCCTGTACGCGGCGGTACGGTCCGGCCTCGGGGTGGCATTGCTGCCGCTGATCGGCAAACTGCCCGACGGGCTGTGTCCCGCCGAGGGGCTGCCGCCGGCCAACAACGCATCGGTGCTGGTTCGTGGGCGCACCGGCATTGACCCGGAGTTGCTGGCCACGGTCGACGACGCGGTGCGTGACGTGCTGGCCGCCTCGGGCTGAGCGCCTGCGATTGAGGCCTTTCGTCTATTTTCCGGACTGACGAAACGCCACTGTCTATCATCGGCCGCAAACCGATACCGGACTACCGATTTCGCTATCAGACTGCCGGCCATCCCGAGCCAGCGCCGCAAGCAGAGGAGTTACCGGAATGACCGATCCTGTCGCCCCGTTGGCCGGCAAAGTCGCCTACGTGACCGGGGCCGCCCGCGGCCAGGGTCGCTCCCATTGCATCCGGCTGGCCAGGGCCGGCGCCGACATCGTCGCTATCGATGCCTGCGCGCCCGTCGCCGAACACAACGGCTATCCGCCCGCCCTGCCCGAAGACCTTGCCGAGACCGTCAACCTGGTGGAGGGTGAGGGCCGCAAGATCCTCGCCGACGAGGTCGACGTCCGAGACCTTGCCGGTCAACAGCGGGTGGTGGCGAACGCCATCGAACAGTTCGGCCGGCTCGACATCGTCGTCGCCAACGCCGGTGTGCTGAATTGGGGCCGCATATGGGAGATTTCGCCCCAGCAGTGGCAGGAGACAATCGATATCAACCTCACCGGACTGTGGAACACCATGAAAGCTGTGGTGCCCGCGATGATCGCCGCCGGAAACGGCGGGTCGATCATCAACATCAGCTCCGCGGCCGGAATCAAAGCCGTCCCGGGCTGTGGGCATTACTGCGCAAGTAAATTCGGTGTCGTCGGGCTCACCAACTCGTTGGCCGTCGAGCTCGGCGAGTTCGGCATCCGCGTGAACTCCGTGCATCCGTACGGCACCGACACCCCGATGGGCAACGACCTGTCGATGTACCAAACCTTCCAAGACCATCCGCATTACATCCACAGCTTCTCGCCCGGGGCGCTCCCCACCGATTCCCTGGCACCGCCGGACACGATCTCCGACATCGTGGTGTGGCTTGCCGGCGATGCGTCGTCATTGGTCACCGCCGCCCAAATTCCGGCTGACAAGGGCTATCTCAAGATCTGAGCGCGGCCCAGCGTCTCACCGCAGGCTGACGAGCTGCTCCACCGAGTCCTTGGGCAGCTCCCCGTCGACGACCGCCGTGACCGTCATGTTCTGCATGGTGATGGCGCCCCCATGGTTGTCGAGGAACGCGGTGTCGGCCGCGTCCCGGCCCGTGGCGATGCGGAGCATCGACTGCCGGGGGGCCAGGCACGTGGCATCGACGACTCGCCAGACACCGTCTATCAACGCCTCAGCGACGGCGTGGAAATCCATCGGCTGGCATCCAGGTGCGTACACCGCCGCCAATCGGGCCGGAACGTTCACCGCACGCAACAGCGCGATGACCAGGTGGGCGTAGTCGCGGCACACGCCCGCACCCGCGAGCAATGTGTCGGTGGCCCCGTCGATCGGATCGCTGGATCCCGGGACATAGTTGAGCCGGGTGCCCACCCACGACGAGACCTTCTCCAGCAACGTGGCCGACGTGGCGTACTGCTCGAATTCGGTTGCGGCGAAACCGAAGAACTTGTCGGCTTCGGCGTATCTGCTCGGACGCAGATACGTGATTGCGTCGATGTCGTTCACCGGTGCGGGGTCCGCCTGACCGCTGACCGTCGCCGAGTACGACAGGCTGACCGTTCCTTTGTCGGCCGCCACGACATGAATGCGCGACTGATGCGGACCGATGATCTCGCGCGGTTCGACCGCCTTGCCGTTTCGCTTGATCGTCAGGGATTCGCTGACATCGATGCCTGGCTGTCGGCTGACCGCGACCTGGAAATCCAGCACCGCCGGTTCGGTGACCTCGACTTCGATTTCTACACCGACGCTGCGGCCGGCGCCGGTCGTGTTGCTCTCGGTTGTCGCGCTGCGATGTCTCCATGCGGGCATAACTGCGCCCTCTCGTCGAAGCCAGTCGAATCCCGCTCACTTCTTGGCAGGGCTTTCGTGTACGCACTTTCTACAGCACCAGTGCCTCTGGCGCTCGCCGGCAGCATGCCTCGGCTAGTGGCCCGCTCTCTGGGCCAGGTCGATGGCGTACTGGCTGACGAAGGTGCCCGCCGGCGGATCGCCCTTGCCGCATGTCCCGTCGGATTCACCGGGTCGTTTGATCCACAGGTAGGCGTCGGCGTGCGCTCCGGCGGTCGCCGTGGTCGGCGGGGTGCCCAGCGCTCGGCCGCCCGGGTTGCACCAGTTGAGTCCGGAGTCGGGCGCCGGCCCGGCCCCGTTGCGGGACGTGTCGACGACGTAGTGCGAACCGTTCGTCAGCCCCGAAATGGCTTCCCCATAACCGATTTCGTCCTCGGTGGTGAAGAAGTTCGCCGTGTTGACGCTGAAACCACGGGCGTGGCCCACACCGGCCTGGTTGAGCCTGCCCGCCATGTCCTCGGCGCTGTGCCAACGCAAGTGCCCCGCGTCGACGTAGACGGCCGCGGCCGGGTCTCGGGTGAGCGTGTCGACTGCGTACCGAACCAGGTCGTAGCGTTCCTGACGCTGATCCGCCGACAAGCAGTCGGCCATCGCAAGCGCGTCGGGCTCGACGATGATCGCCACCCGCGATGCGCCCACACCGGAGGCGATGCCGTCGATCCAACCGCGGTAATCGGCGCCCGACCCCATGCCGCCCGCGGCGAAGCTGCCGCAGTCGCGGTGCGGGATGCCGTAAATCGTCAGCACCGGGATGGCGCCGGCGGCGTTCGCGTCGCCGACGTACTTCCCGACCGTCCCCGCCGACGAACCCGGGACAATCCAGTAGGCCTGCGGCGTGTTGGCGATCGCGGTCAACTCGGCACTGGGCGGATCGGCACTCTGCGCGGCGCGCATGGCGGCCGAATTCGGATTGACGTAGAACGGCGCACCGGCCAACGGGTTGCCATCGCTGGCCAAGCGCACGGCCGGGTCGTGTGGCGCGCTAGTGGACACACCCACCCAGGCAATGGCCGCAACGGACAAGAAGGGGGCGACACACCGCGCGAGGGAACTGACAGCTGACGAGATCACGATAGGAAAAGTAGTGCCTCGGCGCGTTGACCGCGAATCGCTGTCCCAGAAGGCGACGTGTCGGTGTGTGGCGCGAAATGGCAGCGCCCCGGAACTATCGTGACCCAGCGACAGAGGCGCTCATGGCCTTCGGCGGACGACCACTGGATGCGGTCCGGCTTCGGCTAATGAGCCGCTTTCAGGATCGGCCTGAGATCGTCGAGGCGGTCGAACAGGTGCCAAATGTAGTTGGATGATCCGTTCTCACGATGTGGATGCAGATCGGCGATATCCGGGTCGTTGCAATAGCCGTCGAACGCCTCTCGTGACTCCCACTCCACCAGGATCAGCACCTGGCGCGGCTCGATGTCGCCGATGACGGCATGCTGGAAACTTCCCAGCGCGACGACGCGACCGCCGTGCTTCGCCACCTCGGCGGGCGACCGGCGTGAGTATGCGCGGTACTCGTCGGCGTCGGCGATATCGAAGAGGTTCAGGGCATAAACAGTCATGGGCGCAGACGTTACGTGGCCAGACACTGCGCCGGTGCCCGGCGGCGGAGTGTCGGCGCGTTAGTGTGCCTTGGTCGGCCGCCGCGAACCGGTCGATAGAAAAGTTGAGCAATTCATGACCGCAGCAACGGAAAAGTCAACGCTCGAGTCACGCGTCGGCCACTACTACCGACTCGACGAGCCCTATCGGGTCTCCGCTGAGAAGGTGCGCGAATACGCCCGCGCGGTGCAGGACTATCACCCCGCGCACTGGGATGTCGCGGCCGCGGCCAAGCTCGGATATTCGGGCCTCGTGGCGCCGCTGACCTTCACGTCGATCCCCGGCATGGTCGCCAACCGCCACCTGTTCGAATCGGTGGTCGTCGGTTACGACATGTACCTGCAAACCGAAGAAGTCTTCGAGCAGCACCGGCCGATCGTGGCCGGCGACGAACTGCACACTGACGTCGAGCTGTCATCGGTGCGACGGATCGCCGGCAGGGATCTGATCACCGTGACCAACACCTTCACGGACTCGGCCGGCGAACGCGTGCACACCATGCACACCACCGTCGTCGGAGTCACCGCGGACGACGTCGATCCAGCGATGCTGGCTGCCGCGGAGAACGTGGTCATGCACGACGTGAATCTCGCCGGAATCGACACCTCCGAAGCGGCCTACCGCAAGACCACGCGTCCCGAGGACGACGTGCGGATAGCCCAGGGTGGCACGCAACGCGTCCCGGGCACCCCCTCCTTCGATGACCTCCACGTCGGCGACGAGCTGCCGGTGCACCACGCCCGGCTGTCGCGCGGCGACCTGGTGAACTATGCCGGCGTGGCCGGCGACGCCAACCCGCTGCACTGGGACGAGAACGTCGCCAGGCTGGCGGGCCAGCCCGATGTGATCGCCCACGGCATGCTCACCATGGGGTTGGGCGCCGCGTTCGCCTCCGCGTGGTCGGGCGACCCCGGTGCGGTCACCCGCTACGCGGTGCGCTTGTCGCAGCCCGCCGTCGTGTCGGCCGCGGGCGGTGCAGACATCGAGTACAGCGGCCGGATCAAGTCGTTGGACCCGGGGACCCGCACCGGTGTGGTCATCGTCGGCGCCAAGTCCGGTGGCCGGAAAATCTTCGGCCTGGCGACGTTGAACATCCGCTTCCGCTGACGGTCGCTTCGCGTCGGTAGACGGCGACCAGCGCCTTCGGGGCGCACCGATGCTCTGGCGCCATCTGTCTCCTATGACCGCCGTCACATCGGGCTACGGAATTGCTTCGACACCGAAGCGAGTTGTATGCGCCGTAGCTGCTTCGAGATCGAAGCAATCGATGGAGGAGGACATCATGAAGGCAGTTCGGTACCACGAATACGGCGCCAGCGACGTGCTGCGCTACGAGGACGCTCCGCTCCCCGTGCCGGGCCCCCAGCAGGTGCTGGTCAGGGTCGCCGCCACCTCGTTCAACCCGGTCGACGCCGGCATTCGCGGCGGCTACCTCGCCGAGATCTACCAGGTCGCTTTCCCCCACATCCCCGGAGTCGACGTCGCCGGCACCATCGCGGAACTCGGCGAGGGCGTAAAGGGCTGGAACGTCGGTGATGCCGTCGTGGCGTTCCTGCCGCTGGACGCCGACGGCGCTGCCGCTGAATATGCCCTGGTGCCGGCCGAGTCGCTGGCCGCCGCCCCGACTTCGGTGCCGCTGGCCGACGCCGCCGCCTTGCCTGAGCCGGCACTGACGGCCTGGCAGGCCCTGTTCGAGATCGCGGGGCTCACCGCGGGGCAGTCGGTGCTCATCAACGGCGCCTCCGGCGCGGTCGGCGGCTACGCCATCCAGCTGGCCAAGCAGGCCGGCGCCGAGGTGACCGCCACCGCTAGGGACCGCGACGCGCAGCGACTGCGCGACCTGGGCGCCGATCGGATCGTCGACTACATCGACTACGACCGGTCCCCGATCGAGGTGCACGGCGCCCCGTTCGACGTGGTGCTCAACCTGGTCTCCACCACCGACGAGCAGACCGAAGCGCTGATCGGTGTGGTCGCCGACGGCGGCTTCCACGTCGGCACCATGGTCTTCGGCCCGCAGGACCCGCCCCGCGGTGTCCGCTCCCAGCGGGTGTTCGTCCGCAGCGACGCCGCGCAATTGGCCGGGCTGGTCGAACGCGTCGACGATGGCCGGCTGCGCATCGAGATCGCCGACCGCCGACCACTCAGCCACGCCGCGGCGATCCATGACGACGCCGACAACGGCCGCCTGCACGGCAAAACGCTGCTCGTCCCCTCTGAGCAGTAGCCCAGCGCCACAACCACTTTCACCCGTCCGGCACCCTCGACGCGGTCGCCGAACGGCTGGGCGCCTCGGCCAAGGCCGTGGCCATCGCCTGGCTACTGCACCGCTCACCCAATATCGTGGTCATCCCCGGAACCTCGAAAGTCGCTCACCTGCAAGAGAATCTGGCGGCGGGCGACCTGGAGCTGCCCGCCGATGCGCTGGCAGAACTGGACCGCATGGGATGAGCGCACCGGGCGACGGCCGGTCGTTCAGTTCACCGGACTGGGCGACCCCGCCGCGAATCGCGCGCCCGCACCCTGCCGCATGATCGGTCATGTCAGGCGGCGCCGGCGCGGCGCTTGCGCGGGGCGGCCGACCGCGGAGGCCGGGCGCGCATGTGGTCGCGGGCCTTGCTCATCATGTCCCCAAGCGTGCGCACGTCATCCTCGGACAGCGAATCGAACAGCAGATCTTGCACGACCTGGATGTGACCGGGCAGCACCGCGGCCACCCGGGCGCGCCCCTGTTCGGTGATCTCGACGACGGTGGCGCGTTGATCGTCCGTGGATGCCGTGCGTCGGATGAGGCCTTGGCGTTCGAGCAGGCCGGCCTGATGGGTCAACCCCGAACGGCTGTAGACCACGCCATCGGCGAGGTCGGTCATGGTGAGCCGTTGATCGCTGTCGGCCAGCTTGGCCAGGATCTCGAACTGCACGTAGCTCAGGGCGCCGTCGTCATGCAATTGCTGGCGCACCGCGTACTGCAGCAGGCTGACCGCCTCCATCAACGCGAAGTACGCCCGCAGTTGGGTCGGGTTCAGGGTGTCGGCCACGCCCCCACGATAGTGCTTCGATATCAAAGCGACCCGGTGCGCCGCGGGTTAACACGCGCACCACGAGATCGACTATTCGTTGGTCGCGAGAACCTCAGTCGCGAGGGTCTTTTGACTGGCCGCCCACGACGCCAGGACGGCTAGACCGTCAGCGGCCGGCGTGCCCGCGGCGGCGGTGTAGACGTTGAGGTGCAGATCGGGTTCGGCGGCCAGTTCCATGGACTCGTAGTCCAGGTCGAGCCGGCCGACGATGGGGTGGTGCACACGCTTGCGTCCGGACCGCAGCACCCGCACGTCATGAGATGCCCACCGCTGCCGGAATACCTCACTGCACGTTGATAATTCGCCGACTAGCGCGATCAACTCGTCGTCGTGCGGATTTCGGCCGGCTTCCATGCGTAGCTTCGCGGCGACGTCACGAACGATCTGGTCGTAATCGACGAAGAGAGCTCTTGCCCTCTCGGGGTCGAGGTACACGAACCTCGCGATGTTCGCGGGACGTCGCGGACTGGCCAGCACCGGTGAATACAGCGCGCGGGCAAGTTGATTCATGGCGAGCACGTCGAAGCGGCCATTGCGGATCCATGCTGGTGCATCGGTGATCGCGTCAAGCACCTGTTGTAGCGCCGGGCGCACCGTGACGTCGGCCTTACGACGGCGCGTGCCGCCGGGATTCCCAGATTGCCGTGCGAGATGAAACAGGTGAAGACGCTCCGCCTCGTCGAGTTGCAAGGCGGAGGCCACCGCATCGAGCACGCCGCGGGAGGCACCCGCGAGGCCGCCGCGCTCGATCCGCACGTAGTAATCGACCGATATCCCCGCCAGCAGAGCTACCTCCTCCCGCCGCAGACCATTGACCCGGCGGTTGCCGCCGTAAGCGGGCAGGGTCGTCTGTTCGGGTGCGATCCGGGCGCGACGTGAGCTGAGAAACTCCCGGATCTCGGTGCGCAAATCCGTCGTGGCCATCTCCTCACCGTAGGGCTGTCCCGCACACGAGGGGAGGTCCTGCTGGTACCCCGATGACTGTGTTACCCGTTGCTCCGCTGTCTACGGTTCGCGCGTGCACGCCTAAGTGCCCGACGCGGTTGTGGCTACGCCACCATCGACCGGGACGATAGCGCCCGTCAGATACGCCCCGGCTCTGCTGGCGAGGAAGACGGCAACACCTGCCATGTCGTCGCCGCGGCCGAGCCGCCGCAAAGGGGCCGACGCCGCGATCGCGTCGCCCATCGCATCGAGTGTGGTCGCCATCATCTGAGAGGGGAACACTCCTGGCGCTACCGCATTCACCGTCACGTGCTGCGGGCCCAGTTCCCTGGCGAGCACTCTGGTGAGCTGATGCAGTGCTGCTTTGCTGCTGGCGTACGAGTAGTTGGGCGACTGCGCGACGTGGATGGCAGCGATGCTGCCGATGTTGATGATCCGCGCGGGGTCGTCGGCGGTGCCGGCCCTGCGAAGCGCGGGGAGCAGCGCCTGCACCAGCCAGAACGGCGATTTGAGGTTGAGGTCGATGACGGTGTCCCACGCCTCGTCGGGGAATGTCGCCAGCGGCCCACGCCAGATCGCTCCCGCATTGTTGATGAGGATGTCAAGGCGGCCGGAGCCGACGGTGACCAAGTCGGCGAGACGCTGACACTCGTCGTGTCTGGACAGGTCGGCGGGTATCGCCTGCACCTCGCCGAACTGGGACAGCTGAAGCTGTGCCTCCGCGCAAGCGTCTGCCTTGCGTGAGCTGATGATCACGCGGGCTCCTGCTTGGAGAAGGCCGCGGGCTATCATTCTTCCGATCCCACTGGTGCCACCGGTGACGAGCGCGTACTTCCCGGTCAGGTCGAAAAGCTCTGTATGCGTGCTGAATTGGTTATCGGGCATGCGCAGCCTTCCCCGTTCCGTTGTGCGGCTCGACGTTCCGTGCCGAACCGGTCACAGCAGGTTAGGCCGCCGTTCCTGGCAGCCGGAAGACCTTGGTGGTACAGGTACTGCCCGGGCCACTTTGCACGCCGAGCGACACGCAATTGCCCCCACGCCGCCGGCGGTCCGTGAATGTTTTCGCATGGGCTGTCGGCTCCTGCCGAGACGCCGGTAGAGGCGCTCGACCGAGCGCTTCAACGCCAACACGCGCCTGAGCCGACGTCGCCGACGTGTCTCTGCTAACTCGGCTTGCCGGTGTAGCCGAGCCCGGCTTGAATCACTTCAGCTCGCGGCGAGTCAGATCTGGTCTCACGGCCGCGGCGCGTCACCGCGCCATGTTGGCGAACCGCGACAAGTGCAGCTGGTGCGCGACGGTGACCGTCTTGGTCGGGCCGTTACGGTGCTTGGCCAGAATGAAATCCGCCTCTCCACCGCGCGGGTCGTCCCGCTCGAACGCGTCGGGGCGGTTCAGCAGGATCACCATGTCGGCGTCCTGCTCCAGCGATCCCGACTCACGAAGGTCGGACAGCATCGGTTTCTTGTCGGTGCGCTGCTCGGGGCCACGGTTCAGCTGGCTGATCGCGACCACGGGAACCTCGAGCTCCTTGGCCAACAGCTTGAGTTGGCGCGAGAATTCGGACACCTCGAGTTGCCGTGACTCAACCTTCTTTCCCGACGACATCAGCTGCAGATAGTCGACGACCACCAGCCGCAGGTCGGCCTTCTGCTTCAGCCGGCGCGCCTTGGCGCGGATCTCCATCATGGTGAGGTTCGGCGAGTCGTCGATATACAGTGGCGCCTCACTGATTTCGCTCATCCGGCGCGCCAACCGCGTCCAGTCGTCGTCGCTCATGCGCCCGGAACGCATGTCGGCGAGTTTGATCTTCGCCTCCGCCGAGAGCAGCCGCATGACGATCTCGGACTTGCTCATTTCCAGCGAGAAGATGACACTGGCCAGCCGGTGCTTGATCGAGCAGGACCGCAAAAAATCCAATCCAAGCGTCGAGTTATGGGTGGGAACCATGGCGTTGCTCGCCAAGTACATGTGGCTGTCGTTGTCCACTTCGACGCACCGCACGGGAACACTGTCGATCGGGCGGACATCCACGATGAAGCGTGATCCGGTGCGGGCGGTTCCGGTCGCGGCCCGGCGCTCCTTGTGCAGCATAGCCTTTCGCGGTAGCGCGAACACCGCGTCGTCGGTGGAGAACGTCAGCGTGTAAGCGATGCTGGACGATTCGCTGCGGCCCCGCACTCGCTTGGTCGAAGTCTGGCAACGATAGCCAAGGCTCACGATCAGCTCCGCGACATCGCACGCGAGCCGCTGGTTGGTCACAGCAAACTGAACGGCCCCGCCACCTGTCACGGTCCCATCGGTATCGAGTAGGCCGGCAAGCAGCGCGCGCCGCTGGGCCTCGGATGCCCGCAGGTAGTCCATCGGAATGTGCTTGTTCCCGAGCACTCCGAGCGTCCGCAGCCGCGCCTGCAACGTCCCCACGCCGTTGTGGCAGCCCTGGCACAACCGCAACCCGCAGGACGGCCCGCCGCAGCGCACGCACGTGGGAGCCGGCACCGGAGTGGAGATAAACCGTGCGCGGCCACCGCATGAGCGTCCGCAAGTCCGCACCTGGCTGGTGTGGGGGGTGAAATCGTTGCCGCATACCACGCACTGCCGAGGAGCCGGCTCGGCATCAGCGGGCAGGCGCAGTTGGTAACGGTACTTAGCGGAGCTCGATGGGACCGCGACGAAGCCGTCGGCTTCGATCCGCATAATGAGCTCGGGATCGGCCGTGGTGATCTGGGCCGCGGCGCTGGTTCCGTCGCCGAGCCAGGCCCCGAGAGTGTATGCGGGAACCAACAATTCCCGGTCCGGCAGGTCGAGTGCGCGCGCGTTGACCACGCTGTGGTTCAGCCGCCGGTCCAGCGTGTTGCAGCGCACGGTGTCGGCGATCTCCGCCGTCGTTCGCACCGCCGCGAAGGTGCGCTGATTCTTATACCGGTTGTAGCCCACTGCCGCGGCTTGCGCCGACTTCCGGGATGCCCGCGTTTCGGTCAGCCACTGATGCTCCGCGTCGGCGACGATGACCGTCCCGTCGGAGAACTCCACCTCGTAACAGGGCCGGCCCAGCATCACCTCGGTGGCGGCCACCACCCGGGTTGGCAGTCCGTCGGCGCCGAGCAGCTCGTCACCGACCGCGACATCGCGCATCGTCGTCCAGCCGGTCGGTGTGGGCAACGGCGTGTCCAAGGCGAGTGCCTTGCCCACGCCAGGCCTGGCCGCCACGATGATCATCTGGCCGGCGTGCAGACCGTTGGTCACCTCGTCGAGTTCGGTGAATCCGGTCGGCACCCCGCGCGCCACGCCGCCGTTGGAGGCGATGGCGTCGATCTCGTCCATCGTCGGCTGCAGCAGATCCTCCAGCGGGACGAAATCCTCCGTCGTCCGCCGGTCGGCAACCTCGTAGATCTCCGCCTGCGCGCGATCCACCACCTCGGCCACGTCGGCGCCCTCGGCCCCGGCGTAGCCGTACTGCACGACCCGCGTCCCCGCCTCCACCAGGCGGCGCAGCAGCGCCTTCTCGGCGACGATGGTCGCGTAGTAGCCCGCGTTGGCGGCGGTGGGCACGGTCGAGATCAGGGTGTGGAGATAGGGGGCGCCGCCGATTCGGCGCAGCATCCCGCGGCGGTCCAGCTCCGCGGCCACCGTCACGGCGTCGGCCGGCTCACCGCGGCCATAGAGGTCCAAGATCGCGTCGTAGACGTTCTGATGCGCGGGGCGGTAGAAGTCGCCGGGCCGCAGGCGTTCCAGCACATCGGCGATGGCGTCCTTGCTGAGCAGCATGCCGCCGAGCACCGCCTGCTCCGCGGCAAGATCCTGCGGTGGCTGGCGGCCGAAGTCCTCGCTGGGCGCCGATGAATCCATGCCCGCCGACACGTCATCGACGACCGCCATGGATCCCTCCTCCCCTGCCACGCGACCGAACGTACATTCGAAAACCGGTTTCTTCAGCGTAAGTCAATGGGCCGACACTTTCGTTGCACAGCACTCGCACGCCTCGCGCCGGGACGACGTTAGACGTTGCTGGCTAGTAGGTGAAAGTGCGGCTGTTCATGAACCTGTGCATCGTGTGTGCATATCCGTCGACACCTGTGTTGAGTGGGGTGTGGAGAACCTGTGTATGGATTCAAGGGGCTACGACATCGCTGCTGTTAAGGGCCATGTAACGCGACGAATTTCGTGTGGACAAGAATCTCTACGGCGTGTCGTCGCAGGTTACTGCTCCGGGCGTGTTGGCTTTCAGCCACATTTTCGCAGCGTTACGGCAGGGTAAAGAGGACCCCCGGCGTACACCGCAGCAATAGTTCGCTAGGGCGCGCGTCCGCGACGACGGCCCGTATTGCCGCGGACTGTGTCGGCTGCACAACTGAGCCCGGCGGCGGCCGAAGCTGGCCGCCGCCGGGTGAGGGCAAAGGTTGCCGAGTTAGCTCTCTGCGACAACCTCGAGAGCGACCTCGACGTCGACCTCGGGGTGCAGATGCACGGAAACCGGATGGGTGCCGACTGCCTTGATGTGCGACTTGGGCAGGCGAACGATTCGCTTGTCCAGGTTGGGGCCGCCGGCCTTCTTGATGGCCGCGACGACATCCCCCGACGTCACCGAGCCGAACAGCTTTCCGGAATCGGCCGCGGTGCGCACCGGCAGCTGAACGGGGCCCAGGGCCTCGATCGCCGTCTTGAGTTCGTTGGCGTGCCCGAGGTCGCGCACCGCCTTGCTTTCGCGGGACCGACGGATCTCGTCGGCCTGCTTCTGCGCGCCGCGGGACGCGAGGATCGCCAGGCCGCGCGGGAGCAGGAAGTTGCGGCCGTAGCCGTCCTTGACCTCGACCGTGTCGCCGACCGTACCGAGGTGGTCGACGTCAGCCGTCAATATCAGCTTCATCGTTGTTCGTAACTTTCGCTCGAGCTTCGGCGGTTATCGCGCCGAGGAGGTGAAGGGCAGCAAAGCCACCTCGCGGGCATTCTTCACCGCGATCGCGATGTCACGCTGGTGCTGCACGCAGTTGCCGGTGACCCGACGCGCCCGGATCTTGCCGCGCTCACTGATGTAGGTGCGCAACAACGCGGTGTCCTTGTAATCGATCGATTGGCCCTTCTTGGCGCAGAAGACACACTTCCGCGTCTTGACCGGCTTTTCCGGAGCCGGACGTCGCTTGCTGGACTTCGCCATGACTGTCTTTCTTTCCGTTTCTTACTGTTGAAGTTCTTTAGAACGGCGGTTCGTCGTCGCCGCCGCCGAAGGACCCGGACGCCGGGGCGCTGCCCCATGGGTCGTCGGCCGGTGCGCTGCTCGCCGGTGGCGCCGACCCCTGCCGGGACCCGCCTCCGCCGCCGAAGCCGCCACCGCCGCCGCCGCTGCGGCTGGCCTTGTTCACCTTGGCGGTCGCGTAGCGCAGCGAGGGCCCGATCTCGTCGACCTCCACCTCGACGACGGTGCGCTTCTCGCCTTCGCGCGTCTCGAAGGACCGCTGCTTGAGCCGCCCCGTCACGATGACGCGTGCGCCCCGGGTGAGGCTCTCGGCTACGTTCTCGGCGGCTTCCCGCCAGATGTTGCAGCGCAGGAAGAGGGCCTCGCCGTCTTTCCATTCCCCGCTCTGGCGGTCGTAGATCCGCGGTGTCGACGCCACGGTGAAATTCGCGACGGCGGCACCGGACGGGGTGAACCGCAGTTCGGGGTCGGCGGTCAGGTTTCCGACGACGGTGATGGTGGTGTCACCAGCCACAATTTCCTCCTAGGTCCGCCCTGCTGCTCGCATCTTGAGACGGTGGATGGCACGTATCCTCGCTGAGCCTACGCAAGTCCACCGACGGTGGGCCCGCGACTCAGCCACAGGTGTTAGTGCTTGTCGATGCGCATCACCTTGGTGCGCAATACCGACTCGTTGAGGCTCAGCTGGCGGTCGAGCTCGGAGACCGTCGCCGGCTCCGCCTTCAGGTCAACCACGACATAGATGCCTTCGGCGTGCTTGGCGATCTCGTAGGCCAGCCGGCGCCGGCCCCAGATGTCGACCTTCTCTACGGTTCCGCCGTCTTTGCGGACGACGTTCAGGAACGTCTCCAGGGACGGAGCTACAGTGCGCTCGTCGAGCGTGGGGTCAAGAATGACCATGATTTCGTATGGACGCATGGAAACCTCACCACCTCCTCTGGTCTGTACGGCCACGGTCGTTCCGTGGCAGGAGGGTCGCCTGCGTCGGCAACCGCACCAGGCTACCGGATGGGCGGGGTGGCCTCCAAAATCCCGGCCGATCCGGGCGCCAGAGCAATCCGCCTACTGCCGGGCATCCAGGTATTCGGTGGCCCGCGTGATCGTCGCCTGATCGGCCTTGGCGAGGGAACCCGTGTCGAACGGCGGCTGGGGGTCGTATTCGATAAGCAGCTGCGCGGCCTGCGCGGCCCGCCGATCGACCAGCAGCTCGACCAGCCGCAGGGCCATGTCGATGCCGCTGGACACCCCGGCGGCGGTGATGATCCGCTGTGGGAGGTGCTCGACGACGCGGTCCGGTACGTATTCGGCGCCCAGCTCGTTGAGCAGGTCGCTGGCCCGCCAGTGCGTCGTGGCGGTGAGCCCGTCGAGCAGGCCCGCCGCCGCCAACAGCAGCGCACCGGTGCACACCGAGGTGGTGAACGTCGTGGTCGGATGTACCGCTTGCAGCCAGGTCCGGATGGTCTCGTCGTGAATCAGCCGCCGGGTGCCGATCCCGCCGGGAACCAGCACCACATCCGGCGAGGTGACCTCGTCGAATCGCGCGTCGCAGCACAGGCCGAGCATCCCGTTCTCGGTCCGCACCTCGCCCCGGCGGTGACCGATGAACACCACCTCGACCGACGGAACGCGTTGCAACACCTCGTAGGGCCCCACCGCGTCGAGCGCGGTCACCCGGGGGAACAACGGGACGGCGACGAGAGTCATGGCGCCACTCCTCCTATCCCGCCTACGCCGGCATCATCGTCGTCGGCGCGCGTCATGGCGCCACCCCGGCCGGCACCGCCGATTCGGCGTCGGGGTCGGGCGCCGGCGCGCGCCGCAGGCCGGCCGGCCGCAGCCAGCCCGGCAGCCATCCGGGCGGGGCGTCGGGGGCGCGGTCGAAGGGGCCGCCAGACGGGTCGTCCACCCGGCCGCCCCAGCGCACCAGGTCTTCGTCGGGCCGGTAGATCTGGCGAATCACCAAAGCGCACAGCACGACGACGGCGATGTCGCGCAACAGCACTGTCGTGGTGAAGAACTGCTCGGGCAGCGAGCGGTTCGGATTGCCATACAGGTAGTACATCCGCGGTACCCACACCACCGCGTCGATGGTCATCCACGCCAGCAGGATCCGGCGATGCGGCAAGGCCAGCACCGCCAGCGGCACCAGCCACAGCGAGAACTGGGGGCTCCACACCTTATTGGTCAACAGGAACACCGCCACCACCAGGAACAGCAGCTGCGCCAGCCGGGGCCGCTGGGGGGCGGTCAGCACCACGTATGCGATTGCGGCGCAACCGATTACGAACAGCACCGTGACCACGGCATTCAGCACGGTGGGCGGCTCCCAGAACCCGAGCTTGGGGTCGAATCCGTGCCAGCCGGTAAATGTCTTGACGACGTTGTACAGCGAATCCATGTCGTCCCCGCGCCGGGTGTTGAGCCGGAAGAATTCCGACCACCCTCGGGGAAACAGCACCATGATCGGCAGATTCACCAACAACCACGTCAGCGCCGCCATGCCCGCGGTGCGCGTCACCGCGCGGAAGCGTCCCGTCCGGATCGCCAGGGCCACCATCGGGCCGAGGAACAAAAGCGGATACAGCTTGGCCGCGGCGCCCAATCCGATCAGCACGCCGGCCAGCACCGGTTTACGCCGGGCCCACGCCAGCACCCCGGCCATGGCCAATCCCGTTGCCAGCGCGTCGAAATTGGTGAAGATCTGAAAAATCAGCAACGGCGACGCGGCGACGAGGGCCGCATCCCATATTCGGCGCCCCGCCAGGCCCGCGGTCGCCCAAACGGTGGCCAACCACGCCAGCGCCAGCCCGAACGCCGCGAAGTTGAAGAACATCACCACCTCGGCGACCACCGGGAGCGGGGCGAGCTTGCTCAACGCGGTGTAGGTCTTGGCCAGTGCCATGGACACGTACTGGTACATCCCGGTCAGCACGGGATACTCCATGTAGCGCACCGCGGGGCGGCCGTCGTAGCGGGTCTGCGGGGTGCCGCTGCCGTCGGTCTCAATCCAGCTCGACTTGTACGGAAACTTGCCCTGACTCAACAGCTCCGCCCCGTAGAGCGGCACCGTATCGGAGTAACAGAGCTCGTAGTACGCGCGTTGGTTCTCCCAGTTGGCCACCCGCTGATCGCCGGTCCCGGTTCCGGTGCTCTGCAGGCAAGCCGCCTTCGTCGACCAGCCGAGCGCCAGAAACACCAGCCCGATCAAGAACATCACTCGCAGCGGCGTCATCACCCGCGTCCGGCCGATCAGCGCGTGCCCGCCCACCGGCCCCCCGACGACCTCCGCCAGCGCGGCGCCCAACGAGTCGGTGCGGCTGGGGCAATCGCGGTTGTCGACGCTGCGCAGATCGCCGGCCAACCGCGCCGGAGAAATGGTGGCGCTGCGCTGCTCGGCGTCGGTCACGGCGGCGGTTGCGGCGCGGGAGCTTGCGGGCCGCCCGGCGGGACGCCCGGCTCGGGTCCGCCTGGGCCGCCTGGGCCGCCCCCGCCCGGGCCTGGCGGCGCGTTGGTGATCGTGGTGGGCGGGCCGACCGGGATCGTGATGCCCGGCGCTACCTCAATAGTGGGTTGTATGACGGTCACCGACGGCGCCGGCGGCGGAGGCGGCGGTGCCGGGACGCCCGCGTAACCACCGATCTCGGTCGGCTTGGGGAACGACTCGTTCGACGTGCCCTTCAACGCGCCGTCCATCGTGGACTTCCAAATGTCCGACGGTAGCCCCGAGCCGTAAACCGGTGCGCCCGAAGCTGTTACGAGGGGCACGTCGCCTTTCGCGGTGCCGACCCACACGGCCGTCGATAGAGACGGCGTGTAGCCGACCATCCAGGCGTCCTTGTCGGCGGTCGTGTCGCCGAGCTGCGTGGTGCCCGTCTTGGCCGCCGACGGACGGCCGCCGGCCAGGGCGTGCCCTCGCGAGTAACTGGCGATCGGCTCCATGGCGGCGGTGACGTTGTCGGCGACGGCCTTCGGAATCCGCTGCTCGCCGTTGTTGTCCGACTTGCTCGCGTCGAAGAGAACCTGCCCGTCGGAGCTGACCACCTTCTGGACGAAGTGCGGCCGGTGGTAGAGACCCGAGGCCGCCAGCGTGGCGTACGCGGAGGCCATGTCGATCACCCGAGTCTGGTACTGCCCCAGCACAACCCCGTTGTTGGGTGGTCCGCCCTTGCCGTCCTCGGACAGGGTGTGCTCCACACCCGGGAAGCTGGTGGCGATGCCCGCCTGGTGCGCGGCGTCGGCGACGGCCTGCGGCCCGCCCTTGAGCTTGAGCATCAGCCGGTAGTAGGAGGTGTTCAGCGATTGCTTGAGGGCCTGGGCGATGTTGCACGTGCCGCAGCCCTCACCGTCGACGTTGGTGATCTTGATGCCGTCGACCGTCAGCGGCGAGCTGTCGACCTGGTAGCCCAGCCCGATCCCCTGCTCAAGCGCGGCGACAAGCGCGAATACCTTGAACGACGAGCCGGTTTGCAGCCCAGCCTGCGCGAAGTCAAAACCCTGGGCGTCCGTACCGCCGTAATAGGCGCGTATCGCCCCGTCGTGCGGGTCGATCGACACCACGGCTGACCGCATGTCCGGGTCTTGTCCGTCAAGGTATTTCGACACCGCCTTCTCCGCGGCCTGCTGGGCTTTCGGGTCGATAGTGGTGGTGACCTGCAACCCCTGGGTATTCAGGGTCCGCTCGTCGATGTTGAACAGTTCCATCAACTCTTTGGTGACCTGACGCTCGATCAGGCCGTTGGGCCCCGTCGTCTGGTTCTCCGCGCGCGCCTGGTCCGGCGGTACCGTCTGCGGAAACTCCTGCGCGGCGCGGTCACTGGGCGACAGCGCCTTGGTCTCCACCATGCCGTCGAGGACCCAGTTCCATCGGGCCCGGGCACCCTGCGGGTCGACGGCCGGGTCCAGCGACGAGGGCCGGCGAATCAGCGCGGCCAGCAGTGCGCCCTCCGAGACGGTCAGCTGCTCGACGGGCTTGTTGAAGTAGGCCTTGGCGGCGGCGGAGATGCCGTAGGCGCCGCGGCCGAAGTAGATGATGTTCAGGTAGGCCTGCAGCACATCGTCTTTCGACCACTCCCCCGACATCTTGGTGGCGATCACGAGTTCCTTGGCCTTGCGCATCAGACCGCTGAGGCCGTGCTGAGCCGAACCCACCAGCGCGTTCTTCACGTATTGCTGAGTGATCGTCGACCCGCCCTGCAGGTCGCCGTTGCCGAACAGGTTGTTGTTCACCGCCCGCGCGAAGCCGGTGAAGTCGAAACCGGGGTTCGAATAGAAATTGCGGTCCTCGGCGGCGATCACCGCCTGCCGCACGTGCACCGGCACCTGGCTGATGTTCACATCGACCCGATTGCCTTCGGGCGGGATGATTTTGGCGATCTCGGATCCGTCGCTGGCCAGGATGGTGGACACCTGGTTCGTGCGCAGGTCGCCCGGCTTGGGAATGTCGACGATGAAATACGCCATCGTGAACGTGACGATCGGCAGCAGCACCAGCACCGCCGCCGACAGGTAGGCCGCTCGCCGCACCCACAGCCAATTGATCTGTTGCGTCCAGTGGACGTCGCCTCGCGGCCGGCGGCCGAAGCCGTCGGGGCCGCCGGGCCGTCGCGGTCCCGGCGGCGGCGGTGGTCCCTCCGGTGGACCTCCCGCGCTCGACCGGTGGCGCCGCGGCGGCGTCCGGCTGTCCAATGCGGCCTTGACTTCCTCGAGCGCATCCCGCTGCAACGGCGTGGACGGGGGACCTTCCAGCGCGGCTTTAACTTCCTCGATGCTGGGATCGGGGCGCCGGGGTGACCGGTCGTCGACGACCGGCGGCAGGATCGTGGTCATCCGGTCGTCCGGGGGAACCCCGCGCCGTTGACCGGGCGCCGACGGCGCGTTACGCGGGCGCTCGCCGCTTCCGTGTTTGCCCACGCGTTCAGTCGCCGGCCCATCCGCGTTGTTGGACGACTGGTCGTGGCGTCCGTCGTTATTCAATGGCCGTGCGCGCGCCGTTTCGCGCCGTCCGCGTGGTGCGGGTGCCCTTCGGTGGGCGCGCCGCGCCGAGCACGTACGACTTGACCAGATGATTCCAACTGCAGGTTCGGCACACCTCCACCACGTGGACGGCGAACTCCTCGAAACGAGTCGCCAGCAGGACCAACTCTTCGGCCGTGCGGGCCGATCCGGACACCGCGCCCAGGTGTTCGCCGAACACCCATGACACCAGCGTCAGCTGTTCCTTGCGGCAGATCGGGCACATGACCTGGCTCGGTTTCCCGTGAAACTTGGCGGCGCGCAGCAGATAAGGGTTCGCGTCACACACCTCGGACACGCCGGTGCGGCCCGAGTACACCTCGGCCAGCAGGGCTCGCCGCCGGAGCGCGTAGTCCACCACTTGTCGCTGCAGTCGCACGCCCACCAGAGTACGTCTCCATCCGGACGGCCGATACGCAACCAAAACTGTGGCGCCCGGAGCCGGGTGATCGTTCGGTCCTTTCCCTGCCCAACCGCGGCGGGACTCTACGATCATCCCCGTGGCGAAATGGCTCGGGACATCGCTCGGCGGTGGCGCGGCGGCGAGCACCCGCGCCAAAGACGTCAACCGGCAGGACGCCTGCAAGATCCTCGACAACGCCCTCAACGACGGCGAGCTTTCCATGGAGGAGCATCGGGAACGGGTGAGCGCGGCCACCAAGGCCGTCACGCTCGGCGACCTGCAGGATCTGGTAAGCGACCTGCAGACCGACAGCAGTGCCCTGCCGACGACCGCCGCCAAGAGCCGGCCGGTGCCGCCGAGGCTCGGGGGCTGGGGGGTGCTCGCCGCCGCATTCGTCGTGTCGGTGCTGCTGGGCATCGGCATCGGGTGGGGCATGTACGGCAACACCGAG
>NZ_LZJW01000057.1 GCF_001667885.1 Mycobacterium scrofulaceum | reverse complement strand
AACGCGCAGCGATCCATCGACGAACGGGTGCTGCCGGCCGTCCTGCTGTTGAAGGCCGTCGGCGTCGCCGCGCAGCGGTTCGGTGAGTTCAACGGGTTCTGGCGGGAAGACGGGTTCGAGCCCGCCAACGGCGTCCACGTCGGGGTCGGGATCTCGCTGCGCGGCGACGCCGACGGCCTTCAACAGCAGGACGGCCGGCAGCACCCGTTCGTCGATGGATCGCTGCGCGTTCCTCGTCGTCAGCCACGACAGCGACTTCTCCAGCCTGATTTCTTCGGCCAGGTAGTAGTGCGGGATCTCCCGCTTGGACCGGCTCATCGCCGCGGCGATCGACTTGCGCATCTGTGTCGCGCGGTCGGCCGCGGTGGGCTTGGTTCCCGGCTGCGCGACGGGCTTGGGCGCGGCCGGCTTGGCCGCCGCGGCGTGCTCGACGTCGTTGATGGTGACCGCCCCCTGCGGGCCGGTGCCCGTCACCGCCTCGATGTCCACGGACAGCGACGTCGCCAACCGCCGCGCGGCGGGCGACACCCAGCGCCGGTGGCCCGGGGCGGCGGTGGGAGCACGCGAGGGGGGCGGCGCCGTCGGCGGCGCGGTCGCCGGTTTGGCGGCGGCCTTCGGCGCCGGGCGGGGCTTGGGCTGCTTCTCGGCGGGCTCACCGGGGGCCGTCAGGGTGGCCAAAGTCGTTCCCACCTGGACGGTTTCGCCCACGGGCACGACGAGTTCGTCGACGATGCCCTCCTGCCAGCATTCGACTTCGACCGCGGCCTTGGTGGTCTCGACGATCGCCACGACCTGGCCGCGCGTCACCTTGTCCCCGGGCTTGACCAGCCACTCGTTCAGGGTGCCTTCATCCATGTCCGAGCCGAGCGAGGGCATCTTGAACTCGATCACGACTGCTCCCCGAACAGGCTCTGCACGGCGGCGACGATCTTGGCGGCCTGCGGTAGGGCCGCCTCTTCCAGGTGCTTGGCGTAGGGCATGGGCACTTCGACGCTGCACACCCGGGTCACCGGCGCGTCCAGGTCGTAGAAGGCGCCCTCCATCACGCGCGCGGTGACCTCCGCGGCGAGGCTGCCGGTGCGCCAGGCCTCGTCGATCACCACCGCGCGATGCGTCTTGCGTACCGACTCGAGGACGGTGCCTTCGTCGAGCGGGCGCAGGACGCGCAAATCGATGACCTCGCAGTCGATTCCGGTCAGCGACAACTCGTTGGCGGCGTCGAGGGCCTTCGGCAGGCAGCCGCCGTAGGTGATCAGCGTGACGTCGGTGCCGCCGCGCCGGACGGCCGCCCGCGAGATGTCGGTGCGCGTGAGGACGTCGACGTCGGTGGAGGTGTTGTAGAGCTGAACGTGCTCGAAGATCACCACCGGGTCGGGGTCCTCGAGCGCGGGCGCCAGCATGCCGTACGCGTCCTCGACGGTCGCCGGGGCCAGCACCTTGATGCCCGGGATGTGGGCGTACCACGGTTCGAGGCTGTGCGAATGCTGCGCGGCGAGTTGGCGACCGGCCCCGGTCGCCATGCGCACGACGATCGGCACGGAGAACTGCCCGCCGGACATATGGCGCAGGGCCGCAGCGGTATTCACGATCTGGTCGAGTGCAAGCAGGCTGAAGTTCACCGTCATGACTTCCACGATCGGCCGTAAACCGCCCAGCGCCGCGCCGATTCCGATTCCGACGAAGCCCAGCTCCGACAGCGGCGTGTCCCGCACCCGGTTCGGGCCGAATTCCTCCAGCAGCCCCTTGGAGGCCGCATACGTGCCCCCATAACGCCCGACGTCTTCCCCCATCACCACGACGCGCGGGTCGTCGCGAAGGGCGTCACGCAGGCCGTCATGCACGGCGGTGCGGTAGCTGGTCTTCATCGCGCCGGCTCTTCCGTCAGCACGTCGCGCTCGAGATCCGCGACGTCCTCCCACGTTCCGGCCTCGGCGAACGCCACCGCGGCCTCGATCTCGGCGACGGCCGCGTCTTCGATCTCGCGCACGTCGGCGTCGGAGAGGGTGCCGTCGCCCACGCACTTGTCGGTGAACGCCTGGATCGGGTCGCGCTCACGCCACCGCTCGACTTCGGCCTTGTCCCGGTACAGTTCGGGGTCGAACATCGAGTGCGCGCGGAACCGGTAGGTGCGGAACTCGATGAAGAACGGGCCGCCGGTGTCGCGGACATGGTCGACGCCCCGCTGCGCGGCCGCATGGCACGCCTCGACGTCCATCCCGTCGACCGCCAGCGTGGGTACCCGGTACGCGGCCGCCTTTACGGTGAGGTCGGTCTGCGACTGGGCGCGGTCCAACGCGGTGCCCATCGCGTAAAGGTTGTTCTCGCAACAGAACAGCACCGGCAGGTTCCACAGCACCGCCATGTTGAGCGACTCGTGGAACGCGCCCTCGGCCACCGCGCCGTCACCGAAGTAGCAGGCGGTCACCCGCTTCTGCTGCAGCATCGCGTCGGCCAGCGCGATGCCCACCGCGAGCGGCAGGCCGCCCGCGACGATCGCGTTGCCCCCGTAGAACCGCTTGGTCGCGTCGAACAGGTGCATCGAACCGCCGCGACCGCGCGAGCAACCCTCCTGCTTGCCGAACATCTCGGCCATGATCGAGGTCATCGGGATGCCCCGCAGCAGCGCGTGGGCGTGCTCGCGATACGTCGCACCGACCGCGTCGTCGTCGGCCAGCGCGCGCAGCGACCCGGCGGCCACCGCCTCCTCACCGACGTAGAGGTGCAGGAATCCACGAATCTTGGCCGCGCTGTACAGTTCCGCGCATTTCTCCTCCATGCGCCGCACCCGGATCATGTCGGACAACAGCTCATGGGCCAGCTTCACGGTGGTCATCGGCGCCACTCCTCCTCATCGCTTCGTCCCCCTCGTCGCTGCGCGACTGGGGGCACCCCCATTGCATCGTCGCCGGCGCGGGTCATGATGGCACCCCCTCGGCGTGCTGGACGGAGCGCTGCTCGATGGTGGAGATATCTCCCTCGGGCAGCCCTAGTTCGCGGGCCTTCAGCAGGCGCCGCATGATCTTGCCGCTGCTGGTGTGCGGCAACGAATCGACGAATTCGATCTCCTTGGGCGCCACCGTGGCCCCGAGCCGTTTGCGGGCGTGGCCCATCAGTTGCAGCCGCAGGTCTTCGTCGGCCACGACGCCGTTCTTCAGCGTGACGAAGGCCTTGACCATCTCGCCGACCGTCGGGTCGGGTATGCCGATGACGGCGGCCTCGGCGACGGCGGGGTGATCGGTCAGCGCGCTTTCGACTTCGAACGGACCGATCAGGTGCCCGGCGGACTTGATCACGTCGTCCTTGCGGCCGACGAACCAGAAGTAGCCGTCGGCGTCCTTCTTCGCGAGATCCCCGGACAGGTAGAGCCCGTCGGCGAAGGCGTTGCGGTAGCGCTCTTCGGCGTTCAGGTAACCGCGGAACATCGACGGCCAGCCCGGCCTGAGCGCGAGTTCGCCCTCGACCCCGGGTTCGTCGACGACCTCGACGGGCCCGTCGTCGTCGCGGCGCACGATGAACGCGTCCACCCCGGGCAGCGGGCGGCCCATCGATCCGGGCTTGATGTCGAAGGCGGGCGTGTTGGCGATCATGATGCCGCCCGTCTCGGTCTGCCACCAGTTGTCGTGAATCGGCAGGCCCAGCAACCGCTTTCCCCACCAGACCGCCTCGGGGTTGAGCGGCTCACCCACGCTGGCGATGAACCGCAGCCGCGGAAAGTGGTAGCGCGCGGGCAGTTCCGGCCCGGCCTTGATCAGCATCCGGATGGCGGTCGGTGCGGTGTACCACACCGAGACGCCCTGGTCCTGCAGGATGTGGTACCAGCGTTCGGCGTCGAATTCGGCCTCGTCGACGATGGACGTGACCCCGTGCAGCAGCGGGCTGATGATGCCGTAGGACGTGCCGGTCACCCAGCCGGGATCGGCTGTGCACCAATAGGTGTCGTCGGGGTGCAGGTCGAGCGCGTACAGGCCGGTGACGTAGTGCATCACGACGGCGCCGTGCACGTGGATGGCGCCTTTGGGTGTGCCCGTGGTGCCGCTGGTGAAATGCAGCAGTGCCGGGTCGTCGGCGGTGGTCGGCTCGATCGTCGAGTTCTCGTCCGCCGCGTCCACCCACTGCCAGAAGTCCAGCGTCCCCGGCGGTGCGCCGCCGTCCCGGCCGTCGCCCACGACGAAGACGTGCCGCAGCGACGGCAGCCGGTCGCGGATCTTGGCGACCTTGCGCTGATAGATCGCCCTCGTCGTCACCAACACGTCGGCCTGCCCGATGTTGACCCGGGTGGCGATCGGCTCCGGACCGAAGGCCGAGAACAATGGGGAGACGACGCTGCCGTTGCGCAGCGCGCCCATCATCGCGATGTAGAGCTCGGGCGTGCGGCCCATCAGCGTGAAGACGCGGTTGCCCTTGTCGATGCCCAAGGAGCGCAGCGCGCTGGTGAACCGCCGGGCGAGCCGGCCGAGTTCGGCGTAACTGAGGTCGTGGGTGGCGATCACGCCGTCCCAGGGCCGATCCGGGACGAACCGCAGGGCTGTGCGCGTCGCGGCCGGGCCCGCGGTGTGGCGATCGACGGCGGCGTAGGCGATGTTGCACAGCCCGGGCCCCATGCCCTCGCACGGATCCGGCACGTCGGACCAGCGGAACCGGGCGCGCTCGTGCTCGTAGTCCGTGAGGTTGGGCCGAACGGAAAAGTCGGTTGCCGTTTTGCGGATGACGTCCATAACAGGGTCCTCGGGTAGCGCGGTCGCCTTCATCGTTTGCCCCGGGGCATCACCGCAATAGAGACAAAGGTCATCAGTCCACCCCCGGGCCCAATGACCCGACGGTGGGGACCAAGGACCCTGGCGCGCGCCGCCCGGATGCCCGAGGGTCCAGGTAGGAAAGGAGGGGCGACGAGCGATGACCCCGACAATGGTCGACACCAAGGTGCTCACCAGGGCGGTGGAGCTCGCCTGCCGGGCCCCCTCGCTGCACAACACCCAGCCGTGGCGATGGGTCGCCGGCGGCCCGACCGTCGACCTGTTTGCCGACCCGGACCGCACGGTGCCCTCGGCCGACGGCTCCGGCCGCGAGTCGATCATCAGCTGCGGCGCGGTGCTCGACCATTTCCGGGTCGCGATGGCGGCCGACGGGTGGGGGACGGGCGTCGACGAGTTTCCCAATCCCAACAACCTGGACCACCTGGCCTCGGTCGACTTCTTCGCGACCGACTACGTCGCCGCCGCGCGGCGCGATCGCGCCGCGGCGATTCTGCGGCGCAGGACCGACCGGCGACCGTTCGGCGCACCGCGGGACTGGGCGTCGTTCGAGCCGATGTTGCGCAGCGCCTTCGACCCCGGCCTGGTGTCCCTCGACGTGCTGGCCGACGACGCGCGGCCGCGGCTGGTCGAGGCGGCGCGCCTCACCGAGGCGCTGCGCCGCTACGACGACGTCTACCACCACGAATTGCGTTGGTGGACAGCGCCGGGCCGGCACGACGACGGCATTCCCACGGCCGCGCTCGTCAGCGACGCGCAGCGCCGCGCCGTCGACGTGAACCGACGGTTTCCCGCCGACGCGAACGCCCGGCCGGCATCGGCGGGTCTGCAGGATCAAGCGGAGGTGCTCGTCCTGTCCACCCCCGGCGACACCCGCGCGGACGCGTTCCGGTGCGGCCAGGCGCTTTCGGCGATCCTGCTGGAATGCACCATCGCCGGGCTGGCGACGTGCACCGTGACCCACGTGACGGAGCTGCCGGCGAGCCGCGACATGGTCCGCGAGCTGATAGCCGACCCCGAAGCGGTGCCCCAGGTTTTGATCCGGGTGGGGACCGCCTTCGCCGGCAAGGGCGGCCCGGAACCGACGCCGCGGCGGCCCCTCGGTGACGTGTTGGAGATACGCCGCTAGGGCGGCTTGAGATTGTGGCGCAACGGTTTCGAAGGGAGTCGACGATGATTGCCGATGCCGGGGACTGGCTCGTCATCAAGAGCGGCACGATCGGGCGCCCGGATCTGCGCGGGCTGATCACCTCCGTGCGTTCCCCCGACGGTGAACCGCCCTACCGGGTGCGGTGGCTGTCCACCGGAGAGGAGGCGACCGTCTTCCCGGGCCCGGACGCCATCGTCGTCACCGCGGCCGAGCAGCGGGCCGCCGACGAGCGGGCGCGGGCGCGATTCGCCGCGATGCAGGCCGCCATCCGGGATCACACCCGAGTCGGATGAACAGTCAAATGCCTTCTACCACTGACGGATGCCCGTCGATCACCGACGCGGACGTCGACGAGCTCGCGTTCGAATTCCTGCACTCGCCCTACGCAGGCGACACCTACGTCGACTGGTGCCTGGACCAGCGTCTGGACGGCTTCCTGCGCCACCGCGACCTGGCGCGGCTCACCCAGGACGGCGACGCCTACGGCCTCATCCTCAACCGGGTCATGGCCTACATGGCCGAGTTGCGCCGCAAGCGCTGACCCGACGAACGACCCGCAACCCTGGGACTTCGGTCCCTACCGCCGATTACGGCGGACTGGTCGGATGAAAGTCGTCACTGGTGACAGGGATCGAGGAGATTTCCCATGACTACCCTTCCCGTCCGCCGCCGTGCGGCAGGTCCGATCCACCGGGAAGTGACCGCGGTGCGCGATGACCAGAGCAGCTGACGCGACCCGGCGCTCGCCGCGCCGCGTATTCCGCGACCGGAGCGAGGCCGGCCGGGTGCTGGCCAACCTTCTTGGGGCCTACCGCGACCGGCCCGACGTGATCGTGCTGGGCCTGGCACGGGGCGGCATACCCGTCGCGTGGGAGGTGGCGGCGGCGCTGCGCGCGCCGCTGGACGCCTTCATCGTGCGCAAGCTCGGCGCGCCCGGGCACGAGGAGTTCGCGGTGGGCGCACTGGCGAGCGGGGGCCGCGTCGTGGTCAACGACGACGTCGTGCGGGGCCTGCGCATCACGCCGCAGGAGTTGCGCGCGGTCGCCGAACGCGAGGGCCGGGAGCTGATTCGGCGCGAGGCCGCCTACCGCGACGGGCGCCCACCGGTGGACGTGGCCGGCAAGACGGTCATCCTCGTCGACGACGGATTGGCCACCGGCGCAAGCATGTCCGCGGCGGTGCAGGCGCTACGCGAGGCCGAGCCCGCGCACATCGTCATCGCCGTGCCCGCGGCCCCCGAGTCGACGTGCCGGGAATTCGCCGGGCAGGTCGACGATGTGGTGTGCGCGAGCATGCCGACGCCGTTCCTCGCGGTCGGCGAGTCGTTCTGGGATTTCCGCCAGGTCACCGACGACGAGGTCCGCGGGCTGCTCGCCACGCCGACCACCGAGGCGCCGCGGGGCGCCGGGGCGCGGACGCCGGCCGAGGTGATCGGCCGGGTGGCCGTCGACGCGCCGGCGGGCGTCCCGCCGCGCGCAGCGCTGGAGGAGCTCATCGGTGACGCTCGCATCGTGCTGATCGGCGAAAGTTCGCACGGCACACACGAGTTCTACGAGGCCCGGGCCGAAATCACCAAGTGGCTGATCGAGGAGAAGGGTTTCTGCGCCGTGGCGGCGGAGGCGGATTGGCCAGACGCCTACCGGGTGAACCGTTACGTTCGCGGCATCGGCGACGACACCGACGCCGACGAGGCGTTGAGCGGTTTCGAGCGCTTCCCGGCCTGGATGTGGCGCAACACCGTCGTCCGTGACTTCGTCGAGTGGCTGCGCGCCCGAAACCGCCTGCACCAGAACAACGCTCAGCGGCAGGCCGGCTTCTACGGCCTGGATCTCTACAGCCTGCACCGGTCGATGCGGGAGGTGATCGGCTACCTCGACAAGATCGACCCCAAGGCCGCCGCGCGGGCGCGGGAGCGCTACGCCTGCTTCGACCACGCCTCGGCGGACGACGGTCAGGCGTACGGCTTCTCGGCGGCCTTCGGCGCGGGCCCGTCGTGCGAGAAGGAGGCGATCGATCAACTCGTCGAGATCCAGCGCAACGCGCTGGCCTATGCGCGCCGGGACGGTCTGCTCGCCGAGGACGAACTGTTCTACGCCCACCAGAACGCGCAGACGGTGCACAACGCCGAGGTGTACTACCGGGCGATGTTCAGCGGGCGGGTCACCTCGTGGAACCTGCGCGACAAACACATGGCGCAGACGCTCGAGGCGCTGCTGACGCACCTGGACCGCCACCACGATGAGCCTTCGGCGCGAATCGTGGTGTGGGCGCACAACTCCCACGTCGGCGACGCGCGCGCCACCGAGGTGTGGGCCGACGGCCAACTCACGCTCGGTCAACTGGTCCGGCAGCGGCACGGCGACGACTCCCGCCTGCTCGGCTTCAGCACGTACGCGGGTACCGTCACCGCCGCCAGCGATTGGGGTGGCATCGCCGAACGCAAGGTGGTCCGCCCGGCGCTCAACGGCAGCGTCGAAGAACTCTTGCATGAAACGGGCAGGGCGGCGTTCCTGGTGTCGCCGCACCTCGACCCGGCGGCCGCCGAGCCGCTCGGCGCGGTGCGTTTGGGCCGCGCCATCGGGGTGATCTACCGGCCCGAGACCGAACGGCAGAGCCATTACTTCCACGTCCGGCCCGCCGATCAGTTCGACGCGATGATTCACATCGACCGGACGCGGGCGCTGGAGCCCCTGGAGGTCACCAGCCTGTGGATCGCCGGCGAGACGCCGGAAACGTACCCGAGCGGCCTCTAGGCCGGGTGGTGATGGAGATGGGGATGCCGGCCGAGCGGGCGCTGAGCCGACGAATCGTCACGCTGACCATGAATCCGGCGCTCGATATCACCACGAGCGTCGGCGTCGTGCGGCCGACCGACAAGTTGCGCTGCTCGGCGACGCGTTACGACCCGGGCGGCGGCGGCATCAACGTCGCGCGGGTCGCGAAGGTTCTTGGCAGCCCGGTGCTGGCGGTGTTCCCGGCGGGCGGGTCGCACGGTGGTCTCGTCACCACCCTGCTCGGCGAGGCGGAGGTGCCGTTCCTGCAGATCCCGATCGCCGCCCAGACCCGCGAGAGCTTCACCGTCAACGAGACCAGCACCGGCCAGCAATACCGGTTCGTCCTGCCGGGGCCCGAGCTCAACACCTTCGAGCAGGAGCAATGCCTCGAGGAACTGCGGGCGGCCGCGCAGTCGGCGGAAGTCGTTGTGGCAAGCGGCAGCCTGCCGCCGGGCGTGCCGGCCGACTACTACCAGCGGGTCGCCGACATCTGCCGGGGGCTGGGCGTCAAGCTGATCCTGGACACCTCCGGCGGCGGCTTGCAGCACATCTCTTCGGGCGTGTACCTGCTCAAGGCGAGCGTGCGCGAGCTGAGGGAGTGCGTCGGCCGCCGGCTCGCCACCGAGGCCGAGCAATTGGCCGCCGCCCACCAGCTGATCGACAGCGGCCACGCGCAGGTCGTCGTGGTGTCCCTGGGGTCCTACGGCGCGCTGCTCGCGACACGCCATGCGAGCCAACGCTTTCCGGCGGTCTCGATGCGAAGCGGCAGCGGCGTCGGGGCTGGCGACGCGATGGTCGCCGCGATCACGGTGGGTATCACGCACGGGTGGCCGCTCACCAAATCCGTTCGTTACGGGATCGCGGCGGGCGCGGCGATGCTGATGACGCCCGGGACGGCGGTCTTCGAGCGCGTCGACGTTGAGCGGTTGTTCGAGCTCGTCGCCGAACCGGCGGAGGTGGGGCCGAACGACTTCGCATCTGAGGCCTAACGGCCCCTGTAGCGCGGGCATCGGCGCAATAGCCTCGAAACCGAATGGAACGATCAGGAGCCGACATGAACCAGCTGGACGCCAAGGCCGTGGTGGTGGGCGTCAACGGCTCGAAGGCCGCGGTCAACGCCGCGAAGTGGGCGATCGACGAGGCGATCGGCCGGCAGCTGCCGCTGCGCCTGGTCTATGTCATCCCCCCGCGACGGGGGCGCGCCGGGTCGGGCCCCACCTCCGAATGGGAGGTCGAACGCGGCGAAATCGCGCTGTCCGAAGCGGAGTGCGCCATTCACGGCGAGCGCAAGGCGGTCGAGATCGAGACCGCGATCGTCTCCGGGGACCCCGCGCAGGCGTTGATCGACCAATCGCAGGACGCGGCCCTGGTCTGCGTCGGCACCGCCAGGCGGGGATGGGCGTCCGACGGGCTGTTGGGCCCCACCGCGGCGGGTCTGGTGGCCCGCGCGCACTGTCCGGTCGCGATCATCCGCACCAATCCGGACGGATCGCCGACCGAACTCGGCGTGATCGCCGTCGTGCTCAACGACGATCCCGACAATGACGAGGTGGTCCACCACGCCATGGAGGAAGGCCGGCGCCGCCACGCCACCGTCCGCCAGATCGACCGGCGGCTGAACAGCTGGGTCCGTCGGTATCCGGACGTCCACGTCCAGACCGTCGCCGCGGGCACCGGCGCCAAGCCCAGCGAAAAGCCCGGCGGCACAATCGAACTCGCGGTGGTCGGCAGTGCCGACGCGGACGAGATCGCGGGGCTGGTCACCCCGAATTGCCATCCGATCGTCGGCTACCCCGACTGCTCGGTGCTCGTGGTCCGCCACTGAGATGGCAGCGACCGCGCGAACCAAGTCGATCGTCGCCGGTATCGATGGTTCCAAAGCGGCGGTCCGCGCGGCCCTGTGGGCGGTCGACGAAGCGGTGAGTCGCGAGGTTCCGCTGCGTCTGCTCTACGCGACCGAGCCCGGGGACGGCGAACAAACGGCCGAGCTCGCGGTCGGCCAGGCGGTGACGGCGATCCGGGCCGCGGGCAAGCCGGTGGCGATCGAGACCGAGATCGTGCACGGACCCGCGGTCGGGTCGCTGATTCGCTCGTCGGCGTCGGCGGCCATGGTCTGCGTGGGGGCCGTCGGGCTGCGCCACTTCCAACCGGGCCGGGTCGGCTCCACCGCCGCGGCGCTGGCCGTCTCGGCGCACTGCCCGGCGGCGATCGTCCGCGGCCGCGACGATCACCGCGCGCATTCCGCGGAGAAGGCGGTCGTCGAGATCGAGGGGTCCCCGGATTCGGTGCTGTTGAGCGCCGCCGTCGACGAGGCCCTGCTGCGCGGTGCGGCCCTGCAGGCGGTCGTGTCGCGGCGAACCGCGCCGACGGAACACGAGGGCGCCGAGGCCGATCGCCGGGCGCTGGCCGATCTGGATCGGCGGCTGGCCCGCTGGAAGCGACGCCACCCGCAGCTGCGCGTCGAGTCCGTGGCCATCCACGCGGGCCTGCTCGGATACCTGGCCGCCCCGCAGGGGCTGGTGGGATTGGTGATCGTCGACGCCCACAATCGTCAGCAGGTGGCCGAACTCGTCGGGCCGATGGGCAGCTCGGTGATGCAGGACGCCGGTTGTTCGCTGTTGGTCGTGAATCGGCAACATTTGTGAGCTCGGGCGATGATGAATATGTGGTATTGAGGACCTACCACCGGCGGAAGGGTTCTTGATGGTCAAGGTTTTCCTGGTCGATGACCACGAGGTCGTCCGGCGCGGCCTAGCCGACCTCCTGGCCTCGGACCCCGAGCTCGAAATCGTCGGGGAGGCGGGCTCCGTCTCCGAGGCGAAGGCGCGGATCCCGGCGCTGCAGCCCGACGTCGCGGTCCTCGACGTGCGGCTTCCGGACGGCAACGGCATCGAATTGTGCCGGGACCTGGTGTCCGACCACCCCGACCTGCGCTGCCTCATGTTGACGTCATTCACCTCCGACGAGGCGATGCTGGAGGCCATCCTGGCCGGCGCCAGTGGCTACGTGGTCAAGGACATCAAGGGCATGGAGCTGGCCCACGCCATCAAGGAGGTGGGTGCGGGCAAGTCGCTGCTCGACAACCGGGCGGCGGCGGCGCTGATGGCGAAGCTTCGTGGCGCGGCTGAGCGCGAAGACCCGCTTTCCGGGCTCACCGAGCAGGAGCGAACACTGCTGGGGCTGCTCAGCGAGGGCCTGACCAACAGGCAGATCGCCGCCCGGATGTTCCTCGCCGAAAAGACGGTGAAGAACTACGTGTCGCGGCTATTGGCCAAGCTCGGCATGGAGCGCCGGACCCAGGCGGCGGTGTTCGCCTCCAAGCTGGACCAACGGCCCGGCCATTCCCACCCGCCGACGGACGCGCCGGCCGACTAGACGCCGTACGCAAGGCGTTGCGTCTTCGACGGCATCTCTTCGCTTGGGCGCTTGACAAATAGCGACTACGCTGATCTTGCCGTCTGACATTGAGCAAAAGTGTCGGGGAGGTTTGACGGGTTGACAAGCGACGACACCGGCTCGGCATTCGCCGGACTCGGCCAGCGTGGCCTGGTCGGCAGGATGCACGAGCAACTCGACGAGTTGCTGGCCGCGCGCGACCAGATGGAGCTGCTGCTCCGGGTCATCGTCGAGATCGGTGCGGGCCTCGACCTCGACGCCACGCTGCACCGGATCATCGGCGCGGCGCGCAAGCTGACCTCGGCCCCGTACGGCGCGCTGGCCATCCGTGACGGTGAGGGCGACCTGGTCTCGTTCGTCCACGAGGGCATGGACCCCGAAACGGCGTCCCGCATCGGGCACCTGCCGTTCGGCAAAGGCCTGCTCAGCCTGTCGCTGCTGGACACGCCGGCGCTGCGCATGGCGGATCTGACCACCCATCCGGCCGCCGCCGGGTTCCCCGAGCACCACCCCCCGATGCGCGCCTTCCTGGCGGTGCCGATCACCATCCGCGGCACCGTGTTCGGCAACCTCTACCTCACCCACGTCGATCCCGAGCGGGTGTTTTCCAACTCCGACGAGGTGGCCGCCCGCGCGCTGGCCTTTGCCGCCGCGGTCGCGATCGACAACGCGCGGGTGTTCGAACGCGAGCGGACGGCCGTCAAGTGGATGGAGGCCAGCCGCGAGATCACGACAGCGCTGCTGTCCAGCGCCGCCCCGCACCGGCGCCCGCTGCAGCTGATCGCCGAACAGGCCCGCATCCTGACCGACGCCGAACAGGCGATCGTCCTGGTCCCCGGTGACCCCGACCTGCCCGACGACGAGGTCGACACGCTGGTGGTCTCCGCGGCGGTCGGGCTGCACGCCGACGAGGTGATCGGCCAACGGGTCCCGGTGGACGCGTCCACCAGCGGCACCGTGTTCCGCTCCGGCGAACCGCTGATCACCGAGACCTTGCGGTACCCGATCCAGGCCTTCACCGACGTCGGGCAACGCCCCGCGATCGTGATGCCGCTGCGCGCCCGCGACGAGGTCGTCGGTGTCATCGCGATCGCCCGCGGCGCCGACCAGCCGCCGTTCGACGACAGCTACCTCGATCTGGTCAACGACTTCGCCACGCACGCCGCGATGGCGCTGGTGCTCGCGTCGGCCCGCGACGACGCGCGCCAGCTGACCATCCTGGCCGAGCGGGAACGCATCGCACACGACCTGCACGACCACGTCATCCAGCGGCTGTTCGCCGCCGGCATGGACCTGCAGGGCACGCTGGCGCGGGCGCGCTCCCCGGAGGTCGCCGACCGGCTCAACCGCACCCTCGACGATCTGCAGACCATCATCGAGGAGATCCGCACGACGATCTTCCAGCTGAAATCGCCGCTGGATAAGAACGTCGACTTCCGGCGCCGCATCCAGCAGGTGGTCGCCGACCTCACCGAGAATCGCGACATCGTCACCACCGTGCGCATGCACGGACCGATGACCGCCGTCGGCGGTGAGCTTGCCGACCACGCCGAAGCCGTGGCCGCGGAAGCCGTCAGCAACGCGATGCGGCATTCCGGCGGGTCGCGGCTGACCGTCGAGATCAGCGTCGCCGACATGTTCGTCCTCGACATCGTCGACAACGGCTCCGGCATCCCCGACGGCAACACGCGCAGCAGCGGCCTGACCAACATGAGGCGCCGCGCCGAACAACTGGGCGGCGCCTGCGAGATCACCGGCCCGCCCGAGGGCGGCACCCGGGTGCACTGGGTCGCCCCGCTCATCGATCAGTAACACCCCGGCGGCGGGACCAAAGGGGGGCGGCCCTCGGGTCTAACGGCCCTGCCCGGCCCGGCCGCCGCGGATTACCGTCGGTGGGGTGAGTGATCGGTCGGTGGACGTCACGGAAACTGCTCAGCTGCTTGACGGACGCGTGGTGTCGTTGCGCCCGTTGACCGCCGCCGACACCGAGGCCGTTTTGGCGCTGCACGAGCACCTGTCCGATCATGACCGGTATTTCCGCTTCTTCACGCTACAGCTGTTGCCGCTGCACGAGCTCGTCGCGAAACAGACCGAGCCGGCGGACGGGTGGTTCGCCCTCGGCGCCTTCGACGCCGACCGTCTGATCGGCGTGGCGCACTGCGTCGCCGTCGACGATCCACGGGTGGCGGAGGTGGCGATCGTGGTTGCGCACGAGGATCATTCGGTGGGCGTGGGCACGGCCCTGCTCAAGCACCTGGCCCCGGTCGCCCGGGCACACGGCATCGAACGGTTCATCGCCGACGTCCTCACCGAGAACCACCCGATGCTGACGGTCTTCTTCGATCTCGGCTGGCCTTGCCGGCCAATCGGTTACGGCTCGGTTCGCCATCTCGAGATCGAGCTGCCCGACGACAAAGGAGCGGGACAATGACGCAAGGCGCGAAGAAACACGGCGTACTGGTGTGCGTCGACGGTTCGGGGGCATCCGACGCCGCCGTGGCCTGGGGGACACGGGAGGCCCTGATGCGTGACCTGCCCATCACGCTGGTGCACGCGGTTCCCCCCGTCGTGGTCGGCTGGCCGGTGGGACAGCTGTACGCCGACATGCCCGACTGGCAGCAGGACAGCGCTCAGCACGTGATCGACCAGGCCCGCAAGACGCTCAATGCCAGCGCCGGCGGCGCCAAACCGCCCGAAATTCGCACGGAGACGGTGTATTCGGCCATTGTCCCGGCGCTCGTCGAGGCCTCCAAGGACGCCCGCATGATCGTCGCCGGCAGCCAGGGGCTCGGCGCGGTGGGGCGCCTGCTGTTGGGCTCGGTGAGCGCGGGACTCGTGCACTACGCCCACTGCCCGGTCGCCGTCATTCACTCCGCCGACGGGGCGGTGCCGGATCCCGCCGCGCCGGTGGTGCTCGGCATCGACGGATCTCCCGCGTCGGAGGACGCGACCGCCCTGGCCTTCGACGAGGCCTCCCGCAGGGGGGTGGGGCTGGTGGCCGTCCACGTTTGGAGCGACGTGGGGGTGTTCCCGATCCTCGGCATGGACTGGCACGACCGCGAGATCCAAGCACGCGAAACCCTGGCCGAACGCCTGGCCGGCTGGCATGACCGCTACCCCGACGTGCACGTCGAGCGAAAGTTGTTCTGCGACAAGCCTTCCGAATGGCTGCTGAAGGAATCCGAGCACGCTCAACTGGTGGTGGTCGGCAGCCGCGGCCGCGGCGGATTTCCGGGAATGTTGCTCGGCTCGGTGAGCTCCGCCGTGGCGCAGTCGGCGCGAGTGCCCGTGTTGGTTGTCCGTTGACCGAAGACGCCGTGCCCGTGAAGGAGGCTGGACATGATCGAACTGCTGCCGGACATGCCGGAGAACGTGATCGGCATCCGGGTGTCGGGCCGGCTGCGCGGCGACGAGCTGCGCGACTTCAAGCCCGAGATCGAGCGGGTGCTACAGACGGGCGAGGTCCGGATCGTCGAGGTGATCGCCCCCGACTACGAGGGATTCGGGCCGGGTGGTTTCCTCGAGGACATCAAGCTCGGTTTGGGCACCGTGCTGCCGCACCATGCGGCGTTCAAGCGGATCGCGGTGGTCTCCGACAAGGACTGGGTCGCCCACGTCCTGCATGCCGTGGCGTGGATGGTCCCCGGCGAGTTCGCCATGTTCTCGCTGGACGAGCTCGACAGCGCGGCCCAGTGGGCGGCCGGGTAGTTCGCCGTCAGCCCCGCACGACGAGCACCGAGCACCCCGCGTTTCCGCTCGGGTGCGCGGTGATCGGCCCCACGATGCGGGCGACCTTGCCCGCATCCTCGCCGCCCACCACCGCGAGCTGAACGGGTTCGGTTGTGTGCGTGAGGAATTCGGCCGCGCCGCGCCTGGCCGCGGCGGGCTGGACGTGCACGTCGCGGTGCTGCGCCACCC
The DNA here is from genome assembly GCF_001667885.1 of Mycobacterium scrofulaceum. GTDB lineage: Bacteria > Actinomycetota > Actinomycetes > Mycobacteriales > Mycobacteriaceae > Mycobacterium > Mycobacterium scrofulaceum_C. The sequence continues at coordinate 147,940 of NZ_LZJW01000057.1, read as the reverse complement.
AGGGGCCGAGTCGCTGGTTCAGCTGGCTGTACGGAATCTCGCCGAGTCCCCACCGCCAGACACCCATCGCCAGGATCGGCGCCGCACGCAGGCGCGCCTCGCGGAAGCCGTGCTCGAGCACGGCGTCGTTGCTCTCGCCCACCGCGACGGCGACGAATCCGCCGTCCGGCTCGGCGCCGTGGCGGATCACGGCCACCGGGCAGTGCGCCTTGTGCGCCAACGTGTCCGCGGTCGAGCCCAGCACCTTGCGGGCCACCCAGCCCGTGCCCACCGAGCCCACACAAACCATTGCCGCGTCGCGCGATTCGTCGATCAGCGCGTCCTCCGAGGAACCGCGCACGATGTCGCATTCGACCTTCACCGGCTGATCGGTGGCCTGAAGCGCCGCGTCGGCGGCGCGCAGCGCGGATTGGGCGTATTCCACGTCCAGGCTGTCGTCGTCGGCGTTCCGCCGGGGGATGGCGTGGATCAGCCGAAGCGGGACGTCACGGCTGACGGCCTCTGCGGCGGCCCACTTGGCCGCATTGATCGCGGCGTCCGAGCCGTCGATACCCACCACGATCCGCTGCTGCGGATTGTTCATCGCGTCCTCCTGGAGACTGGCCGGCGGGCCCTGCGGGCCCGGCACTGGTCACGTTATGGGGGCGCGGCGCGGTTCAGCAGGGTCGTTCGGCCCCCGTTCGCGGGCATAGGTCACCGGCCTCAGGCGACCTCGACCGTGCGCCCGGGCAGCAGCTGGTGCACGCGGCCGCGGCATTCCACCGTGACCGATGCGCTGTTGCCGGCCTCGGAGGTCAGTTCGGCCGCCCGCCCGCTGACTCGAAGGTGCAGCCGCTGGCCGCGATAGACGAACGGAAACTCGATCGGGTCCAGCGCGTTCGGCCATTGCGGGCTCAGGATCAGCCGGTCGTCGCGGGTTTCCAGTCCGGTGAAGCACCGTTGCAACAGATCGATGCTGCCGGCCATCGCCGCCAGGTGGATGCCCTCCGCGGTGGTGCCGCCCTGGATGTCGACGATGTCGGAGGCGAGCACCTGCACGAAGTACTTCATCGCGTGGTGCCGGTTGGCGCGGGTGAGCACCCACGAGTGGACCAGGGCGGAAAGCGTCGATCCCTCCGAGGTGCGCGCGAGGTAATAGTCCACCGTCTCCGGGATCCGCTCGGGCGCGAAGCGGTAACCGAGCCGGCCGAACAGGGCCAGCAATTCGTCCGACGACAGCAGGTAGAACAGCATCAACACGTCGGCCTGTTTGGACGCCTTGTAGTTGTTCACGCTGTCGTTCTCGGCCTCCAGGATGCGGTCGAGCCGCTGGATGTTGCCGTACCGCTGCCGGTATTGGTCCCAATCCAGTTCCGCCAGTTGGGAATAGCCCTCGAACTGGCTGATGACGTTGTCGTGGAAGGGGACGTACATGCGCCGCGTCACGTGATCCCACCGGCCGAGCTCGTCGCTCGTCAGGCCGATCTTGCCGACGAGGTCCAGGCGGTCCCGCAGCGGCAGCAGGTCCAACGCATCCATCGCCCGCAGGATGGCCCAGACCGCCATGACGTTGGTGTACGCGTTGTTGTCGATGCCGTCGTATTCCTTGCCGGGATAGCCCGAATGGAACTCATCGGGCCCGACGATGCCCTTGATCGTGTAGCGGCCGCGGGACTCGTCGAAGCTGGCCAGCCCCACCCAGAACCGCGCGATCTCGACCAGCATCTCGGCGCCGTAGTCGACGAGGAACTGCCGGTCGCCGGTCACCTGGTAGTGCTGCCAGGTGTTGTAGGCGATGGCCAGACCGACGTGGTGTGCCCGGGCGCTGGCATCCGGATTCCAGCGGCCGGACTCCGGATTGAGGTGCACTTCCTGGCTCACCTCGCGCCCGTCGCTGCCCGACTGCCAGGGGTACATCGCGCCCAGATAGCCGGCCCGGTGTGCCGCCCGGCGGGCCTCCGGCAGCCGCCGATACCGGTAAATCAGCAGCGAGCGTGCCACATTGGGCATGCGCACGCTCAGCACCGGGGAAACGAACAGCGAGTCCCAGAAGACGTGTCCGCGGTAGGCCTCGCCGTGCAGGCCCCGGGCCGGCACCCCGGCGTCGAGTTCGGCGGTGTGCGGTGAGAGCGTCTGCAGCAGGTGCACGAGGTGCAACCGCAGGATCCGCAGCGCGTCGGCGCCGTCGGTCAGGCCGATGGCGCACTGTTCCCACAGCAGGTCCCAGGACCGGGCGTGCTGACGATGCAGCTCGGCGTAGCGGCCGGCGGCATCGAGGTGCAGCTGCGCGGTGCTCGCCGGCTCGGATATCGCGTTGTCCCGGCCGGTGAAGACGGCAGCGATTTTCTCGCAGCTGACGGATTGGCCCGCGGCCACCGTCACCTGGATGTCGTGACCGCCGCGGTCGGGTTCGGCCACGGTCGTGTACTGCGCAGCGGCCCGGACGTCATCGCACCACACGGTCGTGCGGGCGGCCACCGCGATGGCGATGCGCGACTGCGAGGTTTCGGTCCGCAAAATTACCGACTCGTCGGCGAATTCGTCGATCGCCGGTGAGGTGAGGTGCGTGCTGGACAGCGACCGGTAGCGCTCGACCATGGTGTTGCCCACGCTGCCGTCCAGCAGGGACCGGAACTCGACGGTGCCAGACCAGTTCTCCGCGAGGATGGTGGTCTGCATGGCGAGCAGATGCGGTTGGTGCATGGACGCGAACCGTTGCTGGGTCATTGTCGTGATCCTGCCCGCACCGTCGGTGAATCGCAGCGTGCGCGTCAGCGTCGCGTGCCGCAGGTCGAATGTCTGCCGGTAGGACAGCAATTCGGCGTCATCGATGTGAAACCATGGCCCGCCGTTGATCCGGAACGTCAGGGGCAGCCAGTTGGGTAGGTTGACGAGGCTTTCGTTCTCGATCGTCCGGCCGGCGACGCGGTCGGCCAGCGTGTTGTAGACGCCCGCCGCGTAGGTCCCCGGGTAATGCGCCTCGGATGCGGTCGCCTCGGGCGCGCAGCCGCGGGTGGCGACATAGCCGTTGCCGACGGTGCACAGCGTTTCGCGCAGCCGCTCGTAGGCCGGATCGTAACCCTCATAGACCAGTTGCCACGCGTCGTTCGGCGCGGACGACGCCTCGTGCAGGTCGTCGCCCAGCCGCCGGACGAAGTCGCGCACCGCGGACGGATTCGCCAGGCTGGCGAACGCCGCGGACGGGCGATCCCCGTCCTCGTTGTGCCGCACCGCGATTCCCACCCCGTCGAATTCGACCGCATCGAAGGCGTCTTCGTCGGTGATGTCGTCGCCGACGTAGATCGGCAGCACCGCGCCGCCGGCCGATCCCTGGATTTGGTCGAGGATCCAGTTGAGCGTCGCGCCCTTGTCCCAGTCGATGCTGGGGCGAAGTTCAATGACCCTGCGGCCCATCGTGATTCGCAGACATTCCGACCGCGCGAGCTTGCGCACCGTCGCGATCACCCCGTCGACCTGTTCCGCGTCGACGTGGCGGTAGTGGACAGCGACCGCGAACCTCTTGTGTTCCAGGTGGATCCCCGGGACGTCGGTGAGCAGCTCCGTCAAGCGGTCGGCCGCCCGCGACAGCGCGTCGATGGCGCCGAGGGCGTCGGCGTTCTCGTGGTGGGTCCCGTCGGGTCCGACGAGCTCGAAGCCGTGGCTGCCCGCGTACCAGATCCCGTCGACCCGCACGCGGTCGCGGAGATCATCCAGGTCGCGGCCGCTGATCACCGCGACGGGGCACTCCACCGCGAGCGCGCGCAGCGCCTCGGGCGCGCCCTCGACCGGCGCCGCGGCCGCCGGGTGGGCGACGATCTCGGACAGCGTGCCGTCGAAGTCGAGAAACACCGCCGGCCGCCGGCTGGCCACCAGTTCCTTCAGCTGGCTGTAGACACCCATCGCGTCAGCGATGGCCGACAACGGGGCACCCCCGCGCCGCACCGTGATTCCGGCGAAGTCGGCGACGACGGTGTCCGCCCCGTGGGACAGCAATTCGTCTCCGCCGCCGTTGCGTTCGAGGCCGATGACCAGGCCGAAGCCGTGGTCCCGGCCGGCCGCGATTCCCGTTGCGTCGCAGTCGACAAGGACGCAGCGGACCGGCCGCACCCCTAGGCGGGCCACCGTTACGGTCAGCGCCGCATCGCCCTTCGCGGCGGATTCGGCCGGGCAGACGGCGACGCCCACCAATTCGTCAATTCCCGCGGCGCGCAACAGGGGCGCGCAGTCGCGGCCCGAGGAATAGACGGCGGCGGCGATGCCGGCCTCGCGCAGCCGCCGCAGCAACACGGCGGTCGAATCGCGGGCCTCGACGACGCCGGGTGCGGTCTGTTCGATTACACAGTCGAGTCCGAGGATCACCGCGTCGTGGTAACGCCCGTCCACGGTGACAGGCCATTCAGTCACGTCTCTGACGATGTGCCAGGGCCCGGGGCCCGTCAAGGCTCGGCGGCGCAGGGGGGCCTCATGGCCATGCGGTTGGTGACTAAAGCCTCATGATCGACGGTCGGTCGCGCCATAGCGTTTTGGGGGAGGAGAGGGAGAACATCATGTCCGCACTCGCAAACCGCCATGGCATCGTCGTCGGAATCGACGGATCGCCGGCGTCGAACGCCGCCGTCTGTTGGGCGGCCCGCGACGCGGCGCTGCGACACGTTCCGCTGACCGTCGTCCACATGGTGAACGCGATGGTGCCGATGTATCCGGCCCTTCCGCTGTCGACCGGCGTGGCCGTCTGGCAGGAAGAGCAGGGGCGAGAGGTCCTCGAGCAGGCGGTCAAGATCGCCGAGGAGGCCGTCACCACGGGCCGCAAGGTCGACGTCCGAAGCGAGCTGCGGTGTGCGCCCCCGGTGCCCACGCTGGTCGAGATGTCCAAAGAGGCCGAGCTGGTCGTCGTCGGCAGCAACGGACGCGGGGCGGTGGGCAGGCTGCTGCTGGGGTCGGTGAGCAGCAGTGTGGTCCGCGGCGCACGCTGCCCGGTCGCGGTCATCCGCGACGAGGATCCGCTGATGGAACATCCCCAGCAGGCCCCGGTGCTGGTGGGCGTCGACGGCTCACCCGCCTCCGAGGTGGCGGTGGCCGTCGCGTTCGACGAGGCGTCGCGCCGCGGCGTCGCGCTGACGGCGCTGCACGCGTGGAGCGACGTCGACGTCTTCGAATTGCCCGGGGTGGACTGGTCGGCGGTGAAGGGGGAAGCCGAGCGGAGCCTGGCCGAACAACTGGCCGGCTGGCAGGAACGGTATCCCGACGTCACCGTGCACCGGGTCGTCGTGTCGGACCGGCCGGCCCGGCAGCTCATCGAACAGTCGGAGTCCGCCCAACTCGTCGTCGTGGGCAGCCACGGCCGGGGCGGCCTGTCGGGCGTGCTGTTGGGTTCGGTCAGCAACGCCGTCGTCCACTCGGTCCGCATGCCGGTGATCGTCGCGCGGCCGTCCTAGGCCGCGCCGCCGACGTGCCGTATCTCGACCTGCACGAAACCCACACGGGCGTCGTCATTCTCGCCGGTGAGCGCGCCTACAAAGCCAAGAAGCCGGTGCTGACCGACTTTCTCGACTTCCGCACGCCGCAGCAGCGCGAGCGTGCCTGCCGCCGCGAGGTCGAGCTCAACAGCCGGCTCTCGCCCGAGAGCTACCTCGGCGTCGCCCACCTCACCGACCCGCTCGGCGGGCCGGCCGAGCCGGTCGTGGTCATGCGGCGCTACCGCGACGAAGACCGCCTCGCGCACCTGGTGGCCCACGACACCGAAGAGTCCGTGCACCGCGTGCTGGACGCGGTCGCGGCCGTGCTGGCCGGCTTCCACGAACGCGCCGAGCGAGGCGAACGGATCGACGCGCAGGGTCGCGCCGCCGCGATCGAGGGACGCTGGCGAGAGAACCTGTCCGAATTGGAACGGTATGCGGCCGAATCGATTCCGGAGATCTCGCCCGACGACGTCGCCGAGCTGCAGCGCCTGATGGCCCAGTTCGTCGCCGGGCGCGCGTCCCTGTTCGCGCGGCGCATCCGCGAGGGGCGCATCGTCGACGGGCACGGCGACCTGCTCGCCGACGACATCTTCTGGGTCGGCGGCACCCCGGCGCTGCTGGACTGCCTGGAATTCGACGACCGGCTGCGCCACGTCGACTGCATCGACGACGCCGCCTTCCTCGCGATGGACCTGGAGTTTCTGGGCCGCAAGGACTTCGGCGACTACTTCCTGCAGCGCTACGCCGAGCGCGCGGGCCGGGCGGCGCCGCCGGCGCTGTCCGACTTCTACATCGCCTACCGGGCCGCGGTGCGGGCCAAGGTGGACTGCGTCAGGGTTTCGCAGGGCAGCCCGGGTGCGTCCGAAGACGCCGCCCGCCATGTGGCCATCGCCGTCCGGCACCTGCGGGGCGGCACCATTCGGCTTGCGCTCGTCGGCGGCAACCCGGGCACCGGGAAGTCCACCGTCGCGCGCGGGCTGGCGGAATGGTCTGGCGCGCAGGTGATTTCCACCGACGACGTACGCCGGGAGCTTCGCGACTCGGGCGCGATCGCCGGTCGGCCCGGCGTGCTGAACGCCGGGCTCTACAGCCCCGACCAGGTCGCGGTGGTCTACGACACCGCCCTGGGCCGCGCGCGGCAGTTGCTGAGCGAGGGGCGCTCGGTGATCCTCGACGGGACCTGGCGCGACCCGCGGACGCGCGATCGGGCTCACCGGGTGGCCGCCGAGACGCATTCGGCTCTCATCGAATTCGTGTGCTCGGCGACCGCCGACGTGGCGGCCGACCGGATCAAGACCAGGCCCGCGGGCAATTCGGAGGTGACGCCGGAGATCGCCGCCGCCCTGGCCGCCGGGCACGCCGACTGGGACGGCGCGCACCGGATCGACACCTCGCGGCGCCCCGACCTCGTCGCTCGCGAGGCGCACGACCTCTGGGCGCGCGCGACGTAACAGCGGAGGTTCCAACGTCCCGGCCGTCGGGGACCAACGGCCCTGCCCGCACCCGGCGCTTCGGGCATACAGTTTGGCTCACCGAAATCGACGAGATGGTGCAGATGGACGCGAAAGTGCCGACCGAGCAGGTCATCCGGGACGCGGTGACGCTCGCGTGCCGCGCGCCTTCGCTGCACAACAGCCAGCCGTGGCGGTGGGTGGCCGACGGCACCAGGCTGCAACTGTGGGCCGACCCGCGCCACGCGATGCACGCCACCGACCACACCGGTCGGGAGCTGATCCTGAGCTGCGGCGCCGTCCTCGACCACCTGAGGGTTGCCATGGCCGCCGCGGGCTGGGAAAGCGTCACCGAACGCTTTCCCACCGAGGGCAGACCGGATCACCTCGCGACTGTGGGCTTTTTGCCGGTGGAGAACGTGACGCCGCAGTGCCGGCTGCGGGCCGATGCGATCCTTCGCCGCAGCACCGACCGGCTGCCTCTGGGCGCGCCTTCCGCGTGGCCCACCCTGCATTCGGCCCTGAGCCGCGCGGTGACCCCGTACGACGTGTCGCTCGACGTGGTCGACGACGAGGAGCGGCCGAGGCTGGCCGAAGCGTCCCGGCTCACCGAGCAATTGCGGCGAAGCGACACGTCCTACCTGACCGAATTGCGTTGGTGGACCTCGCCCTTCGAGGCTAACGCCGACCACGTACCCGAGAGCGCCCTGCTGTCCAGTTCCGAGGCCGCGCGCGTCGACATCGCCCGCGCGTTCCCGCCGGCGGGTGGGGGCCGCCGCCGCGCCTCGATCGAGGCGGACCACTCCAAGATCGTGGTGCTGTCCACCCAGCACGATGCGCCGGCCGAAGTGCTGCGCTGCGGTGAGGCGCTGTCGGCGGTGCTGCTCGAATGCACATTGGCGGGCATGGCCACCTGCACGCTGACCCACATGACGGAGCTGTCGTTGAGCCGCGACATCATCCGGCAGATCACCGGCGGCTCCGGCGAGCCGCAGCTACTGATCCGGGTCGGCCGGTCACCGGGCAAGGACCCACACGCGAAACCCACCGCCCGGCGTCCGGTGACCGAAGTCCTCGAGATGCGTGGGTGACCGACGTGCGAAGAACGATGCCAAGGAGGTGCCATCGATGACCAGGCACTGGCTGGTGATGGAAACGGACGGGGAAGGGGAGGCACCCTTTGTCGCGCGTGTCGCGGCCGCGGGCCGGCATCTGCCGGGGACCCACCTGACAACCGACCAGCTCATGGCGTCCACCCGCCATCGCACCCACATCGACCTGGAACGGCTGACCGGAATCCGCGAACGCCGCGTGTCGGTGGGCGACGAGGATTCCTACACCTTGGCCACTTCGGCGGCGCTGAACTGCCTGGCCACCGCGCAGCAGGATCCGGGGGAGCTGGACGTGGTGATCAGCTGCAGCATCACCAAGTTCCGCGACGGGCTGACCCAGTGGCTCGAACCGACCATGAGCAGCGCCGTGGCGCGCGGGATCGGGGCGGTGAACGCGATGACGTTCGACGTCTCCAACGCGTGCGCCGGAATGCTGACGGGCACAACGATCTTGAACAACTGGATTCGCCAGGGCGTCGTCGAGCGGGGACTCGTCGTCAGCGGCGAGTACATCTCGCAGCTTTCCAACAATGCCGCTCGGCACATCCGCAACATCATGAGCAAGGAGCTGGCCTGCCTGACGCTGGGCGACGCCGGCGCGGCGCTGCTGCTGGAGCGGGCGCCGGCCGGTTCGGCCGGCATCGCCCTGGCGGGCTTCACCACCGTCGCCGACTACAGTCGGCTCTGCCTGGCGTATCCGCAGGGGGACGACCCGGGCGCTCGGATGTTCACCAATTCGCGCGCCATCCAGAAGGCCGCGATCGCGAACACTCCGCTGCTGTTGAGCGAAGTGCTTGACACCGTGGGCCTTTCCATTCACGACATCGACCACGTCATCACCCACCAGACGTCCGCACGCGCCATCCGCAAGGGAATGGCCCGGATGTCGGAGGTGTTCGGCGACAGCCCGCGCCACGACGCGGTCATCACCGTCGACCGCTACGGCAACACCGCCTCCACCACCCACACGGTGGCGCTCGTGGAGGAGCTCGAGGCCGGACGGATCAAGCCCGGAGAGCGAATCGCGTTGCTGGCCTTGGCTTCCGGGCTGGAAATCGGTGTGGTCTTGTTGACCCTGGACGAGGATGTGGTGAGCCGCTATGGGCACGGTGATTGATCGGATCGACGTCTCGCATCCGCGACTGCGGGGGCGCCACAGCGCGTTGCACCTGGCCGTCGTCGCCGCCAAGGATTGCCTCAAGCGGGCCGGATGCGATGCCGCGGACCTCGACCTCGTCGTCAACGCCGGCATTTACCGCGACCGCAACCTCGGTGAGCCGGCGCTCGCCGCGCTGATCCAGGACGACATCGGCGCCAACCCGGAGGACCCGCACGCGGGCGCCCACGGCACCTTCTCCTTCGACATCGCCAACGGCACGTGCGGGCTGCTGACGGCGCTCCAGATCGTCGACGGGTTCATGCGCAGCCGCGCCATCCGGCGCGCGCTGGTGGTCGCCAGCGACGCCGACCCCGGGCACGGGATGAGCGAGCACTTCGGATTCTCGGCCGCCGGCGCGGCGATGCTGTGCGGCTGGTCCGACGGCGACTACGGCCTCAGCCGGGTCTCCTGGGTGCGCGACCCGAGTGAGGTGGGCGACGAAACGTTCACTGCCACGGTCGGTTTCGCCGACGTCCGCAATGTCCTGCGCTTCTCCGAGTCGGCGACGATGGATGAGCGCTTCGCCGCGGCGGCCGGGCGTGCGGTGTCGGCGTGCCTTGCCGAGCAGTCGGTGCGGCTGTCCGACGTGGACGCGATCGTCGCGGCCCCCGCCCGGCCCGGATACCGTGCCTCGCTGGCCGCCCGGCTGGGCGTGCCGGTCGAGGCGATCAGCGTCGCCGAAGACGAACACATGCACACCGCCGCCCTGGCCGCCGCGTTCGGGCAGCGGGCCGAGCGGTTGCCGGCGGGCGCGCGGGTGCTGTTCGTCGCGGCCGGGGCCGACGTCGTCGCCGGCGCCGCCCTCTATCGTCAGCCACCGCGGCCCTGAGCGTCTCCGCGACCTTCGGCGAGATTGCGCTCAGGGTCGTGGATGCGCCCTCACCCACAGCCGTTACGGCAATCTCGGCGCGGGTGGCTCACTGCAGTTGCACCGCTCGCTCGAGATCCAGGATCTGCCGGGTGGTCTTGACCACCACGTCGGGGTTCAGGCTGATCGAGTCGATGCCGCAGCGAACCAGGAACTCGGCCATGTCGGGATAGTCCGACGGCGCCTGACCGCACAACCCGGAGTGAATCCCGTTGCGGCGGCAGCCCTCAACCGCCAGCCGGATCATCTCCTTGACCCCCTCGTCGCGTTCGTCGTAGTCGAAGGCCACGATCTCGCTGTCCCGGTCGACGCCCAGGGTCAGCTGAGTGAGGTCGTTGGACCCGATGGAGAACCCGTCGAAACGCTTGGCGAACTCGTCGATGAGGATGACGTTGTTGGGAATCTCGCACATCGCGTACACCTTGAGCCCGTTCTCCCCGCGGCGCAGGCCGTGTTTGGCCATCTCCGCCAGCACCAGGTCCGCCTCGGCCACCCGGCGCACGAACGGCACCATCAGCACGACGTTGGTCAGCCCCATCTGTTCGCGCACCCGCTTCATCGCCCGGCACTCCAGCGCGAATCCTTCGGCATAGGCCGGGTGCGCGTAGCGCGAGGCGCCGCGGAAGCCGATCATCGGGTTGCTCTCGGCCGCCTCGAAGCTGCTGCCACCGACCAGGCTGGCGTACTCGTTGGTCTTGAAGTCCGACATCCGCACGACGACGGGCTTGGGCCAGAAGGCGGCGGCGATGGTGCCGATCCCTTCCGACAGGCGCTCCACGAAGAACTCGGCGCCGTCGGAGTAGGCGTACGTCAGCGTGTCGATGGTCCGCCGGGCCTCGGGGTCGTCCACCCGGTCGGGGTGCAGCAGGGCGAGCGGGTGCACCCGGATGTACTCGCTGATGATGAACTCCATCCGGGCCAGCCCCACGCCGTCGTTCGGCAGAAACGACGTCTTGAACGCCAGATCCGGGTTGCCGAGGTTGACCATGACCTCGGTGTGCGGGCGCTCCTGGTCGGACACCTCGGTGTGGTCGACGCGAAAGCCCAACTCGCCGCGGTAGACCCGCCCCGTGTCGCCCTCCACGCACGACACCGTGACGAGCTCGCCGTCGGGCACGCTCGTGGTGGCGTCACCCGCGCCGACGACGGCGGGGATGCCGAGCTCGCGGGCGATGATCGCCGCGTGGCAGGTGCGGCCGCCGCGATTGGTGACGATGGCCGCCGCGATCTTCATGATGGGTTCCCAGTCGGGCGTGGTGATGTCGGCGACCAGCACGTCGCCGGGCTGGAACTCCGACAACTTGCCGAGGTTGTCCATCCGCCGGGCGATGCCCGTGGCGACCTTCTCGCCGACCGAGCGGCCCTCGGCGAGTACGTCCTTGCGCTGGGCGCCCTTGCCCTCGAGCACGTAGCTTTCGATCACCGTCTTGCTGCGCTGCGAGGCCGCGGTCTCGGGGCGCGCCTGGACGATGTAGAGCCGCCCGTCGAGACCGTCCTTGGCCCATTCGATGTCCATCGGCCGCCGGTAGTGGGCCTCGATGGCGCAGGCGTAGCCGGCCAGCTCGAGGACGTCGTCGTCGGTGACGCAGAACCGGGCCCGGTCGGCCCTGGGCGTGGGGATGTTGCGGGTGGTGTTCTTCGTCTCACCCTCGACGAAGATCATCTTGACCGCCTTGTCCCCGATCAGCCGGCGCAGCACCGCCCGGTGGCCGGCCTGATACGTCGGCTTGTGGACGTAGAACTCGTCGGGGTCGACGGCGCCCTGGACCACGTTCTCGCCGAGCCCGTAGGCGCCCGTGATGAATACGACGTCGTGGAAGCCGGATTCGGTGTCCAGGGTGAACATCACTCCCGACGAGGCGAGGTCGGAGCGCACCATCTTCATCACGCCGATCGACAGCGACACCTTGAAGTGGTCGAAGTCCTGGTCGATCCGGTAGTGGATGGCCCGGTCGGTGAACAGGCTCGCGAAGCACCGCCGGCAGGCGTCCAGCAGGCTCTCGGTGCCCTTGATGTTGAGGAAGGTCTCCTGCTGGCCGGCGAAGCTGGCGGTCGGCAGGTCTTCGGCGGTCGCCGAGCTGCGCACGGCCAGGCTGACGTCTTCGCCGTACTCCTCCTGCAGCTGCCGGTAGGCGGCCGTGATCTCGGCGGCGAGCTCCGGGGGAAGCCCTGCGCCGTAGACGATTTCACGCGCCCGCTTGCCCTTGCGCGCCAGCGCGGTGACGTCGTCGGGGTCGAGGTCGTCGAGCGCGGCGTGCAACGCGTCCCAGGCGCCGGCGCGGTCCAGCACGTGCCGGTAGGCCTCGGCGGTGATCGCGAAGCCGTGCGGTACCCGCACGCCCTGCCCGGTGAGCTTCTGGAACATCTCGCCCAGCGAGGCGTTCTTCCCACCGACCAGCGGGACGTCGGAGATGCCGATCTCCTCGAAGAAGCGGACGTAGGTGAAATCGCTCATGGTGTTCTTCCTCCGGTGGATTGCATCGAAACGCTTCGCAGATAGCGCTGTTCGCTTTCGCGCGGTCCGGACGTCGGCGGTCAGCTGCCTCCAGGCGTGCTCGAACGTGCGGTCAGGTCCGTGCCGGATGCGGCGGCGAAAGCATCTGCCTCGCTGCTCAATTGCCCTCCTGTCACCCCGCTCACGATATGCGCGGGCGCGCGCGACCACAGCCGCCGTTTGGCCTCAGTAGTTGAGGACTTACGGCCCTGCCAGCGGCGCAGTGTGGCGCGGAAAGTAACACCGTGGACCAATTGACCGCTCTGGACGCCGGTTTCCTGGAGGTCGAGGATTCCGATCCACACGTCAGCCTCGCGGTGGGCGGGGTGTCGATCGTGGAGGGGCCGGCCCCGACGTACGAGGAGTTCTTCGAGTCGTTCGCCGGACGGGTCGCGACGATCCCGCGCTGCAGGCAGGTCCTGCGGACCCATCCGCTCGACCTGCGACCGCCGAACTGGGTGGACGACCCGCACTTCGACCTCGCGCGCCATTTGCATCGCATCGCGCTGCCGCATCCCGGTGGCGACGCGGAGCTGTTCGAGTTGATCGCGTCGTTGATGGAGCGTCGGCTCGATCGCGAGCGCCCGCTGTGGGAGTGCTGGATCATCGAGGGGCTCAGCGCAAATCGCTGGGCGGTGCTGACCAAGATTCACCACTGCGTCGCCGACGGCATCGCGACGACGCAGCTGCTGTCGAAGTTCAGCGACGACGGCGACGGCGACACCTTCGCCGCCGACGTCGGCGCCGGCCGGAAGCCGGCCCGGTCGGGTCCGGCCAAGGTGGGCCTCAACCCGTTGAGCTGGGCGAGCGGCATCGGCCGCAGCGCGTTCGGCGCGGTGACGGCGGCCGAACACGCGGCGATCGGCGCGGCCGAGCTCGCGGCCGGGCTGCTGCACCCCGCCCCCGAATCGTCGCTACGCGGGCCGGTGACCACGATGCGGCGTTACAGCGCGGCCCGCGCCCGGTTGGCGGACATGCACAAGGTGGCCCGGACCTTCGGGGTCACGCTGAATGACGTTGCGCTGGCGGCGATCACCCACAGTTATCGCGGCGTCTTGCTGGCGCGCGGGGAGCAGCCGGGCCCCGACTCGCTGCGCACCCTCGTCCCCGTTTCGGTCCGCGCGGTGGACCACTTCAACGTCGCAGGCAACCGGGTTTCGGCGATGTTGCCGTTGCTGCCGGTCGACGAGGCGGACCCGGTGCGGCAGCTGAAGCTGGTGCACGATCGGCTCGCTCACGCCAAAGCCAGCGGGCAGAGCGAAGGCGGCAGCGCGATGGTGGTGGCGGCCAGGCGCACCCCATTTGCGCTGTCCGCGTGGGCCATTCGGCTGCTCTCACGGATACCCCAACGAGCGGTGGTGGCGCTGGCGACCAACGTGCCCGGGCCACGGAGCCGACAGCGGCTGATGGGCCGTCGGGTGCTGGAGTTGTTGCCGATCCCGCCGATCGCCCTTCAGGTGCGCACCGGCGTCGCGATGCTCAGCTACGCCGACACCTTCGTCTTCGGCATCACCGCCGATTACGACACCGCACCCGACATCGACGCGCTCGCCGGCGGCATCGAGGAGGGCATGGCGCAACTGGTCGCGGCCGCCCGCAAGAAACGCCGCAAGTCGTCATGACCCGTCGGGTCGGGCGACGCGCTGCTGCGCGGTGAGCAGCAAGTGGTCGAACTCCGCCCGGGCGCCCAGGCGCGCGCCGGCGCGGCGAAAGTCGTCGGCGATCTGCTCGGCGAGCGGGCGCAGCTTGATATTGGCTTCCTGGGACAGCCATTTCAGCAATTCGAAAGCCGCGTCGTCGCTGATGCCGTAGACCAGCATCAGCATGCCCTTGGCCTGTTCGATGCCGGCCCGGTTCTCGCTGATCGCGGCGAGCTTCTCGCTGACCAGCTCCTCCTTCGACTGGCCCGGGGCCGGCGTGACGTCGATGTAAAACCCGTGCGTTCCCACCACGTCGCCGTCATCGTCGAAGATCCGGTCGCCCACCACGACGACGTGGTGCACGTTGCCGGCGGTGTCGACGATGCGATGGCGCGTGCTGAACGCCTGTCGGGCGTGCACGATCTGCTCGATGGTGGCCGCGACCTGGCCGCGGTCGTCCGGATGTTTGTGCGAGAGCACCAGGTCGGTGGTGGGCGTGACGGTCCCGGGCTCATACCCGTGCATCCGCTGCACCTGCTCCGACCACTCCCAGTGCTGGTCGGTGAAGTGGAAGCGAAACCAGCCGGCTGGTTGCGCGGCCCCGCCGACCAGCGCCTCTTCGACGCTGGCCGTCTGGCCGTCGAGTTCCCACTTCATCTCGCACCCGCCCATGCCGTTGTGCCCGCGGTGGGCGGCGGCCCGTGTGCACGACACCAACTCCGACCGCCGCCCCCACCGGGCGATCAGGCGTTGATGACCTCGCGCTGCGAGGCGTTCTCGTTGATGGCCGTCTGGGCGTCGCCCCGGCCGACGGTGATCTTGCGCGGCTTGGCCCGCTCGGCCACCGGAATACGAAGGCGCAGAACACCTTCGCGGTATGACGCCTCGATCTTGTCGGTGTCGAGGTTGTCACCGAGGACCAGCTGCCGACTGAACACCCCGCGGGGGCGCTCGGTGGCCAGCATCTCCCGGTTGGGGTCCAGGGCCGGCCGCTCGGCCCGCACGGTCACGACGTTGCGCTCGATGTCGATGTCGAGCGAGTCGGCGTTGATGCCGGGCAGGTCGAACTCGACGACGAATTCCTCGCCTTGGCGCCACGCGTCCATCGGCATCACCGCCGGCCGGGCGGCGGTGCCGAATACCTGGTGCGCGAAGCGGTCGAGGTCACGGAACGGATCGGTACGCATCAGCATGGTGGTCACCTCTCACTCCAATCTAGGCTGTGGTCTGGCAATTACCTATGTCCAATGACATAGATTTCATATATCACTATCGACACAATCACGCAAGTATGGTAGATAGATTTTCTGAGCCCACAGCTTCTTCGAGGAGACGCGTGATGACCGACCAACGCGGCGATTTCGGCGCCCCGGCGCCCAATCACGGCGTGTACGGCATCTCGGTGGCCGCCGAACTGTCCGGGATCGCGGTGCAGTCGTTGCGCCTGTACGAACGATATGGGCTGATCACCCCGGCGCGAAGCGATGGCGGGACCCGGCGCTACAGCGCCGACGACCTGGCCCGGCTCAAACGCATCAGCGAGCTGGTCGACTCCGGGGTCAACCTGGCCGGCATCGCCCGCATCCTCGAGCTCGAGGACCACAACGCGACGCTCTCCGCCGCCAACACCGACCTGCGGTCCACCAACCGGACGTTGCGGAAGGCCGCGAAAATCGGGGATTCTCCGCGTCAGACCGCCGAACTCTGCGACGAGGACGCTTAGGGCGCCCGCCGATTGCCTTCACCGACTTCGGGTACCCAGCCAGCTGTCCCTAGTGAAGGAGAGGCAATGGCAGAGGTGGCGGAAGCCAAGAGCCAGGTGGTCGACGGCGCACGGCGCGAAGCGGACGAGTACCGCGGCGACGAGCCCCGGCCGCTGGGTGGCTACCTGGCGGTGCTGGCGATCTACGCCACCGTGGTGGCCGTCGCGACCGTGGCCGCGCTGCTCACCGGGCGCACGTTGCCGACGCGGTGGCGCATCCAGGACCTGGTCACGGTGACCCTCGGCACCCATAAGCTCTCGCGGACCCTGACCAAGGACGCGGTGACGAGCCCGTTGCGGGCGCCGTTCACCCGCTTCGCCGGCAGCGGCGGGCCGGCCGAGGTCATGGAGGAGGTCCGCGACGAAAGCCCGCTCCGGCACAGCCTGGGCGAGCTGCTGACCTGCCCGTTCTGCCTGGACATGTGGGTGGCGACCGGCTTCGCGATCGGCCTGGTGTTCGCCCCGCGGTACACCCGCCTGGTCGCCGGCGTCTTCACCGTGTTGACCGGCGCCGACTTTCTGCAGCTCGTCTACGCGATGGCGCAGAAGGCGGCCGAAGGCTGACGCGCTCAGCCGGTCTTCGGCATCGGGATGCCCTCGCTCGCCGCGAATTGCGCGTCCTCCTCGGACGCCAGCCCGATGGAGACCACCGACCGGTCGAACAGTAGGTCCGTCAGGTAGGCCAGTGCGACCGCCCATCGGTTGACGCCCCGCGGAATCGCGTACAGGTGGTACGACCGGGTCACGAATTTCGCGGGCAGCCCGGACAGGTGGATGTTCAGCGGGTTGGCCACCGCGTGCCACGGTCCCAGGTCGACCACCAGCCCGAGGTTGCGGTGCTTGTACTCCTTGGGGCTGCCGTAACCGAGGCTGGCCGCCACGTTGCGGGCCAGCACCTTGCCCTGCCGAGTCGCGTGCTGGGCCGTCGGCGGCGTGATCTTGCCCGGCTGGGTCAGGTCGGGAACGGCGGCCGCGTCGCCGGCCGCGAACACGTCCGGGTGCTCCGGCACCGAAAGATCGGCCCCGACGTTGAGCCGGCCCCGCTCGGTGGGCAACCCCAGCTCCTGGATCAACGGCGCACCCGTGACACCGGTCACCCACGCGACAGTGCGGGTCTCGACGCGCGAATCATCGCTGAGCACAACGTGATCGGCGTGCGCCTCCTTGAGCGTCACGCCGAGCCGGACGTCGATGCCGCGCCGGCGCAGCACCTTCTGCGCGGCGTCGCCCAGTTTCTTGCCCACCTCCGGCATCACCTGCTCGGCGAGATCGAGGAGCAAGAACTTGACGTCGGCGGGGTCGAAGCGCATCTGCTTGGCCGCCGCGTCGGCCAGCGCGCGCAACTGCGCCACCAGCTCGGTGCCGGAATAGGAGGCGCCGACCACGACAACCGTGCGCCGGGCCGCCGCCACCCGCGGGTCGTCCTCGATGTTGGCCAGCTCGAGCTGCTCGACGAAATGGTCTCGCAGGTAAAGGGCCTCGGCGGTGGTCTTCAACCCGCGCGCGCAGGTCGCCAGCCCGGGCACGTCGAACAACCGCGTCACCGATCCGGGCGTGAGCACCAGCCGGTCCCAGGACATCGTGTGGCTGCGTTCCTCCGGGTCGCACCAGGTCAGCGTGTGCCGGTCGAAGTCCACCCCATCCACGCGGCCGCGCACGGCGTGCACGCCCTTGAGGGTGTTGGCCAGCGGGATCGCGACGAACCGGGCGTCGACCACCCCGCCGGCGACGTCGGGCAGCAACGGCGTGTACAGCATGTAATCCACCGGGGAGATGATCGTGATGTCGACCTCCGCGCGCCGTCGGCGCAGAATGCGGGCCAGACGGTGTGCGCAAGTGAAGCCGGTGAAGCCGCTGCCAACGATCACGATTGAGGTCACCAATCCGAGTGTAGGACGGCTTGCCCGCAGAGACCCGCGGCGTCGCGCCGTGATATCGGCGACAGCAACGAAATCTGTTTGGTGCCAGCACATTACGCGTGTTCGCTTTGGACGGAAGATAATCGCGCCGTCCCCGTAGCGGGCACGACCGGGGTTGCGCTTCGTAAAATGGCTCCTAGACTTCGTTTTGTGGGTTGACGCACCGCAACGCCGTTCGCACGCTTGAATGAACGAGGCGTCGCTCTCGCGCAGCAGCGTGCGCGGGGTTCGTAGCCCAGGGGGCAGACCTTCGAGAGGGGGCGCCATGCAAAACGGCAATGCGGTCGTGGTCACTCAGCTGGCCGAGCTGGTTTCCAGCCTCGAACGCCGGGAAACCGACACCAGCGCGGGGCTCAACCAACTCATCGATAACAGCGTCCTGCACGTGGCGGGCTGCCAGTACGCCGGCATCACCCTGGCCGAGCGGAGCAAGTCGGTCATCAACGTGGCCGCCACGCACCGTTACCCGATCCTGTTGGACGCCATCCAGAACCGCTACGGGGAGGGGCCGTGCCTGGATGCCGCCTGGCGGCACCACGTGATGCACGTCGACGACCTCACCGAAGACGAACGGTGGCCGCGGTATCGGCGGTACGCGATCGAGCAGACGCCGATCCGGTCCATCCTGTCCTACGAATTGTTCGTGGACCGCGGCACCCTGGCCGCGCTGAACTTCTACGCCGACTCCCCGCACGCGTTCCCCGACGACTCGGTGGAACTCGGCGGCGTCTTCGCCACGCACATCGCGCTGGCGTGGTCGGTGTTGCGCCGCCAGGACCAGTTCCGCAGCGCCCTGGCGTCGCGGGACATGATCGGTCAGGCCAAGGGAATCATCATGGAGCGGTTCAACCTCGACGCGGTCGAGGCGTTCGAGCTGCTCACCCGCCTCTCGCAGAAATCGAACACCCGGCTCACCGACATCGCGAAGTCGCTGATCGACAACGAACACCCCCTCAAGCGCCGGCACCACTGACGCCGCGTTTCGGTCCGAGCCAGGCGGGTATGCGCCACGCACATGAAGGCTGTCACGTGGCACGGCAAGCGCGACGTACGAGTGGAGTCGGTGCCCGACCCGAAGATCGAGAAGCCCACCGACGCCATCATCGAAGTCACGTCGACCAACATCTGCGGGTCGGACCTGCACCTCTACGAGATTCTCGGCGCGTTCATGAAACCGGGGGACATCCTCGGACACGAACCCATGGGCATCGTACGCGAGGTCGGCGGCGAAACCGGTGACCTGCGGGTCGGGGACCGGGTCGTCATCCCCTTCCAAATCTCCTGCGGCACTTGCTACATGTGCGATCAGCGGCTCTACACCCAGTGCGAGACCACCCAGGTGCGCGAGCAGGGCATGGGGGCCGCGCTGTTCGGCTACTCCGAGCTCTACGGTGAGGTCCCCGGCGGCCAAGCCGAACTGCTTCGCGTCCCACAGGCTCAGTTCACCCACATCAAAGTCCCTGTGGGGCCGCCGGATTCGCGATTCGTCTACCTGTCCGACGTGCTGCCCACCGCCTGGCAGGCGGTGGCCTACGCCAACATCCCGGACGGCGGCACCGTCACCGTGCTCGGCTTGGGCCCCATCGGCGACATGGCCGCGCGCATCGCCGACCACCTGGGCTATCGGGTGATCGCGGTCGACCTGGTGCCCGAGCGTCTGGGCCGCGCCGCGCAGCGCGGCATCCACACCATCGACCTGGGTCGGCTCGACTCCCCGCTCGGGGACGCGATACGGGACCTGACCGACGGACGCGGTTCCGACTCCGTCATCGACGCGGTGGGCATGGAAGCGCACGGGTCCCCGGCGGCCAAGTTCGCCCAGCAGGCCACCGGCATGTTGCCGGACTTCATCGGCAAGCGGCTCATGCAGACCGCCGGCGTGGACCGGCTCAGCGCGCTCTACTCCGCCATCGACATCGTCCGCCGCGGTGGAACGATATCGCTGATCGGCGTGTACGGCGGGACGGCCGACCCCCTGCCGATGCTCACCCTGTTCGACAAACAGGTGACCCTGCGGATGGGCCAGGCCAACGTCAAACGGTGGGTGGACGACATCATGCCGCTGCTGACCGACGACGACCCGCTCGGCGTCGACACCTTCGCCTCCCACGTGCTGCCCCTGGACCAGGCCCCGCACGGCTACGAAATCTTCCAGAAGAAGCAGGACGGGGCGGTGAAGGTCATGTTACGACCTTGAAAACCGTTTAGCGGCAAGGCCTTCCGAACCACCGTTTGGGGCAGGCCCCCGTAGGGTATTGATTGCGCCATGACATCCGCAGAAGCCACCGCCCCCACGCCGACCGGAGAGGTGTGGCCGGGCCGCGCCTACCCCCTGGGCGCCACCTACGACGGGGCGGGCACCAATTTCGCCGTCTTCAGCGAAGTCGCGGAGCGGGTGGAGCTGTGCCTGTTCGACGCCGACGGCAACGAGAGCCGGGTTCCGCTGCCCGAGATCGACGGCTACATCTGGCACGCCTACATCCCCAACATCGAACCCGGCCAACGCTACGGCTACCGCGTGTACGGCCCGTACGACCCGCAGAACGGGTTGCGGTGCAACCCGAACAAGCTGCTGGTGGACCCGTATTCGAAGGCCATCGACGGCAGCTTCGAGTGGAACCAGGCCCTGTTCAGCTACAACTTCGGCGACCCGGACAGCCGCAACGACGACGACTCCGCCGCGTTCATGCCCAAGTCGGTGGTGATCAACCCCTACTTCGATTGGGGCAACGACCGGCCGCCGGACCATCAATACGCCGACACGGTCATCTACGAGGCGCACGTCAAGGGGCTGACGCAGACCCACCCCGACCTCCCCGAGCAGTTGCGCGGCACCTACGCGGGCGTGGCGCACCCGGTGATCATCGAGCACCTCAAGAGCCTGGGCGTCACCGCGATCGAGCTGATGCCCGTGCACCACTTTGCCAACGATTCCACCCTGGTCGACAAGGGCCTGTCGAATTACTGGGGCTACAACACGATCGGCTTCTTCGCGCCGGACTTCAAGTACTCCAGCTCGACCTCGCCCGGCGGTCAGGTGCAGGAGTTCAAGGCCATGGTGCGGGCGCTGCACGAGGCCGGCATCGAGGTGATCCTCGACGTCGTCTACAACCACACGGCCGAGGGCAACCACATGGGCCCGACGTTGTCGATGCGCGGCATCGACAACGCCGCGTACTACCGGCTCGTCGACGACGACAAGCGGTACTACATGGACTACACCGGGACCGGCAACAGCCTCAACGTCGGGCATCCGCACGCCCTGCAGCTGATCATGGACTCGCTGCGCTACTGGGTGACCGAGATGCACGTCGACGGCTTCCGTTTCGACCTCGCCTCGACGCTGGCCCGCGAGTTCTACGACGTCGACCGGCTGGCCACGTTCTTCGAACTGGTGCAACAGGATCCGACGGTCAGCCAGGTCAAGCTGATCGCCGAGCCGTGGGACGTCGGGCCGGGTGGCTACCAGGTCGGCAACTTCCCGCCGCAGTGGACGGAATGGAACGGCAAGTACCGCGACACCGTGCGCGACTTCTGGCGCGGGGAGCCCTCGACGCTCGACGAGTTCGCCTACCGCCTGTCGGGGTCCGCCGACCTCTATGAGCACACCGCGCGCCGGCCGGTGGCCTCGATCAACTTCGTCGTCGCCCACGACGGTTTCACGCTGCGGGACCTGGTCTCCTACAACGAGAAGCACAACGAGGCCAACGGCGAGAACAACAACGACGGCGAGAGCCACAACCGGTCCTGGAACTGCGGCGTCGAGGGGCCGACGGACGACCCCGAGGTCAACGCCCTGCGCGCGCGCCAGCAGCGCAACTTCCTCACCACGCTGCTGCTGTCGCAGGGCGTCCCGATGATCTGCCACGGCGACGAGCTGGGCCGCACCCAGAACGGCAACAACAACGGGTACTGCCAGGACAACGAGATCACCTGGATCGATTGGTCCAAGGCCGACAACGGCCTGCTGGAGTTCACCCGCATGGTCACGGCGCTGCGCGCCAATCACCCGGTGTTCCGCCGGCGCCGGTTCTTCTCCGGCAAGCCGCTCGGCCGCCGCGGCCAGGACGGGCTGCCCGACATCGCCTGGTTCACCCCCGAGGGCACCGAGATGACCGAGGAGGACTGGGGCGCGGGATTCGCGAAGTCCGTCGCGGTGTTCCTGAACGGGCATGGCATCCCCGATCGCGACGCGCGGGGGCAGCGGGTGCTCGACGACTCGTTCCTGATGTGCTTCAACGCCCACTACGAACCGATCGAATTCACTTTGCCGCCAAAGGAATTCGGCGCCGCCTGGCAACTCGTGGTGTTCACCGGTCCGGAGGAGGAGACGCCCGCGGAGGAGGTGCCCGGCGGGGGCACGCTCACCGTGGACGCACACACCGCCGTGGTGCTTCAGGCCCCTGACGGGGGCTGACCCGCCCGGGTGACCGGGGACCTTTCGCCCACGCTTTGGTTACTTTGTGCCCTCAGGCATCGGATGCCTTCCCGCGCACACTGTTCGTTGCGCCGCCCCGGGAGGAAGGGACCGCCGATGGACAGGCCGAGTTGCGACGCGTGCCTGAACGACGTGGCCTGGTGCCGGCGGATTGCCGTGCTGGTGGTGTTCACCCTCGCGACGTTGACGTGGGTGGGTTGGGCGGCCGGCATCGATCCGCTGACCCGGATCTATCGGGCCTGGCCGCAGATGATGCCCTGGACCGGTTTGTGGCTGGTGGCACTCGGTGCGGCCATCCTCTTGCAGTCGGGTCGCCCCTCGAGGGGGCGGGTGTGGGCCGGGCGCGGCCTGGCCGTGGTCGTGGGTGCCCTTGCCGCGATCACCCTCGTGGAATACGCCACCCGCGGGGTGCCCGGCCTGGACCTGATGTGGTTCGGCGACGCGGTGCGCGCCTCCGGACAGGTGTGGCCCGGCCGGCCGAGCCCGCAGACGGCGACCTCGGCCGTGCTCCTGGCAGCCGCCGCGGCGCTGACCCGGGTGGACCGCGGGACCCGCTTGGTCTGGCCCGCGTGCATGGCGGCGGGCGGGGCCATCCCCTTCGTCACGGTCGGGGCCTACCTGTTCAACGCCTTGGCGCTGGTGGGTTACTCGCCCGGAACCGGCCAGGCGCTCATGACGGCGCTCGCGCTGTTGCTGATCGCCGCGGCGACGGCGCTGGCACGCCCCGACCGGTTTCCGGTGGCCTGGCTGCTCGCCCGGCCCGACAGGTCGTCGCTGCTTCGGTTGGTGGGTCTGCTGGCCGCGCTTCCGATCGTCGTCGCGGTGTCGCGGCCGATATTTCTGCGGCTCGGGCTTGCCGAACCCGCGGACTGGACCTTCTCGATCCTGCTGGGCACCCTGATCGTCGGGGTGATCATGTTCGCATTCATCCAGAACGAGCAGCGACTCCTGATCGAAAAGGAGATGGTCAGCAAGGAGCGCGCCGAGGCCGAGGCCCGCTACCGCATCCTCGCCGACAACGCGGTGGACATCGTCGTACACCTGCGCGACGGCGAGGTCGCGTGGATCTCGCCGTCGGTGGAGGCCGCGTTGGGCCGGCCACCGGAAAGCTGGACCGGTTTGGATCTGGACCGCGAGATCCATCCGCGGGACGTTGAGACGGTCAGGGCCGCGCTTGCGAGGGTCGCGACCGGCGAATCCGTCCGGCAACGGTTCCGGGTGCGCTCCGCCGACGGCGGATACCACTGGGTGGAGGGGCACGGGAAACCGTACGTCGACGCCGAGGGCAACATCGACGGCCTGATCGCGGCGGTGCGCATGATCGACGAGCAGGTCGAGGCGGAGCAGCGCCTCGAGCGGTTGGCCCGGTTCGACACCCTGACCGGTTTGGTGAATCGGGCCGAGGCCCTCGGCCGGCTCGCCTGCGCGCTGGAGGAACCGCAGCCGGCCGGAACGTATGTGGGCGTGTTGTTCTGCGACGTCGACCATTTCAAGGAATTCAACGACACGTGGGGACACGGCGTGGGCGACCTGGTGCTCGCGACGCTGGCGGCCCGAGTGCAGGACAGCGTCCGGCGCGGTGACACCGTGGGCCGGACCGGCGGCGACGAGATCCTGGTGCTGTTACCCGGCGTCGGCAGCATCGACGAACTCGGCCGGATCGCCGAGAAGATTCGTCGTCGTGCCGCCGAACCCATCCACGCATCGGGCAAGACGTTCTCCGCGACGCTGAGCATCGGCGCCACGCTCGCCCTTCCCGGCGACTCGGTCGACACGATCACGGCCCGCGCGGACGAGGCCATGTACCGCGCCAAGCTGGGGGACCGGAACACGGTCGTGCGGAATTAGGCAGCAGCCCACAAGGACAGTCGTGGTGGACGCCTCGAGCGGGCTCGGCCGCCGTCGAGGGGCTGAGAAATAGCGGCGCGCGCCGATCCGATGACCTCGGCGTGCGTCCTCGCGCAGAATATGCTTCTGCTGCTTAACCATTTCTCTGCCGCGTAACCGCAAGACGTCTTCGCCGGGTGAGGGGGGTGTGGGTGGATCGGTCGGGCTCCAGCGTGCGCCTGGAAACCGCGCTGCCCCGGTTCGCTCGGGCGATCGTCATGATTGTCCTGACCGCGGCCGCAGTCGCCTGGGTGGGCTGGAGCACCGGCGTGGATCCACTGACGCGGCTGTATCCGACCTGGCCGGTGATGACGCCCTGGACGGCGTTGTGTCTGGGTGCGCTCGCGGCGGCGGTGCCGGCGCAATCGGGTCAGCCCTCTCGCGCCCGGGTGTGGGCCGGGCGAGTCTTGGCTATCGCGGTGGCTGTCGTCGCCGTCGTCGTGCTTGCGGAGTTCGCCACCGGCCGATCGTTCGGCCTGGACGAGGCCTGGTTTGGCGATGCGGTGCGGATGCGGCAGGCGTCCTGGCCAGGGCGTCCGAGCCCGCAGACGGCCCTGTCGCTGCTGGCGGTCGCCGGCACGGTGATCCTGATACGCCTGAATCGCGGTACCCGCCTGCTCTGGCCGCTCTGCGTGGCGGCCGGTGCGGTCATTCCGTTCGTCACCGTCGCGGCATACCTGTTCGACGCTTTGGCATTGGTGGGGGTGTCGGCCTCGACCGGTCAGGCGATGGCGACCGCCTCGGCCCTGCTGCTGCTCCTCGTGGCCGCGTCGTTGGCGCGCCCCGACCGGCCTCCCCTCTCGTTGATTTTCGACCGGCCGGACTGGCGCTCCGTGGTTCGCTTGGTGGGCGTTGTGGCCACCTTCCCCCTTGTTGTGGCGCTGTCCAGAGCGACGTTTTTGGCCCTCGGTCTGCACGGCGAGCATCAGGAGTGGACCCTGTCGATAGTGGTGGGCACGCTCGTCGTCGGGGCGGTCACGTTCTACTTGAGCCAGCGTGAGCAGCGAGAGCTCCTACAAAAAGAGCTGGTGAGCAAGCTGCGCGTCGACGCCGAAAACCGCTATCGGATCCTGGCCGACAACGCCGTAGATGTCGTCGTCCACCTGCGCAACGGTGAGGTTGCCTGGATATCGCCGTCGGTGGTAGCCGCGCTCGGCGGGCCGCCACAGCGGTGGATGGATGCCGGCTTCACCAGTCGCATCCATCCCGAAGACCGCGAAACCGTCGAATCCGCGCTGCAGCGGGTCGCCGACGGTGAGACGCTCATCCAAAGGTTCCGGGTGCTGTCCGTCGATTCCGGGTACCGCTGGGTCGACGGCCACGCGAAAACGTATGTCGACGCCGACGGCAGGACCGATGGTCTTATCGCATGGTTGCGGCTTGCGGACGATCAAGTCGAAACGGAGCGGCGACTCCAACGGCTGGCCCACTTCGACACGTTGACCGGCCTGGCAAACCGCGCCGAGATCATGGGCCGCCTCGAGGCTGCGCTCGCAGAGCCACAGCCTTCCGGGACCTACGTCGGCATTTTGTTCTGCGACATCGACCACTTCAAAGAGATCAACGACACGTGGGGGCACGGCGTCGGCGACATCGTGCTGGCCACCCTGGCGGCACGGATTCGCGACAGCGTGCGCAGCCAGGACGCCGTGGGACGCGTGGGAGGCGACGAGATATTGATCGTGCTGCCCGGTGTGCACGGTGCCGACGAGGTTGCCGAGATCGCCGACGGAGTTCGCCGCAACAGCGGCGAACTCATCGACGTCGGCGGCAACACGATTCGCACCACCCTGAGCATCGGCGCCACGATCGCCGTTGCCGGAGAGCCGGTTTCGTCGGTCACCGCCCGTGCGGACGAGGCGATGTACGAGCAGAAGCGGGCCGACCGCAATGCCCTCACCCGATTCTCGGTCGAGCGATCGTTGCGGCGGACACGCCACGCTTGACGCGCCCGGCGGTGACATGTTGAGCGACTGCTCGATACGCTGTGCCTGCATCAGCTCGTTACAAGAGAGGGCACATATGTCAAGGACAGTTGTGGTGGGCGCCTCGAGCGGGCTCGGCCGCTGCATCGGCGTCGGCCTCGCCGAGCGGGGCGATCAGGTCGCGCTGCTGGCCCGGCGCCGCGAGCGCATCGAGTCGGCGGCCAAGGAGGCCGGCCCGGGCGCGGTCGCCATCGAGTGTGACGTCACTGACGAGGCGTCGTGCCGGTCGGCGATCGCCTCCGCGGCCGACGCCCTCGGCGGCATCGACAACATCGTCTACACCCCGGCTGTCGGCCCGCTGGTCCGCATGGTCGACACCGACGCCGCCACCTGGCGGCGCATCTTCGACACCAACGTGATCGGCGCCGCGCTGGTGACCGCCGCGGCGCTGCCGCACTTGACGGTCTCGGCCGGCAAGGCGGTCTACCTGTCCTCCGACGCGGGCACCTTCGGGCCGCCGTGGCCGGGCCTGGGCGCGTACGGCGTCAGCAAGGCCGCCCTCGAGCGGATGGTGGACGCGTGGCGGGCCGAGCATCCCGACATCGGGTTCACCACCTTCATCGTCGGCGAGTGCCCCGGCGGCGAGGGGGACGCGGCGACGGGCATGAACATCGGCTGGGACATGGACCTCGCCATGAAGGCCGTCCCGCTGTGGGCCTCCCGCGGCTGCATGCCCGGCAAGCTGATGCCCGTCGAGGATCTGATCGACGTGGTGCACACCATCCTGCGGACCAACTCCGCGACGTCGATGCCCGTGGTGGTGGCCCGGGGCGCGCCGGCCAGCCCCGCCGCGTTCGCCGACTCCGCGCAGTCCTAGCGGCGATCGCGAGCGCGGGCGGAGCCCGGGCGCTGCGGGTCGCCGCCGTCGGTCCTAGCGGCCCAGCTTCTCGCGGACCAGGTCGGACAGGAAACGCCCGGCCGAGGTCGGCCGGAAGGCGCGGGCCGCCCCGGTGAGCGCCTCGCGGGCGTCGGGGGGCAGGTCGATGTCGGCGGCGGCGACGTTGAACTCCAGCTGCTCGACGCTGGACGCGCCGGGGATCGCCACGACGCCCGGGTAACTGATCAGCCAGGCCAGCGCGACCTGGGCGGGCTTGGCACCGACGGTGGTCGCGACGTCGCGCAACGTCTGCAACAGGGGCTCGACGCGGCGCAGGTTCTCGGTGCCGAACAGGGAATTGAGCGCCCGAACGCCACCGGGCCTGTTGTCCAGGCCGTATTTGCCGCCCAGCAGCCCCTGCTCGAGCGGGCTGTAGGCGATCACGACGCGGTTCTCCCGCTCGGCGAACGGCACCAGGTCCTCCAGCGGCCCGGCGTGGGCCAGCGAAAAGTGCACCTGATTGCTGACGACCGGCCGGCCCAGCGCGGCGTCGGCCTTCTGCCACCGCGCCAGCGAATAGTTGGAGACGCCGACCGCGCCGATCTTGCCGGCGTCGAGCAAGTCGCGCATGCCCGGCATGATCACCGTGTCGGGGACCAGCGGATTGGACTGATGAATCTGGTAGAGCGGGATGCGGTCGAGGCCCAGCCGCCGCGCGCTGGCGCGCTCGCGCTGCTTGACCACGGCGGGGAACGGCGCCACGGGCATGATCTTGCTGGCCACCGCGACGTTGGCGCGCTCGTCGCCGAGCGCCTCGCCGAGGATCCGCTCGCTCTTGCCCAGCCCGTAAACCTCGGCGGTGTCGAACAGCGTCACCCCCAGCGCCAGGGCGCGGCGCACGATGTCACCCGCGGCGCCGGAGGCGTAGCTGTCCCCGTAACCCCACTCCCGTGACCCGAACTGCCAGGTGCCCAGGCCGATCCGGCTGACCCGGCCCACTCCGTCGACGTCGACATACCTCATGGGCCCACCCTAGCCAGGCAGCTTTCCCAGCACGTAGTTGGCGATGCCCAGGCCGCCCAGCCGCGGCTGACCGCTGTCCGTCGTGCCGCTGCAGGACACCATCAGGTCGACGATCACGTTGGCCTTGGCCGCGATGACGCGGGCCGACCGGATCTGCACTCCCCGCGGCGTCAGATCCTGGGTGGTGACGCCGTTGCCGGCGT
Source organism: Mycobacterium scrofulaceum (assembly GCF_001667885.1). Classification (GTDB taxonomy): domain Bacteria; phylum Actinomycetota; class Actinomycetes; order Mycobacteriales; family Mycobacteriaceae; genus Mycobacterium; species Mycobacterium scrofulaceum_C. The sequence continues at coordinate 119,744 of NZ_LZJW01000057.1, read as the reverse complement.
CGGCGGGTGCGCCCACCGAAAAGGTGAGCGACTCCCCGTTGCGGGGCGTGAGGGTCACGGTCGAGCCGCCACATTGGCGCCATCCCGCCAGCAACGCCGCCAGCTGCGCCCGGGCGGCGGCCGGGTCGTGGAAGGCCACGACCGCCTCGATGACCTGGGTGGATTTCAGGAAGCTGCGCGAGTCGCGGAACTCCGCCGCGCGGTATCCGGTGACACCGGCACCGGCGTAGGCGTCGGGCGTTCCTGGCGCGATGCTGCCCCAGCATTCCGGCCGGTCGATGGCCCCCTCCGCGCTGGACTGGCCCAGGTTGTCCCACGTCTGGCCGGCTTCGAGGTTCTGGTCGGAGGTGATGTTGCGCAGGGCGTCGGCGCCTGGCAGCAGCGCCGCCAGGTCGTCGGGCGCGACCGGACCCGGGGGCGCCGGGGGTGCCGCGCCGGTTGTCGGGGCGGGCTCGGCGGTCTGGGTCGACGGGGCGGCGCCCAGGGTGGCCCACGCGACGACAGCGACGACGGCGAGGGTCATGAACGCGTACGACAGCGCCAGCCCCACCCGGGCGCGGTCCCGGCCGAGTTCGCCGGTGCGGCGAATCTGCGCCAATCCCGCGTGTCCGAGGATCGCCCCGACGGGCGCGAACACGAACGCGAACACCAGCGACAGCGTCGCCAGCACGTTGACCGGCGGCCGGTAGGGCACGGCGGGCGGGGGCGCGAAGACGGGCGGCGTTTCCACCGGGGATGGCGCGGGCGGAACCCGGCCGAGCGGGTCGTAGGTGTACGGATTCTGCCAATACGGGTCCTGCGGGTTGGTCACGCCAGCGCCTCCTTACCGGCCAACCTGCCCGAAATGTAGCCGAAGCCGGGGCGTCAGAGGCGCGGCTTGGCGACGCCGACCACGTAGGGCACGTCGGCGAGGGTCAGGTACACCCGGTGGGGCCCGATCGCCATGCCCGACAGGGACGCGGATTGGGCCGCGGGCGGCAGCCCCGCCCGGTAGTCGATCGCGCGGATCACCGGGATCGTCCCCGTCGGGAAGCCGGTGAAGCTCGCCGTCTCCAGCACCACCACCTCGTGGTCCGTGGCGGCGTAGATCCTGGTGTCGTCGGTGCCCAACGCGCGGATCGGCGCCGGCAGCCGGGTGCGGGCCAGCACCGTGAGCCCCTCCCCGCCGCGGCGGGAATCCACGGCGTACAGCGTGGCGTCGTCGTGGCCGGCCACGTAGCTGCGCGTCACCGCGGCGCCGTCGCCCGCCGAGACCGCGACGTTGATCCGCAAGGACCCGCGCTCCGCTGGAGGCGACGAAGATCCTTGGTAATGGCGGATTCCGGACGGCGCATAGGCGTGGTAATCGATCTCGCGGCCACGATTGGCGCCGTCGATGGTGTCCGCCGGGTCGCCGGCGATCCGCGCGGTGGGTAGCTTGCGGTCACCGTACTGATCCACCGGTGTCACCGACGTTCCGTCCGCCGATAGCGCGAGCAGCGTGCGCAACCCGGCGTCTTCGGACAGATACGCCGGGGCGGGTCCGGCGTCGAAATCGCCGATCTGGCGCAGGCTTTCGAGGTCGACCTCGGCGACCCTGCCGCGCTCGGGCTGCGGCACGAACACGATGCGGTCGTCCCGCTGGCTGATCTGCAGGTTGCGCCCGGCCGCCATGGGCGCCGACAGCCGCGTCCTGGCGTCACCCGGGCGGTCGCCCGCGCTCACCTCGGCCACCCGCTGATCGCCCGTGAGCGCGACCAGGGCGTGCGTCCGATACGACCACACCGGCTCACGCAAGGGCGCGGCGACCGACCACAACACGACGTCGGGCGCGCTTTCCAGCGACGCCCCCGGCGCCGCGCAGCCGGCCGTCACGACCAGCGCGCCCATGATCGCCGCACGACTGCGCATTCCGGCCACAAGCGTTCTCCTCGTTCGCGACTTGATGAGGAACTACCCACTGGTGGACGGCCGTACCGTTTGGTCGCCGAATTCGTCGGGTAGCCGAACAGGAGCGCGCAACAGCCCGCGCGCGGAATGAAATGGGAAGGACATCATGGCTCACAACGCCATCACGTCGCCCACCGATGTGGTCGACTTTCTTGTCAGTCAGCACCAGCAGATCAAATCGTTGTTCGCCAAAACCTTGGCGGCGTCGGGCGAAGAACGCGAAAAGGCGTTCGTCGAACTGCGCCGACTGCTGGCCGTCCACGAAACGGCCGAAGAAGAAATCGTGCACCCGCGGGCCAAGCGGAAGCTTTCGGACGGCGCCGCGGTGGTCGACGAGCGACTGCACGAAGAGCACGAGGCCAAGACGGTCTTGCAGAAGCTGGAGAAGCTCGACGTGGACAGCGCGGAGTTCACCAGCCTGCTGACGCAGCTGCGCGAGGCGGTCGTCGAGCACGCCGAGCACGAGGAGCACGACGAGTTCTCCAAGCTGGGCCAGGAATTGAGCGGCGAGGAGCTGGAGCGGATGGGCCGCGCGGCCAAGCTCGCCGAGGCGATCGCGCCGACGCGGCCGCACGCCGGAGTCGAGTCGCAGGCGGCCAACCTGGCCGCGGGACCGTTCGCGGCGATGCTCGACCGGGCCCGCGACGCCATCGTCGGGAAGGGTTAGCACGACTCACTGGGGTGCCCCCGCTCGAAGGTCGACGTGAGCGGGGGCGCCCCAGCCCGGGGTAGGTAAGGGAGCGCCATGACCGCCACCAAGGCACCGGGTGCCGCGCGGTACCTGCCCGAGGAGCCGGGACTGGAATCGCTGCGGGCCGCGGCCGAATGTTGCCGCGGTTGCCCGCTTTTCGCCGACGCCACCCAGACCGTCTTCGGCCGCGGGCATCCCGGCGCGCCGATCATGCTGGTGGGTGAGCAGCCGGGCGACCAGGAGGACCGCGCGGGTGAGCCGTTCGTCGGGCCGGCCGGGCGACTGCTCGCCCGGGCGCTGGAAGACGCCGGCATCGATCCCGCGCTGACGTACGTGACGAACGCGGTCAAACACTTCAAGTTCACCCGCAAGGGCGGCAAGCGGCGGATTCACCAGAAGCCGGGACGCACCGAGGTGGTCGCCTGCCGGCCCTGGCTCATCGCCGAGATCGAGGCGGTGCGACCGCAGGTCGTCGTGTGCCTCGGCGCGACCGCGGCACAATCCTTGCTGGGGGCCGACTTTCGCGTCTCCACCCAGCGCGGCCAACAGATGCGGTTGCTCGCCTCCGTCGTCGACGTCGAGCCCGAGCCGACCGTGGTGGCGACGGTGCATCCGTCGGCCCTGCTGCGCGACCGCAGCGATGGACGCGAGGAGGCTTACCGGCTCTTCGTCGACGATCTGCGCGGCGCCGCCTCGTCGAGTCGCTGACGCCTCCCTCTCATCCCTTCTTGTGCGGCATGAACTCCTGTGCCTTGGTCTTGAGGCCGACCTTGACGAAGCCGACGCGGTCCTCGTCACCGGAGAGCACGGCGGCCGTGGCCGACTTGAACTGATCCCAGGTGGCGTGCGGCGGGATCGGCGGCATGTTCGGATCGGTGAACACGTCCAGCACGGTGGGGCGGTCCGCCGACAGCGCGTGACGCCAGGCGTCAGCGAGCTCGTCCGGGTCCTTGATGGCCATCGCATTGAGGCCCAGGCTGCCCGCGAAGGCCGCGAAGTCGACATCCGGAAGCGCTTGGGACTCATGGAATTTCGGGGAGCCGGCCATGGCGCGCATCTCCCAGGTGACCTGGTTGAGGTCGTTGTTGTGCAGGATAGCGATGACCAAGCGCGGGTCCTCCCACTCCTGCCAGTACCGCTTGATCGTGATCAGCTCGGCCATGCCGTTCATCTGCATGGCGCCGTCACCCACGAACGCGATGACCGGCCGGCGCGGGTTGCCGAACTTGGCGCCGATCGCGTACGGCACGCCGGGGCCCATCGTGGCAAGCGTGCCGGACAGTGAACCCCGCATCTGGCCACGGAAGCGCAGGTTGCGGGCGTACCAGTTGGCCGCCGAACCGGAGTCGGCCGTCACGATGGCGTCGTCGGGCAGCTGCGGGGAGAGCTCGGAGTACAGCCGCATCGGGTTGATCGGGTCGGCGCTGACGTGGGCTTCCTTGTCCATCGTCTCCCACCAGCGCGCAACGTTCTTTTCGATCGTCTCCCGCCAGGACCGGTCGTCCTTGCGCCGCAGGTGCGGAATCAGAGCCCGCAGCGCGGATTTCGCGTCGGCGACCAGGTTCACCTCGTACGGGTAGCGCATCCCGATGAGCCGGCCGTCCACGTCGATCTGCACCGCTCGGGCCTGCCCGAATTCCGGCAGGAACTGCGTGTACGGGAAGCTGGAGCCCACGGTCAGCAGGGTGTCGCAGTCGCGCATCAGCTCATAGCTGGGCCGCGTGCCGAGCAACCCGATCGAGCCGGTGACCCAGGGCAATTCGTCGGAGAGCACGTCCTTGCCCAGCAGCGCCTTGGCCGCTCCGGCGCCCAGCAGGTCGGCGACCTCGCTCAGCTCTTCGTGTGCCCCGCGCGCCCCGGTGCCGGCCAGGATGGCGACCTTCTTGCCCGCATTGAGGATGTCGGCCGCGCGCGCGACGGCCGCGTCGTCGGGTGCGATCTCCGGATATTCGATGCCGAGGCTGGAGGGCACCATCTTGAACGCGTGCCCGGGCGGGGAGTACGGCAACTCCTGCACGTCGCTCGGGATGATCAACGCCGTCGGGGCGCGCTGAGTCATGGCGATCCGGATCGCCCGGTCGAGCACGTTGGGCAATTGCTCGGGGACGGTAATCATTTGGACGTAGTCGCTGGCGACGTCCTTGAACAGGTTCAGCAGGTCGACCTCCTGCTGGTAATTGCCGCCCATGGCGGTGCGGTTGGTCTGCCCGACAATGGCCACCACCGGAACGTGGTCGAGCTTGGCGTCGTAGAGGCCGTTGAGCAGGTGGATGGCGCCCGGTCCCGACGTGGCCGCGCACACCCCGACCCGGCCGGTGAATTTGGCGTAGCCGACCGCCTCGAACGCGCTCATCTCCTCGTGGCGCGACTGAATGAATTTCGGCTTGTTGTCCGCGCGGCCCCACGCGGCGAGCAGCCCGTTGATGCCGTCACCGGGGTAACCGAACACATGCTCGACACCCCAGGCGCGCAATCGCTCCAGCAGGTAGTCCGAGACCTCTTGCTTAGCCATTGGTGTTCCTCCTAGACAGACGGTTTTCGATGACGATTCGCTACCTACGCCGGCCGACGCTAAAGCCACGGGCGCGTGCGGTTTGCTGCGAAGGCCCACGGCCGTCCGTTTCGACCGCAGTCTGGCGTGAATGGGCACGCTGAAGCGCTTCCCACACGAGGGGCATACCCACGATCGCCGCCGTTATTCGTCGGGTTTCCTGTGAACGCGCCGCCGGCGCCGCCGTTCGGCTAAAAGCCGTGCGCCGCAGCGTTTCCGGCGTAGCTCGGACCCGGACGCTCCGCGATGCTCGAAACGAGGTGGGCCCTAATGTCCTGCGCCGCGGCCCGTAACCGGGATTCGTCGATGGCCGCGACGCCGGCGGGCAGTTTGCGCACGCAGTCGGGCTCGACGCCCGCGGCGACCGTGTTCGGCCCGCGGTCGGCCTCGCGGACGGCGGGGGTCAGCCCGGCGGAGCCGGCGCCCGCCGCGCCGACGAGCGGCCCGCTCATGCGTTCTCCCGCAGGATTTGCCGGCTCGCGGACAGCACCCGCGCGACCGTGATCAACAGCAGGCCCTCGTGCGGCACGGCGGCGTGCGGATCACCGACCCCGCCGGTCCACAGCGCGACGTGCGGCGCCGGGCCGCGCGGGCCCCACCGGGCGGGAGCGGTGGGCCCGAACAACACCACCGACGCCGTGCCGGTCGCGGCGGCCAGGTGACCCAGGCCGGTGTCCCCGCAGATCACCAGCCGGCTGTCCGACACCAGGGCCGTCAGCGCGGGCAGGTCGAGCAGCCCGGACACCACCGCCGTGCGGGGCAGACCGGCCTGACGGGCAACCTGGTGCGCGAGATCGAATTCGGCGGCGGACCCGGTGATGATCACGTCGTAGCCGTCGTCGCTGAGCGCCGCGGCGACCTCGGCGAAGCGGTCCACGGGCCACTGCCGCGCCGGCGCGGAGGCGCCGGGATGGATCACGACGGCGCCGGTCTGGTCGAACGGAATACCCTCGGGCCTTGGTATCAGGACATCGGTTGCGTCGCAAGGGATTCCGGCCCATTCGAGCAGCGTGCACCAGCGGTTCACCTCGTGCACGTCCGGGCGCCATGGCGGTCCCTTGAGGGTGGGATGGCGTGGATGGCAGTGGGTGAGCACCGCCTGCGGCGCCCAGGCCAGCAGGTGGTCGATGCTTTCCGGTCCGCAGCCGTGCAGGTTGATGCCCAGCGCGGGCGGGCGCGGCAACGGCTGCACGTCGCCCAGGCAGCTGGTGGGCAGTAGTTCGTCGATCGCGCCGGTGAGCATGGCCAGCTCGCGGTAGCGGTCGGGGGCGGCGAGCATGACGCGCGCCCCCGGGTAGCACCGGCGCAGCCCACGCAGCGCGGGCACCGCCGTGAGCAGGTCACCGAGACCCAGGGCGCGCAGCACGACGATGCTGTCGGCCCCGTCGGGGCCGGGATCGAGCGTCAAGGCCACGAAGACTCCGTGGAGGCGCACACCACGAGCTCACGCACCTCACACCCGGCGGGCTGGGAGAGGGCGAACAGCACCGTCTCGGCGACGTCGGCGGGTTGGTTGAGCTTGGCGTCCGCCGGCGGCTTGTATTGCTCGGTGCGCCCCTCGAAGAACGGGGTGTGCATGCCGCCGGGGATGAGCAGCGTCACGCCCACCTGGCCCGCGAGTTCGGCGGCCAGGGCGCGGGTGAAACCGACGACCCCGAATTTTGACGCGCAGTAGGCGGTGGCGTCGCCGACCGCCTTGATGCCCAGGGTCGAAGCGCAGGTGACGATGCGCCCCTGGGTCGCGCGCAGGTAGGGCAGGGCCGCCCGGATGACGGCCGCGGTGCCGACCAGGTTCACGGCGATCACCTGCTCCCACTCCTTGGCCGGAACCTGTTCGAGCGTGCCGCAGGAGTCGATGCCGGCGGCGGTGAAGACGCCGGTGAGCCGGCCGCCGGCCTGATCGGCCAGCGACTCGACGGCGGCCGCGACCGCGCTGGTGTCGGCGAGATCGCAAGCGGCGTAAGGCACTTCGGATGCGGGGGGTTTCTTATCGATGACCAGCGGCAGGCCGCCTCGCCGCGCCACGGCCGCCACCGCGGCCGCTCCCAGCCCCGAGGAGCCGCCGGAGATCAGTACACCGCCGAGCGAGGGTGACGTCATATCAAGACCTTTCGGTTGTTGGGCGGCGGGAACTCGCCGCGGCGATCAAACGGGAGGACGAGTAACCCGCCACCGTGGGCAGGATGATCACCTCGCCGCCGTGGCGATACACCACGTCGGCCTCGGGCAGCTCGGCGGCGACGTAATCGCCGCCCTTGACCCAGATGTCGGGGCGCACCGTTTCCAGCATTCGTTCCGGGGTCAGGCCGTCGAAGATCGCCACCCCGTCGACGCAGGCCAGTGCGGCCAGCACGCGGGCGCGGTCGACGTCGCGCATCACCGGGCGTCCGGCGCCCTTCAGCGCGCGCACCGACGCGTCGGAATTGACCAGCACGATCAGGGCGTCGCCGAGTTCGCGGGCCTGCCGAAGCAACCGGATGTGCCCGGTGTGCAGCAGGTCGAAGCATCCCCCGGTGGCCACCACCACGCGTCCGTCGCGGCGCAGCCGCGCGGCCAGCGCGACCGCGTCGATCGGGTCCTCGGCCCGGGTGCCCTCCCCGAGCATGCCGGAACCGTTGGCGGGCAGCGGGGTTGATACCGCGGCGGCGCCGCCGGCGGCGACAAACCGGGCCGCGTCGGCGACCGCCGCCTGCACCGCCGCGACGGGGTCGGCGCCGCCGCCCAGGGCCACGGCCGCGGCGACGGCGAATCGGTCCCCGGCGCCGCACACGTCGGCCGCCCCGGCCGCCGATCCCGCCGGTATGCCGACATGCCGTGCGGTCGGTCCGGGACCGTACACGCGTGCACCCTGGGCGCCGCGGGTGATGCACACCGCGCCGGCCTCCCATCTGCGCAGCAGCGTCTCTCCGCCGTCGCCCGCCGTGGCGGGGCCGCAGAAGTGGCGCGCCTCTTCATGATTGGGCGTGACCAGCGCGCACCCGGGGACCGGCGCGGCGCCCCGCGGGTGCGGGTCCCACACCAGCGGGACGCAAGCCGCCGCTTCGGTCAGCGCCGCCCGGATGGCCCGCAGCGCGGTGACGCCCGCGCCGTAGTCGGCCACGCAGATCGCCCGGGCACGGGTCAGGGCCTGTGCGGCCTCCGCGGGGAGCGGGCCGTCGACCGGGGCGGCGTCTCCCCGATCCACGCGCAGCATCGACTGACCGCGCGCCCGAATCCTTGTCTTGGTCACGGTGGTTCCGCTCATCGGCAACGGCAGGACGCTGACCCCGGCGGCGGCCAGCAGGTCGTGCAGCCGTCGTCCCGCGTCGTCCGCGGCGATGCCCGTGATCAGCACCACCGGGGTCTCGGTCCTGGCCGCCAGCAGCGCCGCCAGGCCGGCGCCCCCGGGCCGTTGCACCTGGCGTTCCGCGTCGACCACCGGCACCGGCGCCTCCGGGCTGAGCCGGGACGCGGAGCCCAGGATGTCGACATCGAGTATCGAATCGCCGACGATGACAAGGGGTTTGGCGCTCACGATGCTTCCCGTCGCAGCAAGACGTTGTCGAGCGCCACGCACAGCCCGTGCACGAGCATCAGGTGGATCTCCTGGACGGTGGCCGTGCTGGCGGCGTCCACGCAGATCGCGTCGTGGCACATGGCGGCCAGCTCGTTGGGCCCGCGGCCGGTCAACGCCCACGTCACCATGCCCGCGTCGTGCGCCGCCTTGACCGCCGACACCACGTTTCGGCTGGCGCCGCTGGTCGACAGCGCCACCAGTACGTCGCCGGGCCTGCCGTGCGCCCGCACGCCACGCGCGAACACCTCCTCGTAGCCGTAGTCGTTGCCGATGGCCGTCAGCGTTGAGGTGTCGGCGTGTAACGCGATCGCCGACAGAGGATTTCGTTCCTGCTGGAAGCGTCCGACCAGTTCGGCGGTGAGGTGCTGCGCCTCGGCGGCGCTGCCACCGTTGCCGCACGCCAGCAGGCGGCCGCCGCCGGAGAGCACCGCGGCCAGATGCCGGCCCCAGCCGCGCAGGCGGGTCGCCTCACCGCCGTTGCGGCCCACGGCCTCACGCAGCGCCGCGAAGTGCGCCTCGATCATGGCTGTCCTCCTTCTCGCACCGCGTCGAGCAGTTCGGCATCGGTGATGCGGTCCAGGCAGGGGTGGCCCGGCACCGGGCAGACCCGGGCCCGGCTGGCGCGGCACGGCGCGGACTGGTCGCCGAGGAGGCGCACCCGGCGGGCGTAGGGGCGCCACTGGGTGGCCGGCACCACCGGGGCGAACAACGACACGACCGGGGTGCCCACGGCGGCGGCCAGGTGTGCCGGCCCGGTGTTGGGAACGACGACCACCCGGGCCGCCGAAAAGACCGCCGCCAGTTCGGCGAAGCTGGTCCGCCCCCCGAGGTCCAGCGCCCGGCCGTCGGCGACGGCCGCCGTCAGCTCGGCCTCGTCCGGGCCGCCGGTGACCAGCACCCGATATCCCGCGCCAATCAGCGCCGCCACCATCGCCGCGCTCCGGGCGGGGCTTGGCCGCCGCGCCGGCACCGCGGCGCCGGGATGAAAGACGACGAACGGTTGGCGCCCAATGGTTTCCGCCAGCCCGGGGGGCAGCGGCTCGACGGCCCGGATGCGCAGGGCGCCGTCGTCGCCGGGCGGCAGGCGGCAACCGGCGGCCTCCGCCAGCGACAGCGCCCGTTCCGGTTCGGGGATCCCGTCGGGCACCTGGTGGCGCAGGTCGAGCAGGGTGCCGGGGTAGTCGACGCAGATCGCGCCCACCCAGGGCACGCCCGCCATCCGGGCCAGCAGCGCCAGCGGCAGCGGGGATTGATGGAACGACGTGAAGATGTACATCTTGGCGGGCGCGATGTCGCGCAGCTGCTTGATCAGCGCGTCGGCGTGCGCGGCGGTCAGCTCGGGCGCCGCGAAATCCACCCAGGGCGCTTGCCATTCGACGATCTCGTCGACCCCGACGAGCAGTTCTGCGGCGTCCCGGCCGCGCGGCCCGACCAGCATGGTGACGCGCTCGTGGTGGGCGGCCACCGCGCGCACCGCGGGGCCGGTGATCAGGACGTCGCCGGCGCTGTCGAGGCGAGCCACCACCGCCGTGCTCATCGGCACTCCCGGAGCACCAGAGACACGGCGTCGTCCAGCGTCGCGGCCACCCGGGCGTGGGCCCGCGCGTGGTCGATCTCTCCGATCAGGGTGCGGCCGGTCGGCACCAGCACCGCCCCGGCGCCGGCGGCCAATGCGGCCTGCACGTCGCCCCCGATGTCGCCGATCAGCACGCACCGCTGCGGCGGCACCGCGAGCGCTTCGGCGGCCGCCAGCACCAGGCCGGGCCGCGGCTTACGGCACTCGCAGCCGTCCGCTTCGGCGTGCACGCACACCTGCCACGAATCGAACGGGCCGAGAAGCTGATTCACCCGGGCGTTGACCGCGGCAAGCTGATCCGGACTGATCAGCCCGCGCGCCACGCCGGACTGATTGGTCACGACGGCCAGCAACAGGCCGCGCCGGCGCAGCCGCTCCAGCGCGCTCTCCGCCCCGGGGGTGGGCCGCACGCCCTCGGGGTCGTTGAGGTAGGGCCGGTCGACGATCAGGGTGTCATCGCGGTCGAGGAGCACGGCGAGCGGCGGATCGCGCCGCGCGTGGCGAAACGCCCACTCGCCGGCGAGCCGGTGCGCGACCGCGACCGGCGGGATGACCGCGCTGGTCACCGAAAGGCGCGCGGCCTCAAGGGAATTCCGTGGCCCGGCGAGCCAGCGCCGGGCGGTGAACTCCGCCGTCAGCAGCAGCCAGGCCCCCGCCGCGGCGCACGCGACGCGGCCGCGGCCCGACAGGCCGGCCACCACGGCGGCGCCGCCGGCCAGCGTGGTGCCCGCGTGCGCCGGCATCCTGCCCGGTCCCTCGCCGACCATGGCCCGCCACGCGCGGCCGTACTTGCGGCGCATCAGCGCGTTGTCGCGGTTGCCGACCTGAGCGCGCACGCTCGACCACCAGGTGGACGCCGCCACGGGATGGGTCGAGGCGCGCTCCCCGCGCACGATCGCCCCGCCGGCCGCCACGATGCGCACCGCAAGGTCGGAATCCTCGCGGTAGGCCCGCGGGAACCGGTCGTCGAAACCGCCGACCGACACCAGCATGTCGCGGCGGTAGGCCATGTCGGCGGTGATCCATTGCGCCTGGGAGAGCCGCAGGGTGCGGCGCTCGTCGTCGGTGGGTCGTCGGGATCGTCGCGCGGGAACCTCGATCACGGCCTGCGAGCCGGCGGCATCGGCGGCCTCGGCGGCCTTGAGGTCGATGGCCAGCGCCGACTTCCAGTCCGGGCCCGGCTCCACGTCGTCGTCCAGAAAACACACCCACGGCGTGCCGGTGGCGCGCCAGCCCACGTTGCGCGCCGCGGCCGGCCCGCGGCCACCGCTGCGCAGCACCCGCACCGGCAAGTCACCGCCCACCGAAAGCTCGCCGGCGGGCCGCGGCCGGTCGTCGACCACCACCACCTCGGCGGGCCCCGGACCGGATCCGCGTTCCAGCGCAATGAGCAAGCGCCGCAGCGAGTCTCGTCCGACGGTCGGTATGACGATCGCGTAGCCGGCTGTCATCGGCGCCGCCTGACCACGTACGAGCCCAGCGCGAGCACGTCGATCGGGGAACTGCCGAACACCTCCAAGGCGTCGCGCGGGCTGTCCACCATGGGCCGCCCCGCGGTGTTGAAGCTGGTGTTGACCACCACGGGGACGCCGGTGCGCTCGGCGAAGCGACTGATCGTCGCGTGCAGCCGCGGATCCGCGGCCGCGTCGACGGTCTGGATCCGGGCGGTGCCGTCGACGTGGGTGACCGCGGGGATGCGGTCGCGCCAGTCCTCGGCGACATCGTGGACGAACAGCATGTACGGGCTGGGAAGCGGCCCGCGGGAGAAGATTTCGGCGGCGCGCTCCGCCAGCACCATGGGCGCGACCGGCCGGAACTGCTCGCGGCCCTTGACGGCGTTGAGGCGCTCGAGGTTGGCGGCGCGGCGCGGATCGGCGAGCAGCGACCGTCCGCCGAGAGCCCGCGGCCCGAACTCGGCGCGGCCCTGAAACCAGCCGACCAACTGGTTGTCGGCGAGGGCGTCGCCGATCGCGGCGGCCACATCGTCCGGGCGCTCGTAGCTGACGGCCGCTTCCCGCAGCATCGCCTCGATCTGTTCGTCGGACCACCCGCGTCCCAGCAGTGCCGACGGCATCGGCGCGATCGGTTCGCCGAACGACGCGGCCAGGCTCAGCGCCGCGCCGAGCGCCGTGCCGGAGTCGCCGGACGCGGGCTGGACCCACACCCGGTCGAACCCGCTCTCGGCGTGGATGCGGGTGTTTGCAACGCAATTGAGCGCCACGCCGCCGGCCAGGCACAGCGCGTCGCCATCGGCGCGCTCCCGCAGCCAGGCCACCAGGTCGAGCAGCACGTCTTCGATCACCCGCTGCACGCTGCAGGCGAGATCGGCGTGCACCGGCTCGAGCGCCTCCTCGTGCGGCCGGCGGGGTGGCGCCAGTTCCTTCCACGCGATCGGTTCGGTGCGAAAGCCGCCGTCACCGCAGGCGTATACGCGCTCACGAAGCCGCTCGGCGAAGCGCGGCCGGCCGTAGGACGCCATCGCCATGACCTTGTACTCGTCGCTGGACCGCGCGAAACCCAGGTGTTCGGTGAGGCTTTCGTAGAGCAACCCCAGCGAGTGCGGCAGCTGCTGGGAGGCCAGCACGTCGAGCTTGTGGTCGCGGTACACGCCGGCCAGCATGGAGGTGCGTTCGCCGCGGCCGTCCACCACCAGCACGGCGGTGTCGGGGTGCGGGGAGGCGAGCGCGGTCGATGCCGCGTGCGCGACGTGGTGGCGGACGTGGCGCACCGCGGCCGGATTGAGGCCCGGCACGGCGGAAGCCAGAAACCGGGGTGCGCGCTCGGCGTACATCGTGCGCAGGTCCTCCCAGTCCTGGTCCAGGCCGCGCGGGTCGGTCGGCTCTTCGTACATCAGGGCCGGGTCGTACGAGTAGCCGATCGCGTCGATCTCTTCGGCGGCGACGCCGGCGTGCGCCAGGCACCAGCGGATGGCGGCGGTGGGCACCTCCCAGGTCGAGAAGGGGACGGCCTGCTTGCCGTGCTTGCGGCGGGAGAACCGCTCCTCTTCGGCGGCGGCCACTACCCGGCCGTCGACCACCAACGCCGCGGCGGGGTCGTGAAAGACCGCATTGACACCGAGAATTCGCACCATTCCTCCTACAGCGCCAGCTGGTCGGCGGCCAAAACCAGGGCTCGGTCCGGGTCGTCGGCCGTCGCGCGGAACCACGCCACCGTGGCGGCCAGCCCGGTGCGGTAGTCCACCCGCGGCTCCCAGCCCAACCGGTCGCGGGCGACGGTGATGTCGGGGCAACGGCGCTGCGGGTCGTCCTCGGCCGGCGGGGTGAACTGGATGGTCGACCTGCTGCCGGCGAATTCCCGGAGCAGCTCGGCGACCGCCAGCACCGTCAGCTCGGTCGGGTTGCCGATGTTGACCGGGCCGCTGAAGTCCGCGCGTGCCAGGGCGATCAACCCCGCAACGGTGTCGTCGACATAGCACAACGACCGGGTCTGCAGTCCGGTGCCGGACACGGTCAGCGGCTCGCCGCGCAGCGCTTGATGGCAGAACGTGGGCACCATGCGACCGTCGTCCGCCCGCATGCCCGGGCCGTAAGTGTTGAAGATGCGCGCGACCCCCACGTCCACCCGTCCGAGGCGGTGATGGGCGAACGTCAGGGCCTCGGCATACCGTTTGGCTTCGTCGTAGACGCTGCGCGGCCCGTTCGGATTCACGTTGCCCCAATAGCTTTCGGGCTGCGGATGCACCTCAGGATCGCCGTAGACCTCGCTGGTGGATGCGAGCACGAAGCGGGCGCCGCCGCGTTCGGCGACCTCCAGTGCCGTCGCGGTGCCCGCCGAGCCCGCCCGCAGCGTCTCGATCGGTCGTCGCTGATAGTCGATCGGCGAGGCGGGCGAGGCCAGGTGGAACACCGTGTCGAAAGAGGTGCCGACGCTGTCCACCAGCGACCGATCGCAGACGTCGTGCCGCACGAATCGGTATCCAGGAAGCCCGGCCAACCGGTCCGTCGCGGCCGGTGAGCTGGTTGTCAGGTCGTCGACGCTGACCACCTCCACGTCGGCGTCGAGCAACCGGTTACACAGATGGGCACCCAAGAAGCCGGCGCCGCCGGTGATCAACACTCGCGAAAGCGCACGCATCGAGCTCTCATACCCGTGATCCTTCCGGCGAAACGGCGTTTCATCGGGCGCTTTTCGGGTAGCTGCACCAGTCATGGCGACCAAGCCCCTAACTTCTTTTGTCATTGCGACGCGGGACCGCGCGCACGAACTGTGCAACGTGCTCGACCGCCTGCTGGACACGACCGCGTGTCCGATCATCGTGGTGGACAACGCTTCTCGCGACGATTCCGTGCGCGACGTCACACGTATCGCGGCCCGGTCGGGCGGCCGGGTCACGGTCATACCGTTGGACCGCAACGAGGGAGCGGTCGCACGCAACGTCGGTGTGGCGCGATGTGGCACGCCGTATGCCGCCTTCTGTGACGACGACTCGTGGTGGGAGCCGGATGCGGTTTCGACCGCCGAAGGTGTATTCGAAAGGTTCGGCACCGTAGCGGTTTTGGCCGCGCGCACGGTGATGTGGCCGCAGCAGCGCGACGACCCGTTCGTCGCCAAACTGGCCGACTCTCCGCTGGGCAGGGACCCCGACCTGCCCGGCCCCTCGATCCTGGGGTTCCAGTCCTGCTCGGCTGTGGTGCGCAAGTCGGCGTTCGAAGCGGTCGGCGGGTTCAGCCCGATCCTGCATTTTCGCGGTGAGGAGAGCCTGCTGGCCTGGGATTTGGCCGCCAACGGCTGGGATCTGTGCTTCTGCCCCGCGTTGGTGGCGTACCACCAACCATCGGAAACGCGGTCGCCCAGCAGCGTCCAGCACGCGCGCGAGGTGCGCAACGCCATGCTCACGGCGTGGCTGCGCCGACCCGCCGGCCGGTGCGCCGGCGCGACCGCCACGTTGGCCTGGGCCGCCGCCCGTGACACGGCCCACGCGCGGGCGTTGCTCGAGGCGCTGGCCGCGCTGCCTGCCGCATTGCGCGCACGCCGGCGCCTGCCGGACAACGTCGAGCGGTCGCTGCGGATGCTGGAAAAAGCCTGAGCCACAAGGTCACCCGGAGCGTTTGCTTGGGGCGCTCACCTCGCGCCGAACCGGTGCCAGCTTCTCGTAGATGCGTTCGGTGTCGGCCGCGACCCGGTCCCAGGTGTAGCGCGAGCGGGCACGCTCGCGACCGGCCGCACCCAGTGCCACGCGCCGGGCGTGATCGCGGAGCAGGGCGGCGATGGCGTCGCCGAGGCTGACCGGGTCTTTGGGCGGCACCAGCCGCCCGGTGACGTCGTCGACGACGGTGTCGCGGATCCCGCCCACCGCGGTGGCAGCCACCGGCACACCGCAGGCCATCGCCTCCAGCGGCACGATGCCGAACGGCTCGTACCAGGGCGTGCAGGCCACCACGTCCGCGGACCGCAGCAACGCGGGCATCTCGTGGCGGGTGACGGCGCCGAGCAGCCGGACCCGGTCGGCCACGCCCAACTGGGCGGCCAGCCGTTGCAGGTGCCGCGCCTCGGGGTCGGCGGCGAAATCCGACTTCGCCGGGCCGCCGACGATCACCAGCTCGGCGCCCGGGACGCGCGGCAAGGCCCGGATCAAGGTGTCAAACCCTTTGCGCGGCACCAGCCTTCCGACCGAAACGATGCGGGGTTGGTCGCCGCGCGGCGCGACGGGACCGCCCGGGGTGAACGCGTCGATGTCGACCCCGCAGGGCACCACGGAGGTTCGCGACCGTGCGCGGCCCATGCGGACCAGCTCGAAGACTTCGTCCGTGCTGGTGGCCGCCACCCAGTCGGCGTCGCGGGCGATCCCGGCCTCCACGCTGACGCGGCAGTCCGGGCTGGTGTCGTCGAGTCCCTGATGCAGCCGCTTGATGAGGCCCAACGCGTGGAACGTTTGCACGGTCGGGATGCTGTGCGGCCGGGCCGCGCGCTGGATGGCCACCCCCGACATCCAGAAGTGGCCGTGGGCCACGTCGGGGGGATCGGCCACCCACCGCGCATCCAGGTAGCGCGCGAACGCGTACATGTACTGCAACAGTTGGTCTTTGGGTAATACGCGGGGCGGTCCCGCCGGAACGTGCACGACGGAGTAGCCGTGCTCGGTGTCGACGCACTCCGGCAAGTGCGGGTCGTCCCGGCGGGTGTACACCACCACGTCATGGCCGCGCCGGGCCAGCGCGGAGGACAGCTCGGCGACGTGGACGTTCTGGCCGCCCGCGTCCACGCCACCGAGGTGTGCCAGCGGGCTGGCGTGTTCGGAGATCATCGCGATCCTCATGCGGGCTCCCTTCCGATCATCTGCATTGCTCCTCGATCACTTGGTCCCAATCGGCGAGAAAACGCCCGAGTCCGAACCGGGCCGAGGCGAATTCGCGCGCCGCCTTACCGGCCGCGGCCGCGGTGGCCTGGTCGTTCATAAAGTCGCGCAGGCCAGCGCCCAGCGCGTTGACGTCGGCGCTGACAACGCCCGCCTCGCAAGGGATTACGAACGGGGCCATCGTCGTGCCGACGGCAACCGCGGGCATCCCGAGAAACATCGCCTCGATGAGCGAGAGCCCCAGCGAGGTCCAGCGGGCGGTATGCAGGTAGACCCGCCTGCGGGCGATCCGATCCCAGAGCGCCGGCGCGGCGACTTGGCCGCGGCCGATGACGCCACCGCGGTCGACGTGGAGGTCTTCAGTGCCGATGCCCCACACGTCGATCTGCGCGTACGCCGACAACGGTTCCAGCAGGTCGGCGCCGACCACGCGGTTGCGGCGCAGTGGCTCGTTGATCATGGTGGCCGCCCTGAGGATGTCGCCGGTGTAGCGATGGCCCGGGTCGGCGATGCCATGGTCGATCACCCGGGTCGGGGCCCGGCCGTTGTCCCACATCAGGCGGTTGAAGTCGGTGACGTGAACCAGCGGGATGTCGGTGCGGTCGGCGACCACGTGGCGGCTCTGTGTGGGGCTCGGCCGCGGCGCGTTGTGCTCGACGTAGACGGCCGGAAGCTCGGACCCGGGCCGGCGGCCCGCCCAGTGGGCGACCAGCGCGGCCTCGTGCGGGCGTTGCAGCACAACCAGATCGATGTCTTCGCGGCCCAACTCCTCGAGCGGAACCTCCCGCGCGTTGGGCCAGGACCGTCCCGCGAGCCCGATCCCATCTTCGCCGCCGTCGCCGGCCACCGGCACCAGGTAGTGGTGGCCTCCCGCCACGAACGACTGCGTCCAGGAACCATGGACGTGCCACACCAGCACATTCTTTGCTCGTCCCGGGCCAGCCATGGCGAGCGAAATACCCTATAGGTACTTCGTTAAACGGTGCTTCTCCGGGAGAAGCACTTCGTCCCGCGGATCCGGCGGGCCGCCGCGATCATCGGACCTTGGCGGCCAGTCGAATTGACCCACAGTCGCGCGTCTCGGTGCTACACCCAGTCGTGTCCGAGAAGCGAAATGTCAAGGACGTGCGACGAAAAACCGCGGGCGAGAAGCGGTTTGCCGACGGCCGGGTCAGGCGCTCTTGGGCAGCGCGGAGGTCCCCGAAGCGCTGTGGCCCTTCGCCACTCGACGGATCAGCATGCGGGTGGCCTTGTCCAGGATTTCCTGAGCCGCGTCGGGATCGCGCGCGCGTTCGGCGCGGCGCGTCGCCGCGGCGATCGTCAGCCCCTGCTCGTAACCGGTGACCACGCGGGGATCCACGTACGAGCCGCGGGCCACCGCCGGGGTGTTGCCGAGCTCCTCGGCAACCTCCTTCATGACGGCGGACTCGACGCGCTTGGCCACCCGCTGCGAGACGGCCGGATCGGCGTCGGCGAACGCCGTGGCGGCCAGCACCGTGCCGTGCCAGGTGCGCAGGTCCTTGACCGTGAATTCGTCTCCGACCAGTTCCTTGAAGCGGGCGTTGAGGTCGTTGGATCGAACGTCGACCCATCCGGTTGCGGTGCGGCACGACAGCAATCGCGCGGTCCGGTCGGGCCGGCGCATCAGCGCGCGCACCGCCCGAACCACCTCGGGGTCCTCGATTTCCACCGTGCGCCGCACGCCGCTCTTGGCGGGGAAGTCGAATGCCACCGCGTCGCGCCGGACCTGTACGTGCTCACAGAGCAGGGTGGCCAGCCCGTACGACTCGTTCTCTTCGGCGTACTGCTCGCTGCCGGCACGGAAATAGCCGCGATCGAGCAGCCGCAACGCCACCGCGAGCACCCGCTTACGGGTTAAGCCGCTGCGCCGCAGGTCTTTTGCGATGACGGTACGCCAGTGTGGCAAGCGCGTGGACAGTTCCAGAACCCGGTCGAACTTCTCTTCGGCGCGTTCCTGCTGCCATGCCGTGTGGTAGAGGTACTGGCGGCGGCCGGCGGCGTCCACGCCCACGGCCTGAATGTGGCCATTGGGATGCGGCGAGATCCACACGTTCTTCCAGGCCGGCGGAATCACCAGATCCTTGATGCGCTGCAGGGTTTCGGGGTCGGACAGCAGCTCTCCGTCGGGCCCGTAATACGCGAAACCCTTGCCGCGGCGCTTGCGCGCGATCCCCGGCTTGTTGAGCACACTGCGACGCAGCCGCATCTTCCCCTCCAGTCACGTTGACTGGACAATTACCCGCCGTGCGGGCCATTCACACGTGAAGAGAAACGACCCGCCACAACGTCGTGGCGGGTCGCTTCGAGCCGGGATCAACCGGCCATGAATTCCTGGTAGGCCGACTCCAGCGTCGGGGGCAGGGCCTTGACGTTGCACTGCCGTTCCGTGTCGCCGATCGGTGCCAGGATGCCGCGCAGGTCGAAGTACTCCTGGGGGTGCGCGGTGAAGTAGCCCCGCAGGTTCGACTCGGCCTCCGGGCGCGGCTGGCCGTAGGCGGCCCTGACCACGTCGTTGGCTCCGGGGTGCGCCGACAGGTACTGCTCAGCCGAGCCCTGCACGGACGAAACGGTCGCGTTCACCCCGCCGGGGCTGCAGTCGGGCGCTGCGGCCGCCGACGGCGCGCCGACGACACCCATGGTGATCCCCCCGAGCAGGCAGCCGGCACTGATGCCGGCCAGACGCCGGCGCGCGACAATACTGCTGATTTTCATGATCAGTTTGTCCTTCGAAATTGCGAATTGATTCTTGCCAGAGAGGCTCCCGATCCTCGAAAACCAAAGTAGCGGAAGTCAGAAGTGGTCGTGTTTGCCCGCGCGGGCGGAAGGAGCGCGAAACGATCGATGCGGCCACGGAACGCGGGCGTTCACTAAGCGAACGGTCAAATCCGCCCGGCGATGCTGAGAATTCTTAGGGAAACCGCCGCAATTCTTAAGGATTCGTGACCAGGATCGTGACGGAATCGTGACCTGGAGTCACCGCCGCCGAGCGCCTTTCAAACGCCTCGGATCAATTGAAGCGCATCGGCGACCGAATCGACCAAGGGCAGGCCGAGGCCGGTGACCACGCGGGTGAGCCGCCGCAGGGCGGCACCGCCGACCACACTGCAGTGCAGCCGGGCGAGCCGGCACTCGTCCTGGACGTGCAGCAGCACGCGAAGGCCCGCGCTGCCGAGGTAATCCACGCGGCTGAAGTCCAGAATCAGCGGGGCTCGCAGTCGCACGAAGCGGCGGATCGCCGCGGCGAGGAGGTCGGCGTTGGACGCGTCTATTTCGCCGCTGATGCGGAGGACGTTGGCCTGGCCGTGCGCCTGCACGTCCAGTCGTGCCCCGGCGCAATCGATTTCATAACAGTGGAGTCGTTGTTCGTAGGGTTGAGTAGTCATATCGTCGCCCGTCGAATGGGGTGAGTGGGGGAGCGACCGGTGCCCACGGCCGCTCGCGCGAGGCAGCTGTGGATTCAACCTGAGGTGACCATAACCCCACCGCCCCCGGCTGCGTGGGAAAAATGACGTCGCCGGTCGGTGACCTGGCGTGGCCAGCCCTGCCGACCAGCGCGTTCGGTGCGGAATGGCCCGCGCGCCGCGGGCAACTCTTCGTTTTCTGGCTTCGTCGGTCAGGTCCGGGAGAAATCCGGCCTGTGCAGCGTCGCACCGTCGCCGTCGGTGCTCGCCGGCGGCACCGTCCGGAGCCAGGTTTCGACGTCGGGCCCGACGATCACCGCGCGCTCGGGGGCGAGCAGCGCTCCCGCGGCGAGCGCGGGAACGGCGGGCTGCACCACCCGCACCGGGCGGTCATCGCCTTGCTGGGCAAGGACTTTCGAGGTGAGCTCGGGCAACCGGATGGCATCCGGACCGGTGATGGTGCGCGGCGTGTGCGTCTGTCCGAGGGCCGCCTCGACGAGAACGTCGGCGACAGTGTCGGCCGCGATGGGCTGTATCAACCAATCCTCCACGAGGACCTCGTGCCCGTCACAAATCACCGGCCCCGCGGGGCCGGTGGCGGATTCATACCACTGGGTCGAATTCACGATCGTGGTCGGCACCGGGCCCTCGAGCAGGATCTCTTTCGCCGCCCGCTTGCCTTCGAAGTAGGGCAGCCCGTCGAACACCGGATCGTCGATGCCGGCGATCGCCGACATCACCACGCGCTGGACGCCGCGCGCGGAGCAGACACCCATGACGTTGCGGGCCGCCAGCGCCTCGGTGGTGGCGGGGTGACCGTCGTGCGGTTCGGGGTTGGCGACGTCGATCGCGACATCGACTCCTTTGAGCGCCCGGTACAGGCTCTCCCCGTCGAGCACGTCGACGCCGTGGGTGCGGGAAACCTCCACGACCGCGACGCCCCTCGCCTTGAGCCTGGCGACGACGCGGGAGCCGGCGATGCCGGTTGCCCCGATCACGGCGACGGTGGTCAAAACTTCACCCGCTTTCGTTGGTGGTCGCTCATTACTACCCACGCAATCGCGTTCCAAACGATCGATTCCGGCGGCGAAACCGCCTCGTGATCGCGCGCACACCGGCAAGCGCGTTTGACGGGACGGCCGACGGGAACGCCGTATGGGCGAGATGCACAGCAACCAAAGGGAGGTTGATCCATGGGGGATCAGAAGAGCGGACCACAGGAAGCCGTCACGGGCGCCGTCGAAGGCCTGAAGGGCAAGGTCAAGGAGGCCGGCGGGGCCGTTCTCGGCCGCAACGACATGGTCGAGGAGGGTCAGGCCCAGCAGGACAAGGCCGACGCTCAGCGCGACGCGGGCAAGAAGGAAGCCGAAGCCGAGTCGGCACGGGCCGGCGCGGAGGCCGCCGAAGAGCGCCAGAAGGAAAACCAGTAGCACGCTGACGAAGGGGTCCGGTCCCGGCAGGGCCGGGCCCCTTTTGCGCTTCATGGTGGTTTCAATCCGCCCGGCCCGGTTATACCTGGCTACGACCGGATGAACGAGGTGGAAGATGGGCCTGAGCGATCGCGTCTTGAACATCGTCGCGTTTCTGCGCGCGGGCTATCCGGGTGGCGCGCCCGCCCTCGGCTACGCGCCGGTGTTGGCGCTGCTGCCGCGACGGGTGTCCGACGATGAGGTCCTCACCATCGCGACGAAACTGCTGGCCCCCGAGCGTCGTTGCGTCAGCAACGTGGACGTCGGCGTGGAAATCACCCGGGTCACCGACGCACTGCCGTCGGTGGACGAGATCGAGCGGGTCAAGGGCCGGCTGAGCGCACTGGGATAGCCGACCCGCCGAATCACGCGCGTTCGAGGTCGACGACCAGCGGCCGGTGATCGGAAATGTCCATGGGCTCGGCGATGACGGCCTTGCCGCGCAGGCGGCGATCGTCGGTCAGGATGTGATCAAGCTGGCGGTTGGGGGCGTGCGCGGGGAAGGTCGCGGCGGCGGCCAGCGCCCGCATGCCCGACCAGCGCCGCACCGTCTTGGGTGTCATGTTGAGGTCCCCGGTCAGCAGCCGCGGGCCGGGAAAGCCGCGCAGGTCGTGCACCAGCCGGCGCAGCTGACGCCGGTTCCAGCCGGGCACGAAGGACAGGTGCGTGTTGGCCACCGTCAGCTCGCCCATCGGGGTGTCCAGCCGCGCGATGACCGCCGCCCTGGGCTCCTCGTCGACCACCATGACGCGGTTGGGTCCCGGAAGGTACATGGGAAAGCGCATCGGAATGCGGGGCAGCCGCACCACCTGCCAGCTGGCCACCGGATACCGCGACAGCAGCGCGATTCCGTAGGCTGCCGTCCCCGGTTGTTCGCGACCCGTGGCGGCCATCCAGGTCGCCCCGGGCGTTCCGGAGATCGCGGCCACGAACCGGTGCTCGACGGCACCCATGGCCTCGGCCGCCACCGCGGTGAGGTCGGCCCGCTCGGACCGCGGCTGATCGCAGTCGACCTCTTGCAGGCTGAGCACGTCGGGATCCAGGCGGCGCACGCAGTCCCGCAGCCGCTGCACCTCCACCCCGTCGCCGACGGTGCGGCCATGCAGGATGTTGAAGGTCGCCACGCGCATAGGGTTACTCTTACCCACTTTCACCGGTCGGGCAGTCACGGGCGCGGTCAGCGGAAGACGACTTCTCCGACGGCCAGCAGCCGCTGCAGGACGAACGGCGGCAGAATGGGCGGTGTGTCATCGCGCCCAGGTCGCAATTGGCTCCGATAGCATTGCGCTGCTTGGCGTTTGCGATTCACGGCCAATCCGGGTGCGGGGACCGAGCGGGCGCGGTCCCACGGCACCACGGGGTCACCCGGCGTGGCCCAGTGCCACATCCAGACTGGATATTCCAGCAAGGTGACGCCGGTGCGCACGCATGCCGCGGCGGCCGCGCGTCCCACCGCCTCGTAGTCGGGATGCCCGTCACCCCGCCAGGTGGCGGCACACCAGGTGCCGGGTCCGGCGGACCGCAGTATCTCGGCCAGGCCTTCGGTCAGCCGGTCCTCGTGGTCGGCCAGCTCGCCGTCGGGCAATCCCAGCCGCAGAGGCTGGGCGACCCCCAATATGCTTGCGGCCCTGCGTAGTTCGTATCGACGGGTCGTCGACAGCCGAATCCGGCCGGATATCGTGACGCCGGACTGGGCGGCGCCCCCGTCGCTGACCGACACCACCCGGACGTCGACACCGGACGCGCTCAGCGCCGCGATCGTCGCACCCAGGCCGAGGGTCTCGTCGTGCGGATGGGTCGCCACGACGATCAGGCGGCGGCACCCGGTGAGATCGAGCGGCGGCAGGGGAGCGCGCTCAAAAGCGGCCAGCCACAAGGGTGCGGGGGTGCCGCCGTGCGTCAGTGGCTTGGCCGCGAAGCGGGCGCGGTTGCTGATCGGCGCGGTCCTCATCGCGGCCTCAGCCCTGGCAACCGGCGAGCCGACCGAGCTCGGCGAGATCGCGCTCGGCGTGGCTTTGCCGAATGTAGATGCTCAGGTCGGCGACGCGCTGGGCGTGCCGGCCATCCTGGCAGAGCGGGCCCGGCCCCAGCGCGCGGCCGGTGCGGGTGATCGCTTCGTCGACCGCGTGTTCCACCACCGTGCGGACGCGGCGGGCCAGCAGTTGAGCGGTGCCGGCCCGATCGAAAGGGTCGGAGTCGACTTGGGCCGCCGCGGCGGCCAGGATCGCGTCGCTGGCGGCCAGCGCGGCGTCCACGGCGCCCAGGTGTGCCAGCGAATAGGCGTCGGCGGATTCGCTTTTGGCGCAACGGTATAGGGGATCCGCGACGCGGCGGGCACCCCCGAGCCAACAGGCGGCCACACCGATCGCGCCGTGCCAGAACCCGGGCCGGTTCACGTAGTCGCCGGGATCGCCCACCGCGACGGCGTGCGTATTGGTGAACTGCACGGGCCGGGTATCGCTGCCGGCCATGCCGGCGTTCCACCAGGTGCTTGGCAACGGTTTGACGCTCGCGTCAGTCACCTGCACGGCGAACAGGCCCCGGGTTCCGTCCTCGAGGCGGGCGGTCACCAGGGCGTGGGTGCAGAAGCCGGCGCCCGAGCACCATACCTTGGTGCCCGACAGCGTGAAGGCGCCGTTGATGTGGGTGGCGGTGAGCACCGCGTCCGGGGATTCAGCCGCCCATACTCCCCATAGGTGGCCGGATTCCGGCGGTTTCCCGCCCAATTCGTGAAGTATCGCCACGGCGTCGAGATGTGATTCGGCGACCCTGGCCGCCACGATGTTCTCTTCCGCGAGCGCTGAAAGGCGTTGCCAGCGTTCGGCGGTGCGTCCCGATGCGGGCAGTGGCAGCTCGAGTCGGCCCGACTCCAGCCAATGCCTGACCAGTCCCGCCGTCACGCGCAATCACCCGCCGCCGATCTCCCCAGTTGCCCGAGGTGGTGAGCAGACCCGTGTGGCGCCCGAGCCAGGGTCCGCGCCGACGTGCCGGCGGAAAGTTCGGTGTGGCGAGGAAAGCGGTACGCGCCGCACAGGTGAGTCAGCTCCGCCCGGTCGTTGCGGGCGGGGATCATGACAGCGGCTTCGTAGGCGCTGAGCCAAGCAGTCGACACGACAAAAGACTTGCCCAATTGGCCGCATGTTAAACGGTCTTAGCAATTCGCGGGCGCGTTAGTGCAGGTTGTAGGGGCCGCCAGTGGGGTATGACCTAGGCACCATGACAACGATCAAAACCCACGTCGATGCACCCCCGTCCAGCGCACAGCTGCGGGAGGCGCTGCGCGGTGCGGCGTCGGCGCTGAAGGAGAACGGCCCGCCCTTCGCGTTGGCGGGCAGTTACGCGTTGTGGGCGTATGGCGCCCCGGAGCCCACCCATGACGTGGACCTGGTGGTGGCCGAGTCCGACGTGGACGAGGCGGTGGCGACGCTGCGCGGTGCGGGCTTCACCGTTGAACGCCCGCCGGAGGACTGGTTGTTCAAGGCGCGCACCGGGGACACCGTCGTGGATGTGCTGCACCGCCTCAACGGCGTGCGGGTGGACTCGTCGACGCTGGACTGCGCCGAGCAGCAGGACGTGCTGGCCATCAGGATGCCCGTATTGCCGCCGACGATGGTGCTCATCCAGCAGCTGCGGTCCCTCGGCGAGCATTACTGCGACTTCGCCAAGCTGCTGCCGGCCGTGCGGGCCGTCCGTGAGCAGCTGGACTGGGAGCGGATCCGGGCGCGCACCGCCGACAACGATTACGCGGTCGCGTTTCTCGTGCTGGTCGAGCGGCTCGGCCTCACCGCTCAGTGATTGCGCAGCTTGGCTACCAGTTTGTCTTTCGTGAGGCTCGAATAGCCTGACATGCCAAGCTCTTTCGCCCGCTTCCGCAACTGCGGAACCGTCCAGTCCTGATAGGACCCCGACTTCCCGCCCTTGCGCGAAACCGAGGACTTGCCGCGCGCGGCGGCCGCATTGGAGATTCGGGCGGCCTTTTCCTTGGAGTCGCCCTGCTTGCGCAGGTCCTTGTACAACTTTTCGTTCTTGATCGACGAGTTCGGCATGATTCACCCTCCTGTCCACGATCAGACTTCTGAAGAGTGCCCGCCGTACCCGCACCGAAAACCCCAGGTATTGAGCGTGGCCGGCGACTATCCCGCACCGAGTTGAATACCTACCATTGAGGCGGGTAGTCGAAAGTGGTGATCGGGGCGACTGGCGAGAACGGCGAATTGCGCGGCGTGGTGGCGATTGGCGCCTCCGCGGGGGGAGTGGAAGCGCTGTCGAGGCTGGCGGCGGGGTTGTCCCCGGACGTGCCGTACGCCTACCTGGTGACCCTGCACATCCCCGCCGGCGCGCCAAGCGTTTTGGCTCGCATCGTCGACCGCAGTGGTCCGCTGCCCGCCGTGACCGCCGAGCATGGCGCCCCGCTCCGACCCGCCCACATTTACGTGGCCCCGCCCGACCGCCACCTGCTGGCCGCCGACCATCGGTTGGTGCTGTCGCAGGGTCCGACCGAGAACGGGCACCGGCCGGCGATCAACGCGCTCTTCCGCTCGGTCGCCCTGGCTTTCGGTCCCCGCGCGATCGGCGTCCTGCTGTCGGGCGTGCTCGACGACGGGGTGCTGGGCTTGGGTGCCATCCGGTCCCGCGGCGGCACCACGATCGGTCAATCACCCGACGACGCGTTGTTTCCCGCGATGCCGGTCAACGCGCGCGACGCGGGCGTGCTTGATCGCGAGGCGGCGGCCGCGGACATCGGGGCCGTCCTCAAGGAGTTGTCGCACCAATCGTTGAAGGACCTGACCATGGAACGCGACGCAGCGATGGAACTTGAGAATCGGATCGCGATGATGTCGCGATTCTCGACCGACTTCGACACCCAGCAGCTGGGCGCCCCGTCCGGGTACACCTGCCCGGACTGCAACGGCTCGCTGGTGTCCATCAGCGAGGGCAACTTCCGCTGCCAGGTGGGGCACGCCTGGACGGCCGACGCGCTGCTCGCCGCGCGGGACAGCGAGGTCGAGGGCGCGCTCTGGGTGGCCCTGCGCAGCCTGCAGGAGAAGGCCCGCTTGGCGCGGCAACTGGCGGAGAAAGCGGGGACCGGTCCGCTCAACGTGCGCTACACGGGCCTCGCCGAAGAAACCGAGCGGGCGTTGCAGGTGCTCAGCGACCGGTTGTCGAGCGGTGGTGATCCCGATGGTTGAGCGGAGCCCGTCCATCCGGGTCGACACAGATCCACAACACGATGTGCCGGTCCTGGTGGTGGACGGCGTGCTCGACAGCTCCACGTACCGGGGCCTGCGCGACACCGTGATCAAGGCCGCGCTGGATGAGCCG
Source organism: Mycobacterium scrofulaceum (assembly GCF_001667885.1). GTDB lineage: Bacteria > Actinomycetota > Actinomycetes > Mycobacteriales > Mycobacteriaceae > Mycobacterium > Mycobacterium scrofulaceum_C. The sequence continues at coordinate 92,912 of NZ_LZJW01000057.1, read as the reverse complement.
CGCGCGGTGATCGTCGATGTCGACCGGCTCCGCGTGCCGACGGACTCGGCCTGGACCGTTTTCACCAGCGCCCGCTGGCACGTCAGCACCTGGCCGGACGTACCCATCCTGCTCGTGTGCCCGGAACCGTCGGTCCGGCGGGCGATCATCGGGGCCGGCGTGGCCCGCTACGTGCCCGTCCACCCGAGCCGCGAGCGGGCGATGGAAGCCGTCCGCAGCCGGTCGCTACAGGGCAGGCGCCGCGCGCGCACCGAGCTGCCCCGCTCGGACGGCACCCTCGGGATGGCCGGGGCCGTCGTCACCGACTGGCTCACCGAATGGCGTCAAAGCGAGGCCATTCCCATCGCGACCACGGTGGCCACCGTCTTCATCGAAAACGTGCTCGACCACACCGACAGCGCGCCGGTGCTGGTGGTCGAGAGCTATCGAGAGACCGTCACCGTCGCCGTGGAGGATGGCAGCGACCAGCTGCCCGTCCGGCACGAGGATGCCCGGCGCGGCGCCGAGATCGTGTCCGGTCTGGCCATCGTCGCGGCGCTGTGTCGGGCGTGGGGTGCCACCCCCACGTCGTCGGGTAAGACCGTCTGGGCGATGGTCGGTCGCGAGGATCGAATCTGACGGCCGCGAGTAATGTTCAAAGTCTTCGGCCACGCTCGATGCGGACGGGACTTGAATGGATGGCACGACCGATGAGGCTTTCGAGGCCCTGCTGCGCTACATGCGGGACTCTCGCGGCTTCGACTTCACCGGGTACAAACGCACGTCGCTGATGCGCCGCGTCCGCCACCGAATGGATCAGGCGGGCTACACCACCTTCGAGGAATACCTCGACTTCCTGCAGGCCAGTTCGGACGAATTCGCCGCGCTCTTCAACACCATCCTGATCAACGTCACCGCCTTCTTCCGCGACCCGGAGGCGTGGGAGTACATCGCCTCCGAGGTCATCACCAGGATGCTGGCCGAGCGCGGTCCCAGCGATCCGATCCGGGTCTGGAGCGCCGGATGCGCGTCCGGCGAGGAGGCCTACACGCTGGCCATGTTGCTGGCCGAGGCGCTGGGACCCGAGGGCTTCCGGCAGCGGGTCAAGATCTACGCCACCGACATCGACGAGGACGCGCTGACCGAGGCGCGCGCCGCCTCGTATGACGCCAGGGCCGTCGAGGCGGTGCCACCCGAGCTACTGTCGCGCTATTTCGAACAGGTCAACGGCCGCTACGTGTTTCAGAAGGAGCTGCGCCGCGCGGTGATCTTCGGGCGCAACGATCTCGTCAAGGATGCGCCGATCTCCCGTGTCGACCTGCTGGTGTGCCGCAACACGCTGATGTACCTCAACGCCGAGACGCAGCGAAACGTTTTGGGCCGCCTGCATTTTGCGCTCGCGCCGCAGGGCACGCTTTTCCTCGGGCACGCCGAGATGTTGCTCAGCCACGGGGACCGGTTCACGCCGCTGGACCTCAAGCACCGCATCTTCCGTAAGGCGATCGGAAGCCACAGCGGCGTGGAGCGCTACGACCCGGCCGGGGCGTTCTACGAGCGCAACATCGACCTGACGGGCCTGACGACCGTGCGCGACTTGGCTTTCCGCGCCAGCCCGGTGGCCCAGATCGTGGTCACCGGCGAGGACACCGTCGCGATGATCAACCAGCAGGCCGAGACGCTGTTCGGGCTCTCGGCCCGCGACATCGGCCGCCTGCTGCGCGACCTCGAGGTGTCCTACCGTCCGGTGGAGCTGCGCGCCTATCTGGAGCAGGCCAAGGTGGAGCGGCGCTCGGCGCGGATCCAGGACGTGAAATGGCAGCGGCCGGGCGCCGAGACGGTGTGGTTCGAAATCCACGTCAACCCGCTCGTCGACGCCGAGAACGGGCTGCTGGGCGTGTCGATCGTGTTCTTCGACGTCAGCGCGACGCGAGCCCTGCTGGACAAGGTGGTCCAGACCAACCGCCAGCTGGAGGTGGCGTACGAGGAGCTGCAGTCGACCAACGAGGAACTCGAGACCACCAACGAGGAATTGCAGTCCACCGTCGAGGAATTGGAGACCACGAACGAGGAGCTGCAGTCCACCAACGAAGAGCTCGAGACGATGAACGAGGAGCTGCAGTCCACCAACGACGAACTGCACACCATCAACGACATGTTGCGGGAACGCAGCCTCGAACTGGACGAGGCGAAGGTGTTCCTGGATTCGCTGGTCGACTCCGTCCAGATGGGCATGCTGGTGGTGGACCGCGAGATGAAGGTGATCCTGTGGAACCGCGGCTGCGAAGAGCTTTGGGGTCTGCGGTCCGACGAGGCGGTGGGAACCGCGCTGACCGCCTTGGACATCGGCCTGCCCATGGACGGCGTGCGGCCGTTGATCGGCAATGCGTTCGTGGACGCCGACGGCTCCGGTGAGACGGAAGTGGACGCGATCAACCGCCGAGGACGACCGACCCGGGTGCGCGTCACGTGCACGTCGTTCCGGTCGGGCAAGGGGACGGTCGGGGGCGCCCTGTTGCTCATGGAGGTCGTGAGCTAGCCGCGTCAGTGCCCCCACCGCGCGGCCGCCTCCTCGGCCGCCTGGTGCGCCAACTGCGCGCGGCGCCGCGACTCCGCGGCCCGGCGGCGGGCCGTTGCCACCGTGTCGGCGGTGGCACCGCGCCCAGCGGAGAGGTCCCTGCGTCGACGGCTGAGCTCTTCGGCGCGCTCTCGCGCGAGGTCCGCCCGGCCCGCCGCGGTGTTCTTCGGGTCCTGATCCGATGGCGCCGGTGCGGCCGCGTCGCCTTCCTCCATTGGGGCTTGCCGCCACACACCCCGACCTTCGTCGGGCAGTGGCGCGCCCTTGGCGACCTCCGTCAGCACCCGGCCAATTCGGTGAATCGGCAACACCACGTCGGCCCCTGCGCGCGCCGATGCCACCGGCATCGACGAGTGCTGGGCGGTGTCCGGACTCTCCGCGATGACGATCGCGCCGGCCCGCTTCATCGCCGCGGTGCCCGCGGCCCCGTCCTGCCCGGATCCCGACAACACCACCGCAACGCTGCGCGGTCCGTACGATCTGGCAACCGACCGCAGCAGGACGTCGAAGCGGCGCACCCCCAGATCCCTGATCGCGCGCAGATGACAGCGGCCGTCCGGCGTGATCTCGAGATGCATACCCGGCGGACAGACCACCGCCTGACCCGGGCAAACCGGCCGCCCGTCGCGTGCCCAACGGACTTGCTGCGCGGTCTGGCGCCGAAGAATCGCCGGCAGGACGCTGTCGTGGTCGCCGAGGTGCTGCTGCACGACGATGGCGGCCGGAAAGTCGCCCGGCAGATCACTCAGGACCGTCGACAGGGTGTCCAGACCCCCCGCCGACGCCAGCAGGACTACCACTTCGACGGCGGGCCGGTGCGGGTCGCTCGCCACCCCCTAAGTCTTCCAAACCGACGGCCGCGCCACAGTCCGGCGAGCGATCCGGTCCCCCTGCGCTATCCGCGATGCGAAACGGCGGCGCGCCAGGCGAAGCCGCCGCACCGCCGTAGTTTCGCGGATACCGGGCCGGGTACGCCCCCACGCCATGGAGACCCGAGGGGGTAGGAAGTGAGGATCGCGATCGTCAGCGGCGACGACATCGTCGGCGACGACCCCCGGCAACTGTCCGCCGCGCTGGCGGCGCGTGGGCATGAGGTCACCGAGTTCGTCCGGGGCAAGGGCCGCGGGCGTGCGGTAACCGGCGCCGACGGCCACCGCACCCTATCGGTGCCGGTCGGTCCCCGCGCGCCGAAGTCGGCCTCCGACGTGCTGCCGTACGTCGGCGACTGGGCGGGCGCGCTCTCGCGCGAGTGGTCCGCCGAGGCCCCCGACGTGGTCCACGCGTACGGCTGGCTCGGCGGTCTGGCCGCCCAACTGGCCGCCCGGCGACGCGAAATACAAACCGTCCAGAGCTTCCTGGGGCTGGCCACCACCGGTGCGGCGCCCGAACCGGGCGGCGCGTCATCGGAGGGCGAACGGCTGCGCGTCGAACCGCTGCTGGCGCGCAGCGCGACCTGGGTGACGGGTGAGAGCTCCGATGACGTCGATGCGCTGAGCCGGTTGCGCCGGAGCCGGGCCCGTGTGTCCGCTTTGACGAGCGGGGTGGACGTGGAGCGGTTCAACTCCTGCGGCCCGGCGCTGGCCCGGACCGACCTGCATCGCATCGTTTGCCTGGCGCCGAACCCCATGCCCTGCAACGGCTTCGACATCGTCATCAGGGCGCTGGCCAGGGTCCCGGCCACGGAGTTGGTGATGGCGGAGACGGAAGCCCCGAATCCTGAGTACGACGAGACGCGGGCCCGGCTGCAACGTTTGGCCGCCGAGTTGGGGGTGTCCGACCGAGTCCAGTTCGCCGGCGCCGTTGCCGGTGATGAACTGCCGATGCTGCTGCGCTCCGCCGATGCGGTGGTGTGCACGCCGAGACAGCCTCCGCGCGCCACGGTGGCACTACAGGCGATGGCCAGCGGCGTGGTGGTGGTGGCTTACGGTGTCGGTGTGCTCAGGGACGCCGTGGTCGACAATGTCACCGGGCTGGTGCTGCGGCCGGGAGGAGCACCCGGCCGATTGTCGACCACGTTGAGAAGCCTTCTGGCACACCGGTTTCAGTGCGAAAGCATGGGCTCGGCGGGTCGCAGCCGCGCACTGTCCCGTTACGCCTGGGACCGGATCGCGCTTGACTGCCTCAACATCTACCAACCGTCGGCTTCCCCGACTTGGTTGCCGCAACGCTTGCAGTCAACGGCCGTACGGTGATGCAATGAGGGCAGCGCGCGAAGCCCTGGGGGAGCGCCGACTATGACCGCCTTGACGAGCGTTACCGATAACACCGGCCCCGGTGAGGTGGCCGGTGCGGTGGGCTGCCTGCCCGTTGCGGGCCAAGCCGATCGCACGCGCGGTGATGCGGGGCGGCGCGTTCGCGGTCCGGCTTCGGCGCTTCGACATGATCAGTTCCGCACCGTCGAGCCACAGGCCGCGCGGGAGTTCTTCGCCGGCGCCTACAATCCCGCCTGGCGCGTCGCCGGGCTCACGAGCCGTTCGGCCGTTTCCCATCGGCGGTGCGAAGCGGGGGCTGTGACAGTCGACGACGTGATGATCCAGGGACGCGTCGCGTTGGAGATTGCGGCCTCGGACAGCATCATCGTGATCCAGCCCCGCGGGGGCTCGATGAGCGTTGCCGGGGGGCCGCCCGTCACGGTGGATTTCCCGGTGCTGGTCGCCCAAGGCATGCCATGCGTGTTGCAGTGCAACGGCGCCCGATTCGACGTGGTGAGCCTCGCCGCGGATGTGCTGCATAAGGTCGCCGCGGATTGGCATGCGCCGCTGCCCAGGCAGATCCACTTCCTGGATTGGCGTCCGCGTTCGCGAGCGGCCGTGCGGGCGTGGCACCGGGCGCTGGATTACGTTGCCCTGACCCTGGCGGGCCCGGATACCGCCCACCAGCCACTCGTGGTGGCGGGGCTGGCCCCCTTGCTGGCCGGCGCGCTGGTGGAATGTTATCCATCCAACGTCACGGAGCTTGACCTGGCCAACGAACCCTCGCTGCCCGAAACGCTCAAGGACGCAGTGTCTTTCATCCATCGGCACGCCGCCGGGGATGTCAGCATCAACGACGTCGCGGCCGCGGTGCACCTCACGCCCAGGGCGGTGCAGTACCTCTTCCGCCGCCAACTCGGCAGCACGCCAACGGAATACATTCGCCGCGTTCGCCTCAGCCGGGCCCACCAGGAATTGTTGGCCGGCACGCCGTCCCACACCACCGTCACGGAGATCGCCCAGCGTTGGGGATTCGCGCACACCGGCCGATTCGCGGTGCTGTACCGGCAGACGTACGGCCAGAGCCCGCACACCACCCTCCGGCACATGACCGCGGGGTCGTGACCGCGACACGCCGCTGAACCGCAGCTCAGACCGCCGCGCGAGAGTATTTCGCCAGGTCGCCAGATCAACACGCCGAACAATGTTTTTCGCACGGCGAGCCGTAGGCGAAAACGCCAGGTTGAAGGCGAATCCCGCCCGCGCGGCCCGCGTTCGTCGCCGCGGATGCGTACCGGCGGCCGCCATTGCCGGTAGGCTTGGGTCAGGTTGAGTCCCCAGCTGCCGTTATCTACGGGCGCCAAACGGACACCGTCGTCGCTCGCCCTGCCTTATCAAGCCTGAAGGGCGCATCTCACATGACTGTTTTACCCGATCTACGTACACCCGATCGACATCGGCCAGAGCTGCTCGGAGAACCCCGCAGCCGCTACCAAATCGATTGCGCCGGAGCGCAAATCCATGTGCACGCCCGCAGCGCCGCCACGGTCCTGCGCATCGACGGTGAAGTCGACGCGGCCAACACCGACCTGATCGCGGAAGCGATCCGCCGTTTCTCGCGGCTGAGGGCCCCGCTGATCCTCGACCTCACCGGCCTGGATTTCCTTGCCGGTTCGGGCCTTCGAGCGCTGCTCACCCTCAACGAGGAGCATCGGCAGGCCCAGCTGCGGTGCAGCATTGTCAGCGGCGCGGCGCTGCGCCGGCTCACGCGGGTGCTGCCCGACCACGCCCTGCCCATCGCCGACTCGGTCGAAGCGGCCCTGGCGCACATCGAAGGTGCCACCATGGCCCGTCGGCGCTTGGTTTCGGGCCCCGCTCGGCAGCACGAGCCGCAGCGCGACGCGGCGACGCGGCTGCGCGGGATCGCGTCCTAACGGCCGAGCCGGTGCATGAGCTGGTCCGCGGCGTAGCGGCCGCTGGCCATCGCGCCGTGGACGGTGGCCGGGTTGTCGACGCCGACCGCCTCACCGGCCAGGTACAGCCGATCGCCGATCGGTTCCTGCAGCCGGCGCCGGTCGTCGAGGCCGGAGCCGGGCGCATGAAAGGAGTAGGCGCCGCGCGCATATGGATCGGCGCTCCAGTCGGACGTCTTGACCTCCACGGGCACGGCGTTGCCGAACAGGCGGCGAGCGATGGGCTGCGCGGTGGCCAGCAGATCGCGCGGGGACGAGGACTCCACGGTCCGACCGCGGCTACCGGCGTTGAACGCCAACACGATTGGGCCCGCCGCCGCGGACAGGGTGAACCATTGGGCCCACGCGCCGCTCTCAGCGGCGAGGTACTGGTAGAAGGCGTTGTCCACCGACCAGCCCCGGCGGTCGAAACGAAAGAAACTCTTGGACAGCACCCCGAAACCCAGGGCGTCCACCGCGTGGCCGTGGCGGCCCGCCAGGGGCGGATCGAAGGCGATGGCGCGGGCTTTCAACACGCCCAGCGGTACGGTCACGATCGCGGCGGGACCCTGGAACGAACGATCGTTAGCGCGCACCACGACGAAGTCGTCGCGTTGCACGATCCCGGTCACCGGCGTGTTCAGTTCGACCTGAAGCCCGCCGGCGAGAAGCTTCGGCAGGGCGTCATAGCCGTTGGTGATGACGTCCTGATCGCCGCCGGTGTAATCGCCCTCGTCAAAACTGATGGCCGACAGCTGATCCGCGTCGGCGGCGAATTCGTCCTCGATCTCGGTGGTGAGGTAGAAGGCCAACTGGGCGCGGTCGGCGTCCGAAAGGCCTTCGGCGCCGGCCGCGGCGTTGACGGCGGCCGCCAGGCTGCCGCCGCCGAATTGGTAACGTGCCTGTTCCACGAACGCGCGCCACGGCGTCGGGTCATAGTCCAGCGGTGGGAGTTTGGGATCGACGACCAGCTTGGCCCAGCCGTAGTAGTCGGTCGGGACCATCTCGGCCCCCGCCTGCCGCGCCAGCCCCAGCAACGGGTTGTCCGCCGTGCCGTGGATCCACGACGCGCCCATTTCCAGCGGTGCGCCCCAGTCACGGTCGGTCAGGATCCGGCCGCCGACGCGGTCCCGGGCTTCGATCACCCGGACCGGCCATCCCGCGTCTACCAGCACGCGAGCGGCGGACAGGCCGGCCATGCCGGCGCCGACGACGAGGATCGACCGGGTGTCCGTTGGGGGCGGTCGCGTGGGCGGCGGACGCCGTGGGCCGCAGGCGGCCATCAGTCCGCCGCCCACCACACTGGTGGTTGCCGCGATGAATTCCCGACGGGACATCGGGTACACGGGTGTTAGCGTCTCATATGGGGAACGGTTTGCCGGATTAACCGAATCCGAACGGACGATTGGGATAAACTTCCGACAGTCCTTAACTGCGGCGACGAGGCCGGGTTGAATGGGGGAGCGGCGATGAGTGCTCGGCGGTCGGCTCGGGCGATGGACCCCTATCCCGAAGTGTTGCCCCCCAGCGAGACCGTGAGCGTCCGTGCCACCGACGGCACCCGGCTGCACGCCGAGGTGTTCGGGCCTGCCGACGGCTATCCGATCGTCCTGACCCACGGCATCACCTGCGCCATCCGGGCCTGGGCCTACCAGATCGCCGACCTGGCCAACGACTACCGGGTGATCGCGTTCGACCATCGCGGGCATGGGCGCAGCGGTATGCCGCGCCGCGACGGATTCAGCCTGAAACACCTTGCCTCGGACCTCAATTCGGTGCTGGACGCGACGCTGGCGCCGCACGAGCGCGCCGTGCTGGCCGGGCATTCGATGGGGGGCATCACCATCGCCGCGTGGTCGGCCCGGTACCGGCACATGGTGCGCCGGCGCGCCGACGCCGTCGCGCTGATCAACACCACGACCGGGGATTTGGTCCGTAAGGTGCAGTTGCTGTCGGTTCCGCACGGCCTGTCGCCCGCCCGCGTCGCCGCCGCCCGCGCGCTGATCAACGCGTTCGGCGGGTTCCCGATCCCGAGCGCCGCCCGGATCCCGAGCCGCTACCTGGTCGGCATGCTGGCGGTGGGCAAGGAGGCCGACCCGGGCGTCGCCAGGATCGTCCACCAGTTCTTCGAACAGACGTCACCCGCGGGGCGCGCCGGCTGCGCCAGGATGCTGGTCGCCGCCTTGGGATCGCGATACCTGGAGCTGGACGGTTTGACCGTCCCGACGCTGGTCATCGGCAGCGAACGCGACCGGCTGACCCCGATCGGCCAGGCCCGCAGGATCGCGGGCACGGCGCCCAACGTCGTCGGCCTGGTCGAGCTGCCCGGCGGCCACTGCTCGATGCTCGAACACCCGCGTGAGGTGAATCGGCACCTGCGGGCGCTCGCCGAATCGGTGGCCCAGGACGTACGGATCAGTTCATAGCAAGGCGGTGATCTCGGCGGCCGCCCGCTGGCCGGACCGCACGGCGCCGTCGAGGAATCCCGTCCATTCGTCGGCCGTCTCGGTGCCGGCCCAGTGAATCGGGCCGACGGGCTCGCGCAGGAACGGCCCGAACCGTGTCCACGATTTCGGAGGAACCGCGGCAGTGGGCCCGCCGGGCGCGAATTGTTCAGCGCCCCAACGGTGGTCGACGTAGTCGAGCGGTTTGAGCGCGTCGTCGCCGAACAACCTGGCAAAGCAGTTCAACGCCGCGTGCCGACGTTGGTCGGGGGCCAGCTCGTCGAACTCGCGCGCGTCGACGAACCCCATCAGGATGCCCGGCCCGTCGGCGTGCGGGCTGACGTCGAAGGTGATGAAGACCGGGCCCGTGTCGGACAGCGCCTGGCCGGAGAAGCCGTTGGCCCGCCAAAACGGTGTGGAGTACGCCGCATAGGCCTTGCTGAGCCGGCCCTGCGGCCAATGTTGGGCGAGTTGGTGATATTCGGCCGGCAGCGGGGGAGCGAACTCGATCGATGCGCGATGGGCGGGCGGCACCGCGACCACCACGAATCCGGCCTCGGCCTGGCCGACGTCGGTGGTGACGGTGACGCCCGCGCCGTGCCGGTCGATGCGGCTGACCGGCGCGCCCAGCACGACGCGCGTGCCGAGCTCGGCCGCCGCCGCCTCGGCGATCTGCTGGGTGCCACCCGGAAAACGGTCCTGCTGCGCACCGTTTTCGACGTCGAGCAGCCGGTCCAGGCCGCCGGCGGCGTGCGTGTAGCGGGCCGCGTGCAGCATCGACACCTCGTCGGGCTCACACCCCCAGGTCACCCGGGACACGATCGCGAGCAGGTCACGTGACGACGCGGTGGCATGCACCGAGCGCAGCCAGTCGCCGAGTGAGACGTCGTCGAGCTCGCGCGCCCGGCGCGCGTCCCACGGGGCATCGACCGGGATGCTGCGGGCGATCCGGTCGAATTGCCAACGCAACCGGCCGATGTCGAGCAGCCCGGTCAGCGAGAGCTTCGGAATGGTCCCGCGGTAGGAATGCGTCCAGCCGCGCCAGTGGATCACGTTCTTGCCGTCGTGGTGGGTCGGAATGGTGGGGACGTCGAGCTCGGCCGCCAACGCCAGGACCGCGTCCTGGGTGGGTCCGACGAAGGTGCCGCCCAGATCGGCGGGCAATCCCGCCACGCTGCCGGTGAAGGACCGACCGCCGACGCGGTCGCGACCCTCGAAGACCACCACGTCATGGCCTTGGCGGGCCAACTCGCGCGCCGCGGCAAGCCCCGCAAACCCCGCACCGACCACGACAACGTCGACGATCCACGGCGGATTTGGCACGGGGAACAGTCAACCGCAATTCGCGTGGTTTCGTGCGGCAAACGCCCGACACCCGCGAACGTCGTTCGCATCACGGCGACGGCAAACATTCGCTGACGTCGGCACATTGGCTACGCTGCGTCCACGTGATTGCCACCGCCTCGGCACTTGAAACCCGGCAGAACCTGCGAACGGTAGCCCTAGGCAGCATGGTCGGCACCACCATCGAGTGGTACGACTTCTACCTCTACGCCACCGCCTCCGCTTTGGTCTTCAAGCCGCTGTTCTTCCCGCATGTGTCCGCGACGGCGGGGACCCTGGCGAGCTTTGCGACCTACGCGGCCGGATTCGGTGCCCGGCCGCTCGGCGCGATCGTCTCCGGGCACTTCGGGGACCGGCTGGGCCGCAAATCCGTGTTGGTGGCCGCGTTGCTCGTGATGGGTCTGGTCACGACAGCAATCGGCCTGCTGCCGACGTACGCCGAGGCGGGTCTGGTGGCCCCGGTCCTGCTGGCGGCGCTGCGGGTACTGCAGGGGCTTGCCGTGGGGGCTGAGTGGGGCGGCGCGGCCGTGTTGTCGGTGGAGCACGCGCCGCCGGGCCGGCGCGGGTTGTTCGGCAGCTTCACCCAGCTCGGCTCACCGGCAGGCATGCTGCTCGCGACGGTAGTGTTCTACGTGACCCGCAGCGCGACCGGCGCGGCCGACTTCTTGGCCTACGGATGGCGAATTCCCTTCCTCTTCAGCGCCATTCTGGTGGTGCTCGGGCTGTTTCTGCGCTTGAAGCTCACCGACGCGGAGATCTTCGAACGGCTCAGGGAGGTCGACGACCTGGCGCGGGTGCCGGTGCTCGAGGTGCTGCGCACCCAACCGCGCAACGTGCTGATCACGACGGGTCTGCGCCTGTCGCAGATCGCACTGTTCGTACTGCTGACCACGTATTCACTTAGCTACCTTCAGGATTCGTTCGGCAAGGGCAGCTCGATCGGCCTGATCGCGGTGTCGATATCGTCGGCCCTCGGGTTCCTCAGCACCCCCGGCTGGGCGCTGCTGTCGGACCGGGTGGGCCGGCGCCCGCCCTACCTGTTCGGCGCGCTCGCCGGCGTCTTGGCGCTCACGTTGTTCTTCGTGGCGGCCGGCAGTGGCTCGTCGATCGCCGTCGTGGCCGCAGTCGTCTTCGGCGTCAATGTCGTTCACGACGCCATGTACGGCCCGCAGGCCGCGTGGTTCGCCGAGCTCTTCGACACCCGGGTGCGCTACAGCGGCTCATCGCTGGGCTACCAGATCGGCGCCGTGCTGTCCGGGGGCTTCGCGCCGCTGATCGCCGCGTCGCTGCTGGCCGCGGGCGGTGGCCGCCCCTGGTTGATCGTCGGCTACTTCGCGGCGCTGGCGGCCCTCACCTTCGCGTCGGCCTACGTGGCGCGCGAAACCGGCACAGATCGGGCGAGCCTGTGAGCAGGATCTACCTCAACGCCTTCGACATGGCCTGCGTGGGGCATCAGTCGGCGGGATTGTGGCGCCATCCCGACGATCAGGGCCACCGCTACCGCGAACTCGGGTATTGGACGGACCTGGCGCGCATCCTGGAGGCCGGCGGCTTCGACGCGCTGTTTCTCGCCGACGTGCTGGGCGTCTACGACGTGTACGGCGGCTCGCGGGACGCGGCGGTGCGCGACGCCGCGCAGTTCCCGGTCAACGACCCGACTGCCGCCGTGTCGGCGATGGCGGCGGTCACCGACACCCTCGGCTTCGGTATCACGCTGTCGCTGACTTACGAGCAGCCCTACGCGTTGGCCCGCCGGCTGACCACCCTCGATCACCTCACCGGCGGGCGGGTGGCGTGGAACATCGTCACCTCGTACCTGGACAGCGCCGCGCGCAACCTGGGCCTGGACGCGCAGATCCCGCACGACCGACGCTACGAGATCGCCGAGGAGTACGTCGAGGTCTGCTACAAGCTGTGGGAGGCGTCTTGGGAGACCGACGCCGTGGTGCGCGACGCGCGGCGCGGGGTGTTCACCGACCCGGCGAAGGTGCACGACATCGAGCACAAGGGCCGCTACTTCTCGGTGCCCGGCCCCTTCCTGTGCGAGCCGTCGCCGCAACGTACCCCGGTGCTGTTCCAGGCCGGCGCGTCGCCGCGCGGCGTCCGGTTCGCCGCGGCCCACGCCGAGGCGGTGTTCGTGTCCGGGCCGACGCCGCAGATCGTGCGGCGCCCGGTCGCCGCCCTGCGCGGCGCCGCCGCGGAGTTGGGCCGCGATCCGCGATCGATCAAGGTGTTCACCATGGTGACCCCCGTGGTCGCCGAGACCCGCGCGGCCGCCAAGGCCAAGCTGGCCGACTACCGGCGCTTCGTCAGCGCGGACGGCGCGCTGGCCCTGTTCGGCGGCTGGACGGGGGTCGACCTGGCCGAGCTGGACCCCGACGAGCCGCTGCGCTACGTCGAGACTGACGCGAATCGCTCCGCGCTGGCCTCCTTCACGACCGCCGACCCGGACCGCGCCTGGACCGTCCGGGAACTGGCCGACGAGATCGGCATCGGCGGCCGCGGGCCGGTGCTCGTCGGTTCGCCGGGGGAGGTGGCCGACGAGCTCGAACGCTGGGTCCGGGAGGCCGACGTCGATGGGTTCAACGTGGCCTACGTCACGACACCGGGCACCTTCGTCGACTTCGCGAAATACGTTGTGCCCGAACTGCGTCACCGCGGACGGGTGCCGGAGGCCGTGCCCCGCTCCACCCTGCGCGAGCGGCTGGGCGGGGCCGGACCGTTGCTGCCCGCCGACCATCCCGGCGCGGCGTATCGGCGTTGACCGGTCCGCCGGTCCGTCCCCACCCACTGTTGCAATCACCGCGTGAACCCGCCGCCGAGAATCTCCCGGAACTCCTCGACGTTCGCGGGCTGCCTAGGGGGCGACCGTCAGCCAGTCGGCGAATCCGGACGGGTCGTGGCGGCCGAGCGCGCCGTGCTCGTAGAGCCCCCAGCCCTCCACCGGCTCGCGGTCGCCGTCGCGGCACACCGCCCGACCGACGTGGTCGATGACCCCGAAACCCGACCGCGCGACGATCGCCGGGTCGGTCATGTCGTAGGTGAGGCGTTCGACGAACTTCTCGCCCTTCCACATGCCGTGCAGCCAGTCCGAGTCACCGCCGTAGCCGCCGCCGACATGGATGGGCACCGGCAGCTTGGACTCCACGTCGAAGTGGACCGGGGTGCCGTCGGGCGCGGTGGCGTCGATCGTGGCCCCGGTGGGGATCCGGGTGCCGGAGCGGTAGTGGATCTTGACCCGCGGCCAGCCGAGTTGCTCGACGCGTCCGTCGCGCCAGACCCGGGTGCAGTCGTTGAGCGAGCGGAAGCCGTCGGGGGCTTCCTGAATGATCAGCACGATCGCGAAGTCGTCGAACGCCATCGGCACGTACAGCCACCACATGCCCTCGAACGGCGGATCCGCCGGCCGGCCCGCGGGCTCGGGCTCGCCGATCGGCCGGATGCCCCACGACCGGTCGCGGCTGCCGAGCCAGGTCCCGGGGTCGACGGCGATCTCCTCGCCGTCGATGGCGATGCGGCCGCTCCAGCTGCCGAGCTGAGCGAACCGCTGGGCGTCCAGCGTCACCCGGTTGCCGGACCGCATCAGGTGCGGCTGTTCCTGCACGACGTCGAACAGGCCCTCCCAGGTGAGATCGGCTGCGATGCCTTCGGTTTCATCGAGGACCAACCGCAGTTTGTGCAGCGGTTCGAGGACCTCGATCCGATAGCCGTTGACCTTCTGGTTGAGCCGATCTTGGTCGATGGCGTCACTCAGGTGCACCGCGGTCTGGGTGTCACCGCGCCGGACGAGGAAGAACGCGTCCTTGACCCCGAGGTTGGGGTAGTAGCCGATGCCGCTGATGACGAAGATGTTGCCGGTGCGGTCATGGGCGTTGAAGTAGGAGCGATCGTAGAAGTTGCGGTCCGAGGAACCCGGCCACGCGATCGGCTGCGGGATCTGGTGTACCGGGAACTCGTCGAGCGGTCCGAGCATTAGTGGTCCTCTCCGGTAAGGCCCTCGCCGATCAAACGTCGCATCAACCCGGCGTGGTAGAACAGCGACTCGACATCGTCGGGTTTCTCGGTTTCGCCGAAGTGCACCCGGCGCGCGCCGGTGCGCATGAACACGCAGGCCCACATGACGCCCGAGTAGACGTAGAACCAGCGCAGGTCGCCCACTTCCACGCCGGTCAGCCGTTGGTAGGTGGCGCGAACGTCGTCCTCGCGCATCACCTCCGGCAGGCCGGGCAGCCCGGCCAGGCCGGTCAGCTCTTGAAACACCATGTGGGCGTAGATCATCCACGCCACGTCGAGCTCGCGCGGCCCGAGCGTGACCATTTCCCAGTCCAGCACCGCCACCGGCTGGAAGTCGCGGTACAACACGTTGCCCACCCGGGCGTCGCCCCACAGCAGCACCGGCTCGCGCCCGGCCGGTTCGGCAGGCCAATGCTCCTCCAGCCACGCGAAGGTCCGTTCCAGCAGCGGCGAGCGGCCGATGTCGGGCACCGCGAAGTCATACCAGGATCGCACCCAGTTGAAGTGCCGGCGCAGCGCGGTGTCACCGTCTTGCCCGTCGGACAGGAAGCCAAAGGTGTTCTGGGCGTTCGGGATTGAATGCAGTTTGGCCAGCACGCCCACGGTCGCGTCCTGCAGTTCGCGTTGGCGTTCGGCGGGCGCGTCGGCGAACCAGTTGTTGCCGAACGTGTAGGGCATGACGTCGGGCGGCACCACACCGTCGACGTAGTCCATGACGAAGAAGGGCGTGCCCAACACCTCGCCGGTCGGCTCGAGCCAGCGCACCGGCGGGACGGGGACGTCGGTGAGTTCGCCGACCTTGCGGATCACCTCGAATTGGTGGTCAAGCCGATAGCTGGGGAAGACCTGCACGTCCTCGGGGGCGGGCGCGACCCGGGTCACCAGCTTCTGCTCGATGGGCTCGCCGTCGTGCTGCCAGCGGGCGGTCAGGATGATCGTTTCCGACGACATGCCCGTCGAGTCGACGCCGCTTTCGACGGTGACCTGCGGGTTCGCTCCGGCGGGCAGCACGGTCGAGAGCCACTTCGACATCACCGCGGGCAACGTCGTGACGTCTCGGCTGGAGCGCTGAAGCCGGTCGACCTTGTCGAGCACGGGTTCATTGGCCACGGGTGCCTCCATTCCTTGAGACTTGGTTCTCGTTGAGACCTCGGCGCGGCAATTACGATACGGTAGGTAGCGTTATGAAAGCAGACCCGTCCGCCATTGACAAGGCCCCCGGCGCCGGCCGGCCCCGGGACCCGCGCATCGACTCGGCCATCCTATCGGCCACCGCGGAACTGCTTGTCCAAATGGGTTATTCAAACCTGAGCCTGGCGGCGGTCGCCGAGCGCGCGGGAACCACGAAATCCGCGCTGTACCGGCGGTGGTCGAGCAAGGCCGAACTGGTGCACGAGGCGGCCTTCCCGGTGGCGCCGACCGCTCTCGAGGCGCCGGCCGGGGACATAGCCGCCGACATCCGGATGATGATCGAGGCCACCCGCGACGTCTTCACCACCCCAGTCGTCCGGGCCGCGCTGCCCGGCCTGGTGGCCGACATGACGGCCGATCCCGCGCTGAACGCCCGGGTGATGTCCCGCTTCGCGGACCTGTTCGCGACGGTGCGGGTGCGGCTCAGTGACGCCGTCGACCGGGGCGAGGCGCATCCCGATGTGGACCCGGACCGGCTGATCGAGCTGATCGGGGGGGCGACGATGCTGCGCATGCTGCTGCGCCCGGAGGACGCGCTCGACGATGCGTGGGTGGAGCAGACGACCGCCATCCTGGTGCACGGGGTGACGCGATGACGGGGCGCCTGTCCGGGCGGGCCGCGATCGTCACCGGCGCCAGCCGCGGGCTGGGCCGGGCGATCGCGCTGGCTCTCGCCGCCGACGGCGCCGCCGTGGCGGTGGCCGGGCGCACCGAGCAGGTGTGGGACGAGCGGTTGCCCGGCACCATCGGCGAGACGGTCGCCGACATCGAGGCGGCCGGCGGGCGCGCGGTTGCGGTCCGCGCCGACCTGACCGACCGGGACGACATCGCGCGACTGGTATCCACCGCGCGAGAAGCTTTGGGGCCCATCACGATTCTGGTGAACAACGCGGCCTTCACCGCTCCCGGCCGTCCGCCGGCGGCGGGTGCCGAGCAGCGCCCCAAATCTGCCAAGCCCGCGAGCGGCGCCGCCAAACCCGGGTGGCCCGGGTTCGTCAGCGTCCCGCTGACCGCGTACCGTCGGCATTTCGAGATCGCCGTCTTCGCCGCCTACGAGCTGATGCAGCTGGTCTGCCCCGACATGTTCGAAGCGGGTGGCGGGGCGATCATCAACATCACCTCGATCGCATCGAGGATTCCCGGCGACGGGCCGTACCCGGACCGCGGCGGCGGGGTGCTGCCGGGGTACGGCGGGTCGAAGGCGGCGCTCGAGCACCTGACGCAGTGCGCGGCTTACGATCTGGCCGATCACCACATCGCGGTGAACGCCCTGTCGCCGTCGAAACCGATCCTCACGCCCGGGCTGGCCTACTATGCCCGCGAGTTCGACGAGACCGCCGCGGCCGACGAATTCGCCCGGGCGGCAATAGAATTGGCGTTGGTCGATCCCGCAAAGGTTACGGGGCGCACGATCGGCCATCTGCAGGTGCTCGACGGCAGCTTCCGCCCCTTCCAGCCCGACTAGGCGGGCTTGGTCGCCGTGACGCCATTGATGATCACGGCGTGCAGGCGCTGCCATTTGGGAGACCGGAATCCCGCTTGTAACAGCAGGCGCTCGGCGCGGCGACGGGTGCGGGCCTTTCCGTGCCGGCCGAGGGCGAGGGTCGGCAGCAGCCAGAGCGAAAACCGGTCGACGAGCACCAGGCGTCCGCCGGGCCGCAGCACCCGCGCGCATTCCGTCAGACCGGCCAGCTGGTTGGACCAGTGATCGAATGATGTGGTGCTGACGACCAGATCGAAGACGCGGTCGGCATAGTTGATGTCTTCGGCCACTCCGCGGTTGAAGCTCAACCGCGGGTCGCGGCCGAGAGTCCTTGCCACGGCGACCATCTGGGGGGCGGCGTCGATCCCGCTGAGGTGCTTGGCGTTCGGGTAGCGGCGGGCCAACAGCCCCAACAGGTAGCCCGTGCCGCACCCGACGTCGAGCACATACTCGGGAGCGGCGACGGTCGCCACGGCCAGGTGTGCGGTGCGATCGGCGATCTCGTGGTGCAGCCGGCCACGCCAGCCGCGGTCGTAGTCCGCGGCGCGTTCGTCGAACGCGGCGACATCCCGATGCGGCGGCACCCGCTGAGTGTCTCACCGGGCCTGCCGCTTGGCGAGCAGCTGCACCCCGACCGGAACCGGCGGCGTCGATCGCGCCGAGAGCGGCGCCGATCCGCCCCCGCGCCTGTTCGGCGCTCATCCGGAAACCCATCCCACCACCCTATCGAACACATATTCGAATCCCACCGGGCGAATCGTGATCTGTGGATGAAGGCCGGACTGTGGATAACCCCCGGTCCGGCGTGCCAGGATGAGGCATAGCCAACCGGTCGAGTGGTGTGCCAATGCCTGGTGTGGACAAGGCCACGGGGCGCGTCGTCGCCCTGATCGTGCTGCTGCTCGCCGTCTCGGCCGCCCTGCGCGGTTACCTGCCCGCCCCACCCCACGGGCCGCGGGGCGAGGCCGCCGGCAGCGGTGCGGCGGCGATCATCGTGGTGGCGATCCTCGGGGCGGCATGCACACTGGTGGCGATCGCGGTCATCGCGAGGCTGCGGGACCCGCGCGCGGCGGCACCGCAGGCCGGCCAGCTGTCCGAGATGCTCGGCACCGGCAGGGGCCGGCCGAGCTGGCGGGTCGTGCTGATCGGGCTGGCGATCATCGTCGCCTGGCTGTCGATCGTGCTGGTCGGGTCCCGCCTGTTGTCGTCCCACCCCGTCGGCCAGGCGCCGCCCGCACCGGCGAGCGGCGCTCCGTCCGCCGAGCATGCCGACGCCCCGGCGCCGCGGCGGCCACATCCGCCGAACGGGGACATGTTCGGCGTCCTGCTCGCCGCCACCGTCCCCATGATGTTGATCATCGCCACCGGGACGATCGTCATGTCGCGGCGCCGGGCCGGCGCGGCCACACCGGGCGCCGTCGCCGATGACTTGGTGGAATCCGCGGCGCCGCCCACCCGTTCGGAATCGCTGGCGCGGGCGGCCGAACGCGGCCTGGCCGAGATGACCGACCTCAGCCGCGAACCCCGCGAGGCGATCATCGCCTGCTACGCGGCGATGGAGCGCGAGCTCGCCAACGTGCCCGGCGCCGCCCCGCAGGACTTCGACACCCCGACCGAGGTGCTGGCTCGGGCGGTCGAGCACCGTGCGCTGCACGCCGACAACGCCGTGCAATTGGTGAGCCTGTTCGCCGAGGCGCGCTTCAGTCCGCACGTCATGAACGAGGGCCACCGCGACGAGGCGGTGCGGGTGCTGCAGTTGGTGCTCGACGAGCTGAGATCCCGGAGTCCCGCATGAGAAAGACTCTGGCCCTTGGCGTCTGCCTGATCGTCGGGATCGAGCTGCTGGCGCTGATACTTCAGGACCGGCGGTTGTTGCTGGCCACCTCGGGTGGTGCCCTCGCGCTGGTGTTGCTCACCGTGCGTCGGGTGCTGGGCCGCGGCATGCAGAACGAGGGTGAAGCGGAGCCCGACGACCTCGGCGACTCGTTGCGCCGCTGGCTGTCCAACACCGAGACGACGATCCGCTGGTCGGAGTCCACCCGGGTGGACTGGGATCGGCACCTGCGCCCCATGCTCGCGCGCCGATACGAATTGGCCACGGGCGAAAGGCGATCCAAAGACCCCGTGGCGTATCAGGCGAGCGGTCAAATGCTCTTCGGGAGCGAACTGTGGGAATGGGTTAATCCGAACAACGTTGCGCGGACCGGTGACCGGCGGCCCGGTCCCGGCCGCGCGGCCCTGGAAGAGATTCTGCGAAAGTTGGAACAGGTATGACGCTGCCGGCGGCAACAACCACAGCGCGCTGCGAGGCGGTGCTCGACGAGATCGAGCGCGTGGTAGTGGGAAAGCGTTCCGCGCTCACACTCATCCTCACCACGGTGCTCGCGCGGGGCCATGTCCTGATCGAGGACCTGCCCGGCCTGGGTAAGACGCTGATCGCCAGGTCGTTCGCCGCCGCGCTGGGGCTGCAGTTCACCCGCGTGCAGTTCACCCCGGACTTGCTGCCCGCCGACCTGCTCGGCTCGACCATCTACGACATGCAGTCGGGCCGCTTCGCCTTCCGGCCCGGTCCCATCTTCACCAACCTCTTGCTCGCCGACGAGATCAACCGCACGCCGCCCAAGACGCAGGCGGCGCTGCTGGAAGCGATGGCCGAAGGCCAGGTGAGCATCGACGGCGAAACACACCAGCTGCCAAAGCCGTTCATCGTACTCGCCACCGACAACCCGATCGAGTACGAGGGCACCTACCCGCTGCCGGAAGCGCAGCTCGACCGGTTCGCCATCCGCCTGGAACTGCGGTACCTCTCCGAGCGCGACGAGACCGCGATGCTGCGGCGCCGCCTCGAACGCGGCTCGAACGAGCCGACCGTCAGCCAGGTGGTGGACGCCCACGACCTGCTCGCGATGCGGGAATCGGTCGAGCAGGTGACCGTCCACGAAGACGTGCTGCACTACGTGGTTTCGCTGGCCAACGCCACCCGGCACCATCCGCAGGTGGCGGTGGGCGCCAGCCCCCGCGCCGAACTCGACTTGGTTCAACTCGCCCGCGCCCGCGCGCTTCTGCTCGGGCGGGACTACGTCATTCCTGAGGACGTCAAGGCGCTCGCCGTCCCGGCGGTCGCACACCGAATCACCCTGCGCCCGGAGATGTGGGTGCGAAAAATTCAGGGCGCCGACGTCGTGGGTGAGTTGCTGCGCCGCCTGCCGGTGCCGCGGACCGGCGGTCAGACTGACTCCGGATGAGCGCGGCGTGACCGCTCGCGAGGTCGAGTTCCGCTGGGGCGCATCGCCATTGACGCGGGCCATCGCGACGTGCGCGGGGTTGGCGCTGGCGGTCGCGGTGATCGGCGCGCGGTGGCAGCTGGTCGCGTTCGCCGCACCGCTACTCGGCGTGCTGTGCTCGATCAGCTGGCAACGACCCGTGCCGACGGTCCGCGTGCACGGCGACCCGGATTCGCAGCGTTGCTTCGAGGATGACCGGGCGCGGCTGCGCATCTGGGCGACGGAAGCCGGCGAGGCGACGGGAACCTCCGCAGTCGAGCTGACGGTTCCGGCCGTCGAGGGGATGCAGTTCGAAGTCCTCGACGCCGATTCCCGGGACGCCACAACGGTTGCGGCGACGGCGCAACGCTGGGGCCGGTACTTCATCCGGGCCCGGGTCGACGCGGTCGCCCGGGGTGGGCTGCTGTCCGGGACGGCCGTCGTCGACGCGGCGGAAGTCATCGTGTTTCCGTTGACTCCGCCGCAGCCGACGCCCATCCCGCAGACCGAGCTGCTCGACCGCCTGGGTGCCCACCT
The DNA here is from genome assembly GCF_001667885.1 of Mycobacterium scrofulaceum. Classification (GTDB taxonomy): domain Bacteria; phylum Actinomycetota; class Actinomycetes; order Mycobacteriales; family Mycobacteriaceae; genus Mycobacterium; species Mycobacterium scrofulaceum_C. The sequence continues at coordinate 71,938 of NZ_LZJW01000057.1, read as the reverse complement.
CACCCGGCACATCGGCCCGGGCGTCGAGTACGCCGACATCCGCCCCTACGTGCCCGGAGACCAACTGCGCGCGGTGAATTGGCCGGTGAGCGCGCGCCGCGGCCAGCTGCATGTCACGCAACGCCTGACCGATCGCGCGGCCGACGTGGTGGTGCTGATCGACACGTACCGGCAACCGGCGGGCCCCGCGACCGCCGCCACCGAACGCGTCGTGCGCGGCGCCGCGCAGGTCGTGCAGACGGCCCTGCGGCACGGTGACCGCGCCGGGATCGTCGCCCTGGGCGGCAATCACCCGCGCTGGCTGGGCGCCGACATCGGGCAGCGCCAGTTCTATCGGGTGCTCGACACGGTGCTCGGCGCCGGCGACCGATTCGAGAACACCACCGGCACTCTGGCGCCGCGCGCTGCCGTCCCCGCGGGCGCGATTGTCATCGCGTTCTCCACGCTCCTGGACACCGAATTCGCGCTCGCGCTGATCGATCTGCGCAGGCGCGGCCATGTCGTCATCGCCGTCGACATCCTCGACAGCACCCCGTTCGAGGGCGAGCAGGATCCGTTGGTGAACCGGATGTGGGCGCTGCAGCGGTCCGCCATGTACCGCGACATGGCAACCGTCGGCGTCGACATCGTGTTGTGGCATCAGGACGGCGGATTGGAGCAATCCATGGGTGTGCTGCCGGACCGCCGCCGGCGGGTGCGGGGACGGCTCCGTGGCTAGCGGCGACGCGGGCGCGGTGCCGCGGCTGTGGGCCCCGGTGTTCTCGGCCGCATTCGGTTTGCTGATGGTGGGCCTGGCCGCCGACGGCTCGCACGGCCCGGCGGTGGCAGCCTGGGCGGCGGCGCTGATCGCGGTGGTCGGGGGAGCGGTATTTCGCCCCGCCGCAACCCTTGCAGTCTTGCTGTCGGTGGCCACCATCGCGCTCAACGATCCCCCACCGGTGTTCGTCGCACTGTCCGGCCTATGCGCGGCCGCATACCTGGTCTGCCGCCACGCGGCCGGCCGGGGAGCCGGGGCGGTGCTGGGCAGCTGGCCGACGGTCGTTGGGGCCGTGGGCTTTACGTTCGCCGGATTGGTCGCAACGTTGTTCCCGCTGCAACTGCCGTGGTTGCCGTTGGCCGCGCCGCTGGCGGCGCTGGCGGCCTACGTGCTGGCCGTGCGCCCGTTCCTGAACTGAGTTCAGTGCAGCAGTTGGGCGGCGTGATCGGCCAAGTCGAGCAGCGGTTGCGGGAAGATGCCCAACGCCACGGTGATCACGGCGCACACGGCGATCGCCGCCTTGCTCAGAATGCCCGGCGCCACCACATGCGGGGTGTCGTCGGTCGCCTCGGTGAAGAACATCGACACGATCACCCGCACATAGAAGTAGGCGGCGATACCGCTGGCGACCACACCGACGATTACCAGCGGCGCCGCGCCGCCCTGCGCCGCGGCCTTGAACACGGCGAGCTTGCTGACGAAGCCGCTCGTCAGCGGGATACCGGCGAAGGCCAGCAGGAACATCGAAAACATCACGCCCACAATGGGTGAGCGCTGCCCGAGCCCCGCCCAGTGTGACAGCGTGGCGTCCTCGACGCCGTCGTCGTCGCGGATCAGGCTCACGATGGCGAACGCGCCGACGGTGCTGAAGCTGTAGGCCAGCAGGTAGAACAGCGTGGACGAGAGGCCCGCCTGGTTGTCGGCGATGACGCCGGTGAGGATGAACCCGACGTGGGCGACCGACGAATAGGCCAGCATACGCTTGACGTCGGTCTGGTTCACCGCGGTGATGGTGCCCACCGCCATGGTGAGAATCGAGATGGTCCACAGCACCGGTCGCCACTGGTCGTGCAGCGGCGGCAGCGCGACGTAGACCACCCGCAGCAACGCGCCGAAGGCCGCGACCTTGGTGGCCGCCGCCATGAACCCGGTGATGGGCGTGGGCGCGCCCTGATAGACGTCGGGAATCCACGAATGGAACGGCACCGCACCCACTTTGAACAGCAGGCCGACGGCCAGCAGCGCGACACCCACCAGCGCCATCGACGTGTCCCCGTGTGCCGCCAGCGCATCCCGGATGCCGGTCAGCAGCAGGGTGCCGGTCGCGCCGTACAGCAGCGCCACGCCGTAGAGGAAGAATGCCGACGAGAACGCGCCCAGCAGGAAGTACTTCATCGCGGCCTCTTGGGACAGCAGGCGCCGATGCCGGGCCAGGCCGCACATCAGGTACAAGGGCAGCGAAAGGACCTCGAGCGCAACGAACATCGTCAACAGGTCGTTTGATGCCGGGAACACCATCATGCCGCCGACCGACAGCATCAACAGCGGGAACAGCTCCGTCTGCGCGGCCCCGGCCCGCTCGGCGTCGCGCTCGGCGTCGCTGCCGGGAACCGCGGAGGCCTGCGGGGTGAACGAATCCAGGCCGGCCGGGCGGGCGGCTCCCACACCCGCGGCAACCTTGCTCTCCGTTTTGGCTTGGGTGCGTTCGGCGATGAAGATCACCGCCAGCGCCGCGACCAGCAGCACCGTGCCCTGCAGGTACAGGGTGGTCCGGTCGATGGCCATGGCGCCCAGCACGGTCGCACGGCCGGAGGCCGGAATCGACTCGGCCACCTCCACGGTCGCCACGAACGCCGCGATCAGACCGGCCAGGGCCAACGTCACCTGCGCGCCGTAGCGAACCCGCCTGGGCAGGAACGCTTCCGCGAGGACTCCCACCACCGCGACGCCGAACACGATGAGCGTCGGGCAGAGCAGGAAGTACTCGATGCTGGGGGTGGGGAGGGTCATCATCGCGGTCCTTCGGCTGTCCGGGGTGCGCGGTTGACGGCCGGCACGCTCGGCGCGGGATCGTGCTGTCCGATCGTGGTCATCGTGTTTTCGACGGCAGGGTTGATGATGTCGAGCACCGGCTTGGGGTAGACCCCTAGGACGAACAGCAGGGCGATCAACGGTGCCACCACGACCAATTCGCGCGCCCGCAGGTCACCGATCTTCTCGTTGCCGGTGGCCACCGGGCCGGTCATCATGCGCTGATAGAGCCAGAGCATGTAGATGGCGGACAGCACCAGCGCGGTCACACCGAACGCGGCGGCCAGCCAGTACCGATTGAAAGTGCCCAGCAGCACCAGGAATTCGCTGATGAACGGCGCCAGTCCCGGCAGCGACAGGGTGGCCATGGCCGACACGAGGAACGTGCCGGCCAGGATGGGCGCCACCTTTTGCACCCCGCCGTAATCGGCGATCGCGCGGCTGCCGTGCCGGGAGATCAGGAATCCCGCGATCAGGAACACCGCCGCCGTGGACAGCCCGTGGTTGAGCATGTACAGCGTCGACCCGCTCTGTCCCTGGCTCGTCATCACGAAGATGCCCAGGATGATGAACCCGAAGTGGGAGATGGAGGTGTAGGCGATCAGGCGCATGACGTCGGTCTGCCCGATGGCCACGATCGCCCCGTAGATCACCCCGATGACGGCCAGAACGATGATCAGGGGGCGGAAATACGTTGAGGCGCCGGGGAAAAGCTGCAGGCAGTAGCGCAGCATGCCGAAGGTGCCGACCTTGTCCATCACGGCCATCATCAGCACCGCGGTCGCCGGGGTGGCCTCGACGGCGGCGTCGGGCAGCCAGCGGTGGAAGGGCCATAGGGGCGCCTTGATGGCGAAGGCGAACATGAAGCCCAGGAACAGCGCTTTGAACACCGCGGAGTCGGCGCCGTAGCGGCCGGAGGCCACGCCCGCCACGATCTCGCGGAAGTCGAAGGTGCCCGAACCGTGCTGCGCGGTCACCACGTACAGCCCGATCACCGCGGCCAGCATGATCAGCCCGCCGAACAGGTTGTACAGCAAGAACTTCACCGCCGCGCGTGACCGGCCCGGACCGCCGCCGAAGCCACCGATCAGGAAGTACATCGGGATGAGCATGGCCTCGAAGAAGACGTAGAACAGCAGCACGTCGAGCGCGACCACGGAGATCAGCACCATCGACTCGATCGCCAGCGTCAGGGCGACGTAGGCGTGCACGCCGCGAGGGCTGCGCTCGCCGCTTCGCGACGAGTCGTCACCATCTCCGTCGTTCCAGCCGGCCACCTGCAGCACCGGGATCAGCACGGCGGTGAGCAGCACCAGCACCACGGCGATGCCGTCCACGCCGAGGGAGTAGGTGGCACCGAACGCCGGGATCCAGGAATGGCTTTCGACGAATTGGTAAGTGCTGCCACCGGACTTGAAGCCGAGGGTGACGACGATCGCGACGGCCAGCGTGAGGATGCCGAAGACCAGCCCGGTCCACTTGGCGAGCCGGCGCAGCCCCGGTGGCAGCAGGATGACGAGCACCGAGCCGGCCAGCGGCACCAGCCACAGGACACTCAGCCACGGAAGGTTATTCACCACAGTTTCACCGCCAGAATCAGCGCGATCACCAGGACCGCGCCCGTCAGCATCGACAATGCGTAGTTGCGGGCGAAGCCGGTCTGCAGCCCCCGCAGGCGATTCGAAGTCCGGCCCACCAGGGCGGCCAGCGCGTTCACCGAGCCGTCCACGCCCGCGTTGTCGACATCGACCAGCGCTTGGGTGAGTTCGGCTCCGGGGCGCATGAACACCTCCTCGTTGAAGGCGTCGCCGTAGAAGTCCCTGCGCGCGGCCGTCGTGACCGGCGACACGGAAAGCGGGGCCACCCGGGGGATTTCCGCGTTGGCGTACAACCGGTAGGCCACCGCGATCCCGATCGCGACGACGCCCAGCGCCAGGGCGGTGTTGACCCACACCGGGACGGCGCGGGTGACCTCTTCGTGTTTGCCGACGACCGGCTCGAGCCAGCGCTGCAGGGTGCCCCGCCACGCCAGTAGCCCACCCGAGAACACCGAGCCGACGGCGAGCAGGATCATCGGCCAGGTCATCAGGCCGGGTGCCTCGTGGGGATGAGTGCCTGGGCCCCAACGCTTTTTGCCGAAGAAGGTCATCAGCATCACGCGCGTCATGTAGAACGCGGTGACGCCGGCGCCGAGCAGCGCCGCGCCGCCCAGCACGTAACCGCGGGCGCCGCCGGCGCCCAACGCGGCCTCGATGATGGCGTCCTTCGAGAAGAAGCCCGCGAACGGCGGCACGCCGATGATGGCCAGATAGCCCAGGCCGAAGGTGGCGAAGGTGACCGGCAGCGCCGCTCGCAGACCGCCGTAGCGGCGCATGTCCTGTTCCTCGTGCATCGCGTGGATCACCGCGCCGGAGCCGAGGAACAACCCGGCCTTGAAGAAACCGTGGGTGAGCAGGTGCATGATCGCGAACGCGTAGCCGGCCGGGCCCAGCCCGGCGGCCAGCACCATGTAACCGATCTGGCTCATCGTGGAGGCCGCCAACGCGCGTTTGATGTCGTCCTTGGCGCAGCCGATGAACGCACCGAGTAGCAACGTGACCGCGCCGACGACCACGACGGCGGTTTGCGCATCGGGCGCCAGGTTGTATAGCGGGTTGGACCGCACGATCAGGTAGACGCCGGCGGTCACCATGGTGGCGGCGTGGATGAGCGCGGACACCGGGGTTGGGCCCTCCATGGCGTCACCCAACCAGGCCTGCAGCGGGACCTGCGCGGACTTGGCGCAGGCGCCCAGCAGCAGCAGCAAGCCCATCGCCGTCAGCGCGCCGCGGCCGGCGGCGGGTGCGCCGGCGAACACCCCGGCGTAGGAGAGCGTGCCGAAGGTGCTGAACATCAAGAACATTCCCAGTGCCAGCCCGGCGTCACCGACGCGGTTCATCACGAACGCCTTCTTGGCGGCCGTGGCCGCCGTGGGCTTGTGGTACCAGAACCCGATCAGCAGGTAGGACGCCAAGCCCACGCCTTCCCAGCCGACGTAGAGCACCACGTAGTTGTCGGCGACCACCAGCAACAGCATCGAGGCCAGGAACAGGTTGAGGTAACCGAAAAACCGTCGCCGATCCGGGTCTTCGGCCATGTAGGCGACCGAATAGATGTGGATGAGCGACCCGACTCCGGAGATCAGCAAGACGAAACACACTGACAGCTGGTCGATTTGCAGGCCGAGGTCCACCTGCAGCTGGCCGACCGGGATCCAGGTGTACACCGTCTGGTGGATGACCCGGTCCTCGGCGCCGCGGCCGAGCAGTTCGCTCAGCAGGCTCACGCCGACGCCGAACGCCGCGAGCGCGGTGGCGCAGCCCAGCCAGTGCCCCCACGGGTCGGTGCGTCGGCCGCCGAACAACAGGATCGCGGCACCCGCCAGCGGCAGCGCCACCAGCAGCCAGGTGTAGTGAGTCATGTTGGCGTTATCAGCCTTTGAGTAGGTTCGCGTCGTCGACCGACGCCGATTTGCGGGCACGGAAAATCGTCATGATGATGGCCAGACCGACGACGACCTCACACGCGGCCACGACCATCGTGAAGAACGCGATCATCTGCCCGTCGAGGTGGCCGTGCATCCGCGCGAACGTGACGAACGCCAGGTTGACCGCGTTGAGCATCAGCTCGACGCACATGAACATGACGATGGCGTTGCGCCGCAACAGCACACCCGAGGCTCCGATGGTGAACAGCAGGGCCGAAAGGTAGAGGTAATTGGCCGGATTCACGACGTGCCACCTTTGATCGCCTGCCGGGAGGGAGTCGCCTTGCCGTCGGCGCCGCGGCTGCGCAGGATCGGCGACACCGACAGCTCCGAGTAGGACCCGTCCGGCAGCAGCGCGGCCACGTCGACGGCGTTGTGGCGCGCGTAGACGCCGGGGCTGGGCATCGGGGTCGGGTGTCCGCCGGGCTGGAATCGCTCCTGCGACAGCTCCCGCTGCGTCTTGCGGCGCTCGAAGCGTTCGCGGTGGGCCAGCACCATCGCCCCGATGGCCGCCGTGATCAACAGGGCGCTGGTGAGTTCGAACGCCCAGAGGTAACGGGAGAAGATCAGCGCCGCAAGCCCTTCCACGTTGCCGTTGGAGTTGGCGGTGGTCAGCCCCGCGAAGCCGCCGGTCGCGGCGGTGCCGATCGCGGCGATCAGCAGGACGCCGAAGCCGATCCCCGCCAGCACCGCGGCGATGCGCTGGCCGTGCAGCGTCTCCTTCAGCGATTCCGCGGAGTCCACGCCGATCAGCATCAGCACGAACAAGAACAGCATCATCACCGCGCCGGTGTAGACCACGACTTGGACGACACCCAGGAACAGCGCGTCCTGGATCATGTAGAAGACCGCCAGGATGATCATCGTCATGGCCAGGAACATCGCCGAGTACACGGCGTTGACCGCGAGCACCACCCCGATGGCGCCGATCAGCGCCAGCGCGCCCAGCACCCAGAAGGCCACCGCTTCACCGGTGGAGGTGCGGACGATGGTGTCGGAGGCCAGCAGCTGGCCCGTGAACCCAGTCACCGGGATTCCCCGGCCTTCTCGGCGTCGCGCAGCCCGTCCGCGGTGACATTGCCCTGGTAGTAGTCCTTGTCGGTGGCGCCGGGCGCCCGGGGGTGCGGCGGCGCGGTCATGTCGGGCAGCAGGGGGGCAAGCAGCCGGTCCTTTTCGTAGATCAGGTCGGCGCGGTTGTCGTCGGCCATCTCGTAGTCGTTGGTCATCGTCAGCGCGCGGGTCGGGCAGGCCTCGATGCACAGGCCGCAGCCGATGCAGCGCAGGTAGTTGATCTGGTAGACCCGGCCGTAGCGTTCACCGGGCGAATACCTGAGCTCCTCGGTGTTGTCCGCGCCCTCGACGTAGATCGCGTCGGCGGGGCAGGCCCACGCGCACAGCTCGCACCCGATGCACTTCTCCAGGCCGTCCGGGTAACGGTTGAGCTGGTGCCGGCCGTGGTAGCGCGGCGCGACGGGACCCGGCTTCTCCGGATACTCCTCGGTGACGTTCTTTTTGAACATCGATCCGAACGTCACGCCGAAGCCGGCCACGGCGTCCAAGAATTTAGCCACGTGCTTTCTCCTTGCTCGCCGCCGCCAGGGACTTCATCGGCAGCGGCGGTGTCGGGAATACGGGTATGGAGGTCTCTCCGGCAGGCAGCTGTTTGGCCTGGCGGCGGAGCTGTCGCTCCAGCGCGCGAATGCCCGGCGTGGCGAACGGTTTTCGCAACAACAGCACCAGCGCCGTGGCGAACACGATGCTGCTGACCACCAGCACCGGGGTCCAGTGCGCATACCCCTGGTTCTGCATGGTGCGGATCACGGCCGCGATCAGCACCCAGACCAGCGAGGCGGGGATCAGCAACTTCCAGCCCAGCGCCATGAACTGGTCGTAGCGCAGGCGGGGCAGCGAGGCCCGCAGCCAGAAGTAGATGAACAGGAAGGTCCACATCTTGGCGGTGAACCAGAGCACCGGCCACCATCCGGTGTTGGCGCCCGCCCACATGTTGATCGGCCAGGGCGCGTGCCAGCCGCCGAAGAACAACGCGGTGGCCAGCGACGAGACCGTCATCATGTTGACGTACTCGGCGAGCATGAACATCGCGAACTTCAGCGACGAGTACTCGGTGTGGAAGCCGGCGACCAGCTCGCCCTCGGCTTCGGGCAAATCGAATGGGGCGCGGTTGGTTTCACCGACCATCGAGATCAGGTAGATCACGAAGGACGGCAGCAACAGGAACACGTACCAGACCCGGTCCTGCGCGGCGACGATCTCGGACGTGGACATCGAGCCGGCGTAGAGGAACACCGCCGCGAACGACAGCCCCATCGCCACTTCGTAGGAGATGACCTGGGCGGTGGAGCGCACGCCGCCCAGCAGCGGGTAGGTGGACCCGGATGCCCAGCCGCCCAGCACAATCCCGTACACCCCGATCGCCGACAACCCGAGAATGAACAGCACAGCGACCGGCAGGTCGGTCAGCTGCAGTGGAGTGCGGTGGCCGAACACCGACACCACCGGGCCGAACGGGATGAACGCGAACGCGGTGAACGCCGGGATCGTCGAGATGACCGGCGCCGCGAAGTAGACGAACTTGTCGACCCCGCCGGGCGTGATGGTCTCCTTGAGCGCCAACTTGATTCCGTCGGCCAGGCTTTGCAGCGTGCCCCACGGTCCCGCCCGGTTGGGGCCGGGCCGAAGCTGCATCCAGCCCAGGATCTTGCGTTCCAGCAGGATCGCGACCAGCACGTTGAGCATGAGGAACACGAAGATGGCCAGCGCCTTACCCAGCACCAGCCACCAGGTGTCGTGTCCGAATGCGGACAAGGTGCTCGCCGTCATGATCCCACTCCGATTTTCACTGTGCTGCCCAGCGTTACGCCCAGCTGCCGCTGCACGGCGCAACCCGGCGAGTTCAGCGGAAGCCACACCACCCGGTCGGGCATGTCGGTGATGACGAGCGGCAGGCTGATCGATCCGCGTGGCGTGCTGACCGTCACCGCGTCGCCGTCCGCGGCGCCGATTTCAGCGGCCGTGTCGGCCGACAGCCGGACCGCGGATTTGCGCGCGGTTCCGGCCAAATGCGGTTCACCGTCTTGCATCCGGCCGTTGTCGAGCAGCATCCGCCAGCCGGTGAGCACGGCCTCGCCGGCACCGGGCTGGGCCGGCTGCGGCGTCGCGACGGACGGGCCGCTCGCCCAGCCGCCGTCCCAGGTGCCCAGCCCGGCCAGTTCGGTGCGGGCCGCTTCTGCGGTCGACAGCCCCAGATAGACGCCCATCTCCTCGGCCAGTGCGTCGAGCACCTGGTGGTCGGACTGGCTGGCTTGCGCGATGGTCCCGCGCAGCGCCGGCTCGAAGGGGCGGTAGCGGCCCTCCCAGTTGACGAAGGCGCCGGCCTTCTGCGTCGTCGGCGCGACCGGAAACACCACGTCGGCGCGATCGGTCACCGCGCTCTGCCGCAGCTCCAGGCTGACGACGAAGCCCGCGGAGTCCAGCGCGGCCAGCACCGCCTCGGGGTCGGCGAAGTCGTCGGGTTCGACACCACCGACCAGCAAGGCGCCGAGCGTCCCGTCGGCGGCGCCGGCCAGGATGCCCTCGACGTCACGCCCTGCGGCGGAAGGCAATTCGGAGACGTGCCACGCCGCCGCGATCTGGGCGCGGGCCGACTCGTCGTCGAGTGGGCGGCCGCCGGGCAGCAGGGTGGGCAGCGCGCCGGCCTCCAGCGCGCCGCGCTCGCCGGCTCGCCGCGGCACCCACGCCAGCCGGGCCCCGGTGGCTTCGGCGAGCCGGGCCGCGGCGGACAATCCACCGGGCGCGGTGGCCAGCCGTTCCCCGACCATGATGACCGCGCCGGGTGAGGAGAGCAGGTCGCCCACCTCACCGCTGGCCAGGCCGTCCAGCGCCGCGGCCTCGCCTCCGGGAGCGGTCTTGATCAGATGTCCGGACATCTTCGTCAGCGCCCGGGTGGCGAACGGCGCGACCGCGTACACCGGCAGCCCGCGCTTGCGGGCGGCCTTGCGCAGTCGCAGGAACACGATGGGGGACTCGTCTTCGGGCTCGAAGCCGACGAGCACCACCACGGGCGCCGATTCCAGGTCGGAGTAGCTGACGTTGCGCCGGCCCGCGATGTGCGACGCCAGGAAGTCGGCCTCCTCAGCCGAGGTCGGGCGGGCGCGGAAGTCGATGTCGTTGCTGTCCAGGACGATTCGAGCGAACTTCGAGTAGGCGTAGGCGTCTTCCAGCGTCGCCCGGCCGCCGACCAGTACACCCGTGCGCCCGCGGGCCGCCTCGAGGCCCCGGATCGCCGTGGCTATCGCGTGCGACCACGACGCGGGCACCAGAGCGCCGTCCGCATCGCGGATAAGGGGCGTGGTGATCACGTCCTGCTGGGTCGCGTAGGTGAACGCCCACCGGCCCTTGTCGCAGTTCCACTCCCCGTTGACCTCGGGGTCGTCGCCGGCCAGGCGGCGCAGCACCTTGCCGCGCCGGTGGTCGGTGCGCTGGGCGCAGCCGGACGCGCAGTGCTCGCAGACGCTGGGGCTCGACACCAGGTCGAACGGGCGGGCGCGGAAGCGGTAGGCCGTTCCGGTCAGCGCACCGACCGGGCAGATCTGCACCGTGTTGCCCGAGAAGTACGAATCGAACGGCTCGTTGGCGTAGATGCCGACCTGTTGCAGGGCTCCCCGCTCCTGCATGTCGATGAAGGGGTCGCCGGCGATCTGCTCGGAGAACCGGGTGCAGCGGGCGCACAGGATGCAGCGCTCACGGTCCAGCAGCACCTGCGCGGAGATGTTGATCGGCTTGGCGAAGGTGCGCTTGACGTCGGTGAAGCGAGAATCCGTGCGGCCGTTGGACATCGCCTGGTTCTGCAGCGGGCACTCGCCGCCCTTGTCGCACATCGGGCAATCCAGCGGGTGGTTGATGAGCAGCAGCTCCATCACGCCGTGCTGGGCTTTGTCGGCGGCCTCGGAAGTGAGCTGCGTCCGCACGACCATGTCGTCGGTGGCCACGGTGGTGCAGGACGCCATCGGCTTGCGTTGGCCCTCGACCTCGACCAGGCACTGCCGGCACGCCCCGACCGGCTCGAGCAGCGGGTGATCGCAGAACCGCGGGATCTGGATGCCCATCAACTCGGCCGCGCGGATCACCAATGTGCCCTTGGGCACGCTGATTTCGTTGCCGTCGATGGTCAGCGTGACCATTTCCGGTGGACGTACCTCGTCACCGGTCTCGGTTTTGGCGGCACTAGTCAAAGTGTCAAGCCTTTCCGTTCGGCGTCAGCATGGAGTCTCTGGGGTCGAACGGGCAACCACCGCCCTCGACGTGGGCCACGTATTCGTCACGGAAGTATTTGATCGACGACATCACCGGGCTGGCGGCGCCATCGCCCAACGCGCAGAACGACTTCCCCAGGATGGTGTCGGAGATATCCAACAGCTTGTCGATGTCCTCGCTGGTGCCCTCGCCGGTCTCCAGGCGCGTGTAGATCTGGTCCAGCCAGAACGTGCCCTCCCGGCAGGGGGTGCACTTCCCGCACGATTCGTGCTTGTAGAAGTACGTCCAGCGCCGCACCGCCCGCACCACGCAGGTGGTTTCGTCGAAAATCTCCAGCGCCTTGGTCCCCAGCATCGAGCCGACACCGCCCACGCCCTCGTAATCCAGCGGCACGTCGAGGTGCTCGTCGGTGAGCAGCGGGGTGGACGATCCGCCGGGGGTCCAGAACTTGAGTCGGTGCCCGGCCCGCACGCCGCCGGCATAGGCGAGCAGTTCGCGCAGCGTGATACCTAGCGGCGCCTCGTACTGGCCGGGGCGCGCCACGTGCCCGGACAGCGAATACAGCGTGAAGCCAGGCGATTTCTCGGTGCCCATGGACCGGAACCAGTCGACGCCGTTTCCGATGATGGACGGCACGCTGGCGATCGTCTCGACGTTGTTGATCACCGTCGGGCAGCCGTAGAGTCCCGCCACCGCGGGGAACGGCGGCCGCAGCCGGGGCTGCCCGCGCCGGCCTTCCAGGGAATCCAGCAGCGCGGTCTCCTCGCCACAGATGTAGGCGCCGGCGCCGGCGTGCACCACCAGCTCCAGGTCGTACCCCGAGCCGTTGATATCGCGGCCCAGGTATCCGGCGGCGTAGGCCTCGGCCACCGCGTTCTGCAGGCGCCGCAACACCGGCAGCACCTCGCCGCGCACGTAGATGAACGCGTGGCTGGCCCGGATCGCGTAGGCGGCGATGATGACGCCCTCGACGAGCACGTGCGGCGTCGCCAGCATCAACGGAATGTCTTTGCACGTACCGGGTTCCGACTCGTCGGCGTTGACCACCAGGTAATGCGGCTTGGCGGCCGCGCCGGTGTCGCCCTGCGGGATGAACGACCACTTCGTGCCGGTCGAGAAGCCGGCGCCGCCGCGGCCGCGCAGCCCGGAGTCCTTGACGGCGGCGATCACGTCGTCGGGCGACATGGCCAGCGCCTTCTTCATCGCCTCGTAACCCTCGTGGCGGTGGTAGGTCTCCAGGGTCCAGGATTCGGGGTCGTCCCAGAAGCGGCTGATGACCGGCGTGAGCGGCGTGGCCTGGGAGCTCGTCATGACTGGCGCCCCGGGGGATTCGGCGCCTGCATGCCGTGTTCCTTCGCCACCTTCAGGCCGGCCAGGGTGGCCTCGCCCGCCCCGCCCTGGCCTTGGTCGGGGCGTTCGTCGGGCAGGCCGGCCAGGATGCGGGACGTCTCGCGGAAGGCGCACAGCGGGGCGCCCCGCGTGGGCGGCTTGGGTTCACCGGAGCGCAACGAGTCGACGAGTTCGCGCGCCGACTCCGGCGTTTGGTTGTCGAAGAACTCCCAGTTGACCATCACGACGGGGGCGTAGTCGCAGGCGGCGTTGCACTCGATGTGCTGCAGGGTGACCGAGCCGTCGGGGGTGGTCTCGTCGTTGCCGACGCCCAGATGTTCCTTCAGCGCGTCGAATATCGCGTCGCCGCCCATGATGGCGCACAGCGTGTTGGTGCAGACACCGACCAGGTAGTCACCCGTGGGTCCGCGGCGGTACATGGTGTAGAAGCTCGCCACCGCCGACACCTCGGCGCCGGTCAGTCCCAGCTGCTCCCCACAGAACTCGAGGCCCGCCGGGGTCAGATAGGAATCCTCGGCCTGCACCAGGTGCAGCAACGGCAACAGCGCCGAGCGCTTGTTGGGGTAGCGGCCGATGATCTCCTTGGCGTCGACCTCCAGCCGGGCGCGCACCTCCGGCGAATACGACTGCGGCGCACCCTCGACCACGAACGCGTTGGGCTCCTCGGGCGGCGGCCCGAGCCGGATGAAGACCGGCTGTCCCTGCGGGCCCGTCACCGGTCCACCCCACCCATGACCGGGTCGATGCTGGCGACCGCGGTGATCAAATCGGCCACCATGCCGCCCTCGCACATCGCGGCGACCGACTGCAGGTTGGTGAACGAGGGGTCCCGGTAGTGCACCCGGTAGGGGCGGGTGCCGCCGTCGCTCACCATGTGCACGCCCAGCTCCCCGCGCGGCGATTCCACCGCGGTGTAGACCTGGCCCGCCGGGACCCTGATGCCCTCGGTGACCAACTTGAAGTGGTGGATCAACGCCTCCATGGAGCTGCCCATGATCTTGGCGATGTGCTCCGGCGAGTTACCCATGCCGTCGGGGCCGACCTTCAGGTCGGCCGGCCATGCGATCTTGCGGTCCTCGATCATGGTCGGGCCGGGCTTCAGCTTGTCCAGACACTGCTCGATGATCTTGATCGACTCCCACATCTCGTTGACGCGAATCATGTAGCGCCCGTAAGCATCACACGTGTCGGCGGTCACCACGTCGAATTCATAGTTTTCGTATCCGCAGTACGGTTCGCTCTTGCGCAGGTCGTGCGGCAACCCCGTGGCCCGCAGGATCGGGCCGGTGATGCCCAGCGCCATGCACCCGGTCAGGTCCAGGTAGCCGATGTCCTGGGTGCGCGCCTTCCAGATGGCGTTTTCGTTGAGCAGGCCGCCCATTTCGCGCAACACCTGACGCAGCGGCTTGAGGGCCTCGGCGACATCGGATTCCGCGCCCGGCGGCAGGTCCTGCGCCACGCCCCCCGGCCGGATGTAGGCGCTGTTCATGCGCAGACCGGAGATCTTCTCGAACAGGGTCAGCACGATCTCGCGGCCGCGGAAGCCGACGAACATCGGCGTCATCGCGCCCAACTCCATGCCGCCGGTGGCCAACGCGACCAGGTGCGAGGAGATCCGGTTGAGTTCCATCATCATCACCCGGATGACGTTGACCCGCTCCGGTATCTGATCGGTGATGCCGAGCAGCTTCTCCACACCCAGGCAGTACGCGGTCTCGTTGAAAAACGGTGACAGGTAATCCATTCGGGTCACGAAGGTGACGCCTTGGGTCCAGTAGCGGTATTCCAGGTTCTTCTCGATCCCGGTGTGCAGGTAGCCGATTCCGCAGCGGACCTCGGTGACGGTCTCGCCCTCGATCTCCAGGATCAGCCGAAGCACCCCGTGGGTCGACGGGTGCTGGGGACCCATGTTGACGACGATCCGTTCGCCGGGGTCGGCGTTGCGTGCGGCGTCGACGATCTGGTCCCAGTCCTGGCCGCCGGCGACCAAGACGGTTTCCGGGCTTCCGGCGCCGCCTCCGCCGTTGGTCGAGTCAGTGATTGTGCTCATCAGTTGTACGCTCTCCGCTCGTCGGGCGGGGGTATCTGTGCGCCCTTGTATTCCACCGGGATGCCGCCGAGGGGATAGTCCTTGCGCTGCGGATGGCCGTGCCAGTCGTCGGGCATCTCGATGCGGGTCAGCGACGGGTGTCCGTCGAAGATGATGCCGAAGAAGTCGTAGGTTTCGCGCTCGTGCCAGTCCGTCGTGGGATAGACGCCGAACAGCGAGGGGATGTGCGGATCCTCGTCGGGCGCAGTCACTTCCAGCCGCACGCGGCGGTTGTGCGTGATCGACTGGAGCGGATACACGGCGTGCAGTTCGCGGCCCGTCTCGTTGGGGTAGTGCACCCCGCTGACGCCCAGGCACATCTCGAAACGCAGCTCCGGGTCGTCGCGGAGGCGCTGGGCCACCTGGGGGAGCGCCTCGCGGCGCACGTGCAGGGTCAGCTCGTCGCGGTACACCACGACTTTCTCTATCGCGTCGGAGAATTCGACGTCGGCGGTTTTCAGCGCGTCGGCCAGCCGGTCCACCACGGCGTCGAAATAGCCCCCGTACGGGCGCGGCGAGCTGCCCGGCAGCACGACCTCCCGGACCAGCCGTCCGTATCCGGTGGTGTCGCCGCTGCCGGTGATTCCGAACATGCCGCGGCGAACGTTGATCACCTCACCGTCGGCCCGGGGCGGGCCGGCCCCTTCGGTTGCCGCTTGCTTCGGGTCGTGGTCGGGTGAGCTCATCGCAGCAGCCCGCGCATCTCGATCGTGGGCCTGGCCGACAGCGCGGCCTGCTCGGCCTCGGCGATGGCGGTTTCCCGGTTGACGCCCAGCGGCATTTCCTGAATCTTCTCGTGCAGCTTCAGGATTGCGTACAGCAGCATCTCGGGCCGCGGCGGGCAGCCCGGCAGGTAGATGTCGACCGGGACGATGTGGTCGACGCCCTGCACGATCGCGTAGTTGTTGAACATGCCGCCGGACGAGGCGCACACACCCATGGCGAGGACCCATTTCGGCTCGGCCATCTGGTCGTAGATCTGCCGCAGCACCGGCGCCATTTTCTGGCTCACCCGACCGGCCACGATCATCAGGTCGGCCTGCCGGGGCGTGGCCGAGAACCGCTCCATGCCGAACCGCGCGATGTCGAATCTTGGCCCGGCGGTTGCCATCATCTCAATGGCGCAGCAGGCCAACCCGAATGTCGCCGGCCACAGCGAGTTCTTGCGGACATAGCCCGCCACCTTCTCGACCGTCGACAGCAGAATCCCGCCGGGCAGCTGTTCTTCGAGACCCACGTCTACCTCAATCCCACGTCAGGCCACCGCGGCGCCACACATAGGCGTACGCCACAAAGACCGTGAGCATGAACACCACCATCTCGACCAACGCGAACGTTCCCAGCGCGTCGTAACTGACCGCCCAGGGATACAAGAACACGATTTCGATGTCGAAGACGATAAAAAGCATTGCGGTCAGGTAATACTTCACCGGGAACCGCTGGCCGCTCGCCGCGTGCGGGCCGCTGACCGGGCTGTCGGTCGGCTCGATGCCGCATTCGTACGGGGCCATCTTCGACTTGTTGTAGCGCGACGGGCCGGCCAGGCTCGCGATCACCACCGATCCGACGGCGAAGGCCGCTGCTATTGCTCCGAGCACCAGGATGGGTATGTAGACGTTCAACTCGCTCCAAGATCTCCTCGTACGGGTCGCCGGTGCGGCGGCCGGGCGGGGGGCCGGGCTGCTGTGACGCACCCGGGCCGCGGGTGGTCGCAGTGACCTCCACAACATAGCGTCGCGAAGACGGGTGTGCTTTGTCGGGGTGGGGGTATCCGGGAAAGTTTTGCGTAGCTGCAACCTGGCGGTCGCGCGGCAAGCGCGGACGCCGGGCGGATGAGGGCGCGTCGGGGCGCTATCGGCGCAGGTGAGGCGCCTTCGGCGGGGCTATCGGGTGGGGGTGCGGAGCAGCCCGAGGACCGTGCGGCCGAGCACGATCGGATCGATCGGGTGCGGCACGGCGGCTTCGGCCCGCGACCAGTTAGCCAGCCAGGCGTCGTCCCGGCGTCCGGTGAGCACCAGAATCGGCGGGCACGTCGCCAGTTCGTCTTTGAGTTGTTTGGCGATTCCCATGCCGCCCGTGGGGGTGGCCTCGCCGTCCAGGATGGCCAAGTCGATGCCGCCCTCGTCCATCTGCCGGACCACCATCGGGGCGGTCGCCACCTCGAGGTAGGTCAGCTCGGGCAGGTCCGGATGCAGATGCTTGCCCAGCGCCCGGATCACTTGCTCGCGGGTTTCGGCGTTGTCGCTGTAGACCAGGATCCGCAGGGCGACGCTGGATTCGGGGCTGGAGTCGGACACGGTGCAGATGCTACTGGTGTCGCAGCGGCTTCACTGGGCAGCCCGCACGAACACGACATCGGCCGTCGCCGTGGCCGTCGAGCCGATCATGCCGAGGCGGTTCCAGCCCAGGTCGAACTGGGTGCGATCCACCTTGGTCTCCCCGGCGATGCGGATCGAGCCGTCGTCGAGCTCGGTGACCGTGGCGGACAGGGGCAGCGGCGCGGTGACGCCCTTGATGGTGAAGGAGGCCCGCAGATCGGCGGACTTGCCCTTGGTCGGGTGCACCGCGGTGACGACGACGCTGATCTCACCGAAGCGCTCGACGTCGAAGAAGTCCGCCGAGCGCAGGTGCTTGTCGCGACGGCCGATGCCGGTGTCCAGCGAGGCCGCGCGGATGTCGAGGCGGCCGAAAACCGATCCCGTGCCCGTCAGTTGGCCGTCGCCGCTGAACTCGGTGAAGCGCCCCTTGACCCGCACCAGGCCCCACATGTTGCTGATCTTGAAGCCGACGGTCGAGCGGTTCGGGACGAGGTTCCACACGCCGGCCAGGTCCGGATCGTTGAGAAGTGTTTCCAGTGTCGTCATCGTCACCCCCATCTGTCGTGGCGAATCTAACGTCAGTCCAGCAGCGGCGCGATCTCAGCGGGGTCGAAGTACTCGTCGATCCGGTCCAGCCGGCCGTTGCCGCCCACCCGGATCACGATGCAGACCCGCATCGAGATCGATTGTCCGGCATGGCCGGTGGCGTGCAAGACGTGCTGCTGGACGAAGCCGCCCTCAAAGAACCGCCGGTCCAGGATTTCATAGCGGCGCTCGGTCGTCGCGGTGATGAACCAGTTGATGACGCGCAGCGCGCGGGCCTTGCCGTCGTCGCGGCGCGCGCCGACCCGCCAGACCGCGATGTCGTCGCTCCACATCCGGTCGACGGCGGCGTAGTCACCCTTCTCGATCGCGGTGAACAGGCGGTCGGCCGCGTCGGCGACGATCTCCTCGCTCGCAGCGGGCATGGCTCCTGCTCCTCTCGTGACGGCTCGCGCCGGCGCCGGGCTATTGGCTGTCGTATCCGGGGTGGGCCACCGCGACCCGGCGGCGCACCAAGGTGCGCAGGCATGCGGTGACCTCGCGGGCCCGCCCGTCCAGCTGTCCGGCCCGTATCGCGGCGGCCAGTTCCTCCTCGTCGGCGAATCCCAGGTCGGCCAGCGCGGCCCGGGATTCGGCCTCGCTCTCGTCGAGCAGTTCGCGCTCGACGATCCGCAACGCGTTGGCGGCCACGCGGGCGTGGAAGTTCACCTGCCCGGTGGTGGCGGCCCGCACGTCGGTCTCGAGGAATTCGGCCACCGCGGCCACCAGCTCGGCGGCGAGTGGGCGCCCATATGCGCCGATCATCAGGCGGCTCCTTCGAGCAGGTCGAGCAGGTCCCACTCGGTTTCGCACACGCGGCGGCCGATCGTGGCCAGCTCCACGGAGCGGAACTGGCCGCTGAGGTGCCGCTCCGCCTGGTAGCGGCAGATGACGCCCCAGCGCAGCGTGGCCAACACCAGCCACCAGTGGAACGCCACCCGGTCGACGCTAGTCCCGCTCGCCTGCTCGTAGTCCCGCAGGAAGCTCTCGATGCTGCCGAGGCCGCCGGCGCCGAGGCTGGGCGGGGCGCCGAAGCGCCAGGCCCGGATGCAGAACCACGCCAGGTCGTCGTAGGGGTCGCCGCGGTGCACGAGCTCCCAGTCCAGGACGGCGGCGAGGTGGCCCCCGTCGACGATGAGGTTGCCCATCCGGTAGTCCCCGTGCACCAGCACGTCGGCCGACGGCTCGGGCCGGCGCGCCTCGAGCCAGCGAAACGCCCATTCGAAGGTCGCCGTGGTGTCGCCCATCGCGTCGAGCCGCTCACGCCACTGCGCGAGCGGATCCTCGCGTGCCAGACCGGGGATGTCGGGGTCGGCGCGGTGGATGGCCGCCAGGGCCTGTGCGCATTGCCGCAGCAGCCCCGCGCGGGCTGCCTGACCGCCCGCCTCGTCGAGCTGACGCTGGATGCGCCGGACGATGGTCTCGCCCGCGATCTCGTCGCAGATGAGGAACGGATTGCCCAGGGCGGCAGGGGAATCGTCGGCGATCAGTACGTGGGGGACCGGCGCGCCGGCGGCAGCGGCGGCGGCCTGGGCGCGTGCCTCCAGCTCCATGCCGGCGTGCACGTCGTCCGGCGCGCCGGTGCGCAGGATCAGCGCGTGCCGTCGTTCGCCGGCGACGGCGTTGAACGCCCACGTCGCGCGGCTGGCGCCGCCGGTCAGGACGCGCAGGTGCTCGACGTTGACGTCGGCGCCGAGGATCGGCGCCAACGCCGCGGCGAGCTGGGTGGCCAGTTCCTCGGTCGACGTCACTTGCCGAACTTAAACAGCCGCTGGGCCACCCGGCGAATCTGGATCTCCTCGGCTCCCTCGGTGATCCGGTAACGACGGTGGTGGCGATAGATGTGTTCGAACGGCTCGTGCCGGCTGTAGCCCAGGCCGCCGAAGATCTGCATGGCCCGGTCGGCGGCGTCGCAGACCAGTCGGTTGGCCCGGTAGTTGGCCATCGACACCTTGTCCGAGACCTCCATGTGGTGGTCGCGGTCCAGATGCCAGGCGGCGTACTGAACCAGCAGCCGCACCATCTGGGCTTCGGTCTGCAACTCGGCCAGCGGCCACTGCACGGCCTGGTTCACCGACAGCGGCTTGCCGAACACGGTCCGCGTGCCGGCGTATTCGGCGGCGCGGTCGATGCAGTACTGCGCGGCGCCGAGGCTGCTCGCCGCCTGCCGAATCCTGTTCTCGTGCAGGAATGTCTGCGCGACCTCCAGGCCGCGGTCCACCTCGCCGAGCACCGCGTCGGCGGGCACCCGGACGTCGGTCAGCGCAACCTCGCCGTGATCGGTCGGCATGTTGAACGTCCACCAGTAATAGGGCACGTCGAACCCGGGCGCGTCCGTCGGCACCAGGAACGCGGTGATGCCCCGCGCCTGGCCGGGCTCGCCGGAGGTGCGGGCGAACACCAGGTCGTGGGTCGCGCGGTGGACGCCGGTGTTGAACCGCTTGGAGCCGTTGATGATCCAGCCGTCACCGTCGGCTTGCGCGCGGGTCTCCAGCCAGGTGGCGTCCGACCCGTGCTGCGGCTCGGTCAGCCCGAACGCCATGGAACGCTCCCCGGTGATCAGGGCCTCGGACCAGAGCCGCCGTTGTTCGTCGGTGCCGAAGCGCTCCATCATGATCACCTGCGGGAAGTTCCCGACGATCGACGATTCGTTCTGAAGATCGTTGTGCAGGCCGAGTCCCTTGTGCGCCAGATGCTCCCGGATGACGGCCATGTCGACGTTGGTGCCGTCACGGCCGCCCAGTGCCGACGGTAGCCCGTAGCGCAGCCAGCCCGCCTTGTCGGCGCGCCTGCGCATCTCGGCGAGCAGGTCCTCCCACTCGCGGGTCGGGATGCCGTCGTTGTCCCAGTCGGTGCGGGCGTGTTCGCGGCGCTTGTCGAAATACTGGATGTGTTCCCGCTCGAGCGGTTTGATCTCGGTCTCGATGAACTCGTCCATTTCGGCGAGCAGGCCCGGAAGGTGTTCGGGCAGTGTGAAATCCACAGCTTTCTCCTTACGTGCCGTAGAGAGTTTTCTTCCAGATCGTCGACAGGGTGGTGATGGCGTCCTCGTCGCTGATCTTGATGCCCAGATTGGAGGGGCCGACGAACACGGTGGTGAAGTTCTCGAAGAGCAGTGCGATGGCCGCCGCGGTGTGGTGCGCGTTGAGCTCGGACGCGTAGCCCTGTTCCTGGGCGCGGCGGACCGAGGCGGCGACGATGTCCATGCCGAAGCGGCGGAACTCGTTCTGGACGGTCGCGAAGCGTCGCTGGGTGGCGGCGAGCTGCGCCACGGCGATCATGATGCCGATGTTCTGCTTGAACATGTTCCAGTACCCGGTGACCACCGAGGTGAAGAACGCGTCGTCGTCCGGCGATTCGGGTGGCTCGACGCTCAAACCGGACGGAGTCACGACGTCGTGCAGGAACGACTCGGCCAGGGCGGCGAGCAGGTCCTCCTTGTCGGCGAAATACCGGTAGAACACCGCGGGCGACTTGCCCGCCGCCGATGTGATGTCGGCCAACGTGGTGCCGTGAAAGCCGCGTTCGGCGAACAGTTTTCGGGCGGCCTGCTCGATGGCCTGCCTGGTTTGGCGACCCTTGGCGGTGAGCGTGTCCGGGTCGGGCATCAGGTCCGGATCCGGTCGCCGGCGCACAGCAGCGCGCTCGGCAGGTCGTGGCCCACAACCGATTTGGCGACTCCGGCCGCCGCGATGGCGGCCTGCAGGTCGACGTCGACGCCGATGCCGCTGTCGGCCAGCAGGTACACCAGGTCCTCGGTGGCGATGTTTCCGGTGGCGCCGGGCGCGAACGGGCAGCCACCCAGGCCGCCCACCGAGGCGTCCAGCCTGCTCACCCCGGAGCTGACCGCGGCGTAGGCGCTGGCCAGCCCGGACCCGCGGGTGTTGTGGAAGTGGCCGCCCAGCGGCAGGTCGCCGATCACCGGACGCAGTTGCGCGACCAGCGAACTGACGCGCCCGGGCGTGGTGGTGCCGATCGTGTCCGCGATCGACAGGCGGTCCGCGCCCCGGTCGCGCGCGGCCGCGGCGATCTCGAGCACACGCTCGGGCGGGGTGGGGCCCTCGAACGGCGAGTCCCACGCGGTGGCGATGACGACCTCGACGGTGACGCCGGCGCCGTGCGCGATGGCGACGATCTCATCGATCGCCTCGGTCGCCTGCGCGCTGGTGCGGCCGACGTTGGCCTTGCTGAACGTGTCGTCGGCGGCCACCACGTATTCGATCGAGCGCAGGCCCGCGGCCACGGCGCGCTTGGCGCCGTTTGGGCTGGCCACCAGCGCGGAGAATTCGATGTCGGGGTAGTCGTGCAGGTGGGTGGCGAGCTCCGCGGCGTCGGCCATCGACGGCACCTTCGTCGGTGAGACGAACGCGGTGACCTCGACCTCGCGCACCCCGGTCGCGGCGATCGCGGCGAGCAGTTCCAGCTTGGCCGACAACGGGATCGGCGCTTCGATCTGCAGGCCGTCGCGCAGCGCCACCTCGCGGATGGCCACGTGTCTAGTTGTCGGCACCGCTCCTCCTCATCGCTTCGTCCCCCGCAAGCGGGAGGTGCCCCTACTGGATCGTCGCCGGTGCGTCACAGCACCTCCTCCGCGCGCAACTCCGCGAGTTCCTCGGCGGTCCTGCCCAGCAGCCCGATGTAGACCTCGTCGTTGTGCTGGCCCGGACGCGCGGGCCCGGCGTTGCGCAGGCCACCCGGGGATTCGGAGAGCACCGGCACGATGCCCGGCCCGAGCACGTTGCGCCCGATTCTTTCGTCGAAGTGTTCGACCAGCATGCCGCGGGCGCGGAGCTGCGGATCGTCGACCACCTCCGCGACCGTGTTGATCGGCCCGGCGATCACCCCTGCGGCGCTGAGGGTTTCGATGATGTCCCCGGGCTGGCGTTCCGCGGCCCACGCGCCGATGATCCCGTCGAGCTCGTCCTGATTGCGTCCGCGCGCGCCGTGCGTGGCGAACCGGTCGTCGGTGGCCAGCTCCGGGCGACCCATCGCCTTGCACAGCCGGACGAAGACGGTGTCCTGGTTGGCGGCGATCACCACCCACGAGCCGTCGGCGCTGCGGTAGATGTTCGACGGCGCGATGCCGTCGAGCCGGGTGCCCGACGGTCCGCGCACCACGCCAGCAACGTCGTAGTCGGGGATGGTGGATTCCTGTACGGCCAAACAGGATTCGGTGAGGGCGACGTCGACCACCTGGCCGCGCCCGGTGACGCTGCGGCGGTAGAGCGCGGCCAGCGCGCCCTGAGCGCCGAACATGCCGGCCAGGGTGTCGCCGAGCGAGAGCGCGAGCCGGGGCGGCGGTCCGCCGGGGAAACCGTTGAGGTGGCGCAGGCCGCTCGCCGCCTCGGCCACCGAGGCGTAGCCGGCCTTGTGCGCGTCGGGGCCCGTCTGCCCGTAACCCGATACCCGGACCAGGATGATGCCCGGGTTGCGGGCGCTGAGCACGTCGTAACCCAGGTCCCACTTCTCCAGCGTCCCGGGCCGGAAGTTCTCCACAATGATGTCGGACTTGGCGACCAGGTCCAGGAACAGCTCACGGCCACGGGGCTTGCGCAAGTCGAGGGTGATGGCTCTCTTGTTGCGGGCGTGCACCGTCCAGAACACGTGCTCCCCGTCGACCTCGGCCTGCCCCCAGGTGCGCAACGGGTCCGGGGCTCCGGGCGGCTCGACCTTGACGACGTCGGCACCCATGTCGCCCAGCAACCGGCCGGCGAACGGGCCCGCGATCAGCGTGCCCAGCTCCAGCACCCGGACGCCGTCCAGCGATCCCGTCGCCGGTGCGCTCATTCTTTGCCCGCGAAGTCGTGACGGACCAGCCAGTCGGTGACGACATCGACGGCCGCACGCAGCTTGTCGCGCTGGTCGGGACCCGCGTAATAGTGTGTCGCACCGGGGATTTCGTGCATCTCCTTGTCATGGTGCCCGATCGCGTTGAAGAGCCGTCGGGTGTGGCTGGGTGTGCAGGCGTCGTCGGCCAGATTACCGATGACCAGCGCCGGGACCGCGATGTCGGGCCCGCAGGCCACGCCGTCGCCGCGGGCGTCGTCGTAACTCCATTGTGAGAGCCAGCCGCGCAAGGTGGAGAAGCGGGCCAATCCGACCGGGCTCATGTTCACCACTTGAGGATCCCCCAGGTAGCAGGTTCCCGGGGTGCGTTCGTTGGGATCGACGGTCGGGTCCAGCCAGCGCGGGTCGGCCATGGTGCCGTGCACGACGAAGCAGAACTCGTCCTGCGCGCGGCCGGCCGCCTTCAGCTCGGCGAGCTTGTCTTTGACCCACGCGGTGATGCGCCGGTTCCGCGCCACCTGTGCGTTGCGGTAGCGGGCCAGGAATTCTTGGCTGTATGGCGGTTGATTGGGGTTGTCCGGGTTGTACAGGTCCAGCTCGGGATCGCGCTTGGTCGGGTCGGATTCGTCGAGGATCGACGCGTCGAGCCATTCGGTCAGCGTGCCGTGCCGGCTGATGTGCGCAGCGAGCAGCATGACGCCGTCGGCGGCGGGCAGGTCCAGGGCGGTCAGGTCGGGGCCGTCGCCCGAGGGGCTCGACGTGATGGTCGGGTGCTGGGCCTGCTGCTGGTAGAACATCGACAGCGAGCCGCCACCGCTCCACCCGGCCAGCACCACCTTGGTGTAGCCCAGCCGCTTCTTGGCGTCCTTGATGCACTCGCCGAGATCCTCGACCACCTTCTCCATCAGCAGCGCCGAGTCGGTCCCACGAAACCGGCTGTTGCAGTAGATGACGTGGTGGCCGGCCCGGGCCAGCGCGTTGATCATCGGCAGGTAGGCGCCGCCGCCGATCGGGTGCATGAACACCAGCACGGTGTCCGACGGCTTGTCTTTCGGCTTGAGCAGGTAACTCTCCAGCACGGTGATCTCGGCCAGGCCGCCGTAGACGTCGCGGACACCGGAATCGTTTTGGAAAGCAACGAGATAGGGGATTCGGTCGTATTCGTGGCGGGTCGTCATGGTTCAGTGTTGTCCTAGGTCGTGCGCCAGCACTTCGGCCGACGGGGTCAGGCGCCGGCGGGTGTCGACGGCGATCACTTGCCAATCGACGCGGGAGTACTCGTCGAACTTGCGGCGCGCCCGTTCCCGCGCCTTTTCCGGTGCGCCGTGGTGAACGCCTTGCGGCGCATGGGAAATCAGGCCGGGCGGCATCGGGATGCCGTAGAGGGAGCCGCCGTGGAAGAAGGCGATCTCGTCGTAGTCGACGTTGCGGTGGTACCACGGCGTGCGCTCGGTGCCGGCCACGCCTTCGGCGGGCTTGGGTAGGAAGTTCATCACGTAAACGCCGGTGGCCTGCATGAAGAGGTGCACCGTCGGCGGTAGGTGCACGCTGTCGGAGGTGACCACGTTGTAGTCGGCGATGTTGAAGATGAACGCGAAGTTGTCGCCGCGCCAGCCCTCGACGTCGAGCGGATTGTGTTGGTAGAACAGCGTTGTCGGGCCGCCCTCATGCACGAGCCGGACCTCGTATTCCTCGCGCCCGTCATCGTCGATGGGTGCCGGGTCGGGAATGGTGGCCTGGGACGGGTCGAACGGGAAGTGCCGGCCCAGCGGCCCGGGTGGCGGCACCCGAAACTCGTCGGTCGCCTCGACCATGAGCAGCGTCGTCTGCTGATCCGGCGCCTGGCGCCAGGTGCAGGCCTTCGGCAGGTAGATCCAGTCGCCCTCGGAGTAGCGCAGCGGCCCGAACTCGGTTTCGAGCAGGCCGGCGCCCCGGTGCACGAAGCACAGCAGGTCGCCGTCCACATGGCGGACGTAGAACGGCATCGGTTCGTGGCGCCGGCTCAACAGGATTCGGCAGTCGGGGTTGCTGAACATGAGCAGGGGACCGCCGTTGGCGTCGGTGGCGTCGGCGGGCTTGAGCTGGTCTGCGAGCACGTCGACGGGGCGGAGCGGGCCGACCGACCGGTAGGCGGTGGGGTCGTGGCGGCGGTAGAGGTTCGCGGTGCGGCCGGTGAATCCGCCGCGGCCGAGCTCGTCGTCCTTCAACCCGTCGAGGTCGGCGTGCAGGCGACGCGGCGTCGTGCCTTTTCGCATGTGGACGAAGGATTCCATGGCTTACCCCCGGGGGCTGGCTGGGCTGAAACTGAAAGTGACATTACTTTTTGTTTCTGGACGGCACAAGGGCGGGGGCAGTCCTCGTCGGTCACATGTGCCACACGCGTCCAGGGCCGGGAAGGGCATCCGAGGTGCCCGCCTCACAGCGACAAACCGGCCGCGCGCCCGCCAGGGTCCCGTTGTCGCTCGAAGGCGGGCAAACAGCCGATACCGTCTTCGGCGGGGGCGGGTGGTGCGGGTGTGAAGTCGTCAGTCGCGGACGCGGACCACGACTTTCCCCTTGGCGGTGCGGTTCTCCAGCGATGCGACCGCCGCGGCGGCCTCCTCAAGCGGGTAGACCTCGGGGGTGGGGGCCGCCAACTCGCCCGAGCTGAGCAGCTTCTCGAGCCCGGCCCACTGCTCGGCCAGCGCGTTCGGATGCGTGGCCGTCCAGGCGCCCCAGCCCACCCCGACCACGTCGATGTTGTTGAGCAGCAACCGGTTCACCTTGACCGTGGGGATATCGCCACCGGTGAAGCCGACGACCAGCAGCCGCCCACCCGGCGCCAGCGAGCGCAACGAATCGGTGAACCGGTCGCCGCCGACCGGGTCGAGTACGACGTCGACACCGCGACCGCCGGTGAGCTCCTTGACGGCGTCCTTGAACCCGTCGGCCAACACCACGTCGGTGGCGCCGGCGGCCGTCGCGACGTTCGCCTTGTCCTCCGTGCTGACCACCGCGATGGTGCGTGACGCCCCGAGCAGCGACGCCAGCCGCAGCGTCGACGTCCCGATGCCGCCGGCGGCGCCGTGCACCAGCACCGTCTCGCCCTGGGCCAGCCGGCCCCGCACCGTCAGCGCGAAGTACACCGTCAGGTCGTTGAACAGCAGCCCGGCGCCCGCCTCGAAGCTCACGTTGTCGGGCAGCTTGAACACCCGGTCGGGTTGCAGGATCGCGACTTCGGCCATCCCGCCGGACAGCATCGTCAGCCCGACGACCCGGTCCCCGGCGCGCACGTGCGCGCCGTCCGGCGCCGAGCGCACCACGCCGGCGATCTCGGCGCCCAGCACGAACGGCGGCTCGGGGCGGTACTGGTAGAGGCCCCGGGTGAGCAGCGCGTCGGGGAAGGCGGCGCCGGCGGCGTGCACCTCGACGACGACACCGTCACCCGACGGTTCGTCGATCTCCGCCACCTCGATCGCGTCCGGACCATCAAGCCGAGTCACCCGCGCAGCACGCATGGTCGGTCAGCCTACTGCCGACTCAAAATCCACCGGCGACCCGCACCACGGCCCGCCCGGTGAACTTGCCTTCGCGCACCTGATCCAGGACATCGACGACATCCTTGATGTCGACGTCGCTGGTGAGCAGGTCGAGGTGACGCGGCCGCAACGAATCGCCCAGCAGCGCCCACAGTTTGCGGCGCCGCCCGATCGGCATCTGCACCGAATCCATGCCCAGCAGGGCGACCCCGCGCAGGATGAACGGCATCACCGTGGTGCGCAACGCCGGACCGCCGGTCAGCCCGCTTGCGGCGACCGCCCCACCGTAGTCGACGGCGCTGAGCACGTCGGCCAGCGTTGCGCCGCCCACGCAATCCACCGCGGCCGACCACCGCGCCTTGGCCAACGGCCGCGGCTTGGCCTCGGGGTCCTCGGGCAGCCTGCCGATAACCTCGGCGGCGCCAAGCTCTTTCAGCAGCCCGGCCGCCCCTTGCTTGCCGGTCGAGGCCACCACCCGGTAGCCCGCGGCGGCCAACAGGTCCACGCTGACCGAGCCCACCCCGCCGGAGGCGCCCGTGACGACCACCGAGCCGGCGCCGGGTTCGACGCCCCAGTCGATCAGCGCCTGCACGCTCATCGCGGCGGTGAAGCCGGCGGTACCGATCGCGGCGCCCTCGTGCGGGCTGAGCGCGCCGAGCGCGACGACCTGGTCGGCCGGCAGCCGCGCGTATTCGGCGTAGCCGCCGTGGTGGCCGGTGCCGATCTGGTATCCGTGGGCCAACACCTGCTGGCCGACGGTGAAGTCCGGTGAGTCGGATTCGACGACCTCGCCGGTCAGGTCGATGCCGGGCACCACCGGGTAGCTGCGCACCACGCCACCACCCGGGGTCAGCGCCAGCGCGTCCTTGTAGTTGACGCTCGAATAGAGCACCCGGATCGTCACCTCACCGGGTGGCAGGTCGGCGGGGCTCAAAGTCTCGACCGAGGCGGTTATCCGGTCACCATCTTCGCGGGCGACGAGCGCTTGAAACGTGTCCATGCTTCGACGCTAACCTCACCGTATGGATTCCTTTCCACTCGGTCGCTTTTCGGTCTCCCGGGTGGGCTTCGGCGCCATGCAGTTGCCGGGCCCCAACGTCTTCGGCCCGCCGCGGGACCGCGACGAGGCGCTCGCCGTGCTGCGGCGAGCGGTCGAACTCGGTGTCGACCACATCGACACCGCCCAGTTCTACGGCCCCGACGTCGCCAACGAGCTCATCCGCGAGGCCCTGCATCCCTATCCGGAGAACTTGGCGTTGGTGAGCAAGGTCGGCGGCCGGCGTGACGACCAGGGCGCCTGGTTACCCGTCGACGAGCCGGCCGACCTGCGCCGCGACATCGAGACCAACCTGCGCACGCTCGGCGTCGACCAACTGGCCGCGGTCAACCTGCGCGTGTTCGAAAGCGACGGCCCGGATCAACTGTTCGACGACCAGTTGTCGGTGATGATCGAAGCCCGCGACGAGGGGCTGATCGGCGGGATCGGGCTGAGCAACGTCAACCGCGATCACCTGCTGCACGCTCTGGAGCGGACCGAAATCGCTTGTGTGCAAAACGCATTCAACCTCGTCGACCGCGAATCGGCACCCGTCCTGCAGGAGTGCACGGCCCGCGGGATCGCGTTCGTTCCGTTCTTTCCGCTGGGGGCCGCCTTCGTGCAGCCGAACCCCGTGCTCACGCACCCGCTGATCACCGAAACGGCCGAGCGGCTGGGCCGCACGCCGGCGCAGGTCGCGCTGGCGTGGACGCTGGGCGTGGCGCCCAACGTGTTGCTGATCCCCGGCACCTCGTCGGTGCGGCACCTGGAGGAAAACCTGGACGCCGCCTCGATCGAATTCGACGACGAGGCCCGAGAGCGGCTCGACGCGGTCGGCGCCTAAGTTTCACCGAACGTGCACTCAGGGCGAAGAAATCGCCGAATTTTCGCCATGGTTGCACGTTCGGCGCAAACGGTCGCTATTTGAGCTCGGCCGACGACAGGCCCAGCAAGCGGCGGGCGACCACCAACTGCTGGATCTGCTGGGTGCCCTCGAAGATGTCCAGGATCTTGGAGTCGCGCGCCCATTTCTCCAGCATTGATTGCTCGGAATAGCCTGCTGTTCCGGCCAATTCGACCGTCTTGAGGGTGACGTCGCTGGCCATGCGGCCGGCCTTGGCCTTGCTCATCGACGCCTCTTTGGAGTTGGGGATCTTGTTGTCGGCCTGCCACGCGGCGCGCAGCGCGAGCAGGTAGGCGGCCTCCCAGTCGGCCTCCATCCGCAGGAACTCGGCGGCCGCGGCGCTCTGGACGTGCGACGGCTTGTCGTACGAGATATCCACGCCGGCCTCGGTGAGGATCTTGCGGATCTCTTCCAGGGCGGCCCGTGCGACGCCGATCGCCATGGCGGCCACGATGGGCCGGGTGTTGTCGAAGGTCTCCATCACGCCGGAAAAGCCCTTGCCGACTTCGATTTCCGGGTTGCCCAGCAGGTTCTCCTTTGGGATCCGGACGTTGTCGAACCGGATCGCCGCGGTGTCGGAGCCCTTGATGCCGAGCTTGCGTTCGAGCCGTTCGACCGTCACGCCGGGGTGCTCGCGCGGCACGATGAACGACTTGATGGCCGCGCGCCCCTGCGACTTGTCCAGCGTGGCCCATACCACGATGTGGGTGGCCCGCGAACCGGCGGTGACATAGATCTTTTCGCCGTTGATCACGTACTCGTCGCCGTCCAGCTTCGCCGTGGTCGACACGGCCGCCGAGTCGGACCCGAAGCCCGGCTCGGTGATGGCCATCGCCGCCCACACCTTGCCCAGCCGTTCCAGCTGTTCTTCGGTGGCGACCGCGGAGATGGCCGCGTTGCCCAGGCCCTGATAGGGGACGGACAACATCATCGCCACGTCGCCCCAACAGGCCTCGAGGGTCTGCAGCAGCGCCGCCATGTTGGCACCGTTGTGGTTTTGGTCCCGGTCCTTGTTCTCATCGCCCAGGTTGTCGGCCCCGGCGAATTCGATGGACTCCGAAGCACCGGCGAACAGGTTGTACAGCGTGTCGAGTTCGACCGGGTAGGCGTGTTCGGCCAGGTCGTATTTGCGGGCGATCGGCCGCATCAACTCCGCGGCGCCCTGATGAGTCTTGACAGCCACCGCTTGCAGCTTGCGGGGCAGTTCCAGATTGATTGCCATGATTGGTCTTTCGGCTCGAGTTGGATGACGACTTAGATGACGACGACGCCCTCGGCCACGCCGATGGCCCGCAGGTCGCGGTACCAGCGCTCGACCGGGTGCTCTTTCGTGAAGCCGTGGCCGCCGAGCAGCTGCACGCCGTCGAGGCCGATCTGCATGCCCTTGTCGGCGCCCAATCGCTTGGCCAGCGCCGCCTCGCGGATGAAGGGCAGGCCCTGCTCGGCGCGGGCGGCGCCCCGCCACGTGATCAGCCGCAGCCCGTCCAGTTCGATCGCGATGTTGGCGCACATGAACGCGACGGCCTGACGATGGGCGATCGGCTCCCCGAAGGCCTCGCGCTCCTTCACGTAGGGCACCACGTAGTCGAGGACCGCGTGCGAGGTGCCGACCGCCAGCGCCGCCCAGCCCAGCCGGGACAGCGCGACGGCCTCCGAATAGTCGTCGTCGGTCGCTTCGTCCTCACCGAGCCGCGCGCTCAGCGGCACTGAAACGCCCGAGAGCTCCACGTGGCCCAGCGCCGCCGCGCGGATGCCCATGCTCGGATCCGCCTTGACCGCAAGGCCTTTCGTCGACGATTCGACGATGAACAGGGCGGGCTTGCCGTCCAGCTGCGCGCCGACGATGAACAGCTCGGCGTCGGCCGCCGCCGGCACCAACGACTTCACGCCATCGAGGCGGTAGCCGCTCGGTGTGCGCACCGCGGTCGTCTTCAGCTGGGTGGGGTCGAACAGCGGATGCGGCTCCGCGATCGCGACGCAGGCCTGCGGGACATTCTCGCCGGCGAACTCGTGCAGATAGGTGGCCTGCTGGTCCGCGCTGCCCCAGTGCGTCAGTGCCGCGGCCACGCCCCCCGGGGCCAGGATCGGCAACGCGAGACCCATGTCGCCGTAGGCGAGCGCCTCGGCCGCCAGCACGTTGGTCACGCTGGACCGGTGCGCGGCGATGCCGTCGAAGTCCTCGGGGATGTTGATCGCGGTGATGCCCAACTCGGCGGCCTTGGCGATCAAGTCGGCCGGGTAGGTCGCCGCCTCGTCGGCGTCGGGCGCCGCGGGCCGCAACACCTCTTCGGCGAATTCGGTGAGGGTTTCGACGATCATCTGCTGCTCGTCGTCGGGCGTCAGGTCGAAGTAGTCCTTGCCGCTCGACTTCAGCCGGGTGGGCCCGCCGCGCAGATTCTGTAGCCGCCTGAACTGCCGGGAGGTGGCGGCCGCGGTGGAGAAGACGGTCTTCGTGCCGTACTGCAGCCCCCGGTTGACCGGATCGCGCAGACGGTACTTGTCCAGGAACTCCTGGCCCATGAGCGGGGTGAGTAGCGCGATGGCGATGTCGACGCCCGTGCGCTTGTGGTGTTGCAGCCCTACCGCGCTCTCATGGTCTTTCCGTTTGCGACCGGAGCGGGCGGATTTGGACGCTTTTGTTGAACCGGAACCAGTGTCGGTCATGTCGGCAGCCTGTAGTTAGTCGGGGCAGTGCGAACAAGGCTATCTTACTCCGGAGTAAGATCACAGAGAACACTTGTTAACTAATTCACAGACCGCCGGCGTCGAGGGCGCGAAGCACGAGTTCGTGCAGTGTCGCGTTGGTCGCCACGGCGCTGCCGCGGTGCGGCCCCGCGACGCCGTCGAGGCCGGTCATCTTTCCGCCCGCTTCGCGCACGAGGACGTCGAGGGCGGCGAGGTCCCACACCGACACCTCGGGTTCGGCGGCAATGTCGACCGCCCCCTCGGCCACCAGGCAATAGGACAGGAAGTCGCCGAAGGCACGCACTCGCCATACCGCGTCGGTGAGCCCGATGAAGCGGTCACGCAGGCCGCGCTCGGCCCAGCCGGACAGGCTGGAGAAGGACAGGCTAGCCGAATCAAGTTGCGCCACAGACGAAACCGATAGCGCCCGCGGCGGTGCGCCGTCGACGGCGACGAACGCGCCCAGGCCGTGAGCGGCCCACCACCGGCGCTGCAGCGCCGGCGCGCTCACGACGCCGACCACCGGCACACCGTCTTCGAGCAACGCGATCAAGCTGGCCCACACCGGTACGCCGCGCACGAAGTTCTTGGTGCCGTCGATGGGATCGATGATCCACTGCCGGCCGGTGAAAACGGCGGCGCCGCCGAATTCCTCGCCGAGGATGCTGTCCTGCGGCCGTTCGCGCCCGAGCACCTGGCGCAGCTCGGTCTCCACCGAGCGGTCCGCGTCGGTGACCGGGGTCAGGTCGGGCTTAGTGTCTACGCGCAGGTCCAGCGCGCCGAACCGGGCGGAGGTCAGCGCGTCCGCGCGGTCGGCGAGCGTGAGCGCCAGCGTCAGATCGTCCCGACTCATGACGCAGTCCTACCACGGCCCTACGATGGCGGGGTGTGGGAATTCGGAGTCCTGATCCTGCTGCTGGCCGTCCTGGCGGTCGCTCTTGCTCAGCGGTTCCTCCCGCGCGGCCCGCGTGGGGACCTCTTGAACGGCACGCTGCTGGTGACCGGCGTGAGCCCGCGACCGGATGCCGCGGGCGAGCAATTCGTCACCATCGCCGGGGTGATCAACGGTCCGACGGTCAGCGAGCACGCGGTCTATCAGCGCATGGCCGTCGACGTCGAGCACTGGCCGACCATGGGCCAGCTGTTTCCGGTGGTGTATTCGCCGAAGAACCCGGACAACTGGAAGTTCGCCCCGTCCGAGCCGCCCCCGGTCTAGCGTTCCGTCATCCGGCCGCGGGTGGGCGGGTGGCGCTCATCAGATGCCTGGCTGATAGCGAAAGCCGTTGAACCGCTTCGGCGCCAATGCCTCTGGGAGAGAGGCGTTCCCGGCCCCGGCCGCCTGCGTGCATGCCCGGCTGACGGGGTTGTCAGCCGTGACTGATCCGCAGCAGCTCGGCCAGGTTGGGCAGCTTGACCCGCGGACGCCCGTGCGGCTCCCCGGCCGCGCGCTCATGACGGTCGATGATCTCCCAGTGCGCGGAGGTGACCAGCTTCGGCTGGCGTGAGGCCAGCCAGTCGGCCAGCTGGTCGGCGTGATCGTCGGGGAAGTCCGGTAGGCCGGTTTCTCTCGCGCGACCCAGATCGGCGATCAGGGTGTCGACCGTGTCCTGGGAGTCCTTCTTATTGGTGCCGATGACGCCGGTCGGCCCGCGCTTGATCCATCCGGCGACGTATTCGTTGCGGCTGCCCTCCACCCGGCCGCCGGTGTTGGGGATGGTCGCGGATTTGTCGTCGAACGGCAGCCCGGGCGTGGGCATACCGCGGTAGCCGACCGACCGCACCACCAGCTGGACCGGCAGCTCCTCGCGCTCGCCGGTGTCCTTGGCGGACACCCGGCCGCTGTCGTCGGTGACCAGCTCGTTGCGGCCGAGGACGATGCTCTCCACCTTGCCGTCGCCCTTGATCTCGATCGGCGAAGTCATGAACCGGAACACGATCCGACGATGGCCGGGCCGTGGTTCCCGCGTGGCGTAATCGCGCAACGCCTTGATGTTCAGCTTCGTCGTCTTGTCCGCGGCGGCCTCGTCGTCGGCGGTGATGCCGTCCAGCTGCGCCGGGTCGACGATCACGTCGACCCCCTCCAGATCTGCCAATTCGCGCAACTCCAGCGTGGTGAACGCGGTCTGCAGCGGCCCGCGCCGCCCGATGATCACCACTTCCTCCACGCCACACGGCCGCAGCGAATCCAGGGCGTGATCGGCGATGTCGGTGCGTGCGAGCACGTCGGGATCGGTCACCAGGATGCGGGCGACGTCGAGGGCGACGTTGCCGTTGCCGACGACGACGGCCCGGGCACCCGACAGGTCGGGACCGGGTTCCTGGAAGTGCGGGTGGGCGTTGTACCAGCCCACGAATTCCACCGCGGCCATGCTGCCGGGCAGGTCCTCGCCGGGAATCTTCAACGACCGGTCGGATTGGGCGCCGATGGCGTAGATCACCGCGTCATACCGTTCGGACAGCTCGCCGGGCTGCACGTGCTCGCCGACCACCACATTGCCGAAGAATCTGAACCGGGGATCTTCGGCGGTCTTCTCGAACTGCCTGCTGATCGACTTGATCTTCGGGTGGTCGGGCGCGACGCCGGAGCGCACCAGCCCCCAGGGGGTCGGCAGCATCTCCAGCATGTCGACCGCTACCTCGATGTCTTCGGCCGCGTCGGCCGCTTTGAGCAAGGAGGACGCGGCGAAGAACCCGGACGGTCCGGAGCCGACGATGGCAACGTGGTATGGGCGCATACTCGACCTTCTATTCGTGCCCGGTTAGCGCGCGGGGGCTGTCGGCGCGCAGCGCGGGGTGCACATGATCGTGACTCGATGCTAAACGCATGACCGCTGGTCGTGGCCCGAGCACTCGCCGGGAGCCGGGGCGCTTGGAACGTCCCGGTAACGTTGTCCGCTGTGGAACCCGACCGTCAAGCCGACATCGCCGCCCTCGACTCCACCCTGACCACGGTGGAGCGGGTGCTCGATGTCGACGGTCTGCGCAGCCGCATCGAGAAGCTCGAGCACGAGGCGTCCGATCCCCAACTGTGGGACGACCAGGCCCGCGCCCAGCGGGTGACCAGCGAGTTGTCCCACGCCCAGGGGGAGCTGCGCCGCGTCGAGGAGCTGCGCGGTCGCCTCGACGATCTGCCGGTGCTCTACGAGCTGGCGGCCGAGGAAGGCGCCGCGGACGCGCTCGCCGAGGCGGACGCCGAGCTGAAGGCGCTGCGGGCCGATATAGAAGCCACCGAGGTGCGCACGCTGCTCTCGGGTGAGTACGACGAGCGGGAGGCGCTGGTCACCATCCGGTCGGGTGCCGGCGGGGTGGACGCGGCCGACTGGGCCGAGATGCTGATGCGGATGTACATCCGGTGGGCCGAGCAGCACAAGTACCCGGTCGAAGTGTTCGACACCTCCTACGCTGAGGAGGCGGGCATCAAGAGCGCGACGTTCGCCGTGCACGCCCCGTTCGCCTACGGCACGTTGTCCGTCGAGCAGGGCACCCATCGGTTGGTGCGGATCAGCCCGTTCGACAACCAGAATCGACGCCAGACTTCGTTCGCCGAAGTCGAGGTACTTCCCGTGGTGGACACCACGGATCACATCGACATCCCGGAAGGCGATGTGCGCGTTGACGTTTACCGCTCCAGCGGGCCCGGCGGGCAATCGGTGAACACCACCGACTCGGCGGTTCGTTTAACCCACATCCCAACGGGTATCGTCGTAACTTGCCAGAACGAAAAATCGCAGCTGCAGAATAAGATTTCGGCGATGCGCGTGCTTCAGGCAAAGTTGTTGGAGCGCAAGCGTTCCGAAGAACGCGCGGAGCTGGACGCGTTGAAAGGCGAAGGCGGCAGTTCGTGGGGCAACCAGATGCGCTCCTACGTGCTGCACCCGTATCAGATGGTCAAGGATCTGCGGACCGAGTACGAGGTCGGCAATCCGGCTGCCGTCCTGGACGGGGACATCGACGGATTCCTGGAAGCGGGAATCCGGTGGCGCAACCGAAAAGATGACGACTAACACAACTCCTCTTGCCTCGACCGCCCTGACGAGGGCGCTCGGCTGGCACGAATTTTGGCG
This sequence comes from Mycobacterium scrofulaceum, assembly GCF_001667885.1. Taxonomy (GTDB): domain Bacteria; phylum Actinomycetota; class Actinomycetes; order Mycobacteriales; family Mycobacteriaceae; genus Mycobacterium; species Mycobacterium scrofulaceum_C. The sequence continues at coordinate 36,017 of NZ_LZJW01000057.1, read as the reverse complement.
CGGCGACATCGGGCAGTGGATCATCACCCGCGGTCTGCGGATCGTGATGGTGCTGATCGTGGCGGTGCTGGCGGCCCGGTTCGTCAACTGGGTGGCGCAGCAGGTCACCCGTCAGCTCAACGTGGGATTCGCCGAAAGTGATGCGCTGGTGCGCTCAGAAGCCACCAAGCACCGCCAGGCCATGGCCTCGGTGATCTCGTGGGTCTCGGTGGTTCTCATCAGCATTTGGGTGATCATGCAGATCGCCGACGTGCTGCAGTTCTCGGTCGGGGGACTGGTCGCGCCGGCCACCGTGGTCGGCGCCGCCCTGGGTTTCGGCGCGCAGCAGCTGGTGAGGGACCTGTTGTCCGGCTTCTTCATTCTGGCGGAGCGCCAGTACGGCTTCGGTGACCTGGTCACCCTCACCGTGGTCTCCTCGACGGAGGCCAGCGGCACCGTCGAGAACGTGACGCTTCGGGTGACCCGGCTGCGCTCACCGGATGGCGAGGTGCTGACCATCCCCAACGGGCAGATCGTCAAGGTGGTGAACCTGTCCAAGGACTGGGCCCGTGCGGTGGTGGACATCCCGGTGTCCACCAGCGCCGACCTGAACCGGGTCTACGAGGTCTTGCACCAGGAATGCGACCACGCGATGGAAAACCCGGTGCTGGGCGAGTTGCTGCTGGACGCGCCCACCGTCATGGGCGTGGAGAGCATCGAGGTCGACACCGTCACCCTGCGTCTGGTGGCGCGGACGCTGCCCGGTAAGCAGTTCGAGGCCGGGCGGCAGCTGCGCGTCCTGGTCATCCGGGCGCTGGCCCGCGCCGGCATCATGACCGCCGCGGACGCGACGGTGGGCCTGGTCGAAGACCCGTCCATCCCGGCGGCCCGGGCGGCCGAGGACCGAATCGACGACGACGTCCAAGGTGCGGTGCAGAAGCGTTGAAATTCACCCTGAGCATCTTCGAAAAGCGCAGCGAAGACTCGGATGCGGATCATCGCTGGCCGAAATACATGTTCGGCGGGCGGGTCCGCACCTCGACCCTGGTGCTGATCGTCGCCTTCTTCGTCGTGTGGTGGGTCTATGACACCTACCGCCCGGAACCGGCGCCCAAGCCGCCCGCCCAGCAGGTGGTGCCGCCCGGTTTCGTCCCCGACCCCAACTACACCTGGGTGCCGCGCAGTCGCGTGCAGCAGCCGCCGGCGACCGTCACCTACACGCCGACCCCGACGAGCACGCCGCCGCCACCGCCACCACCACCGCCCGTGACGACGACCACGACCACCCCGCCGCCGGGGTTGCCGCAGCTGCCGTGCCTGTTGCCGGCGCCCTTCTGCCCGTCCAGCACGAGCACGCCCACATCGCCGCCTCAGCTACCGCAGCCGGGGCCCGGACCGGCGCCTAGTTCGCCGCCACCGGCCAGTTGACTTGGCTTGCCAGCGAAATTCACGGCTACACTGGCGTGCCGTGATGATCACCCTTGACCATGTCAGCAAGAAGTACAAAGCGTCGGCCCGTCCGGCGTTAGAGGACGTCAACGTCAAAATCGACAAGGGTGAGTTCGTCTTCCTGATCGGCCCGTCGGGTTCCGGCAAGTCGACGTTCATGCGGTTGCTGCTCGGCGAGGAGAACCCCACCACCGGTGACATCCGGGTGTCGAAGTTCCACGTCAACAAGCTGCGCGGTCGTCACATTCCGAAGCTGCGCCAGGTGATCGGAACCGTGTTTCAGGACTTCCGCCTGTTGCAGCAGAAGACCGTGTACGAGAACGTCGCCTTCGCGCTGGAAGTGATCGGCCGGCGGGCCGACGCGATCAACCGCGTGGTGCCCGAGGTGCTCGAAACGGTCGGCCTGTCCGGCAAAGCCAACCGGCTGCCCCACGAGTTGTCCGGCGGCGAGCAGCAACGCGTGGCGATCGCGCGCGCGTACGTCAACCGCCCCCTGGTTCTGCTGGCCGACGAGCCGACTGGCAATCTCGACCCAGACACCAGTAAGGACATCATGGATTTGTTGGAGCGGATCAACCGCACGGGAACGACGGTGCTGATGGCGACGCACGACCACCACATCGTCGACTCGATGCGTCAGCGCGTCGTGGAGTTGTCTCTGGGGCGGCTGGTTCGCGACGAGCAGCGCGGCATCTATGGGATGGACCGCTAAGTGCGCTTTGGCTTCCTGTTCAACGAGGTCCTGACCGGGCTCCGTCGCAACGTCACGATGACGGCGGCGATGATCCTCACCACGGCCATCTCGATCGGCCTGTTCGGTGGCGGTCTGCTGGTGGTGCGGTTGGCCGACAACTCGCGGGAGATCTACCTCGACCGCGTGGAGACGCAGGTGTTCCTCACCGACGACATCTCCGCCAACGACCCGACGTGCGGGTCCGGCCCGTGTAAAGTGTTGCGGGACAAGATCGACGCCCGCCAAGACGTCAAATCGGTGCGTTTCGTCAACCGGCAGGACGCCTACAACGACGCGATCAAGAAGTTCCCGGAGTTCAAGGACGTGGCGGGCAAGGAGTCGTTTCCCGCGTCGTTCATCGTCAAACTGAACAACCCGGAGCAGCACGCGGAGTTCGACGCCGCGATGCAGGGCCAGCCCGGCGTGCGCAGCATCCTCAACGAAAAGGATTTGATAGACCGGCTATTCGCCGTGCTGGACGGTCTGCGCAACGCCGCGTTCGCCGTCGCCCTGGTGCAGGCCATCGGGGCGATCCTGCTGATTGCCAACATGGTCCAGGTCGCCGCGCACACGCGGCGCACGGAGATCCAGATCATGCGGTTGGTCGGCGCCAGCCGTTGGTACACCCAGCTGCCGTTCCTGGTGGAGGCGATGTTGGCCGCGGCCATCGGTGTCGCCATCGCGATCGTCGGCTTGGTTCTGGTGCGAGCGTGGTTCCTGGACAACGCGCTGAGTCAGTTCTACCAAGCGCATTTGATCGCCAAGGTCGACTACGCCGACATCCTTTACATCTCGCCGTGGCTGTTCCTGCTCGGCGTGTCGATCGCCGGCCTGACCTCCTACGCGACGCTGCGCCTCTACATCCGGCGGTAGCTGTGGCGAAAGATACCGGCCGGGCCAAGGGGGCGGGCGGCAAGCGCGGCAGCAAACAGATCATTGCCACCAATCGCAAAGCGCGGCACAACTATTCGATCCTCGAAGAGTTCGAGGCCGGGGTGGCTTTACAGGGCACCGAGGTGAAGAGCCTGCGCGAGGGCCATGCGTCCCTGACGGACGCTTTCGCAACCGTCGACGACGGCGAAGTGTGGTTGCGCAACTTGTACATTCCCGAGTATCAGCACGGTAGCTGGACCAACCATGAGCCACGTCGCAACCGAAAGTTGTTGTTACATAGGCAACAAATCGACCGCCTGGTTGGAAAGATACGAGATGGTAACCTCGCCCTCGTGCCGATGTCTCTGTATTTCTCCGAAGGAAAGGTCAAGGTGGAGCTCGCTTTAGCGCGCGGCAAGCGAGCTCACGACAAACGTCAGGACATGGCCCGCCGCGATGCCCAGCGCGAAGTGGTCCGTGAATTGGGTCGCCGAGCCAAGGGCATGAACTGATCGGGGCCGCTTACGCCCAGCTGTCTGCCGTTACCTACGGCGTCAGCGATTTCGTGGGCGGTGTAGCCGCTCGACGGGTTGCCGCGCTGCGCGTGATGCTGGTGGTCTATCCGGTCGAGACATTCTTGCTGGGCGCATTGGCCCTCGCCGTGGGCGGGCCGATCTCGCGCGGCGCCGTCTTCTGGGGTTGTCTCTACGGCGTCGGAATGGCGGTCGGCATGTGGGCGTTCTTCGCCGCCCTGGGCGCCGGGCCGATCTCGGTCGTCTCACCGTTGGCGGCGGTGCTCAACGCGGCCGTGCCCGTCGCGGTCGGAGTGGCGCTGGGGGAGCGGCCGGGGCCGGGTGCTTCGGTGGGCGTCGTGCTGGCTCTCATCGCGGTCATGCTGGTGAGCCGGGAAGCCGGCGCCCAAGGCGTCACGCCCTATCGATTCACCCCGAAGGTGGCGTGGCTCACGCTGCTCGCCGGCTCGGCGATGGGACTGAACCTGGTGTTTCTGCACCAGGCGCCGCACGCGTGCAAACTGTGGCCGCTGGTCTTCGCCCGCCTCGCGGCCACCGTCGTGATCTTTGTGATGGCCGCGGCCAGCGACAACCTGCGGGCGCCGCGCGGGAAGCCGTTGAAGCTCGCGTTGGCGGTGGCCGTGCTGGACATCTGCGCCAACGTGACCATGCTGCTGGCCCTGCATACCTGGTTGCTCTCGTTGGCCAGCATCCTGATCTCCCTCTATCCGGCGGCCACGGTCGTGCTGGCGATGGTGGTGCTGCGCGAGCGGCTGACGCGTTGGCAGGGGTTCGGCATGGTGATGGCCATGGGTTCGGTGGCCATGATCGCCGCCAGCTGACGGTTGCGGCCCTTTAGTATTGGGCTGCCAGCAGTCATACGCGGGGAGACGACGGTGGGGGCATCCGATACCGAGGACCCGGTCATCCGGGAGTTGTCGGGCGCCGTGGAACGCAGCCCCGATGTCATCGAGTTGCGGCTGCATCTGGCCGGTTTGCTGGCCGACAGCGGGCGGTATGCCGAGGCGCTGGCTCACTGCAGTACGGCACTGACCCAGCAACCGGGCAATGCCCAGGCGCTGAGCCTGTTGCAGCGGTGCAGCGCGGCGCTGGGCGCGCCGCCGTCGGAAGGTTCGGCGCCGGGAGTCGAGCCGTCCGCCGGCAAAGAGGGATTCGACTGGTCGAGCGCCGAACGCGAAGTCGCCGACATCATCGAGCCCGCGTTCGTCGACCGGCCCCCGGACACCGTCAACGAAGACGACTTCGACGTCGTGCAGCGCGTCCGCGTCGGGCTGGACGACGTCGCCGGCATGGAGGACGTCAAACGCCAGCTGGAACTCTCGCTGCTCGGCCCGATCCGCAATCCCGAGCTGATGAAGGCGTACAAGGTGACCGCGCGCGGCGGGCTGCTGCTGTACGGCCCGCCAGGCTGCGGCAAGACGTTCATCGCCAAAGCCGTGTCGGGTGAGCTGGGCGCGAACTTCTACCAGGTGGGAATCGCCGACGTGCTGCACCACTGGTTCGGCGACAGCGAACGCAGCATCCGCTCCGTGTTCGACACCGCCCGGCGCAACGCGCCCTGCGTGCTCTTCTTCGACGAGGTGGACGCGCTGGGCCACCGGCGCTCGAACTTGAGCGGTAGCTCGGGGATGCGGCCGGTGGTGAACACGCTGCTGGAGGAGATGGATTCCGCCGGGTCGGTCAACGACGGGGTGTACGTGCTGGGCGCCACCAACGCACCCTGGGATGTCGACCCGGCGTTGAGGCGGCCGGGCCGATTCGACCGGATGATTTTCGTCGGCCTGCCCGACGTCGGAGCCCGGGCGGGCATCGTGCGATCGCACCTGCAGGACCGGCCCGTGTCCGGTATCGACCTCAACACGATCGCCAACCGCACCGAAAGCTTCTCCGGCGCCGACCTGGCCTACGTGTGCGAGATCGCCACGCAGCTGGCGATGTCGGATTCGATGCGCAGCGGCCAGGTGCGGCCGGTGCTGATGGCCGACATCGACAACGCCCTCGCCCAGATCCGGCCCAGCACTGGGCCCTGGTTTGAAACCGCACGCAATGTGGTCGAATTCGCCAACAGTGACGGCACGTACGACGAGTTGGCGAAGTACATGCGCCGCAGGAAGTTTCGGTAGTCGCCAGTGACCTCGGAGCCCGGCCTCGGCAGCATCGACCAGGTCGTCGCCCTCGCCGATGCATACTTCGACGCCGGCAAATACGAAAGCGCGCGGGAGGTCGTGGGCCGGTCGCTGGGAAACCACCCCGATGACCCTGTCTTGCTGGCCAATTATGCGCGCGCCGAACTCGCGCTGGGCAACCACTGGCAGGCGGCTCGTAGCGCCTACGCGTCCCTGGCCGGCGCGCCCGAAGACGAATTCGCCATGCGGTTGTATGCGTCGTCGCTATATAACCTCGCACGCGAGCGCGACGCCCTGTGGATGGCCTGGCGGACGGTCACGACTCACCCCAATAGGCCTGAGCCCCTTCGGCTGTACGCACGCTTGCTGCACAAATCGAGGCAATCGCGTTCGGCGCTAACCGTGATAGACATGGCGTTGCGACTGGATCCGCAAAGCGTCGATGCCCTCATTCTGCGCGGTTCGATCCTGCGGGACCTCAAGCGCGGGGCCGAATCCCACGCATCGTTTCGGGCGGCGTTGGAGCTGGATCCCGACAATGCCGACGCACTCAACGAACTGGCCATCCACCGGTTGCAGCGTCTCAAAATCGGTCGCGCCCTGAAGGGCTTCCTCGGCGCCGCACGGAGCAACCCGGCGTACGGGCACGTCATGCGCAGAAACATCGGCGTGGTGCTGCAACGGCTGTTCATCGCCGTGACTATCGGCGCCGGGATTCTGGGTGTGCTTCTGGCTTGCGCCGCCGGGGTGAACGACGCGCGCCACTCGGCCGCGGTGCTACGAGTGCTCGTCGGAATACTGACCGTCGGATTGATTGCCGTGTTGCACTGGTTGTTGCGTACGTTGCCCCGGCACGTAATCTTCTCCGTTTTGCGCGAGCAACCCTTCACCACGCTCCGCATCGCTCACGCATCGCTGGCGGTCGTTGCCGGCGGCTGGGTCGCCGTTTACCCCGGGCCACCGGTCATGGTGGTTGTCGGCGGACTGCTGGCCGTCAGCGCCCTGGTCATTATCCGGATCGGGCTCTTGATCGGGAAATGATCGGCCTACTATCCGACCATGGCCGATCGCCCTGTCACCAAGCTCGACAAGTCCGAAGTGCTCGCGGGTCTGTTCGCGGTGTGGGACGACATCACCGCGCTGTTGGACGGGTTGCCGGAGGCGGAGTGGGAGGCGGCCAGCCCGCTGCCCGGCTGGGACGTCAAGGCGTTGGTGGCGCACATGATCGGTACCGAGTCGTTCCTGGCCGGCGTCCCCGCGCCGCAACCCGACATCGACGTCTCGGCGCTCGACCACGTCCGCAACGACATCGGCGCGATGAACGAGTGCTGGGTGCGCTACCTGAGCGCGGAATCGGGCGGGGACGTGCTCAAACGATTCAAGGACGTCACCGACGACCGGCGCGCGGCGCTCACGGGCATGTCCGACGAGGACTGGGACGCCGTGACCGTGACGCCGGTGGGCCCGGAGACCTACGGGCGGTTCATGCGCGTCCGGGTGTTCGACTGCTGGATGCACGAGCAGGACATCCGGGAGGCGCTGCGGTGGCCGTCGTCCGCCGATCAGCTTGCCGGCCCCGCGTCCGAACTTTCGCTCGACGAGATCGCCGCGACGATGGGCTACGTGGTGGGCAAGCGGGCCAAGGCGCCCGAGGGCTCGCGGGTGCTGTTCGAGCTGACCGGCCCGCTGTCCCGCGACATCCGCGTCAGCGTCAATGGCCGGGCCCAGCTGGTCGACGACTTCGGTGGCCAGGAGCCGACCGTGACGATCCGGCTGGACGGCCTGCAGTTCACCCGGCTGGCCGGCGGCCGGCCCATGTGCCGCGCCCGGTCGCAATCCGTCGACCTCGGCGGTGACAAGGACGTGGCCGCCCAGGTCGTCGAGCACCTGAACTTCGTGATCTGATCGCAGCACGGACGGGGAAGATTACTTCGTTGTCGCGCGTTGATACCCGAGTACCATGAATTGTCCTGCCGAAAATCGGCGGGGATGCGAGGGGCTGAACGGTTTCGACTTCGCGCATCGAATCAAGGGAAGCGTGCCGGTGCAGGCAAGAGACCACCGTAAGCGTCGTTGCAACCAATTAAGCGCCGATTCACATCAGCGCGACTACGCTCTCGCTGCCTAAGCGACAGCTAGTCCGTCAGACCGGGAAAGCCCTCGACCCGGAGCCTGGCGTCAGCTAGAGGGATCAACCGATGAGTTCGGTCGCGGGACTCATCGGGACACCAACAGCGACTGGGATCGTCATCCTGGCTGGTTCGCGTGACCAGGAGATCCGAGTAGAGGCATAGCGAACTGCGCACGGAGAAGTCTTGAGGGAATGCCGTAGGACCCGGGTTCGATTCCCGGCAGCTCCACCGGTAACTGGCTGGTCAGAGCCGCCAAGGTCTGGCCAGTCTTCTTTTCATCAACATCGATCGCCTGAGCTCACCTTGGGGCGCATTCGGCGCGGCGACACGTGGGGTGGGGCACCTACGTGCACGACGCTGACGCCGGCTGCGGAAAAAGTGTCCCCTGGGACCCGCCCCGTTGCTCCCAACTGTGAGAGCTGCCGACCAGGCGGCGACCACACCAAGGGCAACCACCATGAGCTTTCATCGTCGGACCGGCGCGCCCGGGCCATTAAGGCGGCCCAAAGGGTCGTTCCCAAACCCCCTTCGAAGCGACAACATGCTATGCACGCCGTGACCGCACATCCGATTTCTGGTCTGCTCCGTGCGGCTGTCGTTGCATCTTGGGCGCTACTGGCCGATGCCTCGTCCCTGCCATCCGCTACCGCGGCTCCCTGCTCCGACGTCGACGTGGTGTTCGCCCGGGGCACATCCGAGCCTCCTGGCGTCGGGGGGGTCGGACAGTCTTTTGTTGATTCCCTGCGTTCGCAGGTAGGACGGAGGGCTGTCAGCGTATATCCGGTCAACTACCCTGCCACCAACGATTTCCGTAGTTCCATCGCTGCCGGTGCCAACGACGCGAGCGCTCATGCCGAGTCCATGGCGGCGAACTGTCCCAACACCAGGATGGTCCTCGGTGGGTACTCCCAGGGTGCGGCCGTGGTCGACGTAATCACCACGCAGATGCCACCAGGGGTCGCCGATCATGTCGCCGCCGTCGCTGTCTTCGGAAATCCGTCAGCATCAGGCACATTCGCGCGGGCAATGGCAGCCGGCGCGCTTCCCACCATTGGCCCGCTTTACGTCGCGAAAACAATCGACATGTGCATGCCCGGGGATCCGATTTGCACGCGCGGTGTGAACATGGCGCCACATGGTCAGTACATTCAGTCGGGAATGACAAATCAGGCAGCGACATTCGCCGCGGGCCGCTTGTAGAGCCGAAGCGGTCGTCTCCGCCGCTGCGCTCCGATGAACCATCGGCACGTCGCGGTCAGCGCGATTTCGGTGGTGGGTTCGATTCCCGGCAGCTCCACGACAAAACATTCCGATGTCTCGGATAGTTGAGCGCGACGGACATCGTCGCCGACCAGGAGTGCTAGGCGGCGGCTACTTGTCCAATCTGCGCACGATTTCGCGGGCCGTGTCGTCGGGACAGTTAAAGCCGGCCTCGCTGAGCTGCTCTTGAACCGCCTGCACCTTCTCGTCCTCGCTGACCTCGGCGGGGATGTGCAGGCCGTCCGGGAAATTGTCCTCCAAATACCGCTCTATCTGTTCCTCGATCTCGTCGATCCAGCCGTCATCGTCGGTCATGTAGCCACCTATCGTCGTGGGCAACGGCAAAGCCGTCGGTTGAGCTAACAGCCAGGCCGATCAGGGCATGCGTTGAGCGTGAGCGCACGGTGAGCAGATCCAAAGTCACAGCGAACCAAGGAGATTGCACGGTCACGCGGTCAGATCCACCCGCAGCGCCAAGTGCTCATCGAGTATCCGGCGCAGGGCGGCGTCCATCGGATGTGCGGACGTGAGGTCGCGGCCCAACCGGCTGTCCACCGCGACAACCGCGCCCTGATGCGGTTCGGCGATATCGACCTGATCGACGAATGGATCGAACAATGCGGGCGGGGTGGCCAGGTAATACAGCGCTCGGCGCGACTGGTTCAACCCCGCGGCATACATCAGCCCGTGCTGGGTGATCACGAACAGTTCCGAGGTGATCACGGCGTTCGGCGTTTCGGCTTTAGCCCATGCCGTCGCGGCGCACCGGGTCTGTGTCAATCTGTCGGGAACGTCGTCAGACAGAGCGAACAACCTGTCGACGAGTGCTCCACCCGTCCGCGGATATGCGTCGATGGCGAGTCTGAAGAACCGTTGGAAGATCTCACCGAAGAAGTCGTGCAGTTGCTCGGTCATCGCAGCTCCCAGGTTTTGGACCGACACCTCAATTGTGCGCCCGTACCGTCCGCTGAGCGCCGGGAATTTTGCGGCCGCGGCGCCGCTTCGATCACCTACCCGAGTCGGCCACGCACCTGGCCAGAAAGTCTCGCTTCTGGTCCGGTGTCGTCATCTCGAGCTCCTCGCACCTCTGGCAGATCGGTGGGCACACGGACTACTTTGCCGGACACAACCGGCGCGAACCTCCGCACGGCAGAACGAGGTTGTGGCGTTCGAATCGACATCGGAGACCTAATGTCGCCCGGCCGCCCGGCGCCCCCGGCAGCTCCACAACAAAATGTGCTGCTCGACGCGGCAAAGTGGGTACGGGCCCGACTGGGTCGAAACACATGTCGGAGTGTGGCTAGGGTGTCACGTTGTGCCCGCCTGAGCGTGGATATCAGGTGAGCACTCAAGGGGGCGTTTGTTGTGCTCACCGCCGGTGAACTCGAGTGATGAACTTTCGCAGCCAGAGTGAGGAGCTCTCATGACCTATCGCCGTCTCGCGTGGGCGCTCGGCGCGGTGCTGGCGGCGGCCATCATTCCCGTTCAGGCCCACGGCGAGCCGCCGACGAAGTGCCTGACCAACACCCCCAAGGGCAAGCAGGTCTACGTGCCCTGCGATCTGCTCAACGCCGGCGCCAACTTCCCACCGGGGCAGCGCTGTCCTCCGCCCATCGAGCAGTACCCGAAGGATGTGGCCGACTGGTGCGGCGACGGCCCGGGCCTTGCGAGTACCACGCCCACGACTCCCACGACGCCGACGAGCCCGACGAGTCCCACAAGCCCGACGAGCCCGACGAAGCCGACGAGCTCGACCACCCCGCCGAGCTCGACCACCCCGCCGAGCACTACGAGCCCCGTGACCCCGACGAGTTCCGCGACCCCGACGAAAACGGCGGGACCGGGCAACACCCAGTGACGAGGCGCTAGGCCGCCGGCGCGGTCACGACGATCGATTCCTGACCGATCTTCCAGGCCGTCATGAACGTGGCGATGCTGACCTTGGTGTTGGCGTGATCGGCGTAGGGGTCGTTGAGGTGCACGACGTCCTTGTTGGTGTCGATCCCGGTGACCACCAGCAAATGATCGGCCGAGGTGCGCTGGTCATTGGAGTTCAGGATGGTTCCGGAGTTGACCCACGCGATGATCTTGCGGTTGGCGCTCAGGTACTGCTCCAGCGAAGACAGGCCGACCTCTTCGGGGTGCTTGTCGTAGGTCATGTGTGACTTGATGCCGTAGTGGTCGAGCAGCACCACCGTGTCGGCCATGTCGATGCCACCGTTCGGGCCGTCGTGAGCCGGGTCGCCGGCGGGGGCATAAATCGGACCGTTGCGGATCGACGAGGGTGTGTTCTGCGCCAGCTTGATGATCTGCTGCTCGGTCGGGGAGTGGCCGGTGACCTCTCCGACCACGTCGGCCACGGAAGCCAGCCCGCAGTTGTCCTCGTAGGACTGTTGCTGCCAGAACTCGGCGGCGGCGTCCGGGTCGCCGTACACGCCACTGGCAATCGTCCCCGCCCGCGTAGTTGTCGGCCCGCGGTCGTCCGCCCTGCTGGCGCCGACGGTAGCTGAAGTCGCCGCCGCACGCGTCGACGATGACGCCCCGCTGCACCCCGATAGGGTCAATACGCTGGCCATACCGATGCAGGCGGCCGCCACGGCGGTGGGGAGTGCGCCCGCCTTCCGAACGTCGAACATGTTGCCTCGCCAAGACCAATCGGACCATCGACTGGTCAGCAACGTAGCACTCTCAGCAAACCAGCGCAGCGCAACTAGGCGCATATCCAATAAGTTGGCAGGCGTTGCCGCGACGGCCTGCCCGCGCCGTCAGCCGCCGGCCTCGATCGCCGCCACTCTCGCCGCCGCGTCGGGCCCGCAGAACCGCTGCAGGTCCACGCCACCCGCGGCCAGCAGATCGTCGATGCGGCGTCGGAGATCCCCCGACGACAGGTGCGCATACAGGTTGGCGCCCGGACACGAGGTCGACGCGAGGTCCCGATGCCCCGCCAACGTGGTGGTCGCGACATGAAAATTCTGGGCGGCCCATGCGAACGCGCGAGCCGCTCCGAGAAGCTGCGCCTCGGGCACTGACTCTTGATCGAAATCGCCTTCGCACAGAACCAGGAAATGGCCGGTGGTGTCGTAGTCCGTCGCGGTGTCGCCCGCCAGTTCGGTGCTGCGCAGTTCGTAGATGTTGCCGTTGCGGTCGACCCCGACGTGGTAGGCGATGTCGATCCAACCGTGTTGATCCTGGTGGTAGCGCTGGTCTTGGCGGAGGTGGGCGGGGGCGTTGCGGTTGTCGCCGAGGAGCACGGCCTCGTGGTGCAGGGTCATCCGGGTGATCGTGTGACGCCTGCCCCCGGGGCGGGCCGGCCGGGCGCCCCACGCGTCCCGGCACAGCAACAGGGCCGAACTCGAGGCGGTCAGGCGAGCGTCTGCCGTGGACGTGGCGCCCGTTGGTGTGGTCATCGAGCGCGTGCCGACCACTGCGGCCGCGCCGACGCTGCCGGCCAGTCCCAGCATCCGGCGGCGGTTGACAACGGCCGGCCGGCTCGACGCGGGCTCACACACGCCTCATCACGATACGGGGACCGGGGCTGCGGAACGTCGCGATCGCGGCGACCGGCCATGGTCACGAGACGGTAACGTTTGGCTGCCGCAGCCCGAAAGATCCGGTGTGGCAAGAGACAACGTGACGAGGAAAGTCAAGGTTGTCGCAGTGTTCTCGCTCGGCGCCTTATTCGCAACGGCTCCCGGGACCGTTGACATCGCCGCCCGCGCGGACGCGTCGGGGTCGGCGCTGTACAGCGGAGTCAACCGGCTTCGCCAATCCTGCGGGCCGATCGGCCAGGACCCACGTTTGACCGATGCGGCGCAGCGGCACGCCAACGACATGCTGCGAAACGGGGTGAACGGGCACATCGGTTCGGACGGCTCTTCGCCGCAGACACGCATCACCGACGCGGGCTACCGCACCCCCTACAGCGGGGAGGTGGTCTTCTGGGGTACCGGATCCGCCGCCAATCCCAACCAAGCGCTCGACCTGTGGATGCAAAGCCCGCCACACCGGGGGATCATCTTGAACTGCGCTTACACCGCGGCCGGCTTCGCCACCGCCTCGGACGGCAACAAGATGACCGTCGTCGGCGACTTCGCCGCCTGAAACCGGCCGGCGTGGCTGCGAGGCCATGAGAGTTGTTGACTAGCAGGTGTATTCGGGGGACGGACCGCGTCAGAAGCTCCCGGAAACCCCGATGGCCCGACGGAACCGCACTACGCTTTGCCGGTAGGGGAGAACCGAGTCGGGAGGCGTGACGATGGGACGGGCCGGCAAGGTTGGCAACGCCTCGCTCGGCGGCTCGCCCTCCGGGCGGCGAAAGGCCATCGCCGTCGGGGCCGTGGTGCTGGTCTTCGTGGCGGCGTGCGGGCGTGGTCAGGTCTCGCAGCCGGCGGCAAACGACACCTGGCAGCTGACGCAGGCGCCCGTCGCAAAGCCGCCCGGATCCCCGGCCGCAAAGCCACCCGGACCGGAGTTCGCACCGGTCTCCAAACTGATCAACGACGCTATCGCGGCCAACAGGCTCCCCGGCGCGGTGGTCCTGATCGGCCACGGCGGCACCGTCGCCTTCGATCAGGCTTTCGGCTCGCGCAAACTCCCGGGTGAACCGGGTTTGGAGGGATCGCCCGCGCCGGCCGAGCCGATGACCGAGGACACGATCTTCGACCTGGCGTCGTTGACCAAGAGCCTCGCGACGGCGACGGCCGTCATGCAGCTCTACGAACAGGGCAGGGTCCAGTTCGACGATCCCGTGCAGCGGTACCTGCCGGAGTTCAACCCGGCCAACGATCCTCGGCGTGCGAATGTGACGGTTCGAACGTTGCTGACGCACACGTCGGGTGAGACGGGCGACGTCGAGCTCAAGGATCCATGGGGACTGGACACACCCGACAAAACCGAAGGCATCCGTCGTGCGCTCACGACCCCGCTGGAGTCCAATCCCGGCGGGTCTTTCCGCTACTCCGACATCAACTTCATCGTGCTCGGCGCCCTCGTCGAGAAAGTCACCGGCGAGGCGGAAGACGTCTACGTCCAAGAACACGTCTTCGCGCCGCTTGGCCTGCGGGACACTCGCTATCTCCCGCTGGCCAAGGCATGTGGTCCGCACACGTTAAGGGGAGCCGCCGTGGAATGGGCCGCCGCTCCGACGGGAAGCGCGGCGGAGTCATGTCCCGCAGGCACGTGGGGCACGGACATCTTGCCGCGCATCGCACCGACGGCGCGGGATGAAGAAAGCAGGGCCGATCCCGCCAAGAACCCCGACCTTGACCGCCTGCTGCGCGGCACCGTCCAAGACACGACGGCGCGGCGCATGGGTGGCGTCGCCGGTCACGCCGGCGTCTTTTCCACCGCGCACGACGTCGGCGTCTACGCGCAGGCATTGCTCGACCGGCTCGCGGGCCGCCCGAGCGACTTCCCGCTGCAACAATCGACTTTGGAGTTGATGACGACCCCGCAGCAGCCGGGGCACACCGATCAACAGATCAAAGCGGCGAACGACGCCGCGCGAGCGTCCGCCGCGAAGAGGTCCAAATCCGCGCATCCGCTATTCGCGGCCCGGTTCCCGGCGATCCCGGGACAGAACCTGCTCGGTCTCGGCTGGGATATCGATACGCCCCTGTCCATGCCACGTGGATTGGTCTTTCCCGTCGGAAGTTTCGGGCACACGGGGTTCACCGGAACCTCGGTGTGGCTCGACCCAGCCTCGGACAGCTACGTCGTTCTGCTCACCAACTCGATTCATACCCGAGGCAGCCCACCGATCTCGGACCTCCGGGGAGAGGTGGCGACCGCCGCGGCCCAGGCGCTGGGCCTTTAGGGCCGCTCGAAGTGTTGGTAGTCAAGGGGAGCGGCCCATTCGCCACCCCACCGCCAGCCACGATCGGTGAAGGCGTGCACCGCCGGATCGCCGGGGTGTAGCACTCCCGGGTCGGTGCGGCTGCGGTCCAAGAAGGCGGCCGCGTTCTGCGGTTCGAAATACCCGCTGGCGTACAGGCACGGGTTGACCAGCGTGTTGATATCGATCGCCCGGCCGTACGCGTGTGGGGACCATTCATTGGTGCCCGGGATGAGGCGGCAATTGAACGCCGACGTGTTGTTGTCCTCCATCGACAACTCGTCGTTGGCGTCCGGGTAATGGTCGACGGTGCGGATCTTCTCGATCGGATAGCCCAGCCGGAAAAGCTGCTCGAAGATCGCGATGACCTCCGCCACCAAGTCCTGATGCACGATCAGCGGGCCGCGATGCGTCTGCCCGTCGAAACCGACGTAGCTGACGTCGACCCTTCGCAGTTGCTCCGGCTCGACCGGGCACCCCGGCCGCCAGGTGGTGCCGAGTTCGGCGGCGGTGACCGGCTCCACGGTGGCGCCGGCGGGGGTCGGCGGCGGGCTGGCCGGCGCCGCGGCCGCCGGCGATGACGGTGCCGTGGACGGTGACGGCGCGGCCGCGTGCGGTGGCGGCGCGGCCGCACATTGCACCAGCACCAGGCACGCCGCGAGCATCCCGCCCACCGCGGCACCCCGCCGCTGGAAGCGCGTCAACTGGGATGCAGTGTCCACCGCTTGCTTCTTCCAACCCTCAAGGCCCGCCGTCACGCTACGCCGAGTTTGCGCCACGGTGCGTGCACGATTTCTGTGTTCGGTTGAACGACGCGAGGTTATATTCGAGCATGCGCTTCATCAACGTCGCTGCGGCAGTCGCCATGGCCATCGCCGTATTGCTCGTCGCACCGGTCGTATTGGTGGCGCCGTCTGCTCACGCTGACAATGGCATCGAAGGCTATGCGCGCTGTGTCGGAGGCGGTGCGCAGCCCCCGCCGCCCGGCGTCCGTCCGGAGAACTGGTTCCCCAGCGTGCATGTGATCGAGACGGATGTGGATGGGGCTGTGCCACCGGCCCAAATCGTCGAGAGATTGGTGGATATGGGGGTCAAGCGCCCCGATGCCGTTCGGCAGGTGCAGTGTTTTCTGGCCTACGAACCGCGGGGCTAGCGGCCCTCAGCGCACCACGATGACGGGGACCTTGGCCCTGTTGACCACCGCCGACCCGACCGAGCCGAGCAACTTGCCGGCGACCCCGCCGCGGCCGTGGCTGCCGACCACAATCAGTTGCGCCAGTTCGGACACCTCGATCAGCCAGTGCGCCGGGTCACCGATCTCGATCCGGCGACGAATCGCCACGTTGGGATAGCGTTCGTGCCAACCCGCCAGCCGTTCGGCCAGCGCCTCCTCCTCCTCGGACAGCCGGGCGTCCCACTTGGAATCTTGGAACTTGTTGTTGGAGTTGAACACTCGGGGATCGGCCCAGGCATGGAACGCAATCAAGCCGACACCCCGGCGCGACGCTTCGTCGAATGCGATCGCGGTGGCGGCTTCCGACGCCGATGATCCGTCGATGCCCACGAGAATGGGTGCCCGTGCGGCATTGCCGAGCGGAGCCTCACGGATCACGGCGACTGGGCAGTGCGCGTTGTAGACCAATCCCGAACTCACCGAGCCAAGGAAGCTGCGAACCAGCACGCCGCCATGCCCCCGATAACCCACCACCACCATCGCCGCCTCTTTGGACAGGGCGACGAGCGCGGCGACGGCGGTCGAATGCACGACCTCGCCGTCGACCCTCAGGGGACCGTGTTCACCGATGCTTTCCTCGGCCACCCGGAGCGCCGACGCGACGACCTCGCGGGCCCGGTGCCGCTGCCGGTGCCCGATCGCCGCGCCGGCGTCGAGCCAGCCCGGCACCGGATCGTCGACGACATGAACCACGGCCAGCGGCACGCCACGCAGTGCCGCGGTCAGAGCCGCCCACCGGACGGCACCCAGCGCCGCCGCCGAGCCATCGACGCCTACCAAGACCGCATTACGTGGGGGTCGCCACATTTCAGCTCGTTTCTGATCGGCCGCGTGCCCACAGGCAGGATCGTCCAACCCGGCCGCAACCTGTCAGGGCCGAAGCGATGCAAGGACTAAGGACCAAGGGCACCGATTGAAGCGACCAACGCACTCTGACCGTCGCCGCGGCTCGTGCGGCCCCGTCGCGTCGGCGTAAGCGGCCGGAGTCCATCCCCCCAAGCCGCTCGGGCTCACCTGAGGAAAGATGGGCGCATGACCGATGCCGCCTGGAACCTCTACGCCGAGGAAGTCGACAACGTCGACGGCTGGTTCTTCGAGGCCGATGTCAAGCTCTTCAGCAAGCTGCTCGCTTCCCAGACGGCGGAGGACATCCGGGGCGACATCCTCGAGATCGGCGCCTACCAAGGTAAATCCGCCATCCTGATGGGCTACGGTCTGCGCGACGATGAAGAACTGGTGATTTGCGACTTGTTCGACGCCGTGATGGATCACGCGGACATGTCGGCGCTCCCACGCCAGCACTATTCGGGCCTGGAGCAGCAGCAGTTCCTCGCCAATTGGGACCGATTCCACGCTCGCCGGCCGACGCTCGAGGTCTGCGAATCGTCAGAGCTCGACCTCGGTGAACGGGCACTGCGCTTCGCGCACATCGACGGCTGCCACAGCTATCGGTGCGTCGCGAACGACATTGCCCTCGCCGCGAGCCACATGGCCAAACGGGGCGTGATCGCGATAGACGACTACCGAGGTGTCGAAACTCCCGGCGTCGCCGCGGCGGTCTGGCAGGCGGTCGGCAACGGCTGTTTGTTCCCCTTCGCGGCGACCTACATGAAGATCTACGCGTGCACGTCGGACGCGGATCGGAGTTTCTGGTCGGAGCGGGTCCGCGATTGCGCCGACATCTGCGCCTTCCCCGATTTCGAGTTGCCGTCGTACCGCAACGTCTCGGAGAGCCAGATGCACCCCTCGATCAACGAGCCCTGACAGGCGGCGGATCAGTCCTCGTCCGGCGGCGTCCGTTGCTCGGCCGACGGTCCACGGGTGGCCGCATCTTCTAACGCTTGGGCGGCGATGGCCGCGCTTTGCGCGGGCGGGGTCATCTGCGCAGCGACCTCACGCGTCCGAGCGGCGTAGTGCGGCGCGAGGATCGAGCGCAGATCGGCGACGAGGGATTGCAGGGTGGTGTCGGCGAAGCGCCGGCCAATCCCGACTCCGAGTTCATTGACCGCATTCGCCCACATCGGCTGATCGACCGATACGGCGAGGGCCAGCGTGGGGACCCCGGCCCGAATGCCGGCGAACGTTGTCCCGGGCCCCCCGTGGTGCACGACCGCGCGGCACGCGGGAAACACCGCCGCGTGGTTCACCGCGCTCACAACCTTGACGTCGACGGAATCCCGTTGCGCGGTCAAATCACTCACGCCGCTGCAAATCAACGCCCGCTCGCCGAGTTGTGCGCAAGCCGCGGTGATCATCGCGATGACGTCAGTGGGAGATTCGACTCGCGCGCTGCTGCCGAAGCCGAAGTAGATCGGTGGCGTTCCCGCGTCAATCCATGACGAGACATCGTCGTCCACTTCAGTCGGCAACTCGAGGGTTAGCCCGCCGACGAAGGGCCGTTGGGCGCCGGATTCGGCCCATTCGGCCTTCAAACCCGGAAAGAAGAGTTCGTCATAGGCCTGAATCTCGAGCGGTCGCCGCCCCGGTGGCGTCGCTTCCGGGAGGCCTAGCGCCCGGCGTTGGGCGTCTTCAGCCTCCTTGGTGATGGACGAACCCGCATGGTCCGGCGGGATCGGGTAGATGTGCAGCGCGGCGTGTGGAATGTCGTAGCGCTCAGCAACATTCGCGGCGAGCCCCTGCTCGCTTGCGTCCGTCAACAGAAGGTCGGCGCCGTCGGCGAGGGACACGAGCGCCGTACCCAACCGAGGCCAGAGTTGTTTGATGTCCGTGAGAATTTCCCATGCCATCAGGACCGGGGGCGGCGTCGTCCCGTATTTACGGACGATCTCCTCATTCTGCTTTGCTTGGTCGCGGCCGTGGGGGACCGCGGTAAGCCCCGCCGACTCGATGAACCCGATGTAGTTGGGCGGAACCGCCATGAGGACGCGATGGCCCCTGCGCTGGAGTTCCCGACCGATGGCGGCGCAAGGCTCGATGTCGCCCCGTGTTCCCAAGCTCGCGAACACGAATTTCATCGCCAGAACCTCACTCGAGGTGGTCGGTGCACGCCGGGGCGGGCCGTCAAGATTCGGGATGATCCGCTCGAACTAGATTGCCCACGCGACCCCGTCGACCGGGCGCCGGCCCAGCCGAGGCTAGCCGACCGAAGGTGCATGTTGACTCCTCTGAGGCTCTTCCCGCCGCCAACAGCCTCCCAGGTCCTAACATTGACGGACGAGGGTCATCGCTTGTCGACCCACCGGGTCATCAAGGCGCCGAGTCGAGGAGAAGTATCCGTGCATCAGTCGCTTTCATCCCTATCGGCCACACGCAGGGCGCTCGTCGCCCTCCTCGTTGTCGTCGCTTCGGCTCTGCTGCCGGGCGCGCTTGCGACCGCCCGCGCCGACGCGATCGGGTTCCCGCCGGACTGGCCCTATTACGAGATGCAGACCGAACAGACGATGTGCAGGGCCATGGCGGACGGTTGGTCGCGCGCCCAGATAGTCGGCGCGATGCAACAGGCGAACAACCAGGGCGTGACCGGGCTGAACCCGGATCAGGCGGCCCGACGGGCCAACATGTGGGTGGATCTGGGCCGAATCAAGTACTGCCCGGGCGCTAACGCCCCGTAATCCCGACGGTCAGGCGCCGCTGTTGGTCCATCGGTGCGGAACGGTGCTCGCATGTCGGGACAGAACGTCCCGACGGCCGCGCCCACGATCGTCGTGGGCCGGCGGCGCCAGCGCGCTCAGCGACACGCAACCAGTGCTGGCCTCGGGGCGCGGCGGATCTGCCGCTAGCAGAGGGCGGCGGAAAACCACCCACCGGCCACCAGCGCGATCACGAGTGCGGCGGTGGTGTGCCCGGTCGACGCCGCGACGACGACACCGGTGATCGCGGCGATGAGGGCCGTGACCACGACGAGGGCCAGCAGTATCCGATGCGAATGCACCGCTCCGCTGGTGCGGGGTGCGACCACTACGTACTTGCCAGAGCCGTGGGGTGCGGCCATTGAAGCTCCCATCGCGTTGTGACCTCGGATACAAAGAAAGCACAAATGTGCTGTGCATCACAACCAGCCGCGAGGAGGTGGCTCGACTTTTAGCCGTTCGTTAACCGTCCGGGTCGGGCGCCCACCTCGGAGGGCGCACGTCCGGCCGGCGCGTCGACCGCGCCGCGGCCAATGCCACCGTGCGCTCGCCGTTGATGGTGGTCAGCGGCGGGGGCTGGCCCTTGCGCAACGTCGCGATCAGTTCCCGGTAAGGGCCGATGAGGTAGACGGTGTCGCCGGCCTTCAGGCGGGCGTCGCGGCGCGGGCGCAGTCTGACCGGGCCTTCCGGCCGAGTGATCGCGATGACCCGCGTCTGGGTGGACAGATCGACCATCCGCAGCCCGTCGAGCTCGCTGCCCGCCGCCACCAGCATTCCGCCGACCATGAAGGAGCGCTGGCCAACCCAGAACGTGCCGAGCACCTGCAACCCCATCGCCGCGCCGATGAACCACGGCGCGGCCAGGTCGACGATCGAGCGCACGTTTTCGAAACCGAACCGCCGATGCACCGCGGTGCCCAGCGCGCGGCCTTGAACGCGCATGACGATGGGCACCCTCGTGTCGGACCCCAGCATTTCGAGCAGCACGATCCCGGTCTCGATGTTTTTCATGTCGTCCTGCGTCACCAGCGCCACCCCGCGGGCCCGGTCGACGCGCGCGGATTCCAGCGTCTGGCGCATCGTCGGATCCCCGAAGATCACCGGCACATCGAGTTCGGCGACGGTCGGCAGGAAGCGGTTGCTCTCGTCGGGCTCGATGACCAGGACGTCGTATCCGGCGGCCGCGAGGTCGCTGACGACCCGGACCCCGATCGAACCCAGACCGACGACGACGACGTGGTCGTGCATGTGGCGTGCGCGGCGCAGTCCGGCCGTTTGGACGAAGCGACGCGAAAGCAGGAGGTCGGCGAGAAACGCGACGAGGATGGCGGTGACGCTCGCGCCGCCGAACATCAACAAGACCGCGAACAGCCGCAGGGATGTGGATTGCTGGGCGAAGCTGAAGTCGCCGTAGCCCACCGTCGTGATCGTTTCGGAGGCGAAGTACAAGGCGTCGATCCACGACATCCGCGGGTTGTGATAGGCGAAGCGCACCACGGCCGTCGAGCCGAGGGTGAGAAACAGCGCGAACGCCAGCGAGGGGAAGAGCATCGGGTTCACCTCGTCGCGGATGGCGCGCACCGCGTCGATGACCCGCCGCACCGGGGAATGGCGCGCGCGCGTCGCGGTCGGGGGAGGCACGGTGATGCCACGGGCTTCCAACTCGTCCTTCACGCCGATCATCGACGTCCAGTCACCGGCGTACACCCGCAGATCTCGGCCGGGGCACGGCACCACCTCGCCGGGGGCGGGCGAATTCTTGCCGTGGACCACCGCGACCGGTGCCAGGTCGGCGTAGATCTCCCGCAGCGTCGCGCTGTAGGGCGCCTCCGATCCCCAGACGACGAATTCGATACCGGCCGTGTCGAACTGGTGCGCGTTACGCGACAGGACGGCCTCGACAATCGACGGCGCCGCGAGGTCGGCGACGTCCAAGATCGCGCCGGGGCCGTTGACGGTGACCACGGCTTCACGCAGTACGTCGTTGGCCAGACGAGCCACCACCCGGACGTTCGGGCTGAACTCCCTTGCCAGCAAGGCGATTTCGAGATTCACCGCGTCATTGGGTCCCGCGCAGACGACGGCGCGCGCCCGATGCACCCCGGCCCCGAGCAGGTCGGCGGCGGTGTTGATCTTGATGATTCGCGCGCCGGCGCCCCTCAACTCCTCGGCGATCGTCTTCGACAGCGGGTCGTCACCGCTGACGATTATCTCGCGGTGAAATTGAAAGAGCTCGCCCATCGCGCGGGGCTTCGTTCGGTTCTTAAGCGCGTCGATCGCCGCGGCGGGTCGCGGGAGGACCGCCGGTTGCGTTGCGTGGCATGACTACTCCTACTTCTGCTGCGGCTGCGTGGTCCATATGACTATCGGCCAACGCGCAGGGAAGTGCCACCGGAACCGGCCGGCGGGTGCGATCGAAGGCCGGTGGTTCTGTGACGCAACAGGTTCGACTCGCCGTGGTGACGCGGGCGAAATAGTCGGGGCGTAGAAAGCGCTCGCACGCCACTGCCAACGATCAAGCTAAGGAGCGTTGCGTGTCCGAGAAGACGCCCGACGATATTTTCAAGCTCGCGCGGGACGAGAACATCGAGTACGTCGACGTGCGCTTCTGTGACTTGCCGGGCACCATGCAGCACTTCACAATTCCGATCTACGCCTTCGATGAAAGCGTGTTCGAGGAAGGCCTGGCCTTCGACGGGTCCTCGATACGCGGGTTTCAGTCGATCCACGAGTCCGACATGGTGCTGCTGCCCGACCCGGAGACCGCGACCATCGACCCCTTCCGTGCCCGCAAGACGCTCAACGTGAACTTCTTCGTGCACGACCCGTTCACCCTCGAGGTGTACTCGCGCGACCCGCGCAACATCGCCCGCAAGGCGGAGAACTATCTGATCAGTTCCGGTATCGCGGACACGGCCTACTTCGGTCCGGAGGCCGAGTTCTACATCTTCGACTCGGTCAGCTTCGACTCGAGCATCAACGAATCGTTCTACAAGGTCGACGCGTCGTCCGGGTGGTGGAACACCGGGGAGGACGCCGAGGCCGACGGGAGCCCCAATCTCGGCTACAAGGTCCGCCCCAAGGGCGGGTATTTCCCGGTGGCCCCCACCGATCACTACGTCGACCTGCGCGACGAGATCCTCACCAACCTGACCAACGCCGGTTACTCCCTGGAGAAGGGCCACCATGAAGTCGGCAGCGGCGGCCAAGCCGAGATCAACTACAAGTTCAATACGTTGCTGCACGCGGCCGACGACCACCAGATGTACAAGTACATCGTCAAGCAGACCGCGTGGCAGGCCGGCAAGACCGTCACCTTCATGCCCAAGCCGTTGTTCGGTGACAACGGCTCCGGTATGCACTGCCACCAGTCGCTGTGGAAGGACGGCGTGCCGCTGATGTACGACGCGACGGGCTACGCCGGCCTGTCCGACACCGCGCGGCACTACATCGGCGGCTTGCTGTACCACGCCCCGTCATTGCTGGCCTTCACGAACCCGACCGTGAACTCCTACAAGCGTCTGGTTCCCGGCTTCGAGGCGCCGATCAACCTGGTCTACAGCCAACGCAATCGGTCGGCATGCGTGCGCATTCCGATCACCGGCAACAATCCGAAGACCAAGCGGCTGGAATTCCGTTGCCCCGACTCGTCGGGCAACCCGTACCTCTCCTTCGCCGCCCAGTTGATGGCGGGGCTGGACGGCATCAAGCACAAGATCGAGCCACCTCCGCCGGTCGATAAGGATCTCTACGAACTGCCTCCGGAGGAGGCCGCGGAGATCCCGCAGGCGCCCACGCAGCTGTCCGCGGTGATCGACCGGCTGGAGGAGGACAGCGAATACCTGACCGAAGGCGGGGTCTTCACGCCCGACGTCATCGCGACGTGGATCAACTACAAGCGCACCTACGAGATCGCGCCGTTCAACCTGCGGCCGACCCCATACGAATTCGCCCTCTACTACGACGTATGACCTAGTTCGCTTTGGGCGCAGTTAGCCGGGCCGACGCCCCGGGTACCCGTCCGGGCATGGGGTGGGTGGAATCGCACGCGGTCGCAATCTTTTCGGCGTTGTTGTCCGCATTCTGGGCCGCCGTGGGCATCGTCGTCCGGCAGCGCGCCGCGCAGGATGTTCCCGCTGATCAGGGCATGTCGGGGACGATGGTGACGACCATGGCCCGGCGGCCGTTGTGGTGGGCGGGCCTGGTCGCCGCCGTGGCCGGTTACGTGTTCCAGGCTGTCGCGCTGGCCCACGGGTCCCTGCTGCTGGTCCAGCCGCTGCTGGTTTCCTCGCTGCTGTTCGCGTTGCCGTTGAGCGCGCGACTGTGCGACCAGCGCATCAGCGCGGTCCAGTGGGGTTGGGCGACGCTGTTGACCGCGGCGCTGGCGGCGTTCGTGCTTGTCGGCCAGCCCCGCGAGGGCGATAGCCGTCCGCCGGTACCGGCGTGGACGGTGACGCTACTGGTGACGGTGCCGTTGCTGGTCGTCTGCGTGGTGGCCGCGGGTCGCGCCATCGGCCGCGCGCGAGCGATGCTGCTCGGGGTCGCGGTGGCGATCCT
Organism: Mycobacterium scrofulaceum; assembly: GCF_001667885.1. Classification (GTDB taxonomy): domain Bacteria; phylum Actinomycetota; class Actinomycetes; order Mycobacteriales; family Mycobacteriaceae; genus Mycobacterium; species Mycobacterium scrofulaceum_C. Next base: position 11,718 of record NZ_LZJW01000057.1, on the reverse strand, counting down.
GCTGGGCATGATCGCGGTGTTGACGAAGATCTGCACGCACCGTTTCGCCGTCGGCGGTTGGCATGGGCTGTTGACCGTCCCCGCCCCGTACATCCTGGTCGGTCTGGCCGTGGCAGTGACCGTGGTGCAGAACTCGGCGTTCCACGCGGGTGCGCTGCAGGCGTCGGTGCCGATCATGTTGGTGGGGGAGCCCGTTGTCGCGGTCCTGCTCGGCGTCGCCGTCCTGGGCGAACACCTGGCGGTGGGCGGCTCGACGGCGGTGGCGTTGTTGGTGGCGGTCTCGGCGATGGGTGCGTCCGCCGTCGCGCTCAGCCGCAGCCAGGCCATCGAGGTCGAGAGCCAGCCGGGCCGGCAGCCGTCGCTGGCGGGCGCCGGCGGCAAACGGAGCTGGGACTTATGAGTCGGTGTCCAACAACCGCAGCGGGTGCAGACCGTCGACCGCGCCGACGAACGGCGGGTGGATGCTGTAGCCGAGCATGCGGCGAATGTCGTCGGAGACCGCGCGGGCGGTCTCGCGCGATATCGACAACGTGAACGCCTCCATCGGCCGCAGCCAGGGTTGGCAGTACTGGGCGGTGACGGCGAGACGGTCGCGGTCGGTGCTGTTGGCGCCCCCACCGTGCCAGAGCGTGCCCACGAAGAAGACGCACGAGCCGGCGGGCATCACGACGGGCAGGGCCTGATCGTCGGGGCCGGGGCGGCGCTTGCCCCAGCGGTGGCTGCCGGGGTAGAGGACGGTGGCGCCGTTGTCGGCGGTGAAATCGTCGATGGCCCAGATCGTCGCCGCCGCCAGGGGTTCGCGGGGACGCGGGATCGGGTAGAAGCCGTCATCGTGGTGAGCCAGCTGCGCGGCCTCTCCCGGCTGGATGTTGATGGCCTGTAAGGCCGAAAGCAGGTAGTTGGGCATCAGCAGCCGATCGAGCACCGCCAGCACCCGCGGATGGTCGACGATCCCGTCGCACACGCGGGTCCTGCTGAGCAGGCTGTAGATGCGCTGGGTGTGCCGGCCCTCGAAGGAATTGCGACCCGTGTGCCCGAGCCAGGGCCGCGCGACCTCACGAATCTGCTGGCATTGCTCGGGGGTGAGCAGGTCGTGCCAGATGACGTACCCGTCTCGGTCGATAGCCGCCATGTCGGCGTCGACGAGCGCGGCGTCGACCGAACTTCCGCCGGTCGGTGTGCGCTTGTACCGCTGCGCCAGATCGCCCCTGAGGTCTTCCAGCGTCGTGACGGAGTCGTCGCTATTCATTGGCACTCGCCCTTCGTCCCGGTCCAGATTAAGCCGGGTACGCCTCAACTCAACCCCTCAACCCGGTGATGAACCGCTGCACGCTTCGGGTCAGCGATCGCGGCACATGGTCGGGATCCATCAGCTCGTTCTCCGCCAGCGGGCCCGCCTCGTCGGCCACGGTGCCCTCGGTGAACGGCCGCAACGTCTTGCCCTCTCCGCGAAGGGCCTCGATGGCCCCGAGGAGCGAACGGCGCTCGCGCGTCGCGTCGTCGAACTCATCGACCGGCACGCCCAGGTGTTCGGCCACCAATTGCGTTCGCAGCGTGGTGATTTGGGCACGCACCCGGTCGTCCTCGGGTCTCCCCGGTGCGGCCTCGATGGCCAGGTCGCACTCGCTGTCGAATCCCATCGAGCGGTTGTTCAGATTCGACGAGCCGATGCGCAGGAACCGGTCGTCCACCGTCACCACCTTGGAGTGGACGTAGATCGGCGCCCCGCCGTCCGTCACCGGCCAGTAGATGCCCAGCCTCCGATGCTCGTCGGCGGCCCACAGCACCTGGATGAGCCGGTGACGCGCGGAATCCATCGTCCCCCGCTCGAGGGGGTTGTTGCCGCGGCGGGCGATGACGATGACGATTTCCGGCCCGTGCTCTTCCTTCAGCCGGGCGGCCAGCGCGTCGACGACGCGGCGGGACGCCAGATACTGGTTCTCCAGGTAGATCGAATCCCGTGCCGCCGCTATGGCCGCAAGGTTGAGCGCCTCGACCTGCCGGGTTTCGGCGCGACCGCCGAGTTCCGGCATGGTCAAAGCGATTCCCACGTCAACGCCGCGCAGCGCGGGCCTGAGTTTGCTGGGCCACGCCGTGTGCTTGGCGGTGACCGGATGCAACGACTGCTTGGTCGCCGTCTGCCACCGCTGTCCGGCTTGCTCGCTGAGCGCCCGGGCGGCCGCACCGTCGACCGCCGCGGCGACGTCGTGCCGCGGCCCATAGCTGCGACCCAAGGTGCGACGGGCACGATTGTCGTGGTCGTGCGCGCGGGTGTCCCACCGGTCGAGGGTGAGGTCGATCCCGCCGCAGAACGCCACGGAATCGTCGACGGCCACGATCTTCTGGTGATGGACGGAGCCGGTGGGATGGGCCCCGTCGATCGCGAAGTGGATTCGCCTGCTGCTGATCTGGTTCACCAGCGCCACCGGAGTCAGCCCGTACCAGATGCCGTCGAACGCCGGCAGCAGACGCAGATTGGACTTCAACAGGTAGATCTCGAGCGCGGGCCGCTTCCAGAGCATCCAATACAGAAAGGCGCCCAGCTGATTGGGGCCGGGGAGAGTCTTGACCCCCCGCTCGAACGTCATCCTGGCGTCGAAATCCCAACCGATCAGCAGGATCCGGTGCCGGGCCCGCAACATCGCCGTCTTGACATGCCTGAAGTAATCAGCCGCATCGATGATGTAGCCGCACCGATCGGCACGCTCCAGACGCCAGCACGTTCGCCCGGGGATCAACAATCGATCGTCGCCCACGCAGCCACCCTCAACGAGGTTGACGGTTCGGGGCGGGCATAAGCCTTGTGTACCACAGTCTCGCAGTGCGGAAATGTTTGCTTGGCGGGGTGGACCGGGCCGCCAGGACAACGCCGAACATCTGTACCAGGATGGGGTGGTGCGGATGCTTCTCCTGCTGGCCGGCTTCGCCGCCGTGATCGGCGCAGCCTCACCCGCGCAGGCCGATCCGCCCGGTGATCCCGATGCGGGCTTCTTGGCGGCGCTCGATCAGGCCCGTGTTCCCTACAAGGACGCCGCTGTGGCCATTCGGGTTGGCAAGAAGGCGTGCCAGCTGATGGACCAGGGCCACTCGAAAGCCGCCGTCATCCAGAGTGTCTCCTCAGAGAACGCCGGTTTCACGGTGTCGGACGCGACCAGCTTCACGACCAGCGCGGTGAACGCCTACTGCCCCCAGCACATCGGGGAGCCGAACACCGAGCCGCCGCCACGCCCGCCCGACACCGGGATGTTCCCCTGGATTCCGTTCCCGCCGCCCGGCGCGGCATAGGGCAAGGCCCGGCGTTCGCCACGTGGCTGGCACGAGGCGGCCCGGCCCACCAAGATGGATGAGATGTGGCCGGACTGGTGGATGATCGCGCTGGGCCTCGTCAGCGCGTTTGTGGTGATCTGGCTGCTCCTCGCCGTCACCTTCTGGCTGCTGAGACCCAAAGCCAAGTTGCAAGACCTGGTGCGCCTACTGCCCGACGTGCTTCGGCTGCTCAAGCGCCTGGCCGCCGATCCCGAACTGCCGCGGCGAATCCGAGTGGTGTTGGTCGCGCTGATCGCCTTCGTCGTATCGCCCATCGACCTGATACCGGATGCCATCCCCGTGATCGGATTCGCCGACGACGTGGTCATCGTCGGCCTGGTGCTGCGCTGGATCAGCCGCATTGCGGGACCCGGCGCGCTGGCCAGGCACTGGCCCGGAACACCCGACGGTCTCGCCACCCTGTGTTGGCTGTGCGGGTTGCCCGATCCCGCGCTGGAGTGACCCCGTTCGCCCTTTGCGGTAAGTGACGGGCATGTGAGAACCTCATCGCCGGGTGAACCTGCGAGGAGCGTGCGGTCATGGATCTACTTCGGCGCACCTTGCGACACCAAGTCAGAATCGGCGCGCTGATCGAACTCGCCCTGTGGTTGGCGATCCCATACCTGTGTATCGGGTTCGCGTGGGCCGTTTTTCACGCCGACGAGACTGGGCGGATTCAGGCGCGGGTAGAGGCCGTGTTCCCCACGGGAGCCGACGCCATCGCCTTCGGGTTGACCACGGCGTTGTGGCCCGCCTCCATCCAGATCGCCCACGCGTGTCCCGCCCCGTGACCGCCCGTTGCGGTGAACACGTGCGCGAAGGCGCGGTTTGCTCTTAGGCTGCCGGGCATGTCAATCGACCGAGCGGCACTTCTGGCGGGCAGTATCCGACTCACCTCCGGCGTCTGGTTTCTCGTCGACCCCTTGAGCGCTAACCGATTCTGGGGCGATCCGGAGGAACCGACGCCGTCCGCGCGACTGTTGTTGCGCTCCATGGGATATCGCGACGCGTTGATCGGTGGCCTGCTCGCCGCGGCGGCGCTGCGCGGCAAGAACACCCGCGGCTGGTTCCTGGCGTCGGGTGGTGCGGACGCGGCGGACCTGCTCGGCGGCATGAGCGTCCACCACGAGCTGAGGCCGTCGCAACGGATCATCGGGCTGGGTGGCGCCGTCGTCGGCATCGGTGTGGGCCTTTGGGGCGCGACGCGCCGCACCACGCGGGCGAGCGAAGCACCCGCACCCTGACGCCGGAGCGAACGGGTCACCGGTCGCGGCCAAGCGGTCGCCGGGACAAGATAGATGCGGTTGACTGGGCGCCATGGGCTTAGGCGTGCTGACATTCGTAACCGATGAGGGGATCGGCCCGGGGGAGCTGGGCCAGGCGTTGGAGCAGCGGGGATTCGAGTCGCTGTTCCTCGCCGAACACACCCACATTCCGGCGGGCGACGTCACCCCCTACCCGGCCGGCGGTCCCATCCCGCCGAAGTACTACCGCACCCTGGATCCGTTTGTGGCGTTGACTGCCGCGGCTGCCGCCACCGAGCGGCTGGTGCTGGGCACCGGCATCGCGCTCGTTCCCCAGCGCGATCCGATTCATGTGGCCAAAGAAGTGGCGTCGCTGGACCTGGTTTCGGAGGGTCGATTCCGGTTCGGCGTGGGCGTCGGCTGGCTGCGCGAGGAGATCGCCAACCACGGTGTCGACCCGTCCGTTCGGGGGCGCGTTGTCGACGAGCGACTGGACGCGATGATCGAGATCTGGACGCACGAAAAGGCGGAGTATCACGGCGAATTCGTGAACTTCGGGCCCATCTACAGTTGGCCCAAGCCGGTGCAGAAGCCCTATCCGCCGCTGTACTTCGGCGGCGGCCCGGCGGGCTTCAAACGCATCGCCCGGCTGCATGCCGGCTGGCTGTCGATGACACCGTCGGCGGACGTCTTGGCGCCGCAATTGGAGCACCTGCGCGACCTGGCCGGTCCGGATGTGCCGGTGATCAGCTTCCACGGCGGCGCGCCGATGGCCGAAGAACTCGAGGGCTACCGCGCTCTCGGGTTGCAGCACCTGCTGGTGGAACTGCCCACCGAGCCGCGCGACGAGACCCTTCGGCGCCTCGACGCGCTGCGCGCCGAATCCGACAAATTGGCGTAAAGCTAAGTCCCGCAGAACGTTTGGTACTTGCCGAAGTCCTCCGGGGCCGGGCTGGCGTAACGTTCCAGGCCCGGCCGGTCGTCATAAGGGGAGGTCACCGCGGCCAGCAGTTGCTCGAACGGGCCCAGATCGCCCGCAGTCGCGGCCGTCAGAGCTTCCTCCACCAGGTGGTTGCGTGGAATGTAGACCGGGTTGACCCGGTCCATGACGTCGGCGTCGGGTCCCAGCGCTTGCCAGCGCAACAGCCACGCGTCGAAGCCGGCGAGGTCGACGAACAAGCCTCGTGCGGGTTCGGCGTCGCCTCGCGCCGCTCGACCGAGCTGGCGAAAAAACGAGGTGTAGTCGACGTGGCTGTCCTTGAGGAGGGCGAGCAACTCGTCGACCAACGCGGCCGTGGCGGTGGTTTCGGTGTCGGGCAGACCCAGTTTGGCGCGCATCCCGGACGACCAGACGGCGTCGTACTCGCGCTGGAAGACCCCGAACGACGTCTCCGCGAACGCCACCGCCTGCTCGACATCGTCGGAGAGCAGTGGCAGCAGCGTCTCGGCGAACCGGGCGAGGTTCCAGCCGGCGACAACGGGCTGGTTGGCGTACGCGTAGCGGCCCCAGAAGTCGATGGAGCTGAACACCGTGTCGGGATCGTAGGCCTCCATGAAGGCGCACGGCCCGTAGTCGATCGTCTCGCCGGAGATCGTCATGTTGTCGGTGTTCATCACCCCGTGGACAAACCCGATCAGCATCCACCGCGCGATGAGCGACGCCTGGACGGCGACTACCGCCTCGAACAGCGCGAGGTAGGGCCGTTCGGCGTTCACGGCGCCGGGATGGTGGCGCGCGATTGCGTGGTCGGCCAGGCGCCGCAGCAGGCCGATGTCGCCCGTGGAGGCGGCGAACTGGAAGCTGCCGACGCGCAGGTGGCTGCTCGCCACCCTGGTCAGCACGGCCCCGGGTAGCTCCGCCTCGCGCAGCACCGGGCGGCCGGTGCCGACGACGGCCAACGACCGCGTCGTCGGCACCCCGAGCGCATGCATTGCCTCGCTGACGACGTACTCCCGCAGCATGGGCCCCACGGCCGCCAGGCCGTCGCCGCCGCGCGCGAACGGGGTCGGCCCGGAGCCCTTCAGGTGGATGTCGCGCAGCCGCCCGTCGCGGTCGACGAGCTCGCCGAGCAGCAGGGCGCGGCCGTCACCCAGCCGGGGGACGAAGCCGCCGAATTGATGCCCGGCGTAGGCCTGGGCCACCGGGACGGCGCCGTCGGGGAGCAGGTCGCCGACCAAGAAGCGCAACCCGTCGGGACTTTGCAGCCACGTGGCGTCGAGGTCCAGTTCCGCCGCGAGCCGCTCGTTGAAGGCCAGCATCCGCGGGTCGGCCGGCGGCTCCGCTCGCCAACGCACGGCCATCTCCGGCAATGCACGGAAGAACCGGTCCTGCAGGGCAACGGTCTTATCCGGGGCGACGCTCACCTCAACGAGCCTACGGCGAATTACGAGCCGAGGGCCTGGCCGATCAGGTCGCGGGCGCGGTCGAGCATCGACGCGAACGGTCCGAGAGCGAAGTTCATCTTCGCCGACTCCACACCGGGGTGCGGGTGCGTCGGTGCGATGGCCTGAGCCGCGCGCACTGCCGCGCCCATCCGTTTCAGGTCGGCCTCGTCGACTTCGCGCTGCAGCACGGGGAATTCTTCGCTCTCCTCGTGTTGCGCGTGCTCGAGCACGGCCTCGCGGAGTTTTTTGACCTCGTCGATGAACTGCTGCGAGGTGACGTCGAGGTCCTCGATGCTCGACAGCAACTCCTTGGCCTCGTGCTCCTCTTTGAGTCGGGCGTCGACGATCGCGTCACCGGCATCGGCCTCCCGGCGCACGCGCGGGTGAACCACCATTTCCTCGGCTGTCTCGTGCACGGCCAGCAGTTGACGCAGCGTTGCGAACGGCTTCTCCCGCGCCTGGGGATCTGATGCGTGCAGCACCTCGTCGAACAGATCCTCGATGAGGTTGTGCTGCGCCTTCAGGAAGGCGACGACTTCCTCGGGCGATTGGACAATCATGTCGGCCATCGCCGATACCTCCAGTGTTCGGTGGATTTGGGATGCGCACGGTGGGCTGTGTGCGCCTCCGCCAGGCATACCCGCTGCACAATCGCCTAAACGACGCCGCGCGGCAAGTGGTGAGGGCCTGCAGCACAAGGCGTTTCGCCAAACGCGGCCCGATAGCCAGATCCCCGTCGGGCGCCTGGCGTCCGACGGGGACCTGGGGGGTGAAGCGTTAGACGGTGCGGTCGCGGGTGGCCGGCCCGACGCCGGTGTTGGCGACGTTGTCCCTGCGGCGCTTGAGTCCGGCGAGTCCGCCGAGGCCGAGGAGGCCAACCAGGCCCCACAGCCCGCTCTTGTCGCTGTGCTGGTTCTGGTTATTGTCGTTGTCCGCCAACGTGGTTGTGGTGGACGACGGCGCGGGCGCAGTCGACGTGGTGGCATTTGCGACGCCGGCGCCGCCGAACAGCAGTGCCCCGGTGGCCGAAACGATTGCAATGGTCCTACGCATGTCTACTCCTTATTGGTTCTTCTCGGTCGAAGGCCGGCGGCCTGACCGAGACGCGTTCGCAAGGGCCAGGGTGCTCTAGTCCTCGCGGGAAGCTACGCGCGACCAAAGCCGCAGCGTGCGAGGTGATAGCTACCCCCCGAGCAAGGGGTGAAACCCTTCTGCGGACCAGCTTTCGTTTGCTGGCCAACCCGACGCCTGCGCGCGGCCGCCGCCGCAAAAGCGATCTGCGTCACAGGGTGGATGCCGATGTTATCTGTCGAGGGGCGAATGGGTAGCCGCTAAAAAGGCGCTTTCGTGCCGATCCAAACAATCAACGCAGGAGGCGAATTCTTCGATGACTTCATCGGACAAGACGACCGTGATTGCGCAGTTGCGCGCGCTTCACCAGCTGACCAACACCGAGATCCAGGTCGCGGAAACCCGCATCGCGCAGGCGCGTACGGAGGCCGTTCAGCGTGAGCTCACGCAGAACGCGTCCAACGCCCGCGATCGGTCCGAGGCGATCGAGAAGGCGATCCGCGAGCTCGGCGGGGTCCCCGACATTGTCGGCCCGTTCCTGGGCCGCGCCGCCGCCGCGGTCAAGGCCCTGACTGAGCAGGCCCAACCGTTCGACGAGGCGCTCCTGGGCGACCTCGCGCTGGAAGATCAGTTGCTGGACCGGTCCCGCTACCTGAAGGCCCTGGCCGTCGCGGCGAAACTTCCCGAGGTCGAGAGCCTGGCGACGCGGCTGATCACGGCGCACTCGGCGACCGTGGACTGGCTGACGACCGTGCTGGCCGAAGACGCCCTCGGCGGCCCGGCCGCGCTGCGCCGCACGCCGCTGCAGGCCGCGGCCGGAACCGCGGTGAAGCTGGTCAACCTGCCGGTCGAATGGTCGGTTCGGGGCGTCGACCGGGCCGCGGACGCGCTGCGCTCGGCCCGGCCGACGTTCAACGAGCTGGTGAGCCGGGGTGCGCACGCCGGTGACGTGGCGACCCGCGCGCTCGCCGCGTCGCGCAATGCCGCGCTCGAGGCGGCCGAGAGGGTCACCCGGAACGAAGGGGCCCGACAGACGGCCGACGCCCTGCACGCGGCACGCGCCGCTGTGGGAGTCCTCGACGCCGACGAGCTGCCCATCGCCAACTACGACGAACTCAACGTCAGCGAGGCCGTCGCCGAGGTGAAGGAGCTCGCGAATCCGAGCGACGTGCGGGCGATCATCGCCTACGAAGAGGCGAACAAGAACCGCCAGCGGGTCGTGTCGGCCGCCCAGACGCGTCTCGCCGCGATCGCGCAAGAGGTCGTCGGCATCAACTAGCCGAGCAATTCAAAAGCCAGGCCGCCCGGCGACGCCCCGGGCGGCCCGGCCTTTTCTGTGCCCGGGGGACACGCCCAACCGCCCGTTTGGGGACATCGCTACGGTTAAGGCACCAATCCGACATCGATAACCACGAGAGACGAATGTACGACCAGGTCAACAGCAGCGCGACGGAGCCCGACGACGTCATCGGCTACCGCATCGATCCCGTTCTGGCCCGGAGTTGGCTCTTGGTCAACGGCGCGCACGCCGACCGGTTCCAATCCGCGGCGCACTCCCGGGCCGACATCGTGGTGCTCGACATCGAGGACGCCGTCGCCCCCAAAGACAAGCACGCCGCCCGCGACAACGTGGTGAGCTGGCTCGGCGCCGGCAACACCGACTGGGTCCGCGTCAACGGTTTCGGCACCCCGTGGTGGGCGGACGACCTCGCCGCGCTGGCCGGAACACCGGTGGGCGGGGTGATGCTGGCGATGGTCGAGTCGGTGGACCACGTCACCGAGACCGCGCAGCGGTTGCCCAATGTGCCGATCGTCGCGCTGGTCGAAACGGCCCGCGGCCTGGAGCGCATCACCGAGATCGCGGCCGCGAAGGGCACCTTCCGGCTCGCCTTCGGCATCGGCGACTTCCGCCGCGATACCGGCTTCGGGGAAGACCCCGGCACGCTGGCCTACGCCCGGTCGCGTTTCACCATCGCCGCCAAGGCGGCCAGCCTGCCCAGCGCCATCGACGGACCCACGATCGGCTCGAACGCCCTGAAGTTGATCGAGGCGACCGCCGTCTCGGTGGAATTCGGGATGACCGGCAAAATCTGCCTCACCCCCGACCAATGCGCCGTGGTGAACGAGGGCCTGTCGCCATCGCAGGACGAAATCTCTTGGGCGAAGGAGTTTTTCGCCGAGTTCGAACGCGACGGGGGAGAGATCCGCAACGGGTCGGACCTGCCGAGGATTGCGAGGGCCACGAAAATCCTCGAACTGGCGCGCGCCTACGACATAGAATCTTCTGACTTCGACGACGAAGAACGGGATCATTCACCCGCGCCGTCGGACACCTATCACTACTGAGCGGCAAAGCGGGTCCGGCATGAGCGTTGTGGTGGATTTTCATTTCGACCCGATGTGCCCGTTCGCCTATCAGACCTCGCTATGGATCCGGGACGTTCGCGAGCAACTCGGCATCACCATCGACTGGCGATTTTTCAGCCTCGAGGAGATCAACCGGTCCGAGGGCCAGAAGCACCCGTGGGAGCGGGACTGGTCCTATGGGTGGTCGCTGATGCGGATCGGCGCGCTGCTGCGCCGAACCGACATGGCGCTGCTCGACCGGTGGTACGCCGCGATCGGACATGAACTGCACACGCTGGGCGGCAAACCGCACGACCCCACGGTCGCCCGCCGCCTGCTGGGCGACATCGGCGTGGAGCCGTCGCTTCTCGATGCGGCGCTCGACGACCCGACCACCCACGACGAGATACGCCACGACCATCAACGGGTCATCGACGCCGCCGGCTACGGGGTGCCGACGCTGTTTCTGCTGGGGCAGTGCCTGTTTGGGCCGGTATTGGTGGACCCGCCGACCGGGCCCGAGGCCCTGACGCTGTGGAACGTGGTCACCGGCATGGCGGAGTTGCCGCACGTGTACGAGCTGCAGCGCCCCAAGTCGCCCGCCGATGCCGAGCTGATCGGCCGAAGCCTGCGTCCGTACCTGGATGGGCGGGATTGGGTCAGCATCAACCGCGGTGAGGTCCTCGATGTGGAGCGCCTCACCGGCCAGGCCTGACCCGGCTCAGGCTGCATGGCGCGCGATGGAGACCCCGATTCGGAATTCCACCTCGCTGACCGTGATGACGGGTGCGCGCGGCGGGGCCGTCGATCGGTAGCTCTTGCCGGTGGGCGTCGTGAATTGCGCTGTGTGGGTGTGATTTTCGTCGACGCTCGCGCTTACTCGCCAGCCAGCGCCTTCCTTGACGTAGTTGCACCCTTCGCACAGGCCCAGCCCGTTGTCAACGGTGGTCGGGCCGCCGTCCGCCCACGGTCGCGCGTGGTCGCTGTGCCGGACGGGCGCGTCGCAGTAGGGCGTGCGGCACCGTTGGTCGCGCATGGCGATGAACGCGGCCAGCCCGCGCGGGAAGATCCGCGCCCGCGACTCCATGGCCACCAGCGCGCCGGAACGCGGGTGCGCGTAGAGCCTGCGCAGGGTCGCGCGCGACCGCGGGTCAGTGACGGCGCTGCTGACCATCGCGCGCGCCACCCCCGCGGGGATGGGGCCGTATCCCGACATGTCGGCCGGCGCGTTGTCACCGCCCAGCAGCGTGTCGTCGGAGAGCACCAGGTTGACGGCCACGGGGGTGGGGACCGCCGCGCTGCGGCCGGTGACCCGCTCCACCAACGTGTCGGCCATCAGCTGTCCGCGTGAGCGCCCGTCGCCGCG
>NZ_LZJW01000056.1 GCF_001667885.1 Mycobacterium scrofulaceum | reverse complement strand
ACGGTGGCGATGCCTACCACGTGGCTCCCGCCCGAGTAGCCCGGGATCGCCACCGTGCCACCGCCGGCGCCGTCGGCCGGCCCCGACGCGTTCAGCGGCGTCGCGCCCGACGTGGACATCATCGCGATCCGCCAGTCCAGCCAGGCCTTCGGCCTCAAGGACGCCTACACCGGTGACGAGGACCCGCAGACGCGGGCGAAGATCGACGGGGTCCAGACGATGGCCCGGGCGATCGTGCACGCCGCCAACATGGGCGCGCAGGTCATCAACATCTCGGACGTGACCTGCATGAGCGCGCGCAACATCGTCGATCAGCGCGCGCTCGGCGCGGCGGTGCGCTACGCGGCGGTCGACAAGAACGCCGTCATCGTGGCCGCGGCGGGTCCAGCGGGCGGGGGTAGTCGACGCCTACCACGTGGCTCCCGCCCGAGTAGCCCGGGATCGTCACCGTGCCACCGCCGTGGCTGACGGCCGGGGCCTGGCCACCGGGCTGCGCCGGCTGTCCGCCGCCGGATTGCGGCGCCTGGCCGCCCTGGCCGCCTTGCGGCGGTCCCGGCGGTGGGCCAGCAGGCGCGGGCGGCGGCGCACCGAACGGTCCCGGAGCGGGCGGCTCCTCCTGCGGAGCGGGGGGAACCATCGTGACGGTCTGCGGCAACGGCGACAACGTCACGGTCTGGGGTGGTGGGGCTTTCGGTGGCGGTTCGGTGGTGGGGATGGTGACTGGCCGGCGCGGCGCGGCCGGCGGCACTCCGGCGCCGTTCGCCGGTGCGGCGCCGATCATCGATGCCACGATCGTGCCGTGCGCATCGCAGTCCGAGAGTCCGTCGCCGCCCATGACGTAGTCCCCGCCGGGGATCAGATGCGGAAACCTGGGGTGCGGACTCACCCCGGTGTCGATGACGGCCACTTTCACGCCGGCACCGCGCCCGAACTGCCACGCCTCCTGCAGGTTCAGCATGTCCATGTACTTCGGCTGCAACCGGAAGTCCGTGCCGGGCAGCACCCCGACCTCGGTGCAGTAGGAGTTCTGCTTCATCGGCGCCGGCGGCCCGGGCGGGCCGTCAGGCGGCACCGCCCCGGGATCGATCGTCGGCGGTGAAATCGCAGAGGCGGGCGGCAAGCCGGCCAATGCTCCTGAGGCGAGCAAGATTGCGGCGAGGGCCGCAGCGGACGCGCGCCCTCGCCACACCTTGCTACTAGCGGTAGCGGATTGCTGCATAGACATTCATCAACCACAATGCCAGCGGGAAAATCGGCATCAGGCAGAGGTATTCGATCCATTCCACGAACTTGCGGAACAGCGGGCTGTAGATGGTGTTGGGCACCACGGCCGCGGACGTAAGGCCGGCCGCCGGCAGCAGAACCAGGATCGCCGCGCTGATCGACACGGCCAGGGGCGACTGCAACACGAGCGCGTAGCGCACCACGACCGCACCGACGATGAGGACGGCCGTCACGGCGAGGGTGATCGCCTGCCAGCGGTCGACGTACGAACGTCCGCGCAGCATCAGGAACCCGGCGCTGAAGCCGGCCAGCAGCAGCGGCAGCCAGCGCTGACCGGTGTGCGGGTCCGCCAGCGCCGTCAACGAGACGACCATCAACACGCCGAGACCGATCAGCAGGCCGGTCAAGAAGGAGCGGGCCCGTTCGGCCTGCACCAAGACGTCGCGGACGGACGCGGGACCCTCGAGGACCGGGGGTCCACCGTCGGAGCGGACCACCGTGGTGGGCAGGTCCGGCCGAGCCTCGAACACCCAACGGCTGGTCGCCGAGGGGAACACCGGCAGCCGAATGCCCGCCAACCGTCGGGAGAGGGCGGGCGCGGTGTGGTAGACGAGCACGGACAGCAGGACGACGCTGGTCAGCAAGGTCACGGCGCCGGTCATCGCGACCATCCTTGCCAGCGCCGCGATCGCCCCGACCACGCTGACCGTGATCAGGGCGGTGTAAAGCCCCAGCCGCCGACCGGTGAAACGCACGGCAAGCATCGCCGCGATGGTGAGAACGCCGAAACCGAGCACCGCGTGGGGGGACCCCACGCCGCCCGGCGGTGCCGCCGCTGCGGCGACGGTGAGCGGCGCCAAGCCGCTCAGCAGCATGATGTCGGCGATGCGGCGGTCCTGGTCGGTGCGCGCCCGCATCAGGAGCATCAACGAGACGCCGAGCACCACCGCGGCGATCACCGCCGAGTAGGCCGTCGGCAGCCAGGAGTTGTGGTGCCACCGGTACCAGAGCAGCAAGCCCGAGGCGGCGGTCACCCCGGCCGCCACCATCGACGCGCCGACCTGCACCGCGGCGGCGGGGTCGATCGCGGCGAAGCGCTTGCTCAGGTTTGCCGCGACCGCCGTGGAGATGTGCTCGATGACCTGCGAGCGGTGCTCGGTGTCCTGGATGAACCGGATCCACAACCGGTCGCCGTCGTAGACGTCCTGTTCGGTCAGGGACTGGGTGGCCCGCAACGGGCTGCCGTCAACCAGGCAGAGCGCCCACCTGCCACGGCCCGTGGCCTCCAGCGGGGTTTCCCCAAGCTCCCTGAGCCGGCTGTTCACCACTTTCAGCAGCGGCTCGGTCATCACCGAGACGGGGGCGTTGGCGTCCAGCAGGACGCCGATCTGTACGCCCGCCCCGGCCATAACGCCGACCACGACCGCCCGAGGCTGCGAAATCCCCTCAACGTCAGGCTGTAGCGCTTCAACAACCGCAGTCATCGCCCTGAACCCCTTACCGTCGTGAATGTGTAACCCCGTGCCGCCGACCGGGCGGTCGCCTGCGCCGGCCGACTTTCCGGGGCGCTGCCGCCCCCGGGAAAGCGCAGCTCGACTATTCCGAATTCCATCTACCCCGCCTTGCGACTAAAACTTCGGTGACAGTGGTTTGAGATTTGCTGAATCTCTTAGAGAAGTATGCCGTGTTGGCATCTCAACCGCATGTTGAGTGCAAAGTCATTGGTGAACTTTATGTTTCGTCCAATGTCAGACCCGGCTGTGGGTTTTCCACTCGCCGTACGGCAGCGTGTCCAGCACCGTCTTGACGCCCACCTGCACCAACTGGGGGGTTGCGGGGCAGATGGCCAACCAGGCCTCCCCCGAACCGGCCGTCCTCGCTTGCTGGTAGAGCGCGATGCGGCCACCGGAACCGTCTTTGAGCGACAGCACCGACGCGCTCGGGCCCTTGGCGTCGTCCCGGTATTGACGCGCATACACCGCGACCTCGGCCGCCGGGTCCGACAGGGCCTGCCCCAGCGCGGCCACGGTAGCGGCACTGATGCCCATCCGCCGCAGGTCGCCGCCGGAAAAGACGTTGAAGCCCGACTCCTGCCACGACTTCGTCGCTTCCAGCATCTCTTCCAGCGGCACGTTGACCGCATTGATGGCCGCGGGCTCAGCGTGGTGAATCGACTCCAGCGCGTCCAGGACCAGGGACGCGATCGAGGCGCTGTCGGCGATGGCGACGTCGTCGACGGTGATGTCGCCGCCCACCCGCACCGCCGAGACCCAGTGCTGGCCGCGGCGGGCCAGGACCACCCGGAACTCGTTGTCGGGGATGTCGCGCGACCCGGGCGGCTGGTTCTCGTCGTCGACGACGCCGTAGAGCAGCTTGCCCCGCGACAGCAGGGCGATCACCTCGAGGTCCGGCGCGGCCAGCACCCTCATCCGAGCGGCCACGTGCTCGTTCACCTGGTCGTTTTCGACGATGCCCTGCTCGCGCATCACCGCCATGCCGGGATGCTCGTTGAGCCAGTCGCTCGAGTCGGTGGAGACGAATGGCCGGCACCGCAACTCCGGCGCGACGTGCCGAATGTCCAGGAGGGCCTGGAGCATCCAGAAACCGTCGACGTTAACGGTGATGTCGGTGCGGGCGGTCTGTTGGTCCATCAATACCTCAAGGGTTGAAAGTGCACGGTAACCGCAGGACGCGGCAGCACACCGATGTCTGGTGTGCTGCCGCGCCTGAAGTTGGGGTTAGGCCCAGCTGGACCCAACGGCGCTGTCGGTGCTGGCCATGTTGCTGCCGGCGCTCTGCACCTTCTGCCCGTGGGCGTTGGCCTGCTCGTAGATCACCTGGAAGTTGCGACCCAACTGGGTGATGAACTCCTGGCAGGCCACCGAACCGGCACCGCCCCAGAAGTCACCCGCAGCAAGCACATCGCGAACGATGGCCTGGTGCTCAGCCTCCAGAGACGCGGCCTGGGCGCGGATCAAGGCACCGTGGGCGTCGACATCGCCGAACTGGTAATTGATTGTCATAACGGTGTTCTCCTAATGTCTGGAATGGTACGCAGCCGCGGTTTTTAGCGCTAGCTGCTGAGGATTTGCTGCGAGGCCTGCTCTTGCTGCTCGTAGTTGTTCGCGTCGCGGATCAGTCCATCGCGCACACCGTGGAGCATGTTGACGATGTTGCGGAAGGCCTGGTTGACCTGGCCCATGGTGTCGTACGAGGTCGCCTGCGCCTG
>NZ_LZJW01000055.1 GCF_001667885.1 Mycobacterium scrofulaceum | reverse complement strand
GCGAACGACACCTCCTTGCCGGCGGCGACCATGTCGTAGATGCGGTCGGCGTTGGCCAGCAGTTCCTGGCGGGCGGCGTTGATGTCGGCGGCCGCCTCGCCGATGGCGAACATGACGTAGGGGTCGTCCTTGATCGCGGTTCCGGTGGCGCCGACGCGCTCGCGCTGGTAGTCCAGGTGTGCGGCCAGGGCTCCCTCGGCGATGCCGATCGTGGCCGCGGAGATGCCCAGCGGAAACATCGTCGACCACGGCATCAGATAGAGGGGTTCGGTCATGCCGGCCTCGCGCTGGGCGGTGCCGTCCATCACCTTCGTCGCGTCCATCGTCCGGTAGGACGGGACGAACGCATCGGAGACGATGACGTCCTTGGAGCCGGTTCCGCGCAGCCCCACCACGTTCCACGAGTCCTCGACGATCTCGTAGTCCTTGCGCGGCAGGATCATGTGCAGCATCTGCGGCGGCATGATCGGAATGCCCTTGTCGTCGCCCAGCATCGCGCCCAGGATGATCCAGTCGCAATGGTCGGTGCCCGAGCTGAACTGCCAGCGGCCGTTGAAGATGTACCCGCCGTCGACCGGTTTGGCCACCCCCTGCGGTGCGTACGGGGAGGCCATCCACGTGTCGACGTCGTCGGCCCAGATTTCGGCGGCGACCTTCGGGTCCGCGTACGCCAACTGATAGGGGTGCACGCCGACGACGCCGACGATCCAGCCGGCCGCCGGGTCCAGCGCCGCGGTCGCCATCGTCGTCTCGGCGAACTCGCGGGGGTGAACCTCGAAGCCCTGATATTGCTTGGTTTGCAGCAGCCGGATCAGGCCGGCGCCCTTCATCAGCTTGACCGTGTCATCGGT
>NZ_LZJW01000054.1 GCF_001667885.1 Mycobacterium scrofulaceum | reverse complement strand
CGTGCCGGTCAGCGCAAACTCATCGGCGGTCAAGAGGACCAACTCATCGACATCGCGCTGGAGATCAAGCGCGAGCAGCACACGGCGTGACAAACCTGGTTGACGGCAAGTCGGCTGTGCAGCAACAGGTTTCGCCGACCGAGTCGTCGGACCACAGTCCGCCGTGACGACACTATCCGGCGCCAGTCATCACACCACCCGGTCAGCGGAACACCGCGGCGTGCCACCCGCAATGCCGTGGCAGGCTGACACCGTGACAGACACTTCCGAAGGGGTCTTCCTAGGCGAGCAAGACGTACGCGAAATCCTGCTACCGCAAGGGGTTTTGCGCTATTACGACACTGGCCCGGAGGCCACGGCGGCGCGGCCGCTGCTGTTTCTGCATGGCTCGGGTCCCGGAGTCACCGGATGGCGCAACTTCCGCGGCATACTGCCCACCTTCGCAGAGCACTTCCGCTGCATCGTCCTGGAATTTCCCGGTTTCGGCGTCAGCGATGACTTCGGCGGCCACCCCATGGTTATGGCATTTGGCACCGTATCGCCGTTCTTGGATGCGCTTGGTGTCGAAAAGGCGCACATCGTCGGCAACTCGATGGGCGGGGGTGTGGGCATCAACTTCGCTATCGACAACCCCGACCGTGTCGACCGGCTCGTCACCATCGGCGGGATCGGCATCAACATCTTCAGCCCTAGCCCGAGTGAGGGCATCCGGCTGTTGCAGGAGTTCGTCGAAGACCCGACTCGGCAGCGGCTGGTCGACTGGCTCAAATCGATGGTGTACGACCAGTCCCTGATCACTGACGAACTGGTCGAGGAACGCTGGCAATTGGCCATCGATCCGGACACCCTGGCCGCGGCGCGCCGCATGTACGGCAAAGCGGCGTTTGCCGCGATGAACACCGCGATGGCCGCCTCGGAAAACCCGATGCCGTGGGCAGCCTTGCACAAGTTGACTGTCCCCACGCTGCTTACATGGGGTCGCGACGACCGAGTGAGCCCACCGGATATGGCGCTGATCCCGATGCGCACCATCCAAGACGCCGAACTTCACATATTTCCTAAGTCCGGGCACTGGGCGATGATCGAAGCGAAGCAAGCCTTCGAAAGCACCGTGCTGGCGTTCCTCTCACGGCAGCATTGATGAAGCGGCGACGGGAACGCCGCGTCACCAGTCCTGCCAAGGGATGATCGTACGCAGCGGCGTACTGATCACGGTCTGCCCCAATGTTGAGGCCGGCAATCGGGTTTCGGCTGCAGCGACGCAGTCACGCACACGCCTCGCGGTAGCGATCGGTTCACCGTCAAGGTAGAGCACTCGGAGTCCACGCCCAATTGCTCCCAGTCCCGTACTGTGTCGGAAACGGGATTGCGAAACCAATACATGGCGATGTAATCCGTGTCCGCCTGCTCAGGCTCAGCGATCGAGTCGGCACGGCACTCAGCAGTCCGCGCCCACCGATCACCCCACGCGACTCCCGGTAGCGCCAAGCTCTCCGGTCGATGGTCGAGTTAATGCCATTCGTTGTAACGGCGGTGCAGATCCGGCTCAGGATCGTCCAACGCAACGAAGGAAGAGAAAGCCAGCGGAGCGTCTTTCACGTTGCACCCTCCTCATCGTTGAGTCGCACCAGCGTCGACGGGCAGCGTGACCGCGGTGATATAGCGCGCCTCGTCGGAAGCGAGAAACAAAGCGGCGTTGGCGACATCCACCGGTTCTACCCACGGCACCGCGAGCATGTTCATGCGAAGGGCCGCTTCCGCGAACTCGGCACGCGTCGGCGTCCTGTCGAGGCCGGGACAAAACGCGCTGCGCACTGCGTCGTTTTGAATCAACGGAGTGTCGACATTAGTCGGATGGATGCAATTGACTCGGACATCATGCGGCGCAAGTTCTTTGGCCAGGCTCTGCATCAGGCCGACCACGCCGTGCTTAGCCGCGGTGTAATGGGCGACCCCCACCAGTCCGCGAAGTCCCGCAATCGAATTGGTCAGGACGATCGCACCTCCACCTTGTGCGATCAGGTGCGGCGCAGCGGCCCGACGCGTGTACCACACACCAGTGAGGTTGACATCCAACATGGTGCGCCAGGCCGTTTCGGTGAGGTCGAGCGCCAGCGCACGCGAGGTGATCCCAGCGGTAGCGCACACCACGTCCAATCTTCCCAGCCGTCGCACACCCCGATCGGTGGCCGCCTGGACGCCGTCGAGGTCGCGCACGTCGACGATCTCGGTATGTATTTTGGCGCCGGTATCGCGCACTTGGGCCGCAGTGTGCTCGAGGTCGTCGACTGTGCTGTGCGGAACCACCACTGTGTCAACGGGAGCACACACGTCAACGGCGACGATATCGGCGCCCTCCTGGGCTAACCGCACCGCCTGCGCACGCCCGATTCCCCGCGCCGCGCCCGTGATCAGGGCCACCTTCCCGGCGACCCTGCCGGTCACGTCGCAACCTCCGTCATATCGCCGCGCCGTTCATGCGCCTAGAACTCAATGTGGATGTTGTCTGTCACTGGCCGGGCTTGACAGCCGAGGATCAAGCCGTCGGCGCGGTCTTCGGGTCCCAGCACATCTCCACCGGCCATCTCCACCTCCCCGGAAATCAGGGTCGCCACGCAGGAGCCGCAATGTCCTTCACGACACGAGTGCGGCACATTGATCCCGGCGTCAAGCATCGTGTCGACCAGGGTCCGATCGCGGCGCCATTGCAGTCGATGGAGAGCACCGTCCAACTCGACGTCGACGGTGGCTGCCTCGACGTCGGTGCACAGCGCAGCGCCTTGTTCTTCGACATCTGCCATGCGGCCGATCCTCGCCGCACTGGCGCATGATGTCTTGGTCGGATTCCGATGGACGGGAGACCGCCATCCCGGCGTCCAGTGACCGGGACGTCTCCTGCGATTCCGGGCGCAGCGGCTCTACCGTCGCTGTTCGTGACCAGTAGCACGAACGACGGGTTGGACCAGGGCATCGACGTGGTGGTCGTAGGTGCCGGCTTTGCCGGGCTTTACGCCCTGCACAAGCTGCGCGCCGACGGGTTGACGGTCAAGGTGTTCGAGGCCGGTCCCGACGTGGGTGGCACGTGGTATTTCAACCGGTATCCCGGCGCCCGCTGCGACGTCGAGAGCGTCGACTACTGCTATTCGTTCTCGGATGACCTGCAACAGGAGTGGGACTGGTCGGAGAAGTACGCCACCCAAGAGGAGATCCTGCGCTACATCAACTGGGTGGCCGACAGGTTGGATCTGCGCCGCGACATCGTCTTCAACACCCGTGTCACGTCGGCGGTTCTCGACGAGCAGCGGTTGCGCTGGACGGTGACCACCGATACCGGGCAGCGGGTGTGCGCGCGGTTCTGTGTGATGGCGACGGGCCCGTTGTCGGCGGCGATGACTCCACCTTTTGCCGGTCTGGACCGTTTCACGGGCGAGATCTACCACACCGCGGCATGGCCACACGAGCCGGTCGACTTCACCGGTAAGCGCGTCGCGGTCATCGGGACGGGATCGTCGGGCATTCAGTCGATCCCGATCATCGCCGAACAAGCCTCGCAACTTTACGTCTTCCAGCGCACCCCGAATTACAGTGTCCCCGCCGGTAATCGG
This sequence comes from Mycobacterium scrofulaceum, assembly GCF_001667885.1. Classification (GTDB taxonomy): domain Bacteria; phylum Actinomycetota; class Actinomycetes; order Mycobacteriales; family Mycobacteriaceae; genus Mycobacterium; species Mycobacterium scrofulaceum_C. The sequence continues at coordinate 3,612 of NZ_LZJW01000054.1, read as the reverse complement.
CCTCTGACCGATGAAGACCGGGCCAGGGTCAAGGCCAATTACGCCGAACGCAGACGCTTATCGTGGCGCAGCGGCGGCGGCTCACCACACATCGCCCATCCGAAACTGACGATGCAAGCCACCCCCGAGGAACGACGCGCGGCGTTCGAAAAGCGCTGGGATCTCGGCGGGGTGCTGTTCTCCAAAACCTTCTCCGACCAGATGATCGACCCGAACGCCAACGAGGAGGCCCGCAAGTTCTATGAGGAGAAGGTGCGGGCCATCATCGATGATCCCGCGCTGGCCGAACTGCTGATCCCCACCGATCACCCGATCGGCACCAAGCGAATCTGCACCGACAGCAATTACTTTCAGACATTCAACCGCCCCAACGTGACACTGATCAGTGTGCGAGACACCCCGATTGAGTCGATCGATGCCACCGGTATCAACACCAGCAACGCCCATTACGACCTGGACATGATCGTGTTGGCTACCGGATTTGACGCGATGACAGGGGCATTGGCGAAAATCGATATCGTCGGCCGGGGCGGCAAGCGGCTGCGCGATGACTGGAGCAACGGACCGCGAACCTATTTGGGTCTGAGCATTGACGGCTTTCCCAACATGTTCGTCGTGTGCGGCCCCGGCGCGCCGGCGGTACTGGCCAACATGGTGCTGCACGCCGAGGCGAACGTGAATTGGATCGCCGAGTCGATCAGATATCTCGACGATCACGGCTACGCAGCGATCGAGGCGACTCCCGATGCAGTGGATAACTGGGTCGCCGAATGCGCGCGCCGAGCCGAGGCCACCCTGTTCACCAAGGCCAACTCTTGGTACATGGGCGCCAACGTGCCCGGCAAGCCGCGGGTGTTCATGTTGTTTCTCGGGGGGTTTGGAACCTACCTCGACATCTGCAACGAAGTCGCCGAGGCCGGGTACAAAGGGTTTGCGCTGATCAAGGCGCCCTGATGTCGGCTTTATGGGGTCGTGTAGCGCTGGTGACCGGCGCTGGGCGCGGCACCGGGCGCGCCCACTGCGAGCGACTCGCCAACGAAGGCGCCGACGTCATCGCGCTGGATGTCCCCGCGGCAGCGGCCGACCTCGAACAGACCGCCGCTGCGGTAGCACAGCGCGGCCGACACTGCGCGACGGGTCTTGCCGATGTCAGCGATCTGGGTGCTCTGACGGGCGCGGTCGATGCCGCCGTCGCCGACTTGGGACGCCTCGACATCGTCGTCGCCAACGCGGGCATCCACACGGCGTCGGCTCCGACGTGGGAGATCACTACTCACGACTGGCAGCAGACCCTGAATGTCAACGTGACCGGCGTCTGGCACACCATCAAAGCGGCCGTTCCGTACCTGGGCGAGGGCGGCGGGTCCATCGTGATCATCAGCTCCACCAACGGTATTCGCGGCACGGCCAACACCGCTGCTTACACCGCGAGCAAGCATGCCGTGGTGGGGCTGGCGCGCACGCTGGCCAACGAGCTGGGCCCGCGCGGAATTCGCGTCAATACTGTTCACCCGGGAGCCGTCGGGACGTCGACGGTGCTCAATGAGGCTACGTTTAAACGTCTTCGGCCCGACCTGGCCAGCCCGACGGCGGCCGACGCCGCTGAGGTGCTCACAGCTCGCCACCTGCTCCCGGTGCCGTGGGTGGAACCCGGCGACGTGGCCAACGCGGTGGTGTTCTTGGCCTCCGACCATGCCCGCTACATCACCGGCACCGAACTCGTCGTTGACGCTGGCCTCTTGGCCAAGACCTAACGGGCAACGCGGATGGGTACCTACGCCGTCACCGGATCGGCATCGGGCATGGGCCAAGTTGTCGTCCGCAAACTGCGGGCCGCGGGTCACCGTGTGATCGGCGTCGACATTCAGGACGCTGACGTCGTGGCCGATCTGTCTACTCCCGACGGACGGAGGGCGGCCGCCGCTTTCGTGTCCGCTGCCAGCGACGGTCGACTCGACGGTGCCGTGCTGGCCGCTGGTGTGGGTCCCACCCCGGGTCCGGGTAGCGCGAGCCGGATCCTGGCAGTGAACTTTTTCGGTGTGGTCGAGCTCGTAGAGGCATGGCAGCCAGCATTGGCGGCGTCCGGCGGTGCAAAAGTCGTTGTCGTGGGTAGCAATTCGTCAACGACGATGCCGTTGGTTCCCAAGCGCGCCGTGCGCGCGCTACTAGAGCGCGATGCCAAGAGGGCCGAGTGTGCGCTGCGAATGTTTCGAGCGGCCGCCCCCTCGATGGCCTACGGCGCATCGAAGATCGCGGTGGCGCGCTGGGTGCGTCGCACAGCGGTGACGCCTGCGTGGGCCGGTGCGGGTATCCGGCTCAACGCGATCGCTCCGGGCGCGGTGATGACCCCCCTGCTCGAGCGACAGCTCGCCACACCGCGCGAAGCCAAGGCCATCCGCTCGTTCCCGGTCCCGGTAGGCGGGTTCGGTAACCCCACGCATCTCGCGGACTGGATGGTGTTTATGTTGTCGGATGCCGCCGAGTTTCTCTGCGGCAGTGTAGTTTTCGTCGATGGCGGGTCTGATGCCTACTTCCGCGCCGACGACTGGCCCGCGCGCGTCCCCACTCCGCGACTGCCGCGGTATATGTGGCGGTTGCTGAGGTTTGGCCGCCGGCGATAGGTTTGACGGCGGTAATCACCGGGCCGCTGGCCGTTTCATTGTTGGCGTCGCACGCCCATCGCGCCGCAGACGGGCGCGGCCCACTCCAGGATCGACGAGTACCTGACGTGCTCGTCGAAAACAGCGGCGATGTCGACCGGCATCGTTACGGGCAGTCGGCGGGTGAGATCGACATGCACCAAGACCATCTCAAGTGTCGCCGATAGACGTTGCCGGTACCGATCCACAGCGAATGACATCATGTGCACCACCTTGGGTGAGCGGTCGAGGACGCGGGCGTAGAGATCGGCCGTGTCATCTTCGATCAGCTCGCTGTAGTAGCGCAGGTGGTGCTCGACGGTGAAGAGGCCGACCTGTCGATCAGCCCGGTAGGCGTCGTCGATCCCTATTTCACGCACCAACGCATCTGCGGCGGTCGAACCGAAATCCAGATAGTGCAGCACGTTCATGTGCCCGTTCCCATCGATCAAGTCGCGGGACACGGTTCGCGCGATGGCACAGGGCAATTGGGCCACTTGGGCCGCCGACGGCAAAATTTGTTTTTCCGGCATCGGGGCCTGCTGGTCGCGGCCGCATCCAGAGCCTGGTCCCTGGGCCTGGTCCATAGGCGCCGAGGGTAGGCCTATCGACAGGTCCCAGCTGCCCTCCCTCCCGGCTACCGGACGATGCCAGGAGGCTGTCGATGGTAACGGACCGCCGGCAACCTCGGTCGAGCGCGTGCGACACCTCACGTTCTGATCTCGGCGTCCGCTCACCGGGAACGGCGTCGGGTGCGGTGCAGACACCGATAGATCATTACTACGCCCACAGACGTAAAGGACGGGGATATGAGCGAGCGGGTTATCGACCGGGTCGTGGCGATGGCGGATCAGTTGCGCGAGCAGGCCCCCGAGGCCGAGCGGATCGGCCGCCTGACCGATGACACGGTCAAGCTGATGAAGGGCGCCGGCCTGATCCGGCTGCTGCAAACCAAGCAATATCAGGGCTTCGA
>NZ_LZJW01000053.1 GCF_001667885.1 Mycobacterium scrofulaceum | reverse complement strand
GCCGTCGTCGTCCGAACCGCCGCCGGCCACCACGACAACCGAGCCGCCGACCACGACCACCACCACGACGGCGGCGCCGACGACGACGACGACAACCGCCCCGCCCACGACGACGTCGCAGGCGCCCACCACCTCGCAGGCGACGACCACCGCGGCGCCCACGACGACTCGGGTGCGGCCACTGCTGCCGCCCTTCGTGCCCCAACCCCGACCCTGACGCGGTGGCCCAGGTCACGGCGACGAAGGTCACACCCCCGCGGCCGCGCTAACGAAGCAGGCCACGGGCGGCGACGAGCTCCCAAGTTAGGGCAGCCTTTCTCGCGGCGGAAGCTGCGGAGATGTAACTATGAGCAGGGCTAAGCAGGCAAACAATTCGCAGGCTGAATCAACGATGCATTGGGGAGACCTTCAGTGACGACGCAGATGCTCATCAGACTGGTAGTGGGCATGGGCATGACGCTGGTCGTGGCCGCACTCGCTGCCCGGCGCGTCCTGTGGCTGTTCAAGCTGATCACGTCCGGAAAGCCCGCGCCGGGGCACACCGACGAACCCGGCAAGCGAATCTGGGCCGAGGTCTCCGAGGTCTTCGGGCAGCGTCGGCTGCTCAAATGGTCGATCCCCGGCCTGGCCCACTTCTTCACCATGTGGGGCTTCTTCATCCTGCTCACCGTGTACATCGAGGCCTACGGCTTCCTGTTCCAGGAGAACTTCCACATCCCGATCATCGGGCGGTGGGACGTGCTGGGCTTCCTGCAGGACTTCTTCGCCACGGGAGTCTTCCTCGGCATCACCACCTTCGCCATCATCCGGTGGCGGCGCAGCCCGCGGGAGATCGGCCGGTCGTCGCGGTTCTACGGTTCCCACACCGGCGGCGCCTGGCTGGTGCTGTTCATGATCTTCAACGTCATCTGGACCTACGTGCTGGTCCGCGGGTCCGCGGTCAACAACGGCACGCTGCCGTACGGCAAGGGCGCCTTCCTGTCGCAGCTGTTCGGCGCCATCCTGCGCCCGCTCGGTCAGCCCGCCAACGAGATCATCGAGACGACGGCGCTGCTGCTGCACATCGCGGTCATGCTGGCGTTCCTGATCATCGTGCTGCACTCGAAGCACATGCACATCTTCACGGCGCCGATCAACGTCATCTTCAAGCGGCTGCCCGACGGCCTGGGGCCGCTGCTGCCGCTGGAACACGACGGCAAGCCGATCGACTTCGAAAACCCGCCCGACGACGCCGAATTCGGCCGCGGCAAGATCGAGGACTTCAGCTGGAAGGCGATGCTGGACTTCGCCACCTGTACCGAGTGCGGGCGCTGCCAGTCGCAGTGTCCGGCGTGGAACACCGGAAAGCCGTTGTCTCCCAAGCTCGTCATCATGGACCTGCGCGACCACTGGATGGCCAAGGCCCCCTACATCCTCGGCGATAAGGAGAGCCCCCTCGAGAACACCCCGGAGGGCGGGGTCGGCGAGGAGCTGGCCGGCGAGAAGCACGCCGAGGCGCACCACGTGCCCGAGTCGGGCTTCGGCCGCGTGATGGGCTCCGGGCCCGAGCAGGCCACCCGCCCGCTGGTCGGCACCGAGGAGCAGGGCGGCGTCATCGACCCCGACGTCCTGTGGTCCTGCGTGACCTGCGGCGCCTGCGTCGAGCAGTGCCCGGTGGACATCGAGCACGTCGATCACATCGTCGACATGCGCCGCTACCAGGTGATGATGGAGTCCGAGTTCCCGTCCGAGCTGTCGGTGCTCTTCAAAAACCTGGAAACCAAGGCCAACCCGTGGGGCCAGAACGCTTCCGACCGCACCAACTGGATCGACGAGGTCGACTTCGACGTCCCGGTCTACGGCGAGGACGTCGACAGCTTCGACGGCTACGAGTACCTGTTCTGGGTGGGCTGCGCCGGCGCCTACGACGATAAGGCCAAGAAGACCACCAAGGCCGTCGCCGAACTGCTGGCCATCGCCGGCGTGAAGTACCTGGTGCTGGGCACCGGTGAGACCTGCAACGGCGACTCCGCGCGCCGCTCCGGCAACGAGTTCCTCTTCCAGCAGCTGGCCGCCCAGGCCGTCGAGACGCTGGACGGGGTGTTCGAGGGCGTGGAGACCGTCGACCGCAAGATCGTCGTCACCTGCCCGCACTGCTTCAACACCCTGGGCCGCGAATACCGGCAGCTGGGCGCGAACTATTCCGTGCTGCACCACACCCAGCTCCTCAACCGGCTGATCCGCGACAACAAGCTGGTTCCGGTCAGCCCGGTGTCCCAGGACATCACCTACCACGACCCGTGCTACCTGGGCCGGCACAACAAGGTGTACGAGGCGCCGCGCGAGCTGATCGGGGCCGCGGGTGCGACGCTCACCGAGATGCCGCGCCACGCCGAGCGCAGCTTCTGCTGCGGCGCGGGCGGCGCGCGGATGTGGATGGAAGAGCACATCGGCAAGCGCATCAACCACGAGCGCGTCGACGAGGCCCTGGCCACCGGGGCGTCCACGATCGCGACCGGCTGCCCGTTCTGCCGGGTGATGGTCACGGTTTGCGACGTTTGCGGTGGCGCCGGCTGGCTCGGGGCCGCGGGTTTGGGCGGGCTGGACTTGGTGAGCCCCAGGTTGATCGCCAACAGGACGGCCACCAGCACCGCCACCGCGGCTCCGGCGACGGTCAAGACCAGCGCCGTGCGCTTGTACCAGGGCAGCCCGCCGGCCTGGGCCGGGTAGCGGTTATCGGCGCCATCGTCGAAAGTCCTTGCCGCGCCGGCGTACTCGCCGGTGGCGTCGCGCCCGGTGTAGGGCACCGGTTCGTCCGCGCCGTCGGCGTCCTGGGACCAGGCCAGCGCGCCGTCCACGTCGGTGGCCTGGGCGGCCCACGCGGCCTGGGTCATGTCGATCCCGCCGGTGCCCACCATCTCGGTCGGCGTTTCCACGACGGCGCCCGCGGCGGTCGGGACGCCCGCCGACGCCTGCTGGTCGCCGAGCGTCGCGGCGCCGATGGCCGCGCTGAACGCGGGCTGCGGCCCGGTGTGGACCGGCACTGAAAAGCGCCCGGACAGTCGCGCGGTGAGCAGCGGGATGCTGGCGCCGCCGCCGGCAGTCGCGACCGCGGCCAGTTTCGGAATGCCGTTGCGGCGCACGGCTTCCTCGAGAGCGTTCAGGAATCGGTCCAGCGGTTCGGAGATCAGTTGTTCCAGATCGGCACGGGTCAGCTGCCGGCCCGCGACCGAGGCGGTGGCGGCGGTGGACAGTTGCTCCTTGGCGCGCCGGCACTCGCCCAGCAGGCGGCTCTGCGACCCGATCCGCACCGTGCTGCCCAGGTCGGCCATGGTGTCGTCGGAGGCCCGCAGGCTGCCCAGCAGCAGCTGATCGATGCCGTCGCCGGAGAAATCGGCGTAACGCACCGACGGGCCGATGCGGGCGAAGTTGGACCCGGCGTCCATCAGGCTGATGCTGGTGCCGCTGGCGCCGAAATCGCACAGCGCGACGACGCCCGAGGTGGGGAATCCCGGTCGGCCGCGCAGCGCGGCGAGCGCGGCGGTGGCGTCGGACACCAGCACGGGGGCCACCCCGCCGCGGGCGAGATCCGGCTGGGCGAAGAACTCCTCGCGCAGCGCGGTGAACTGCGCGTCGGACCAGTAGGTGGGCACGGCGATGGTGATCGGTGTCCCGTAGCCCACGGTGCGGGCCATGGCCTCGATCGCCTCAACCGTGAGCACCTCGCCGAGGTACTTCGTCCCGTCGGCGGCCACCACGGGGGTCCGGTCGCCGACGCGTTCGACGAACCCGCGCAGCACCATCCCGTTTTCGGTCAGGTTCGGGTTCTCCTCGGGCAAGCCAACTTCGGTCGGCCGGTGCTCGAAAAGGGTCAGGACCGCGCTGCGGACCACTGGGGCGCTTCCCGCGCGGGCCGCCACCAGGTTGGCCGCCCCGATTGACAGCCCGAGCGACTCGCTCATTCCCCGCACCCCACTTCCGATCGCCCGGTGGTCCTCACCCTAGCGGCCGGCGGGGTCAGCGCAGGCCCGGCGGGACCGTGATCACCGTGGGCACGCCCGGAATCGTGATCACCGACGGCACCTGGGGCAGATGATGCCGATGCGTCGGCTCCTGCTGGCTGGGCTGATGCGTGGGCTGCCCCGTCGGCTGCTGCGCCGGTGGCTCGACCGCGCTGCTGGTGCTCGGGGTCGTCGTCGTGGTGGTCGTCGGCGGGGTCGTGGTGGTGGTCGTCGTGCTCGTGCTGCTGGTGCTCGGGGTCGGGCTGGTGCCCTGCCCGCCGCTCAGCAGTTCAGTGATGCCGTAGACGATCAGCCCGATCAGGATCAGGACGAAGATCAGCCAGGCGATGAGCAGCGGCGGCCTGCGGTACCAGGGGGTGGGTTCGGTCTCCAGGTCGCCGAACGCTTCGGGCTGCTCGAACGCGTCGGGCGCGTTCGCCGGGGGTTCGCCGGTGGTGGGCGGCTCGGCGACGCCGTAGTCGGCATGCCGGGTCGCCTGTTCGTGGAAGTCGTCGGGTGGGCCGTTGCGTGCCACGGCACCGATGGTACTGATGCCACCTGCCAAGCCCCTGAGCCCGCCTTCGGTAGGCGTCGGCGCCTCAGTTCCCACCGAGCGCGTCCCGCACGCGTCCCCGCGCCCGGTCGAGCCGGACGGCGGCTTCGGCGGCGTCGACGCCCGCGAGCAGCGCGACGATCGCAGTCTTGGCGTGACCTCCCGCGGCGCGGAGCGCGGCGGTCGCGGTTTGCTCGTCGACACCGGCCGCGTCGCGCACGATCCGCACCGCGCGGCGGCGCAGCTTCGCGTTGGTCGGCCGCACGTCAACCATCCGCGGGCCGTAGGCCTTGCCGAGCGCGATCATTACGCTCGTCGAAAGCGTGTTGAGCGTGACCTTCTGAGCCGTTCCCGCGGTCAGCCGGGTGGATCCGGCGAGAACCTCAGGGCCGGTGAGCAATTCGATCACCACGTCGGCCGAGGCCTTGCTGCCGCGGTTGTTGACGATCGCGACCGTCAGAGCGCCCACCGCGCGCGCATGCTCGAGCGCCCCGAGCACGTACGGAGTGCGGCCCGACGCGGTGATCCCGACGAGCGCGTCGGCGGCGGTCAGGTCGGCGAGATCGGCGGGGTCGAACGCGTCTTCCGCGCCCTCGATGGCCTCGGTCAGCGCAGCCGGCCCGCCGGCGATCACACCGCGCACGAGGTCGGTGCCGAACGTGGGCGCACACTCGGCCGCGTCGAGCACGCCGAGGCGTCCGGGCGTCCCGGCGCCGGCGTAGATCAGCCGGCCGCCCTGCTCGAGCCGAGCGGCGATCGCTTCGGCCGCCGCGGCGATTTTCGGGACCGCCGCCGCCACCGCATGGTGCGCCTCACCCTCGGCGGTGACGAGCAGCGCGACGACCTCCCCGATGGGCCGCGCGTCGAGGTCGTCCAGGCCTGGACGCGCGGCTTCGGTGGCGAGCGCGTCAAGTCCTTGCGCCGCAACGGCTTTCGGTGCCGCCTGCACCCGGATCACGTGCGGTGCGTGGATCGCGCCCAGCCGCAGCGCCCCGTCGAGCGCGTCGCCGGCGGCGGGGACGACGTCGAGCCGCTCCCGCAGCGCCCGGTACCCGGCCAGGCCGCCGACCATCGCGACCGGTCCCTTCCCGGCCGCGCGAGCGGTTGCGGCGAGCGCCTCAGCCGCCGCGCCGACGATCGCCAGCGCGACGGCGTCGCCCCGCGCGGCGAGGACGTCGGGTGCGAAGGACGCGAGCTCGGCGGCGCCGGTGAGCCGCGCGGGCCAGGTCTGCGGAGCGCCGAAGCGGGCGCGGGCGGCGTCGAGCAGCGAGGTGGACGGGCCGCGGCCGTCGTGCGCGCGCAGCGCCGCGCGCAGCCCGGCGGCGCCGATCCACGCGCCGCCGCCCTCGTCGCCCAGCCACGTGCCCCAGCCGTCGGCGCGCCGCCACCGACCATCCGCATCGATCGCGAGCGCCACGACGCCGGTGCCCGCGATCAGCACGACGCCCGGCTGCCCGTCCAGCGCGCCGGCGTGCGCGATCACGGCGTCGCTGGTCACAGCGACACGCTCCGCCCGCAGCGAGGCCAGCAGCGCCTCGCCCAGCGCGCGCGCCGCGTCCGGCGCCGCCTCCGCCCCTGCGGCGCCCACGATCACCTCGTCGACGGCGCCGAGCTGGCGCTCGAATGGGCTGACCACGTTCAGGATCGCCGCCTCTGCGGCCAGCACGCCGCCGGTAGCCGCCAGCCCTGGCGCGCCCGGCCCTTCGGCCCTGCGGCCGCATGCCGACGCCCGGCACGACGTCTTACCCAAGTCGACGGCGAGGATCACCGCACCCATCCTTGATCGGACCGGGCCGTGTGTCGACTGCCGGGCAGACTGGTCTGGTGGGCCGGGCGTTGTTGACCGTGGGGCACGGGACGGCCGACCGAGAGCGGCTGGGGGACTTGCTTGCCGGCGCCGGAGTTGCGCTGGTCGTCGATGTGCGGCGATATCCGGCCAGTCGGACGAATCCGGATGTCCGGCGGGAGGCCCTGGAGTGCTGGCTGCCCGAACGCGGCATCGACTACCGGTGGGAGCCCCGCCTGGGCGGCCGGCGCAATGTCGCGGCCGGAGATCAGGAGCTCGACAGCTGGTGGACGGTGGCCGCGTTCCGGGCGTACGCCGCCTACACCCGGACCCCGGAGTTCAACGGCGCGCTGGACGAGGTCCTGGGCGACGCGGCCCGGCGCACCACCGCGGTGATGTGCAGCGAGAGCGTCTGGTGGCGCTGCCACCGTCGGCTGATCGCCGACGTCGCGGAGCTCGGCCGCGCGGTGCCGGTGCAACACCTCATGCCTGATGGCCGGCTGCGCCCGCACCGCCCCGCCGACGGCGCGCGCCGCCGCCCCGACGGCCACCTGGTATGGGACGGCTGAGATGGAACCCGGCGTCCGGTGGGTACCCGTACATGCCTTAAGCACGTTGGCTGGGACTCAGCGTGATGTCCCGAAGAATGTCGGGGGCAATCCAGGCGGATGCGCGGCGTCGACCGGCGTCATGATGCCGCACTCGGGGCTGGCCACCCCGGTGATGGTGGTTGAGTGGGAAAGTCGGTGCGGGGATATTGGCCGCCGCGCACGAGACCGGGGTGTTGCGGCGCTTTGTTGAGGCAGGTGTTTCTGTCCTCGATCGCATTTGGCCATTCGTCGCCGACCCCGGAACGGGCGAAATAACCACCTTGGTGGCCGGTTATCCGCCATCCGTTGAAGACGTCGACGGACGGTGCGCGGGCCGGGCCCTGCTGAGGGAATTGTGGTCCCGGCTTAGCGGGGGCCGTCATCGTGATCCGCATGGCGTCGATGCCTGAATATGGCGGCGGCTCACCAATATTCGGCTCGTAACCGTTGCGGGCTGGTTGGGCAGTGCCAAACGTGTATTCGCAGGCCACCACCGTCGCGTCGCGGCCGGACATCGTCACAGAGGAGATGTGCACCCGGTCGGTGCCCACCCAAGGCTGTTGGGGCGCATCGGTCTTGGGCCAGAGAAATTGGGTACCGGTGGGATGGTCGATGGACTGGTTGGGGTCGACCGACTGTTGGAACCCGGGGTACAGGTAGCGGTTGTCACCCATGATGGAGGCCAGGAGGTAGGACTCGGTGTAGGCGCGCACCGCTACGGCGGCGGCGGTGGTGACATCGATGCCGGGCTCAGCCGTCCAGACGATGGTGAAATCGTTGAGGGCCGCCGGCCAACCGGCAGGAGGCGAAGACGTCGTGGAAGACGCCGCACCATGGTTGGCGCCTGCGCTGCATCCGGCAATCGAGAACAAAGCGAATATCGCCCACGCCGCGACACCGCTGAAATTGTGGAACCCATCGGTCATTTCGGCCGTCCCTGCTCCGCGTGCGGAACACCGACGACGTTGTCGTAGCGGGTGGCCATCCACTCATCCGGAGACATTTTTTCATCGGGCGGCAACGCGATTGCGTGCGATAGAGCCGGGCCGATCACGCCATCGTATTGACTGGCGGTAAGCCCAGGGAATTTCGCCCTCGCCTCGTCCAGTGTTGCGAGTCGCCCGTGAGGGTGTTGATCGTCGTAAACGACGTACCCGTCTGGAAGCGGGACGTTGTGCCCGGCGGCGAGCATCGCGTTGGTCATCCCTTGGTCTGCGACACCAATGTCCAACGGTTGTATCGGATTTTCCCCCGGTGCGCTCGGCGCCGGCCCGAGGATGCTGTTTTCCAGGCCGTGTCCCAGCACGCTGAGCGCGGGGCTGGCCACGGTGCCCACACCTGGCGGCAGCCCGGCCACGGTGCCTAGCCCGGTGAGCCCGGCCTCGTATGCCTGCTTCTTCAACTCGTATTCGGACAACTGCTGGTGATAACCGTTGACCTCATTGGCGTGATACGCGTTGTGGGTTCCGACGTCTACCAAGCCCTTTAGAGTCGCGGCGTCGTAAAGCTGGGTGTCGTAACCGGAATGGGTTGGCTCATTGCCGAACGCGGCTTCGTGAGCTACCGCATGTGCATAAGCTTGGCCGTTGAAGTATTGGCCAGCGGCCTGGTCGCTGTTGATGACGGAGAAGACGCCCTTGGCGATCGGCAGGGCGCCTGATCGAGTGTCTCCCTCGTTGTCAAGGGAATCGCCGAACCCTGGCAGTCCGCCGGTCGTTCCGGCGATGTTGTCGACGTACGGCCCCAAACCGTGGGCCATGCCCTGCACAAGATTGGGATTGACCTGTCCGAGGGTGTGATTTCCAGGAAGGTTTAAGAGGTCCTGCTGGTGGCCCCCGATGTAGGCGCTGTAGGCGTGTGCGGTCTCACCGGCGATTCTTGCCTCGGGTCCTTGGGCTGCATCACCAGTCCACGAAAACAGCGAACTCACCGCCTGGCCGTGGTCTTGCCAGTAATGGTGTGTGAGGTTCTGCAGGAACCGGTCATGGTCGCCGGTGGTCATAGCGTCGTGCACCACTTGGTGATCAGGTGATGCCGCCGACAGAACATTGGAAACCGTCGGGTCGATCCCGGGGTTGAGGTCACCAGGACCGCCTTCGCCAGCACGCCAGAACGGGCTGTTCATAAGCGTCGACGCCTGCTTCACCATCCCACGGTCTAAGTCGGTGTTGGCCTGGAAGGTGTGGTTGCCGTCTTTGACGATGTCGGCCAGCTGGTTCAGGTGGCGGAGGTCGGGCCGCGGTGAATTGAGCAGCTGCTGAACGCTGTTGGGCAGCTGGCTGGCCCCGCCTTTGACCATGTCAGTTCCCTGTTTCGCGCCGACGCTCAGCGGGGTTTGAGGGAACATGAGGCTCGGGTTGCTCATCAGCTGCAAAGAATTGCCGATCAGACCTTTCTCGTCGCCCAAACGCTGCTCGGCTGTCTTGAGCGCATCCATCGACATGCCATGCTCTTGAGCCTGCAGCTGGCTCAACACCGAAGCCTGTTCGGGGGTGAGCGGCACCTTTCCGGCCAGCTGGTCAGGGGTGATGGAGTTCAGCACGCCGTTGACGCGGGAGGCAGCCCCTTTATCGCCTCCGAGAGCGTCGGTGACATCTTGTCTTGCTTGGTCGGGCGATTCGGGTTCGTGAGCGTCGGCACCGAAGGTCGGTGTGGGGTCATACCCGTCGTTAGCCAGATTCGTCTGCGAATGACGCAGTGTGCTCGAATATGCGTCGCGGGTGTCATGCAGCTGGTTGAGAGCATCTTTGGTGTCGTTAACCGCAGCCGCTCTGAGAGCCTTGATAATCGCATGCAGCTCTTGCTGGCTCTCGGCATCAGGATGGTCCCGCAAATCCTGCTCCGCCAAGTCAATCATGTTGTCGAGCTGCTGCAACTCACCTTCCAAGGTAGCGATCCCTGCGGCACCGGATTTTTGCGCCTCGGCCAACGCGGCCGCGATGTTTTCCAGGTCGGCGCCGATCTTGGGCAACTGTTCCGACTGTGCGCCAAGCGATTTGACGGTGCGCTGCACTTCATCCGAGGCGTTGATTGGGCTAGGGCCGCCGTCTTGGTGGTTCCAGGCCGCGTTAAACCGTTGCTGCGCCTGCGAGAATGCATGCTCGGCCTCGGCGGTAGAGCGTCCAGCGCCATGGAATGCTTCCGCCAGACGCTCAATCTGGCCCGGGCTGCCGGCCTGCAGGGTCCGGTTGACCTCCCAGGGATCGCCGCCGGCCCCGGCAACCAGCTCCCCCTTGGTCAGGTGCTTCAGCTGCACCGCATCCCCGTACCGGTTTGCGAGTGCAGGCCTACAGGGCCCCTTGCCCACCGACCAGCACAGCGAACCCCCGAGCGCTGAGGACCGCTACCAACAAGCATCGCCACCCCTTTCGCGCTGGCGACAAGATTACCGCGACAGGGCTGGTGATCAATTCACCCTTCGAGGTGGGCGGTGTGCCGGTGTTCGCAGGTCTATATCGCCCATTAGCTCTTCCGCACTGGCCGGCACGACGCGGGCGCAGTGCCGGCATACCCTCCGACCGGGTCGGTCCCAACGGCGAACTACCAGCTACGGAAGACGAGAAGCGCAAGGCCATCGAAGAGACATTCCCGACGATAACTCCGCACGCAAGGCCCTTCAGGATGCTCGGGGCACGCCACGGCGTCGATGACGCTGACGCCTAGAACGTGTTGACCTTGTCGAGGCTGACGAACATGCCGTGGCCGGTGCGGTCGTTGGTGAAGCGGGTGCCGTCGGCGGTGGCGTTGATCGTCCAGCCGGCCGCGTTGTAGGTCTTGTAGTCGATTTGCACGGTCGGGATGGCCCCCAGGTTGCCCAGCACCCAATTCACCTTGCCGGCCGAGTCCACGCTCACGCCGTTGGCGTGTTCGCCGTCTTGCAGCGGCGAGTTCGTGAACGGCGCCTCGCAGCCGACGGTGTCCTTGTTGATCTGGCAGCGGGTGGTGCCCGACTTCGTTTCGATGAAGACGTAACCGTTCTGGTCGGGCGGCAGCGGGATGGCGCCGGCCGACACGTTCGAGCAGGCCGTGAAAATTCTTGACCACGAAGGGTTTCGGAAGGAGCAGGCCGACGCGCT
>NZ_LZJW01000052.1 GCF_001667885.1 Mycobacterium scrofulaceum | reverse complement strand
CATCCGCGGTGCGGGCGATCTCCCGAATCGTGGCTCGCGAGTAGCCCACCGTCGCCACACAGCGCATGGTGGCCACGATGATGCGCTGGCGGGTCTCCTCACCGCTGGCCCCGACGGGGCGTCCCCGCTGCGGCCGCGTCACCGTGTTCTCCCCACTCGCGTGTCCCGTCCGCCGGCCCTCGGTGCCTGACAGGTCGAATATAATCGAGCGATCGATTAATTCGGGGTTTCCGGCGGAGGTGCGCGGTGCGTGAGGGACGGTACCTTCCCGCATGAGCGGTCCCCCGGCGCAATTGGGGCGCCCGGTCGGTGCGGACGGCGAGCAGACCCGCACGCGCATCATCACTGCGGCGATGCGATGCGTGGCCGAGAAGGGCTACTCTCGCACCACGATTCGGGAGATCGCCCGCACCGCGGATGTCACCAGCGCCAGCCTGTACAACTACTTTCCGAACAAGGCCGAGCTGATCAAGGCGGCGATCGCGGCGCGCACCGACGTCGCATTGCCGCGACTGCGAGCGGCCGCCGCGCGGTCCGGAAGCGCGGTCGACCGCATCGAGGCGGTGCTCGACGAATCGGGCCGGCTGATGCGCGAG
>NZ_LZJW01000051.1 GCF_001667885.1 Mycobacterium scrofulaceum | reverse complement strand
CTGCGTTCCCATCCGGCCGGTGACTACGCGGAGGTGGTGGTCGCCGCGCACGATCTTCGGCCCGGCGCCGCGTTGACACCCGCCGATGTTCGCCTCGAAAAGCGTTTGGCCGCAACCATTCCGGATGGGTCGCTGGCCGACGTCAACGCGGTGACCGCTTCGACGCTGGCCGGTCCGATGCGGCGCGGCGAGGTGCTCACCGATGTCCGATTGCTCGGCAGCCGGCTGGCCGAGTCGACCGCCGGGCCGGGTGCCCGCATCGTGCCGCTACGCCTGGCCGACAGCGCCCTGATCGACCTCGTCCGCGTCGGCGACGTCGTCGACGTGCTGGCCGCACCGGCCGCCGCGGGGCCCGAGCCGCCCCAGGCCGCCCCCAAGGTGGTGGCCACCGACGCCGTCGTGGTGCTCGTGTCGGCCAAGCCGAAGGCCCAGACCGGCGACGGCGACCGCGTAGTCTTGGTTGCGCTGCCGGCTCGCGTGGCGAACGCGGTGGCGGGCTCGGCGCTGGGTCAGGCGGTGACCCTCACCCTGCACTGACTGCCTCGCCACCGTTGACCCCGCAGGTGGCAGCAAACTCTGTCCAATCCCAGGAAGGACATCTTCAATGTTCAAAGGGTTCAAGGAGTTTCTCTCGCGGGGCAACATCGTCGACCTGGCCGTCGCGGTGGTCATCGGTACCGCATTCACCGCATTGGTCACGAAGTTCACCGACAGCATCATCACCCCGCTGATCAACCGCATCGGCGTCAAGCAGCAGTCGAACGTTGGCATCTTGAAGATCGGCATCGGCGGCGGCCAGACGATCGACTTGAACATCTTGCTGTCGGCCGCGATCAACTTCGTGCTGATCGCCGCGGTGGTGTATTTCTTCGTCGTGCTCCCCTACAACACGCTGCGCAAGCGCGGCGAGGTCGAGCAGGCGGACGACGCCCAGGTCGTCCTGCTCACCGAAATCCGCGACCTGCTCGCGCAGACCAACGGCGAGGGATCGGGCAGGCACGGCGGCACAACGCCGCCACCGGAGCACGGACCGCGCGCCGACGCCGAGTCGTAAGGCCGGTCAGATCTCCAGGCTCGACAGCTGCCCGATGATCTGGGCGGCGAGCGGATTGAGCGTCGCCATCCCGTCGCGCACCGCGTAACGGGAACCGGCCAGGTTCACCACCAACGTGCTTCCGGACACCCCGGCCAGGCCGCGTGACAACCCGGCGTCGGTGATGCCCGCGGACAATCCGGACGCGCGAATCGCTTCGGCGATGCCGAGGATTTCACGGTCCAGGATCTCGCGGGTGGCCTCGGGGGTGACGTCGCGTGGGGTCACGCCCGTCCCGCCGACGGAGACCACCAGGTCCACCCCGCCGATCACCGCGGTGTTGAGCGCGTTGCGGATCTCCACCTCGTCGGCCGCGACCGCGACCACGCCGTCGACGACGAAGCCCGCCTCGGTCAGCAGCTCGGTGACCAGCGGCCCGCTGTGGTCCTCATCCCCGTGGGCGGTGCGGTCGTCGACCACCACGACCAGGGCCCGGCCAACAACCAACTCCGCACCCGTTTCCATGGGTGCCACCGTATAACCGAGCTCGGACAATCCGGCCGCCGAGGGTTCTTCGACTCGCATTACTGATCCGCCTTCCCCAGAGTCACCGGCACAGTACGGCTGCCACCACCAGCGGGATCCTGGAAGGTCAGCGAAATCTTGTCACCGGGCGCCTTGGACCGCACCGCGGCGACCAACGCGTCGGCGCTGTTGATCGGGCGGTCGTCGACCTTGGTGACGATCACGTTCTTGGGCACTCCCGCGGTCGAGGCCGCGCCGCCCGGAACCACGTCGACGACCTTGGCGCCCGGGGAGCCCTTGTCGTTGGTCACCTGAACACCGAGCGAGGCGTGGGACGCCTTGCCACTGCTGATCAGCTCGTCGGCGATGCGCTTGGCCTGATCGACCGGGATGGCGAAACCGAGCCCGATCGAACCGCTCTGGGCGTCCGGCGAGTCCGCACCCAGGGTGGCGATCGCCGAGTTCACGCCGACCAGCTGGCCGCTCATGTTGACCAACGCGCCGCCGGAGTTACCCGGGTTGATGGCGGCGTCGGTCTGGATGGCGTCCAGCACGGTGTTCTGGTTGCCCGACTCACCGGTGGTCGACACCGGCCGGTTCAGCGCACTGACGATCCCGGTGGTCACCGTGCCCGACAGGCCCAGCGGCGACCCGATGGCCACCACCGGCTGGCCGACGCGCAGGTCCGACGAGGAGCCCAGGGAGATGGGGGTCAGGCCGGACATGCCCTGCACGCGGATCACGGCGATGTCGCTGGTGGGGTCGGCACCGACGACCGTGAACGGTGCGGTGCGGCCATCGGCGAAGGTCACCGTCGTCTTCGGAGCCGGCCCGGCGGGACCACCGGGCGGACCGCCGGGGGGCGCACCGGGAACGACGGGCGCCTTCGGCGGACCCGCGGCCGCCGCGACCACGTGGTTGTTGGTCAAGATCAGCCCGTCGGCGGAAAGGATGATGCCGGAGCCCTCCTCGGACTGGCGGCCCAGGTCCGTCTCCAGCATGACCACGCTGGGCACCACCTTGGAGGCGACCTGTTCGACGCTGCCCGGCGGCATGTTGGCCGCCGGGACGCTGGGCGCGCCGATGACGGTGTGCCCATTGCTGGTGGTCGAATGGGTGCCCAGCTCGACGGCCGTCGCCGCGGCTCCGCCGATGCCGGCCGACACCACCGCGATGGTCAGTGCGCCGACGGCCAAAAGCCCTGCGCGGGAACGCTTTTGGGGCGCCGGGGGCATGGGCGGCAGCATGCCTGGAATCGGGCCCGTGCCGGTGGCCCCGGGAATCGGGCCCACCCCGGTTCCGCCGGGAATCCGGCCGGGACCGGTGCCGCTGAACGGGTCGTACGGCTGGCGGAACTGGTTGGTCTGCGATTGATGCCGCCAGTCGAACGGCTGGCTGTACGGCTGCTGATGCCCCTGGCCGTAAGCAGAGGTCCCCGGGTGGCCCGGAGTGGGCGCAGTCTGATTCGGCGCGGGGTGGTACCCCGGCTGCTGCGGCGGTGGCGAATACCTCGGGTCATTCGTCATAGCGCTAGGTCGCTCTTCCTCTATCTCAGTATTCGGCTCGTCGGTTCGACAGGGCTCTTCAACAGTAGTAGCTGCAGACCTACGTTGCCCGGGCGGACTGAGAGTCCACTGAGATAACGTTCGCGGGTTCCCGAGAGTTCGACTGGCCGGTCACCGGAACCGTCGGTTCGGTGACGGATTCTTCCCCGCCGGCGCCTTGGGGCGGTGTCGGATACGCCGAGGGGGGCATCGGCCGGCCGGGCAACAGCACGTAGAACGAGGTCCCCGGCGGCTGTCCGCCCGGCACGGTGTCCTCGACACGCAGCAATCCACCGTGATTCAGCACGACCTTCTTGACGATCGCCAGCCCCAGCCCCGAACCCGGCATGGCGCGCGCGGTCGTCGACCGGTAGAACCGCTCGAACACCAGCCGGCGCTCGTGCGGCGGAATGCCCGGGCCTTGGTCGGAAACCACCAACTCGGCGTGCGACGGGTCGAGTTGCCGCATGGTGATGCCGACGTGACCGCCCGGCGGGCTCCACTTTGCCGCGTTGTCCATCAGGTTCAGCACGGCGCGCGACAGGCCCGCGGCGTCGCCGTACATCTGCCAGGGGGTGACGTCGACGTCGAAGTGAATGTCGTTGCGGCGCCGCCTCACTCGCTCCAGGCTGCGATCGATGACCTCGGACATGTCGACCGGTTCGTGCACCACCTGCCCGGCGTCGTCCCGGGTGAGGTCCACGAGATCGCCGACCAGCGTGGACAACTCCTCTATCTGCGCCAGCACGTCGGCGCGCAGCTCGACCATCTCCTGCTCGGGCAGCCGCGGCGCCCCCGGCTCCATGGAGGCCATCAGCAGTTCGACGTTGGTGCGCAACGACGTCAGCGGGGTGCGCAATTCGTGCCCCGCGTCGGTGACCAGCCGCGCCTGGCGCTCACGGGATTCGGCCAGCGCCCGCAGCATCAGGTTGAAAGCCTCGGTGAGCCTGGCCAATTCGTCACTTCCGAACACCGGGATGGGCCGCAGGTCGTCGGTGCGCGCGACCCGTTCGGTCGCCTCGGTCAGGCGAGCCACCGGGCGCAGGCCCGCCCTGGTGACCATGCCGCCCGCCACCGCGGCGACCGCGACGCCGATGCCGCCGACGATCAGCAGCACCCAGCGCAGCTTCGTCATCACCGCCTCGGTCGGCTTGAGGCTCTTGGAGATCAGCAGCGAGCAGCCATTGGGCAAGTGAATGGCCAGGACTCGTTGATCGGATGCGGTGCGCCGCGACATGAACAGATCACCGCGGATCACCGCCTTCTCCGGCGCGCCGACCGGAAGCGTCTGACCCGGCTGTTGCGCCGTGTAGATCGAGTGGCCCGGGTTCACCAGCATCGCGTTGACATCCGAATACGCGGTGCCCTCGATGGCCTTCCCCGGGTCCGCGGCCAGCGAGCCGCTGGCGATCAGCAGCTGCGCCCGGCTCTGCAGCTGGTTGTCGATATCGCTATACAGCGCAGCGGAAATCACCGCGTACACGGCGAACGCCATCAGCACGACGACCATGGCCACCATCGACATCGCCAGCAGCATGACGCGCCACCGCAGCGACAACGAGCTGGTGGCGCGCAGCGGCACGCGTTGGGGCCGTTGGTACCGGATCATCGCCGGATGTGACTCGTCACGGCGGCGTCTCCCGAAGGACGTAGCCGACGCCGCGCACCGTGTGGATCAGCCGTGGCTCACCGTCGGCCTCGGTCTTGCGGCGCAGATAGCCGACGTAGACCTCCAGCGCGTTGCCGGAAGTGGGAAAGTCGAAGCCCCACACCTCTTCCAGGATCCGGCTGCGCGTGAGCACGCGGCGCGGATTGGCGATCAACATTTCCAGCAAGGCGAATTCCGTGCGGGTGAGGCTGATTTGGCGCTGCCCACGGGTGACTTCGCGGGTCACCGGGTCCAGCGTCAGGTCGGAGAACTGCATGGCCACCGATTCGGCGTCATCGTCGTCCGGCTTGGTTCTCCGTAGCAGCGCCCGCATCCGGGCCAACAGTTCCTCGAGCGCGAACGGCTTCGGGAGATAGTCATCCGCGCCGGCGTCGAGGCCGGCGACCCGCTCGGAAACCGAATCCCGGGCGGTGAGCACCAGGATCGGCAGGTCGTCGCCGGTGCTGCGGAGCTGGCGGCAGACCTCGAGCCCGTCCAGCCGGGGCATCATCACGTCGAGCACGAGCGCGTCGGGCCGGTCGCTGGCGATCATTTCGAGCGCCTCCAGCCCGTCATGGGCCAGCTCGACCGAGTAACCGTTGAAGGAAAGCGATCGGCGCAGCGACTCACGCACTGCACGATCGTCGTCGACGACCAGTATCCGCACGGGCCTAGTGTCGTCCCGACGCCTGAGAGCGGGCTGAGAGGCGCGCCGGGTATTTGCCGAGATTAACTAACGCCGGTCCAGGTCGATCAGGCCGAGCCGGGCCGCCTTGAGCAGCCGGCGGGGCACCTTGTGCTTCTGCCCGGCGACCGTCACACCGACGAGCTCGGTCTTGGTGGCCTTCCACTGCGCGCGACGGCTACGGGTGTTCGCGCGCGACATCCTGCGCTTGGGTACGGCCATGGTCGGGCCTAACTCCTCGTGTCGGGGGGTTGTCGCGCGGCGTGGCCGGTGCGGCCGAACGTGCGACGATTGCCACCAGGATAGTCGGTGGCCTGCCGGGCACCAAAACGAAGCCCGCGTATGCCGAGATTGCCGTGGCGGTTGTGATCGGGGCGCCGTCGGCGACCGTGGCGGCAATCTCGACGTCGGAGGCGAGGGGCGTCCTTGACGTGACACCGGCGCGACCCGCTAACCTACCGGTTGGTTGGTTGGTTTGCGCTCGCCGGTGACACGCAGATTGGAGGACTGCATGGCCTCAGCTCCTGGTCGTGACGCGGTCCGGATTGCGAACTGCTCCGGGTTCTACGGCGACCGGCTGTCGGCGATGCACGAGATGCTGACTGGCGGTGACGTTGACTACCTCACCGGCGACTATCTGGCCGAACTGACCATGTTGATCCTGGGCCGCGACCGGATGAAACATCCCGAGCGCGGCTACGCCAAGACCTTCCTGACCCAGCTCGAGGACGGCCTCGGCGAGGCCCGGGACCGGGGGGTGCGCATCGTCGCCAACGCCGGCGGGCTCAACCCCGCGGGGCTGGCCGACGCGATACGCGCCCTGGCCGAGCGCCTCGGCATCCCCGCCCGCGTCGCCCACGTCGAAGGTGACGACCTGCTGGCGCGCGCCGCCGAACTCGGGCTGGGCAGCCCCCTGACCGCGAACGCCTACCTGGGTGCCTGGGGCATCGTCGACTGCCTCGACGACGGCGCCGACGTGGTCGTCACCGGCCGGGTCACCGACGCGTCGGTGATCGTCGGAGCGGCCGCAGCGCACTTCGGCTGGGCCCGCACCGACTACGACCAGCTGGCCGGCGCCGTGGTGGCCGGCCACGTCATCGAGTGCGGCGTGCAGGCCACCGGCGGCAACTACTCCTTCTTCACGGAAATTTTGGAGTCCTCCGGCCTCCTCCACGCCGGCTTCCCGCTGGCCGAGGTGCACGCCGATGGCTCATCGGTGATCACCAAGCACCCCGGCACCGGCGGCCTGGTGAGCGTCGACACCGTCACCGCGCAGCTGCTCTACGAGATCACCGGCGCGCGCTACGCCAACCCCGACGTCACCGCCCGGATGGACACCGTCGAGCTGTCCCCCGACGGCCCCGACCGGGTCCGCATCGACGGCGTGCGCGGCGAAGCGCCCCCGCCCACCTACAAGGTGTCGCTGAACAGCATCGGCGGATTCCGCAACTCCATGACCTTCGTGCTGACCGGCCTGGACATCGAGGCCAAGGCCGACCTGGTGCGCCGGCAACTCGAGGCGGCGCTGACCGTCAAGCCCGCGGAGTTGCAGTGGTCACTGGCCCGCACCGACCACGCCGACGCGGACACCGAGGAAGCCGCCAGCGCCCTGCTGCACTGCGTGGTCCGCGACCCCGACCCCGCCAACGTCGGACGCCAATTCTCCTCGGCCGCGGTCGAATTGGCGCTCGCCAGCTATCCGGGCTTTCACGTGACCGCCCCGCCGGGCGACGGCCAGGTCTACGGCGTGTTCACCGCCGGCTACGTCGACGCCACGGCGGTGCCGCACGTCGCGGTGCACGCCGACGGCACCCGGGTCGAGATCCCCTGCGCCACAGAGACTTTGAAGCTGGCTCCCGCAGACGCGCCGCCGTTGCCGGAGCCGCTGCCCGACGGCCCGACGCGCCGGGTGCCGCTGGGCCGCGTCGCCGGGGCCCGCAGCGGCGACAAGGGCGGCTCGGCCAACGTCGGGGTCTGGGTCCGCACCGACGAGCAGTGGCGGTGGCTGGCCAACACGCTGACCGTCGAGCTACTCAAGGAGCTGCTGCCCGAAGCCGCGGAGTTCGACGTCACCCGCCACGTGCTGCCGAACCTGCGCGCGGTCAACTTCGTCATCGACGGCATCCTGGGCCAGGGCGTCGCCTACCAGGCTCGGTTCGATCCGCAGGCCAAGGGATTGGGCGAATGGCTGCGCGGCCGGCACGTCGACATTCCCGAAAGGCTGTTATGAATCTTTGGACGACGCCGGAGCGCGAAGCGCTGCGAAAGACGGTGCGTTCCTTCACCGAACGGGAGATCCTGCCGCACGCCGACGAGTGGGAACGCGTCGGTGAGCTGCCGCGGGACCTGCACCGTCGCGCCGGCGCGGCCGGCCTGCTGGGTGCGAACTTTCCCGAGGCGGTCGGCGGTGGCGGCGGCGACGGCGCCGACGCGGTGATCATCTGCGAGGAGGTGCATCAGGCCGGCGCCCCAGGAGGGGTGTTCGCGTCGCTGTTCACCTGCGGCATCGCGGTCCCGCACATGATCGCCTCCGGCGACGCGCGGCTGATCGAGGAGTTCGTCCGGCCGACGCTGGCCGGCGAGAAGATCGGTGCGCTGGCCATCACCGAGCCCGGCGGCGGTTCGGACGTCGGGCACCTGCGAACGTCGGCGGTGCGGGACGGCGACCACTACGTCGTCAACGGCGCCAAGACCTACATCACCTCGGGGGTTCGCGCCGACTACGTCGTCACCGCCGTGCGCACGGGCGGCCCGGGCGCGGCGGGCGTTTCGCTGTTGGTAATCGAAAAGGGCACACCGGGTTTCGAGGTGAGCCGCAAGCTGGCCAAGATGGGCTGGCGGTCCTCGGACACCGCCGAGCTGTCCTTCGTCGACGCCCGGGTACCGGCGGCCAACCTCGTCGGCGCCGAGAACAGCGGATTCCTGCAGATCGCACAGGCCTTCGTCGCGGAACGCATCGGCCTTGCGGCGCAGGCGTATTCGAGCGCCCAGCGGTGCCTGGACCTGGCGGTGCAGTGGTGCCGCGACCGGGAGACGTTCGGCCGGCCGCTGATCTCGCGGCAGTCGGTGCAGAACACGCTGGCCGAGATGGCCCGGCGCATCGACGTCGCCCGCGTCTACTCCCGGCACGTGGTCGAGCGCCAGCTGGCCGGCGAGACCAACCTCATCGCCGAGGTGTGTTTCGCCAAGAACACCGCCGTGGAGGCCGGCGAATGGGTGGCCAACCAGGCCGTCCAGCTGTTCGGCGGCATGGGCTACATGGCCGAATCCGAAGTCGAACGCCAATATCGCGACATGCGGATCCTCGGCATCGGTGGCGGCACCACCGAGATCCTGACCTCGTTGGCCGCGAAAACGTTGGGATACCAGTCATGACCGTGCCGAGACGATGCAGTGGGGGCACCTCCCACTTGCGGGGGACGCAGCGATGAGGAGGAGCGGCACCATATGACCACGTTGCAGTCCACCCTCGACCCGCGATCGGACGCCTACACCGACGCGGCCGCGACGGCGACCTCCCGGCTCGAGGAGATCGGCGCCGAACTCGCCAAAGCGCTTGCGGGCGGCGGGCCAAAGTACGTCGAGCGCCACCACGGCCGCGGCAAGCTGACCGCCCGGGAACGCATCGAGCTGCTCGTCGACCCCGACTCACCGTTCCTCGAGCTCAGCCCGCTCGCCGCCTACGGCAGCGCGTTCACCGTCGGCGCCAGCACCGTCACCGGCATCGGGGTGGTGTCCGGCGTTGAGTGCCTGATCGTCGCCAACGACCCGACCGTCAAGGGCGGCACCAGCAACCCGTGGACGCTGAAGAAGATCCTGCGCGCCAATCAGATCGCCTTCGAGAACCGGCTGCCCGTCATCTCGCTGGTCGAGTCCGGTGGTGCGGACCTGCCCACCCAGAAAGAGATCTTCATCCCGGGCGGGCGAATGTTCCGCGACCTCACCCGCCTGTCGGCGGCCGGCATCCCCACCGTCGCGCTGGTTTTCGGCAACTCCACCGCCGGCGGCGCCTACATTCCCGGCATGTCCGACCACGTGGTGATGATCAAGGAGCGTTCGAAGGTGTTCCTGGCCGGGCCGCCGCTGGTCAAGATGGCCACCGGCGAGGAATCCGACGACGAGTCGCTCGGCGGAGCCGAAATGCATTCCCGCGTCTCGGGTTTGGGCGACTACTTCGCCGTCGACGAGCTCGACGCCATCCGCATCGGGCGTCGCATCGTCGCCCGGCTGAACTGGCGCAAAGAGGGCCCCCAGCCCCGCCCCGTCGTGGACCCGTTGTTCGACCCCGAGGAGCTGATCGGCATTGTGCCCGCGGACCTGCGGGTCCCGTTCGACCCGCGCGAGGTGATCGCCCGCATCGTCGACGGCTCCGAATTCGACGAATTCAAGGCCATGTACGGCTCGTCGTTGGCGACCGGATGGGCCCGACTCCACGGTTATCCGCTGGGCATCCTGGCCAACGCGCGCGGCGTGCTATTCAGCGAGGAATCACAGAAGGCCACCCAATTCATCCAGCTGGCCAACCGCTCCAACACCCCACTGCTGTTCCTGCACAACACCACCGGCTACATGGTGGGTAAGGACTACGAGGAAGGCGGGATGATCAAGCACGGCTCGATGATGATCAACGCCGTCTCCAACTCGACGGTCCCGCACATCTCGCTGTTGATCGGCGCCTCCTACGGCGCCGGGCACTACGGCATGTGCGGCCGCGCCTACGACCCCCGGTTCCTGTTCGCCTGGCCCAGCGCCAAATCAGCCGTGATGGGCGGTGCTCAGCTTGCGGGCGTCTTGTCGATCGTGGCGCGGGCGGCCGCCGAAGCTCGCGGCCAGCAGGTCGACGAGGAAGCCGACGCCGCGATGCGGGCCGCCGTCGAGGGGCAGATCGAGGCCGAGTCGCTGCCGCTGGTGTTGTCCGGGATGCTTTACGACGACGGGGTGATCGACCCGCGCGACACCCGGACCGTGTTGGGAATGTGTCTATCCGCCATCGCCAATGGCCCGATCAAGGGGACGTCGAACTTCGGCGTCTTCCGGATGTGAGCCCCATGGTTACTCGTGTGCTGGTCGCCAACCGGGGCGAAATCGCCCGACGGGTCTTCGCCACGTGCCGGCGGCTGGGCCTGGGCACCGTCGCCGTCTACACCGATCCGGACGCCGACGCGCCGCACGTCGCGGAGGCCGACGCCCGGGTGCGGCTGCCCAACACCAACGACTACCTCAGCGCCGAGGCGATCATCGCGGCCGCCCACGCCGCCGGCGCCGACGCGGTCCATCCCGGCTACGGGTTCCTCTCGGAGAACGCCGATTTCGCGGCGGCGGTGCAGGGCGCCGGCCTGACGTGGATCGGGCCGCCGGTGGACGCGGTGCGGGCGATGGGTTCGAAAATCGAATCCAAGAAGCTGATGGCCGCCGCCGGGGTTCCGGTGCTCGACGAGCTCGACCCCGAGACGGTAACCCAGGCGCAGCTTCCGGTGCTGGTGAAGGCCTCCGCCGGCGGCGGTGGCCGGGGGATGCGGGTGGTGCGCGAATTGTCAGCGCTCGCCGGCGAAGTGGAAGCGGCCCGCCGTGAGGCGCAGTCCGCGTTCGGCGACCCGACCGTGTTCTGCGAGCGCTATCTGCCCACCGGGCACCACATCGAGGTTCAGGTCATGGCCGACGCCCACGGCACGGTGTGGGCCGTCGGGGAGCGGGAATGCTCCATTCAGCGCCGGCATCAGAAGATCATCGAGGAGGCCCCCTCCCCCCTGGTCGAGCGCATCCCGGGCATGCGGGCCAAGCTGTTCGACGCAGCCCGACTGGCCGCCGGGGCGATCGGCTACACGGGAGCCGGGACCGTCGAATTCCTCGCCGACGACGGCGGTGACTTCTACTTCCTGGAGATGAACACCCGCCTGCAGGTCGAGCACCCGGTGACCGAGGAGACCACCGGGCTCGACCTCGTCGAACTGCAGATCGCCGTCGCCGACGGCGACCGCCTCGACGCCGAACCCCCTGCCGGGCAAGGACATTCGATCGAGGCCCGCCTGTACGCGGAGGATCCCGCGCAGGGCTGGCAGCCGCAGGCCGGCCGCGTGCACCGTGTCGAGGTGCCGACGGTGCTGTCGCAGTTCGGCACGCTGGGGCGCCGGACCGGCATCCGGCTGGATTCGGGCATCGTCGCCGGGTCCACGGTGTCCATTCACTACGACCCGATGCTGGCGAAGGTCATCTCGTACGCGCCGACGCGCAGGCAGGCGGCGCTGGTGCTCGCCGACGCGCTCGCCCGCACCCGGCTGCACGGCTTGCGCACCAACCGCGAGCTGCTCGTCAACGTGCTGCGCCACCCCGCGTTTCTCGCCGGTGCCACCGACACCGCGTTCTTCGACACGCACGGCCTGCAGGAGCTTTCGGCCCCCCTGGCCGACGGCGCCACCGTCCGGATGTCGGCGATCGCTGCCGCGCTCGCCGACGCCGCGCACAACCGCGCATCCGCCCCCGTCCTGGGATCGCTGCCCAGCGGGTGGCGCAACCTGGCCTCCGGCTACCAGGCAAAGAGCTACCGCGACGCCGACGGCGGCGAGCACCGGGTCGAATACCGTTTCGGCAGAACGGGATTGCTGTTGGCGGATGACGAGGCGGTCCGGCTGATCTCGGCCACGCCGGACGAGGTGGTGCTCGCCGACGGCTCCGGGGTGGCGTGCGGCTTCACGGTCGCGCGATACGGCGACGACGTCTACATCGACTCGGCCCGCGGACCCGTCCATCTGGTCGCGCTGCCCCGCTTCCCAGAACCCGGCTCGGCCGTCGAACAAGGTTCGCTGGTAGCGCCCATGCCCGGCAACGTGATCCGGGTCGGGGCCGCGGTCGGTGACACCGTGGCCGCCGGGCAGGCGTTGATCTGGCTCGAGGCCATGAAGATGGAACACACCATCACCGCGCCGGCCGACGGCGTGCTCGTCGAACTCAACGTCAAGACCGGTCAGCAAGTCGAGGTGGGCGCCGTACTGGCAAGAGTGGAAGCGCCCCGAGCAGAAGGAGATCCCGCATGACCGACACCAGCTTCATCGAGAGCGAGGAGCGGCAGGCCCTGCGTAAGTCGGTGGCCGCCTGGGCCGCCAACTACGGCAGCGAGTACTACCTGAGGAAGGCACGCGCTCAGGAGCACACCGACGAATTGTGGTCGGAGGCGGGCAAGCTCGGCTTCCTCGGGGTGAACCTGCCCGAGGAGTACGGCGGCGGCGGCGCGGGCATGTACGAGCTGTCACTGGTGATGGAGGAAATGGCCGCGGCGGGCAGCGCGCTGCTGCTGATGGTGGTGTCGCCGGCCATCAACGGCACCATCATCAGCAAGTTCGGCACCGACGAGCAGAAGAAGCGCTGGATTCCCGGCATCGCCGACGGCACCCTGACGATGGCCTTCGCGATCACCGAGCCGGACGCGGGCTCCAACTCGCACAAGATCACCACGACCGCCCGGCGTGACGGCAGCGACTGGATCCTCAAGGGCCAGAAGGTGTACATCTCCGGCATCGACCAGGCGCAGGCCGTCCTCGTGGTGGGCCGCACCGAGGAGGCGAAGACCGGCAAGCTGCGCCCGGCGCTGTTCGTGGTGCCCACCGATGCTCCCGGATTCACCTACACGCCAATCGAAATGGAGCTGATCAGCCCCGAGCGGCAGTTCCAGGTCTTCCTCGACGATGTCCGGTTGCCGGCCGACGCGCTGGTGGGTTCGGAAGACGCCGCGATCGCGCAGCTGTTCGCGGGGCTGAACCCCGAGCGGATCATGGGCGCCGCCAGCTCGGTCGGAATGGGACGGTTCGCCCTGGAGAGGGCCGCCGACTACGTGAAGACCCGTCAGGTGTGGGGCACGCCGATCGGCGCGCACCAGGGGTTGTCGCATCCGTTGGCGCAGTGCCACATCGAGGTGCAGCTGGCCAAGCTGATGATGCAGAAGGCCGCCACGCTGTATGACAGCGGCGACGACGCGGGCGCGGCCGAGGCCGCCAACATGGCGAAATACGCTGCGGCCGAAGCAGCTACCCGCTCGGTCGACCAGGCCGTGCAGTCGATGGGCGGCAACGGGCTGACCAAGGAGTACGGCGTGGCCGCCATGCTGGCCTCGGCCAGGCTCGGGCGGATCGCCCCCGTCAGCCGGGAGATGGTGCTCAACTTCGTGGCGCAGACGTCGCTGGGTCTGCCCCGGTCGTACTGATGGAGACGCTGGTCGAGTACGCCGGTCCGGCCGATACCGCCGGGCGGTTCGCGCGGCTGACGCTGAATTCGCCCCACAACCGCAACGCGCTCTCGACCGCGCTCGTCGAGCAGCTGCATCAGGGCTTGCGCGACGCCGCGGCGGACACCGCCGTGCGCGCGGTGGTGCTCGGGCATGCCGGCAACACCTTCTGCGCCGGCGCGGATCTCAGTGAGGCCAGCGGTGGCGACCCCTTCGACATGGCAGTCGCCCGCGCCCGCGAATTGACGGCGGTGTTGCGGGCCATCGTCTCCTCACCCTTGCCGGTGATCGCCGCGATCAACGGGCATGTCCGCGCGGGCGGGTTCGGACTCGTCGGCGCGTGCGACATCGCCGTCGCCGGTCCGCGCAGCACCTTCGCGCTGACCGAGGCCCGCATCGGCGTCGCCCCGGCGATCATCTCGCTCACGCTGCTGCCGAAGCTCGCGCCGCGCGCCGCGGCGCGCTACTACCTGACCGGCGAGACCTTCGGCGCCGATGAGGCGGCGGCCGTCGGGCTCGTCACGATGGCGGCCGACGACGTCGACGCGGCGGTGGCGGGGTTGCTCGCCGACGTGGGCCGCGGTTCGCCCCAGGGGCTGGCCGCCTCGAAGGCGCTGACGACGGCGGCGGTGCTGGAGGGATTCGACCGCGACGCCGAACGCCTCGCCGAAGAATCGGCCCGCCTCTTCGTATCCGACGAGGCGCGCGAAGGCATGCTGGCGTTTTTGCAAAAGCGCGCCCCGAGCTGGGCAAGTTAGCCAGGTGTCAAACAATGGTCACCCGCGCTCGCCCGCCGGCGGGGCGCAAGGTTGCAGTTTGACCAATCCTCTTGCGGCAAGACCCGGACGTCGTAGGCTCGTGGGTAATGAGCAACTCTGCGCAACGCGATGCGAAGGACACGCGCGACGAATCGTCGCGCGCGGCCGACACTGATCGCATCCAGCTCGCGCAGTTGCTGGCCTACGCCGCCGAGCAGGGCCGGCTGCAGATGAAGGACTACGAAGACCGCCTGACCAGGGCGTACGCGGCGACCACGTACGAGGAACTGGATCAGCTGCGGGCCGATTTGCCGGGCTCACAGATCAACCCGCGGCGCGGCGCCAAGCCGAACCCGGCGCCCTCCACGCTGCTGCTGGCGCTGTTGAGCGGCTTCGAGCGGCGCGGCCGGTGGAACGTGCCCAAGAAGCTCACCACCTTCGCCCTATGGGGCAACGGCGTGGTGGATCTGCGCTACGCGGACTTCACCTCGACCGAGGTCGACATCCATGCGATGTCGATCATGGGGGCCACCAAGATTTTGCTGCCACCCGAAGTCAACGTCGAGATTCACGGCCGCGGCGTGATGGGCAACTTCGACCGCAGCGTCCTGGGCCAGGGCACGCCCGGCGCACCGAAGGTGAAGATTCGCGGCTTCTCGCTGTGGGGCGCCGTCGGCATCATCCGCAAGGCGCGCCGGCCGCGCGGCTAGCGTCAGCCGGGCACGTAGTCGAACTCGTCGGGGTTGGGCCCGTTCCTGCCCGCTTCACCCTTGTCCAGGGCTGAGATCGCGTCCATGTCCGAGTCGTCCAGCTCGAAGTCGAACAGCTCGAAGTTCTCCTTGACCCGTTCCGGGGTCACCGACTTGGGGAAGACGATGTCGCCGCGCTGAATGTGCCAGCGCAGCACCACCTGCGCCGCCGATTTGCCGCGCGCCTCGGCGATGCGGTTGATCACCGGATCGTCGAGCACCTTGCCCTGCGCGATCGGTGCCCACGCCTCGGTGGCGATGCCGTGCTCGCGCCCGTACGACCTAACCTCGGTGTTCTGAAAGTACGGATGCAGCTCGATCTGGTTGACCGACGGGACGGTGTCGGTTTCGTTGGCGAGCCGCTCCAGGTGTGCGACTTGGAAATTCGACACGCCGATGCTGCGGGCGCGCCCGTCCCGGGCGAACTCTTCGAAGACCTTCCAGGTCGACACGAAGTCACCGTCGTAGAGCGTGGGCAGCGGCCAGTGAATGAGAAACAGGTCGACGTAGTCGGAGTCCAAGGCCTTCAGCGTCTGGTCGAAGGCGCGGCGCGCGTCGTCGGGTTTGTGGAAGCCGTTGTTGAGCTTGCTGGTGACGAACACGTCGCCGCGGTCCAGCCCGGCGTCGCGAATGCCTTGTGCGACTTGCTTTTCGTTGCCGTACATTTCGGCGGTGTCGATGTGCCGGTAGCCGATCTCCAGCGCGGTCTTGACCGCCGCCGCGGTCTCGTCGGGCTTGATCTGGAACACGCCGAAACCGAGCTGCGGAATGCGCACACCGTCGTTGAGTTCGATCGTTGGAACCTTGCTCATGCATCTCCTCCTTCTGGGTCCCTGTACCCGCTGGGGCGGGCACCTATCCCTTGATCGGCGGCGGGCTAGCGGCGGCGAGACCGGAGGTAGTCACCCACCACCGCCGCGCCCAGGCCGTCGAGATCGGGCACCACGACGCGCCCCTCGACGCGCCGGGCGACTTGGTCGATGAAGCGGGCCAGGCCCGGGTCGCTGCCCAATCGGAAGATGGTGATCTGCGCGCCGAGGCGGGCCATGTCGTCGAAACCGCGCACCGTGTGGGCGATGGTCCGCGGGTGCGGCGGGTAATCGAAGAACACGGTCGTGCCGTCGCCGTCGAAGTCCTCCAAATGCGCGGTGGGCTCACCGTCGGTCACCACCAGCACGACGGGCTGCGCGTTGGGGTGCCGGCGCAGGTGCCGACCGGCCAGCGCCAGCGCGTGATGCAGGTTGGTGCCCTGCTCGTAGACGCCCTCGAGACCGGTCAGCTCGGCGGCGGTCACCGTGCGGGCGTAGCGGCCGAAGGCGATGATCTGCAGGGCGTCCGAACGAAATCGGGTGCACACCAGGTGGTTCAGCGCCAGCGCCGTCTGCTTCATCGGCAGCCAGCGATTCTCCATCACCATCGAGAACGAGGTGTCGACCAGCAACGCCACTGCGGCCTGGGTGCGCGTCTCGGTCTCGGAGACCTCGACGTCGTCGACGGTGATGTTCAGCGATCCGGCGGTGCCGTCCAGGGTGGCCGTTCCCGCTTGCCGCAGCACCGCGTTGGTCAGCGTGCGCGAGATGTTCCACGGCTCGGTGTCGCCAAATTGCCAGGGTCGGGTGGCGCCGGTCAGTTCGCCCGCCGCGCCCGCGCGCCGGTGGTCCCGCTCCCCGCGGCGGCCCGAAAGTTGTTGCGCCACATCCCGCAACGCCGTCTCGCCCAGCCTGCGCATGGCCTTCGGTGAGAGCCGCCACTGCCCGTCGGAACCCCGGTCCAAAAAGCCCTGATTGACCAGTGCGCGTTCCAGTTCGGCGAGCGTGCGGGCGTCGACGGCGGCCTGGTCGCCGAGTTGCCGTGCCAGCGCGTCGAGGTCGACGTCGTCCATGGTGGCGCCGGGGTAGCTCTGCGACAACTGCTCGGCCAGCTGCTCGAGCTCGGCGATGTCCGAAATCGCCTGGGTGCCCTCGCCCATCCCAAAGGGGTTGTCGCCGGAGAATTGCTCCGACCCCGTCCAGTCCTCCCCCGGCCGGGCGGCCTGCAGGTGCGCGTCAAGCCGGTTCAGGGCCTGCATCAGCGACGGGGACCCGAATGCCTGCTGCGCCAAGGCATCCAGCTCGGCGCGCTGGTCCGGGCTCAGGCTGTTGCGGAAGCGTTGCGCGGCCGCGGCACGCTTGGCCAGTGAGTCCAGCAGCTCGTCGACATTGCGGGGATTCTCCGGGAAGAACTCGCCGTGTTTGTCCATGAAGTCCTGGAAATCCTGCTGGGTGTCCTCACCGCGGGCGTGCTTGTCCAGCAGGTCGTTGAGGTCGTTCAACATGTCGTTGACCCGCTGACGATCCTCGTCGGTGGCGCCCTCGAGGGCCTCCTTCATGCCGGCGAAACGCTGATCCAGCATTTCCCGGCCGAGCAAATCCTTGATCTGGTCGTACTTTTGGCGCGCCTCGTTGCTGCGCCAGTTGTAATCGGAGAGCTCCTGAACGGCCTTGGCCGGAGACGACGGCAGGGCGTCGAGCTGCAGTTCGCCGAAGCGGGCGTCGTCGTCGAGCGCGCGCGCCAGCGCCTTGCGCTCGGCCAGCACCGCCTCGTCGAGCAGCTTCTTGATCTGCTGCAGGGTGCCGTCCAAGTTGTTGCGGCGCAACAACTCCCGCCGGCGCCGGTTCGCCTCGGCGGCCAGCCGGTCGGCGCCGGGCGTGTTCTTGGTGCCGCGGCGCAGCAACTCGGACAGCGCGCGGCGCGGCGACGTGCCCGCCATCACGTCCTGGCCGATCTGCTCGAGAGCCTCGCGCAGATCCACCGGCGGGGCCAGCGGGTCCGGCCCGCCGGTGTACGCCGAGTAGCGCGACGAATGCCCGTGTGACGATCGCAAGCGCGGCGAAGCCGGGCGCTGCGGGTCGTCACCATCGAACCTAGCCATAGACGGTTTGGCCCTCTCCGGACACCTTGTCGATTCGCTTGGCCAGATACAACGCCTCCAGGGCGAGTTCCAGCGCCGCGGCGCGCTCACCCTCGGACTGGGCGTTGACCTTCGCGGCGATCTTGTCCACCACCGGCAACGTGGGAACCGCGGCCAGCACGTCCTTGGCCGACACCCGCTCGCCGGTCGTGACCGCCGAACCGCCCTCGACGGCGGAGACCAAGGACCCGACGTCGATGCCGCCGAGCACCCGCGACGCGGTGTCGGCCGTCGCCCGGCGCAGCAGGTGCTCGAGCACCGCCTGCTCGCGGCCCTCCTCACCGGACTCGAATTCCAGCTTGCCGCGCAGCACGTCGATCACCGTGCCGAGGTCGACCACGCGCGCCACCGGATCGGTCTCCCCCAGCACCGCGCCGCGGTGCCGGGCGGCGGCGGCGACGGTCTCGGCCGCGGCGATCGCGAACCGCGCCGACACCCCGGAGCGTTGGTCGACCGAGTTGGATTCCCGCAAATAGCGGGCGAACCGGGCGATCACCTGCATCAGGTAGTCGGGAACCTGCGCGGACAGGTGCGCCTCCTGGACGATGACGCCGACCTCGGCGTCGAGCTCCAGCGGGTAGTGCGTGCGGATCTCCGCGCCGAACCGGTCCTTGAGCGGGGTGATGATGCGGCCGCGGTTGGTGTAGTCCTCGGGGTTGGCGCTGGCGACCACCAACACGTCCAGCGGCAGGCGCAAGGTGTACCCGCGAACCTGAATGTCGCGCTCCTCCATGACGTTGAGCATCGACACCTGGATGCGCTCGGCGAGGTCGGGCAGCTCGTTGACCGCGACGATGCCGCGGTGTGCGCGCGGGATCAGGCCGTAGGCGATGGTCTCGGGGTCTCCCAGGCTGCGGCCCTCGGCGACCTTGATCGGGTCGATGTCACCGACCAGGTCGGCGACGCTGGTGTCGGGGGTTGCCAGCTTCTCCGTGTAGCGCTCGCTGCGGTGCCGCCACTCGATCGGCAGGTCGCCGCCCAGGGTGGCGGCCTTGCGGATCGACTCCGGCGTGATCGGTGAGTAGGGATGCTCGCCCAATTCGGCGCCGGCGATCACCGGCGTCCACTCATCGAGCAGGCCGACCAGGGCGCGCAGCAGCCGCGTCTTGCCCTGACCGCGTTCGCCGAGCAGGACGAAGTCGTGTCCGGCGATGAGCGCCCGCTCCAGCTGGGGCAGGACGGTGTCGTCGAAACCCAGGATGCCCGGCCAGACCTCGTCTCCCTCGGCCAACGCGGTCAGCAGGTTTTCCCGAATTTCCTGTTTGACTCCCCGTTCGCGGTGACCGGCGGCACGCAGCTCACCAACGGTGCGGGGCAGATTGCTGGGTGATGGCACCACTCCACGCTACGCGTTGCGTGAATGACCCACGCGCTGAGCGTTCAGTGGGCGAAGTGGCGGGCGCCGGTGAGGTACAGCGTGACGCCGGCGTTGGCTGCCGCCGCCGTCACCTCGTCGTCGCGGACCGAGCCGCCGGGGTGCACGATCGCCTTGACCCCCGCGGCGGTCAGCGTCTCGAGTCCGTCGGGGAAGGGGAAGAACGCGTCGGAGGCCGCGACCGCGCCGCGCACCCGGTCGCCGCCTCTTTCGACGGCCAGCCGAGCGGCGTCGACGCGGTTGACCTGACCCATGCCGACGCCGATGGTGGCGCCGCCGCCGGCGATCACGATGGCGTTGGACTTGACCGCGCGGCACGCCCGCCAGGCGAAGACCAGGTCGGTCAGCGTGGCCGGATCGGCCGGCGACCCGGTAGCGAGGGTCCAGTTGGCGGGGTTGTCGCCGTGCGCGTCGAGCTCGTCACGTTGCTGGACCAGCAGCCCGCCGCTGATCGGCCGCAGTTCCGTGCCGCCCGTCAGCGGCTCGGAGGCCACCAGCACCCGGATGTTCTTCTTCCGCGTCAGGGCTTCCAACGCCTCCGGCGCGTAGGCCGGCGCGACGATGACCTCGGTGAAGATGGTGCTCACATACTCGGCCATCTCGAGGCTGACTTCGGTGTTGGCCGCGATGACCCCGCCGAAGGCGCTCAGCGGATCGCATTCGTGGGCCTTGCGATGCGCATCGGCCACCGACTCCGCCGAGATCGCGATCCCACAGGGGTTGGCGTGCTTGATGATCGCCACGCAGATCTGTTCGTGGTCGAAGGCGGCCCGCCACGCCGCGTCCGCGTCGGTGAAGTTGTTGTAGGACATCTCTTTTCCGTGCAGCTGCTCCGCCTGTGCCAGTCCCGGCCAGGCGCCGGGGTCGCTGTAGAGCGCCGCCTGCTGGTGCGGGTTCTCGCCGTAGCGCAGCATCGCCGATCGGGTCCAGCTGCGCCCCAACCACTTGGGGAACGCGGTCGGCGGGTGCTCGGGCGCCAGCGTCGACTCCATCCAGCCCGCCACGGCGATGTCGTACTCCGCGGTGTGCTGAAACGCCAGCGCCGCCAGCTTTTTCCGCTCGGCCAGGGTGAAGCCGCCGTGCCGCACCGCGGCGAGCACGCCGTCATAGCCGCGCGGGTCGACGACCACCGCCACGCTGGGATGGTTTTTCGCGGCCGCGCGCACCATCGACGGCCCGCCGATGTCGATCTGCTCGACGCACTCGTCGATGCTGGCGCCGGAGTCGACGGTCTCGCTGAACGGATACAGGTTGACGACGACGAGTTCGAAGGCGGCGACGCCGAGTTCCTCGAGCGCCGCGGCGTGCTCTGGTTTGCGGAGGTCCGCGAGCAGGCCGGCGTGCACCCGCGGGTGCAGGGTCTTGACCCGGCCGTCGAGCACCTCGGGAAAGCCGGTGAGTTCCTCCACCCGGGTGACCGGGATGCCTTTCTCGGCAATGGTCTTCGCCGTCGACCCGGTCGAAACGATTTCGACGCCGGCGTCCGTGAGTCCGCGGGCGAGGTCGACGAGGCCGGTCTTGTCGTAGACGCTGATCAACGCGCGGCGGATCGGTCTTTTCGCCGTCTCCGGCCAGTCGTCGGTGCTCATCGCGTGGTTGCCTTTCGTCCGATCGTCGCTGTTCTTCCGACCAGGGTCAGGCCTCCGGTCGCGATCTCGGCCACCACGTCGACCAGGAGCTTCCGTTCGGTGACCTTGATGCGCTCATGCAGGGTCTCTTCGCTGTCGCCGTCGAGCACCGGCACGGATTGCTGCGCCAGGATCGGCCCGGTGTCCGTCCCGGCGTCCACCAGATGCACCGTACAACCTGTGACCTTCACGCCGTAGGCCAACGCGTCGGCCACACCGTGCGCGCCCGGGAACGCCGGCAACAACGCCGGATGGGTGTTGATGATGCGTCCATAGAACCGCGAAAGAAACTGTGGTCCAAGTATTTTCATGAAGCCCGCCGACACCACCAGATCGGGCGAGTGCGCGGCGGTGGCTTCGGTGATGGCCGCGTCCCAGGCCGCGCGGTCGGGGTGCTCGCCGAGCCGGGCGGTGAACGTCGGCAACGCAGCCCGCGCGGCGATCTCGGTGGCCAGGCAGTCGCGGTCGGCGCCGACGGCGACCACGCGGGCCGGGTACTCGCCGACGGCGGCGTCGAGCAGGGAGCTCAGCAGCGACCCGGTGCCCGATGCCAGCACCACCACCCGTGCCGGCGCACTCGGGGGCACATGGAGCGGTTCGGCCACAAGCAGAGAGCCTAGTGGCAGCTACTCGTCGGGCTCGCGGTTGGTCGCGCTCGACCCCGCGTCGTCGGGCGGCGGCGCGCCGTCGTCGTCGTCGCTCATCGATGCGTCGTCGTCGCTGACCGGCGCGTCGTGCACCTCGGCGTCGTCGGGGTGGGCCGGCGCGTCGTCGTCGGGCTCGGCTGGCGGGTCTTCGAAAACCTCGGCAAAGTCCGCCGGTTCGGCCGCCGCGGCCGGCGCGGGCTTGCGCCGCCGGGGCCGGGCCCGGATCCCGCCGCTCATCACCAGCGTGATGCCGCCCACGACCGAGAACCAGAAGAACACCCCGATCAATAAGGCGCCCTGGTCGACGCCGACATCGCCGAAGTTGCCCAGCCGGCCGCTGCCGCCGTAGGCGAGCAGGCACATCGCCAGCGCGCCGGCGACCGATGCGACCAGGAGCTTGCCCATCGCCGGAAGCAGCGGCAACGCGCGTCGGGCGCATTGTTGCCCGACCGCCACCCCGGACGACGCACCGATGATGAGCAGGGCGACCCACACCGGCCCGAGCGGGGGCCTGGGTGTCGCGGCCAGGATCGGCAGCGCCGGGATGTCGCCGCCGAAGACGGTGAACGAGCTGAAGGTCGCGAAACCGAGATGAGCGCTCGACCCGACCGCCATCGCCGAGGTGCCGACGATGACGTTGGGCGCGTACAAGATCGACAACACCGTGAGGCTGAACTGGCCGAATATCGACTCGGTGATTCCGTACAGGTCCTGCATCGTCGCCCAATGCACCACCAGCGAGGCCGCGGTGACCAAGCCGGAGAGCCCGAACAGCGCCAACACCCCGGCGGACGCGGCCCGCAGCGCATCACCCAGCCACAACGGTAGGGGCGACGCCGCCAACGCCCGTCGTCCCGCCCGCGACCACACACCGAACGCGGCGCCGAGGGCGTGCACCACCAGCACGCTGGCGAACGCCCGCAGCGCGCTGGGGGTTTGCAGCTCGGTGATCACCGACGACGCGTCGTGAATGACCGCCAGGGCGATCGCGGCGATCAGCAGGGGCCCGCCGAGCGCCGACGCGACGACCCAGCGGATGACCAGCCACGAGGAATACGGCGAGATGGCGCGGGCCGTGCTGCGGGCGGTGGCCCAGATCATCAACAGCACCGGCAACAGCGGCAGCACGCCCAGCTCACGGCCGCCGATCGAGATCGGCACCTGGTGCACGCCGAGCCACATGCTCGCGATCGCGCCCAGCGCGCCGGTCATGTCGCTGTTGGCGATCAACAACTGCAGCAGCGTGACCGCGGCGATGATGACCAAGGCCACCACCGCGGGGCCGAACGCGACCCAGACAAGGTCGCGCGCCTGGCGAGCGCCCACAGGCCGGTTGTCCGCGCCTTCCGACACCCTTTTCACTCTCGGCGCACGTCCCGACTCAGGCGCGAGGGCGCACGGTTAGGCCGGCGCTGGACCAGACGGCGACGAGGGCGGCTGCTGCTCCTGGCCGTAGGACTGCTGGGCCCCGCCCTGGTTGGAGTAATTGGGAGCCGAACCCTCGGAACCCGAACCGGCCGCCGGCGGCGGGCTGAAGCTGGGGAAGCCGGTCGGCGGCGTGGACGGCCCCTGCTGCGCGGCCTGTTGCGGCCCCGATTGCGGCGCGGGCTGGGCACCGAAACCGCCGGTCGGAACGGCGCTTTGGGTCGGGGCCTGGCTGGGGTAACCGCCGTACTGCGACCCGTATCCGGGGTGCTGCGGGGACTGCTGCTGGCCGGGCTGACCGTAGTAGGGCTGCTGGCCGTACTGGCCGTACTGCCCGTACTGGCCGTACTGGGCGTAGGGGTCGTACTTCGGCCGCGGCGCCGGCGCCGTGATCACGCCCGCCTCCAGCAGGACGATGACGACGGCGGCGATCGCCTGCAACACCGCGCAAGCCACCAACGGCCACATCGCCCAGCCGATCGAGACGCCGGTGGGCAGGTTGATGGTCTCGGTGATGGCCAGCAACGCCCCCAGGACCGCGATGACCGCGACGATGCCGGCGTAGTTCTTGGCCTTGGGCACCAGGCTCAGGCCGGCGAGCAGTGCGGCCAGGACCGCAACGATGACCGCGGTGCCCGCGTCGCCGGCGCGGCCGCCGACGCCCGGGCCGAGGTCGGCGCCGATGGTGAACGTCGGCCCGAAGTTCAGCAGGTACACCGCCAGGCCGAGCACGACCACCGCGATGTTCAGGTAGAGCGGGAGCTTGGTGGCGCCGTCGTCGTCCTTGGTGAACGACGGAGTGGCGCCTGAGTAGGAGCCACCCTGCGGCGAGGGTTGGTATCCGGGGCTACCGGGCGAGTAGGTCATTGGCTCCTCCTGTTGCTTTGCCTGTGAAGTGCCTTTGCGGGCGCCACGGTTGCGTCGCGACGCTGTGCTTGCGGGCGCGCCGTTCCATAAACGCCGTGCCCGGCGGTTGCGTTGCGACGCGATCGACCAACCA
Organism: Mycobacterium scrofulaceum; assembly: GCF_001667885.1. Classification (GTDB taxonomy): domain Bacteria; phylum Actinomycetota; class Actinomycetes; order Mycobacteriales; family Mycobacteriaceae; genus Mycobacterium; species Mycobacterium scrofulaceum_C. The sequence goes on along the minus strand of NZ_LZJW01000051.1, from coordinate 10,451 downwards.
CGCTAGCGCACTTCGGAACGCCCGTGCCGTGGCCATCGGCTTGACCGTCATCCGTGCCGCGGGCCCTGCCCGGGAGGGCCGGCACGGGGGCAGCTTGCCCAGCGGAGGTAGAACACGTTCTAATTCTCCCCATGGATTACGGGCTTGTGCTTTTTACCAGCGACCGCGGCATCTCTCCGGCGTCGGCCGCGAAGCTTGCCGACGAACATGGCTTCACGACTTTCTACGTGCCAGAACACACGCACATCCCGATCAAGCGTGAGGCGGCGCACCCGACAACCGGCGACGCGTCGCTGCCCGACGACCGCTACATGCGGACGCTAGACCCATGGGTAAGTCTGGGCGCGGCGTGCGCCGTCACGTCGCGGGTCCGGCTGTCCACGGCCGTCGCGCTGCCCGTCGAACACGACCCGATCACGTTGGCGAAAAGCATTGCCACCCTCGACCATCTGTCCGGCGGGCGGGTCAGCCTCGGCGTCGGGTTCGGCTGGAACACCGACGAGCTCGCCGACCACGGCGTGCCGCCGGCGCGGCGCCGCACGATGCTGCGCGAATACATCGAAGCCATGCGCGAGCTGTGGACCAAAGAGGAAGCCGCCTACGACGGCGAGTTCGTCAAGTTCGGGCCCAGCTGGGCGTGGCCCAAGCCGGTCCAGCCGCACGTCCCGGTGCTGGTGGGCGCCGCCGGAACCGAGAAGAACTTCAAATGGATCGCCCGCAGCGCCGACGGCTGGATAACCACCCCGCGCGACTTCCAGATCGACGAGCCGGTCAAGTTGTTGCAGGACACCTGGGCGGCCGCCGGCCGCGACGGCGCCCCGCAGATCGTGGCGCTGGACTTCAAGCCGATCCCCGAGAAGCTGGCCAAGTGGGCCGAGCTGGGGGTGACCGAGGTGCTGTTCGGCCTGCCGGACAAGTCCGAGGACGAGGTCGCCGCCTACGTCGAGCGGCTGGCGGGCAAGCTGGCCGCCCTGGTTTAGGCTTCGCGATCCGCGAGACTTAAGCCACGGCGACCGCCCGCGGCGTGTCGTGTGCGTGGTTTAAGTGTCGTGAAGCGGTCGGCGCGAATTCAGACCAGCGTGCAGCGGTTGCCGTAGTCGAAGGAGCGCACCCGCACCCGGTGCCCCAGCGGGTCGCCGTCGATCAGCAGCGCGATCAATTCGTCGTCTTCGGTGGTGGACAGGAACCGGCTGCCGTCGTCCAGCCGGCCGATGATGATCCCGGTCGGGCGCCCGTCGTCACGGCGCACCGTGTAAGTCTCGACGGTGCCGACACCGTCGGCCTGTTCGGTCACCGTCTCGGTCGGCCAGTCGGCGACCTGCTTCTGCGCCTGCGCGCTGCGGTCGGGCTGCCATTCCACCGGGCTGGTGGAATAGATGCCGACGGAGTACTTGCTCAGGATCCCGCCGTTGGCGCCGACGAGGCCGAATTCGCCTGGCATCTTTCGCATTTGCGCGACGGTCTCGGCGACGGCGTGCATCGAATAGTTGTTGCCCGCCCCGCCGAAGAACGGCAGCCCGCCGGTCAGGGTCAGGCCGCGCGGATCGTCGGGCGCGATCCCCATGCCATCGCAGATGTTGAACACGGGCACCGGAAAGCAGCTGTAGAGATCGAACGCGGCGACGTCGTCGATGCCGATGCCGGCCATCGCCAGCGCCTCCCGCACGGCCAGCAGGTGCGACGGCGCGTGTCCGAGACCGGGGCGCTGCAGCAGCGACTGCTCCTCGATGTCGGCGTGGCCGTGCAGGTACACCCAGTTCTCTTCGGACACCCCGAGCCGGCGGGCCGCGTCAACCGACATCAGTAGCGCGGCCGCGCCCTGGTTCACCTGGTCGCGGGCGACCATCAGCCGCGGGTACGGCTCCGCGATCATCCGGTTGCTGTCCGTCACGGTGATCAGCTCGTCGACCGTGCGCTCCACCGGCGCGGCGGCGAACGGATTGCTGGCAGCGATTTTGGTGAAGGGCGCGAAGAGCTCACCCATCCGCCGGCGATACTCCGCCGGCCCGAGCCCGGTGCCGGCCCGTCGCGCATTCTCCAGCAGCGCGTACTGGATCGGCGCGCTGGTCAGCCCGTGAATGACGGTGTAGCGCGAGACCAGCTTTTCGATGCCCTGCCCGCGGTCCTCCAGATCCCCGTCGACCGTCTCGGTGAAGTCGGGTTTCGCTTCGGCTTTCGCGAAGTAGCGCAGGGTCGACGTCGCATCCGAACCGAACACCATCGCGACCTGGGAGCGGCCCGCGGCGATCTCCCCGGCCAGCTCGCTGATCAGGTGCTGGGGGCCCTGGCCGCCGACGATCTCCAGGATCGCGCGCGCGGGTGAGGCGCCGATGCGGTTGGCCACCGACCGCGGGTAGTTGTTGGACCGGCCCAGCGGAGCGTTGATGATGCCGGAGATCTCGAACTGCCGGACACCGGCCACGGTGTCGATGGCCGCGGCGGCCTCCTCGGCGCCGCAGTCGTCGAGGGCGGCCCGGGCCGCCGCGGCCGCCAGCTCCACGGGCGACATCCCGCGGTAGGTCGGGTCGTCGATGCGCTCGGCGGCCTGCCCCACGCCGACGACGACGGGGGTGTTCGGGTCGAGATTCATAGACCCACTATCTACCGCAGGTCCGGCTCAGCGCCTAATCGGGGTGCCACGGGCGGATGGTGGCGACCCGCATCGCCCCGCTACAGGCTCTGCAGGATCTCCCGCGCCAGGGCCGCCGTCTCCGACGGCGTCTTGCCCACCTTGACGCCGGCCGCCTCCAGGGCTTCCTTCTTGGCGGCCGCGGTGCCCGACGAGCCGGACACGATGGCACCGGCGTGGCCCATCGTCTTGCCTTCCGGCGCGGTGAATCCCGCGACGTAGCCGACGACCGGCTTGGAGACGTTGGCCTTGATGTAGTCGGCCGCGCGCTCCTCGGCGTCGCCGCCGATCTCGCCGATCATCACGATGATCTTGGTGTCGGGGTCCTTCTCGAACGCCTCGATGGCATCGATGTGCGTCGTCCCGATCACCGGGTCACCGCCGATGCCGATCGACGTGGTGAACCCGAAATCGCGCAGCTCGTACATCATTTGGTAGGTCAGGGTGCCCGACTTGGACACCAGGCCGACCGGCCCCGGGCCGGTGATGTTGGCCGGGGTGATGCCCGCCAGCGCCTCGCCCGGCGTGATGATGCCCGGACAGTTCGGCCCGATGATGCGGGTCTTCTGCCCCTTGTCGACGTTGTAGGCCCACGCATAAGCGGTGTCCTGCACCGGAATTCCCTCGGTGATGACCACGAGCAGCGGGATCTCGGCGTCGATGGCCTCGATGATCGCGTCCTTGGCGAACTTCGGCGGGACGAAGACGACGGACACGTCGGCACCGGTCTCCTTCATCGCCTCCGCGACAGTGGCGAACACGGGCAGCTCGACGTCCTTGCCGACCGGGTCGACGTGCGAGACGGTGGTGCCCGCCTTGCGGGCGTTCACCCCGCCCACCACCTGGGTGCCCGCCTTCAGCATGAGCGCGGTGTGCTTGGTGCCCTCGCCGCCGGTGATGCCCTGGACGATGACCTTGGAATCCTTGTTCAGGAAGATCGACATGTCTTGGCTCCCTTACTTGTTCGCCAGCTCGGCGGCTTTGTCGGCTCCGGCGTCCATCGTGTCGGCCTGGATCACCAGCGGGTGGTTGGCCTGGGCCAGGATGCGCCGGCCTTCGTCGACGTTGTTGCCGTCCAGTCGCACGACGAGCGGCTTGTTGGCCTCGTCACCGAGCATGTTGAGCGCGGTCACGATGCCGTTGGCGACGGCGTCGCACGAGGTGATGCCGCCGAACACGTTCACGAACACGCTCTTGACCTGCTTGTCGTTGAGGATGACGTCGAGGCCGGCGGCCATCACCTCGGCAGAGGCGCCACCGCCGATGTCGAGGAAGTTGGCCGGCTTGACCCCGCCGTGCTTCTCGCCGGCGTAGGCGACGACGTCGAGGGTGGACATGACCAGGCCCGCGCCGTTGCCGATGATGCCGACCGCGCCGTCCAGCTTGACGTAGTTGAGGTCGTGCTCCTTGGCCTTGAGCTCGAGCGGGTCGGTGGCGTCGCGGTCCTCGAACTCGGCGTGGCCGGGCTGGCGGAAGTCGGCGTTGGCGTCCAGGGTGACCTTGCCGTCCAGCGCCAGGATCTGGTCGTCGGGGGTGCGCACCAACGGGTTGACCTCGACCAGGGTGGCGTCCTCGGCGACGAAGAGCTCCCACAGCTTGGAGATGGTGTTCGCGGCGGCGTCGAGCACCTCGGCAGGCAGGTGGCCCTTCTCGGCGATGGAACGCGCGGTCGCCAGGTCGACACCCTTGACGGCGTTCACCGGCACCTTGGCCAGCCGCTCGGGCTTGGTGGCGGCGACCTCCTCGATTTCCATACCGCCCTCGACCGAGCACATGGCCAGGTAGGTGCGGTTGGCGCGGTCCAGCAGGAAGGAGATGTAGTACTCCTCGGCGATGTCACTGGCCTCCGCGACCAGCAGCTTCTTGACGACGTGACCCTTGATGTCGAGGCCGAGGATGTTCTTGGCGTGCTCGTAGGCGTCGTCGGGGGTGGCCGCGTACTTGACGCCGCCCGCCTTGCCGCGTCCGCCGACCTTCACCTGCGCCTTGACCATCACGGGAGCGCCGACCTCGGTCGCGATTTCCTTTGCGCCCTCGGCGGTGTCGGTCACCCGCCCCGGCGTGGTCGGTACGTTGTGCTTGACGAACAATTCTTTGGCTTGATACTCGAAAAGGTCCATGGACTCTCTGTCTTCGCTCGACTCAACTGCTAGGCCTCTTGGTGGGCGGTGCCGCGATCGGCAACTCGCACGGACGAACTGTATCCACTGGCCAACCGCCACTTTCCGGCGCGTCCGGCGATGTGGCACAGCTCACGGCCTAGCGGCATACCCGGTCCGTGACCCAAATCACAATTTCGCCGGGATTGCGCGACGAGGTTGCCAGTTCCGCGAGTTAGCGGATACCGTCTCAGGGTCCAGATAACGTTATGGTCACGATACGAGGACATTTCAGCTTGTCCCAGCACCGTTTGGCTCCTTCTACTGCTGAAACAGCAGGTGTGGTGAGGGTTGGTCGCGCTGCGGGCGGCCGGGGTACCGAGCCTCATCGCAACGAAGTCACCGAAATCCTCCCGCTCGACGGCTTCGATTTCGACGACCTGGATTGGCGCGACGAGGTCAGCGATCTTGGCGACCTCGACTACAGCAACGACTCCACCTTCGACAACGAAGCGCAGGTGTTGCTGGCCCCCGAGCTCGACGACCTGAACGAGGCCGACGACCCGACGCCGCTGTGGCTGGCCGCGCCCGTTACCGAGGTGCTGCCGCGGGTGGTCATCCAACCCGCCGCTGAGCCGCGCCCCCGTCGCGTGCACACCACCGATGTCGTCGCCGTCGCCCGGCACGGCGGAGCGCATCGCAAGGAGCCCACGAGCGCCGCGCGGGGTCGCCTGCTGATCTCGGCGATGGCCGCCGGCGCGGCCGCCGCTGCGGCGCACACCGCGACCAGCCACGCCGATACGCCCAAGACCGAGGCCGTGCTGACCGCGAACGCGTCGGCGCTCACCGGCGGCTCGGCCAACAACACCATCCGCGGCGCCCAGGTGGTCGCGCTCCAGCCGGCGGCGACCGCCGCGGTGCACAACCAAGAGCTCGCCAAGGGCGTCGCGTTCGCCAACGACCGTGCCCAGCGTGAGGCGCGGTTGCAGCAGCCGCTCTACGTGATGCCGACGAAGGGCATCTTCACCTCCAACTTCGGTTACCGCTGGGGGGTGCTGCACGCCGGCATCGACCTGGCGAACTCGATCGGGACACCGATCTACGCGGTGTCCGACGGCGTCGTCATCGACTCGGGCCCCGCCGCCGGCTACGGCATGCTGGTGAAGCTGCGCCATGCCGACGGCACGGTCACCCTCTACGGCCACATCAACACCACGCTGGTCAGCGTCGGCCAGCGCGTGATGGCCGGTGACCAGATCGCCACCATGGGTAACCGGGGTAACTCCACCGGCCCTCACCTGCACTTCGAGGTGCTCCAGGGGGGCACCGAACGAATCGATCCCGTCCCGTGGCTCGCTAAGCGGGGTCTTATGGTGGGTAACTACGCTGGTTGAGGTGACCGCGCCTAACCAACCACCCCCCGGTCCGCAATCGCCCGAATCCGCGTCGCCGTCGGACTCCAAGACCCGGATCATCCGCCGGGCGCCCACCGGTCCTGTGCCGATAGCGCCGGAAACCCCGACCACCCACATTCCCGCACCGCCGCCGTCTTACCCGGGCCCGTCTCGGGCGGCGGTGCGAGGAACTCCAGGTGCGCCGGCCGACGGGCCGAGCGACCGGACGGCCGTCGCAGCCTGCGCCGTCAGCATCGTCAGCGGGTGGGCCACCTCGGTGGTGGCGACCGACCTGGTCACCGGCTGGTGGCGGTCCGACCGGCTCTTCTGCATCGCGGTCGCGTTCCTGGCCCTGGTGTTCGCCGTGACCACGGTCTCGGGCGTGATCATGCTGCTGCAGCACCGGCCGTTCGGCCGCTACCTCATCGTGGTCGGCGCGGTCGTCGCGGTCCTGACCTACCTGGGTGTGTTCATCGCCGGCGCCCGCGTGGCGTGGATCGTGCATCTGCTGCCGCTGCTGCCGATCGCCAGCGTGGTGCTGGCCATGCACCCGCGCACCAAACGCTGGCTGGAGGCCTGACCCGCCACCGGCCCGGCGAGAAGCGATAGGCGACTCCGGAATCTGATATCACCCGCGATATCAAATCCGCCGACCGCCTCATGGTCGGCAGACCACCCCGTAGCCGCGGCTAGAGCTTGCTGATCGGCGCGTGGTTGTGCATGAGCTTGACCCGCCCCGCACTGCCGAAGTCGATGAGCGACATGGCCGATTCGCCGACGCCGGACACTTCCTCGACGCGCCCGAGCCCGTACTTGTCGTGGGTCACCCGGTCACCGGGCTCGAGCACCAGCAGCGGCCGCTTGGCCGCGCCCGAGCGGGTTGGGGCCGCGCGCGGCGTACCAAACCGGCCGGCGCCGCTCACCGGCGCGCTGAACGACGGCGCCGGCGCGGTGCGCCGCCACTCGATCAGTTCCTGCGGAACCTCGCGCAGGAAGCGCGATTCCGGGTTCAGCATCGGCTGCCCCCAGGACGATCGGACGATGGCCCTGCTCAGATACAGGCGCTGACGGGCGCGGGTGATACCGACGTAGGCCAGCCGCCGCTCCTCGGACAGCTCCATCGGGTCATCGAGCGCCCGCATGTGCGGGAACATGCCGTCCTCCCAGCCGGTGACGAACACCACCGGGAACTCCAACCCCTTGGCGGTGTGCAACGTCATCAGGGTGACCATGCCGGCGCCGTCGTCGGGGATTTCGTCGCTGTCGGAGACCAGGGAGACCCGCTCCAGAAACTCCGCCAGCACACCGGTGTCCGGGACGTCCTCGTCGTCCGGGGCCTGCAGCGAATCGTCCAGCGCGGCGGCGTTGGCCCGGTCGGTGCTGAATTCGTGTGCCACGCTGACGAGTTCGTTGAGGTTGTCCAGCCGGGCCAGGTCCTGCGGATCGGTGGAGGACTCCAGCTCGCGGCGGTAGCCGGTGCGTTCCAGGACCGACTCGACCAGATCGCCGAGATCCTCGTCGAGGCGGCCCCTGAGCTCGTCGAGCAGTTCGACAAAGCCCGCGATCGCCTTCTCCGCGCGCGAATTGAGCATCGGCACTTTGCCTTCGGCGGCGGCCACCAACGCGTCGTTGAAGCTCGCGCCGGTGTTCTCGGCGTAGACCGCCACGCAGGCCTCGGCGCGATCACCGATGCCCCGGCGCGGGGTGTTGAGGATGCGGCGCATGCTGACCGCGTCGCCCGGGTTGTCCAGCACCCGCAGATAGGCGACGATGTCGCGGATCTCCTTGCGCTCGTAAAAGCGCACTCCCCCAACGACTTTGTAGGGAATGCCGGCGCGGATGAACACCTCTTCGAACGACCTCGAGGAGTTGTTGGTCCGATAGAACACTGCGACGTCGTTGTAGGTGATTTCGCCACGATCGGCGAGCGCATCGATTTCCTCGGCCACGAACCTGGCCTCGTCGTGCTCATTGTCCGCGACGTAGCCCACGATCAGCTCACCCGCACCGGCGTCGGTCCACAGCCGCTTCTCGCGGCGCCCGGAGTTGCGGGCGATCACCGAGTTGGCCGCCGACAGGATGTTTTGCGTCGAGCGGTAATTCTGTTCCAGCAGAATGGTCGTCGCGTCCGGGTAGTCGCGCTCGAAGTCCTCGATGTTGCGGATGGTGGCGCCGCGGAAGGCGTAGATCGACTGGTCGGCGTCACCCACCACGCACAATTCCGCCGGGGGCACGTCATCGGCCGAATCGGTGACGTCGTGACCGACAAGTTCGCGCACCAGCACGTACTGGGCGTGGTTGGTGTCCTGGTACTCGTCGACCAGGACATGACGGAACCGGCGGCGGTAATGCTGGGCGATCTGCGGGAAGGCCCGCAGCACCGCGACGGTCTCACCGATCAGGTCGTCGAAGTCCAGGGCATTGGCCGCCCGCAGCCGCCGCTGGTATTCGCCGTATACGGAGGCCACGGTGCGAACCAGGTCGTCGGAGTCATCCGTCAGCTTGGCCACCGCCTCGGCCGGGTCGATCAGCTCGTTCTTCAGGTTGGAAATGGCGTTGGCCAGCAGCCGCGGCGAGTAGCGCTTGATGTCGAGCCCCATGTCGCGCCCGATCATCTGCAGCAGGCGGCGGGAGTCGTCGGCGTCGTAAATCGAGAAGTTGGAGTTGAGGCCTTCGATCAACGACGCCTGGTTGCGCAGGATGCGCACACAGGTCGAGTGGAAGGTGGACACCCACATGGCGCGAGCCCGGTTGCCGACCAGCCGCACCACGCGTTCGCGCATCTCGGCGGCGGCCTTGTTGGTGAACGTGATGGCCAGGATCTGACCCACCCCGACACCGCGGGCCGCGATCAGGTAGGCGATGCGCCGCGTCAAGACCGCGGTCTTGCCCGAGCCGGCCCCCGCGACGATCAGCAGCGGCGAGCCCTCGTGCACCACCGCCTGGCGCTGTTGCGGGTTGAGGCCTTCGAGCAGTTGATCTGCCTCGGAGGCCAGATTGGCATCGGATACATACACACTCATGTTGGTCCAAACTTACCGCCGCCCACCGACGCAACGCGTCCAGGCGTCAGACCAGGCTAGTGCCCCGGCCGCCGCGAGCCGGCCAAATCCACGCCGAGAAAAAGGGTGTTTCGCAATCCAATACGCGACTCCATTCGGAGTGAAGAATAATTCCACCCACGTCTAAAAGCGGTCGATTACCGGGCCGGAATTTGCGTCAAATCAATGCCTCGGAAAACCCATTGGCGCTCAATTACCCCCGCCGTTAATCCAATCCACACCGGTGAGCAACCATGGCCCGGCGCCGGCTCAATCGAGGCCCGCGCGGCGACCCGAGGCGTGATGGCCAGTTCACGCCGACGTTTTTGCGCCGAAGCGGATTTAAGTGGCACACTCGTTTAGTGCTCAACGCGCAGTGCCGTCGGCAGTCCACCACCCCGAACTGCCGCCGATTTTTCTACGGGTACCGGTTCGCGGTCCCCGTGGTCTAGCTGCTTTGGTCAGAGCCCCGTGGTCCGCTTCCTCAAGACCGGGGCTCGTCTCTTTGTGAGGCCCGAAACCGGATGAGACCACAACCCCCACATCCCGAGAATGCGGAGTTAGCAGAGATGAAGGTTGAGACGGTGGAACCCCCACAGACGGCCGACGCCGAAGAGATGAGCATTGACGACCTGCGCCACGAGATCGACCGGTTGGACGCCGAGATCCTGGCCGCGGTGAAGCGGCGCACCGAGGTGTCTCAGGCGATCGGCAAGGTCCGGATGGCATCCGGCGGCACCCGGCTCGTGCACAGCCGCGAGATGAAGGTCATCGAGCGCTACAGCGAGCTCGGTCCCGACGGCAAGGACCTCGCGATCCTGCTGCTGCGGTTGGGCAGGGGCCGGCTCGGCCACTGAGGTCGCCAGTCGCCCGATGGTGACGGCCCGCACCGCCCGGCCTTCGCCGCGCTTGGCCTGGCTGGGTCGCCGCGCATCCGATTAGGGTCGAAGTATGACCTCCGTGCAAAGCCTCCCCGACATCACCGCAACCCCAGCGTGGGAAGCCCTGCGCAGGCATCACGAACAAATCAGCGCGACGCATCTGCGCCAGTTCTTCGACGAGGATCCCGACCGCGGCCGCGAACTCACCGTCTCGGTCGGCGACCTCTACATCGACTACAGCAAACACCGCATCACCCGAGAAACGCTGCGGCTGCTCATCGATCTGGCGCGCACGGCTAACCTCGAAGAGCGTCGCGACCAGATGTTTGCCGGCGTGCACGTCCTCGACGACGTTGTGGCCGTCGACGATCAGCTCGGCGTCGCGGGGCAGTCGCAGCGCGGTGTGC
>NZ_LZJW01000050.1 GCF_001667885.1 Mycobacterium scrofulaceum | reverse complement strand
CAGCCCCGCTACACGCTGGTCCGCCTGGAGATCGCGTCCGTCGTCGTCACCGACGCGACCGGCGCCGAACGCCGCAGCGGAGTGGTCCGTTCGGCCGGCGCCGGCGGGGGCGCCCCGCGCCGAATGACCTGTGACGGCTCGGTGCGCGGTTCGGGAGGCTTGCGCCCGGGCGGCCCGGGCGGGCGGGCCCGGTGCGGTGGTCGATCGCCGTTCACCCGGTTAACGTACCGGCCGGTGTCCCCGGGATTCGATTACGAGCGGGCGCGCAGACCGTTGATGAACGGGCAGCCCATCAACACGCGGATGGCCTGGCTCAGCCCGGTCATGTCGTCCACCGGCTTGTGGAACGGCAGCCGGACGTCGTGGTCGCGGTCGGGGCCTTCGACACGGAACCGCACACCGTAGCGATCGAGCCCGAGCGGGCGCACCTGCCCGCGGCGCAAGGGCGCGGGCAGCCGGGACACCAGCCGCGCAACCACGTCGCTGTGGGCGGTGTCCAAGTGCCACAGCAGGTTCGACTCGACCTCGCAGAAGGGGTCGGGCCGGGCGGCGAGGAGATCCTCGACGCTGACGGGCTCGGCGCCGGTCGCGTCGGTGACGACGACGGACGCGATCTCCAGGCGGACCAGCGTGTAGCGGGGGTCCTGCCCGTCGGAGGGCGCGGACCGCGGGGTGTCGACCTGGAGCAGCGCGGGATGCGGCCACTCGGCGGCGATCAGGTCGACCGTCTCGGCGACGTCGGCCGGATGGAATTCCTGCACGCGTCCGCGCACCCATACCAGCGAGCGCACCGGTTCCCGCAGCGGCAGCGGGGCGTAGTCGGTCAGCTCCAGGACGGCCTGGGCTCCGGCGACGGTGTCGTCGGTGCTGGGAAGGGCCAGCGCGAAGGACCCGTCGGGCAGCAGGTGGTGGACCGGGGTCACGACCGGATCCGGGCGCGCGGGCCCGGTCTCGAGGGCCAGCAGGGCACCGCCGGCGCGGACGCACGCGCTGCGGATTCGTTCGGCAGTCGTCGGGGCGGGGCAGGCGGTCAGCGGTAACACCATTCTCCTTAAATTAGGTAAGCCTAAGTTAACTTAGAAGGCGGAGCGCCGCAAGAGCGGTTCGGCGCCGCGCGCCGCTAGGGTTGGGGCGTGGTCCGCATCGCTTATCTCGGTCCGGAAGGGACCTTCACCGAGGCGGCGCTGTTGCAGATCACGGCCGCCGGTCTGATTCCCGAACAGGGCCTCGACGAGGTCCGGCGACTGCCCCTCGACAGCACCGCCGCCGCGCTGGACACCGTCCGCGACGGCGGGGCCGAGTACGCCTGCGTTCCGATCGAGAACTCGATCGACGGATCCGTGACGCCCACCCTCGACAGCCTGGCCATCGGCTCGCCCCTGCAGGTGTTCGCCGAAACCACCCTGGACGTCGCGTTCACCATCGTCGTCCGGCC
>NZ_LZJW01000049.1 GCF_001667885.1 Mycobacterium scrofulaceum | reverse complement strand
CGGCTCAACGTCATCGGTGAAGCGCTCGGCCACATTGAACGTCAAATCCATCCGGGCGGTATGGGTGGCGATCGGCACCTGGGACACCCGCAAATCCCCCAACGCCAACCCGGGATCAGCACCGGTGCCCGGCAGGTTCTGCCAGGCCAACATCACCTGCACCAACGGATGATGGCTCAGCGAGCGCGCCGGGTTGAGCCGCTCGACCAACACCTCAAACGGCACGTCCCGATGATCAAGGGCAGCAAGGCCATTGACGCGGGTCTGGTCCAGCAACTCCGCTACCGTCGGATTACCGGTCAGGTCAAGCCGCAGCACCAGCGTGTTGACGAAGAACCCCACGATGTCGTCGAGAGCGGGATCGTCTCTTCCGGCGGTCGGGAAGCCGAGCGCCACATCGAAACTCGCGGTCAGCCGCGACAACAGCATCGCCAACGCGGCCTGGACCACCATGAAACTCGTCGCATTGCACTCCCGGGCCAGCGCACGAACCCGCTGCTGCAACTCCGGCGGCCACTCCACCGCCACCGTCGCCCCACGCTGATCGGCCACCGCCGGATACGGCCGATCCGTCGGCAACTCCAACCGCTCCGGCATCCCCGCCAGCGCATCCTCCCAATACGCCAACTGGTGACCGATCGGACCGCTGTCGTCATCGAGATCACCGAACTGTGCCCGCTGCCACACCGCGTAATCCGCGTACTGCACCGGCAATTCGGGCCAATCCGGCTGGTGGCCCTGCTCGCGCGCCCGATACGCCACGCTGATGTCCCGCACCATCGGAGCGAGCGACAACCCGTCAAAGGCGATGTGGTGCAAAACGATTCCGACTACATGTTGTTCCGGAGCGAGTGAGTAGATCTGCGCGCGAATCGGTATCTCGCTGGAGAGGTCGAATCGATGGTCGGCCAGGGCCATCAACTCGGCCGCCACCTCCTGCTCCGGCAACGACACCACCGCCGCGTCCCCGCGCTGCCACATCCCGCTTCGGGCCGGCAATACCAGCTGGAACGGAACCCCGGCGTTATCGGGGAACACCGTGCGCAGCGATTCGTGCCGGCCGATGACGTCGTCGAGGGCCGCCCCAAGGGCCTCCACGTTCAATGGTCCGCTGATCCGGAAAGCGGTGGGCATGTTGTAGCTCGCGGCGCGGTCCCGCCATTGCTCGAGGAACCAGAGCCGGCTCTGCGCGAACGACAACGGAATGACCGCGGGCCGGTCGCCCGCCACCAGCGGCCCGCGTGCAGCCCCGCCCTTGTCGAGCCGGGGCGCCAAAAGCGCCACGGTGGGCGCGTCGAACAAGGCGCGTAACGACAGACCGGCGTTCAATGCTTTGTTGATGGCTGTGACGAGGCGCATGGCGGACAGCGAGTCGCCGCCCAAGTCGAAAAACGACTCGTCCACGCCGACCCGGTCGAGGCCGAGCACCTCTGCGAATAGCCCGGCCAGCACCTCCTCGGCCGCGGTGACCGGGGCGCGAAATCGGCTGGCGTCGCCGAATTCCGGCGCGGGAAGGGCCCGCGTGTCGAGTTTGCCGTTGACCGTGAGCGGCAGCGCGTCGATCACCACGACCGCGGCCGGCACCATATAGCCGGGCAGTCGCTGCGCTAGGGCGGCGCGCGCGACGGCCGCGTCGATCGTCCCCGTGACGTAGCCGACCAGGCGCTGGTCGCCCGGTTGGTCTTCACGGGTGATCACCGCCGCCTGATCGACCCCGTCCAGCGCGGCCAACGCGGTCCGGACTTCGCCGAGTTCGATGCGGTAGCCCCGTATTTTGACCTGCTCGTCGGCGCGGCCGACGTAGTGCAGTTCCCCATGGTCGTCCCAGCGGACGAGATCTCCGGTGCGATACATGCGCTCTCCGGATGATCCGAACGGGCAGGCGACAAACCGTGAAGCGGACAACCCGGCCCGGCGCCAGTACCCGACGCCCACACCGCGCCCCGCCAAATACAGCTCGCCAACCACATCGACCGGAACGGGGCGTAACCACTCGTCGAGGACGAACGCCGCCGCCCCGGCTACCGGCGTGCCGATCGGCGGGGCACCCGAGCCCGATATCAACGGCGCGCTTCTGGTCGCGCACACGGTGGTTTCCGTGGGCCCGTAACCGTTGACCATAACGCGGCCCGGCGCCCATCGATCGACGACCTCGCCCGGGCACGCCTCGCCGGCCACCAGTAGCGTTGCCGCTGGCAAGCTTTCGGCAGGCAGCGCCGAGAGTGCAGACGGCGTCTGGCTCAACATCTCGACCTGTTCGCCGACCAGCAAGTCACGGAAGTCGTCCGGTGCGCGGGCCACCGACTCGGGCACCACCACCAGCCGGCCCCCGAACAGCAGTGCACTCCAGATCTCTTCAACAGAGGCGTCGAAGGCCAGCGAATGCCACTGTGCCCAGACCTGCCCGGGGGAGTTGAGCGATTTCAAGAGCTGCGTCACGTTGTGGTGGGTGATGGCAACGCCTTTCGGAACACCCGTGGTTCCGGAGGTATAGATCAGGTAGGCGATGTCTTCGGGCGCTGGCGCGGGCAGCGCGGTACTCGGTTGGGCCGCCACCGCGGGGTCGGCCACGTCGACGAGGGGCATCCCGCATCCGTCCAGCCGCGACCGCAGGTCCGCGGTCGTCACGACGGCAATCGGGGTGGCGTCAGCGAGCATGAACTCGACCCGCGCTTCCGGCAGCCCCGGATCGATCGGCAGATACGCCGCTCCGGTCTTGAGCACCCCAAGCATGGCGACCACTGCGTCGGGCGATCGGGCGAGCAGCAGAGCCACGCATCGCCCGGGGCCGGCACCTCGACCTATCAGGAAGTGGGCGAGCCGATTAGCGGCCTCGTCGAGTTCCCGGTAGGTCATCGAGCGGCCCTCGAAGGTCAGCGCCACGGCCTCCGGCGTGCGCGAGACCTGATCTACGAACAGTTCCGGAATCGACGCCGAAGGGGGTGCGGGCTGGGTCAGCACCGCCCGGTTGCCCCACCGATCGAGCCGCGCATACTCGTCGGCGCTTCCTGGGTCGATCGTCGACAGCCGACGGGCGGGATCGCCGGTCATCGCCGCCAGCACCCGCAGCAAGCGTTCGGCCAGCTCTGCGGCATCGATGCCCGCAAACGGCTGCCCAGCACCCTCGATGCCGAACAGCAGCTCGTCTCCGACGGCGGAGAAGAACAATCCGAAGCCGTCGGCGAGACCGGAATTGGTATACGACGCCGAGGCCGTCAGGCCGCCGAAGTCCAAGGCGAGCACGGCTGGAAGGAAGTTGACGCTCACTCGCTGGGCGAACTGCCGGGGGTCACCGGAGCGTACCTTGCGCTCCAGCGCCCGCACGGGAAAACGCTGATGCCGCAGCGCCCCTCGTATCCGTGCGTCGACGTGCCGGCAGAACTCGCTGACCGTGGCTTCAGGCGAGAGTTCCAACACCAGCGGAACCACACCGGAGAACATGCCCGGAAGCGTCTTCGATTCCGGGGTAACCCGTCTGCTCACCGGAAAGTCGAGCACCACTTCCGAACCGGTACCACGCCACGCGCGCACCAACAGGGCGCACGCGGCGGTGATGACCGACGACCGAGGCATTTCCCAGGAGTGGGACAACTCTTCCACTCGGCGAAGGACCGCAGGATTCAGCTGGATCGGCGCGGAGGAACGGTACGGACCGCGCTCACCCGCACCTCGCCGGAACCACCGATCCGGTCCGACGTCGGACGGCAGATTCGCCGACCAGTACGCCTCATCCTCGACGTAGTCGGCCGACGCTTCGTACTCCGATTCGCATGCGACCAAATCCGCCAGCGAGCCGAAAAACGGGGACGGCATGGGCGCGCCCGATATGACCGCGGAGTAGATGGTCGCGATCCGATGGCCGACGAGCGCAATGCCCGATGCGTCGGCGACGATGTGATGACAGCAGGTGAACCAATAGAATTCGCTGGCACCCGTCTGAAAAAGTGCGAATTTGAACAACGGTCCGGTGAATGGCATGGGCGTGCGCTGAATCGACGCCGCGATTTCCTCGGCCTCCCGCACGGCGTCATCCGAGCCGCGCAGGTCGTGGAACGCCAGGACCGCGTCGGGATCGTCAATCGCCTGCTGCAGGACCTGGCCGTCCTCGGAAGAGAACGCCGCCCTGACCGGCTCGGCCTCCTGAAGTGCCCGGCGGATCGCCCACTCAAGGGGTTTCCGCTCAACGCGCCCTTTGATTTTGACGAAGAGGCCGAGTTGCCAGTCGGTGGCGGGGCGGCCCGTTTCCTGCGCCAGCCAGATGTCCAGCTGCCCCCGTGTCAGGGGAAGCGCACGCTCGTCAAGTTGCATCCATCACCCCCGGAATCAGGCGACTTCCGCGGGAGCCATTTTTTCGCACAGCAGCCCCGCCAGACCACGGATCGTGACCGTGGAGATGTCGGCCGACGGAATGCGAATGCCCGTTTCGGTTTCGATGCGGGTGCGTAATTCGAGCGCGCCGAGTGAGTCCAGTCCATATCCGGACAGCGGCCGATCGGGATCGACGTTGCGACGCAGAATCAAGCTGACCTGATCGGAGATCATGCGCCGCAGGGAGTTGGGCCACTCCTCGATGGGTAGCTCGTTGAGCTCGGCCCGCAATCTGCCTGTGTTCGTGGCATTCCCGACGGGGCGAAACGCTTCAGCGAACGGGCTGCGCTCGGCCAACAGCTCCAGCCACGAAGCGCCCGTGATCGGCGCATAGCCGGTGTGGGCCCGGTCGTGGCGCAGCAATGCTTCGAACGCGTACCCGCCCTCGTCGGGGCGGATCGCCATGTCCGAACTCTCCGCCAGGACGGTGGCGCGCCCGATCTGGGCCCAGGGGCCCCAGGCGATGGTGGTCGCCGGCAGGCCCTGAGACCGCCTCCAGTGGGTGAAGGCGTCCAGCCAGCTATTGGCCGCGGCGTAGGCGCCCTGGCCAGGGGAACCCACCAAAGCGGCCGCCGAGGAAAACGAGCAGTACCAGTCCAACGGCTCATCGAGGGTGACGGCGTGGAGATGCCACGCGCCGTAAACCTTTGGTGCCCAGTCGCGCTCGGTCAGCTCCGCGGTGATGTTGGCGAGGGTGGCGTCGTCCACGACCGCCGCCGCGTGGAGCACGCCGCGTACCGGCAGCCCCGTGGCGGTCGCGGTGGCCACCAAACGGCGCGCGGTGGCGGGATCGGCGATGTCACCGCACTCGATCGCGACCCCGACCCCACTTGCCCTGATGCGCTCGATCGTCTCCATGGCTTCGGGCGTCGGCTGCGAGCGGGAGCACAACACGATGCGTCCGCAACCCGCCGCCGCCATCTTGCCCGCGAGAAACAGGCCAAGGCCGCCGAGCCCGCCGGTGATCAGGTAGGCGCCGTCGCGGCGGAAGACCGGGGCCTGCGCCGGTGGCACCGCCACGCGCCGCACACCGCTTCGCGGTATGTCGAGCACAAGTTTGCCGATGTGCCGGGCACTCTCCATGAGCAGAATGGCGTTTTGCGCGTCGGCAAGCGGGAAATGCGCGGTGTCCGGAACCGGTAGCGTCCCGTCGGCGATCGACCGGTACAGCGTGATCAGCAGTGCGCGCACGCGGTCCGGTTCACTGGCCGAGAGCAGCCCCATGTCCACGCTGTGGAACGCGATATTGCGAGCGGGGATTGGTCCCGGCCGGGCGTCGCGCCGGCTGATGTCGATGAATCGGCCACCCGGCGCAAGCAATTCGAGGCCTGCCCGTTGGGATGCGCCGGGGGCCGAGTTGAGTACGACATCCATGCCGTGCCCGTCGGCGTCTCGACGTATCAGTTCGGCGAAGTCGGCGCTGCGCGGGTCGTAGACATGACCAATACCCTTTTCCCGCAGAAGGTTTCGCCGCGCGGCACTGCCCGCGGTGGCGAAGATCTCGGCGCCCGCCGCGCGGGCGATGGCGGTTGCCGCCTGTCCCACGCCGCCGGTCGCGGAGTGGATCAAGACCCGATCACCGGCCTTGATGTGGGCGAGCTCATGCAAGCCGTGATAAGCGACGGCGTATGCGGTCGGCACCGCGGCAGCCTCACGGTCGGACAGTTCCTCCGGCAGGGCGACCGCCAGGCGCGCGTCGCATGTGATGAACGTGCCCCAGGAGCCGGCGTCGCACAGCCCCCCGACCCGGTCACCCACGTTGTGTTCCGCGACGCCTTCTCCGACCGCGGTCACCACCCCGGCGAATTCGGTGCCCAGGACGTGGTGCGGGTCGTGGCCCAGCGCGGCCAGCACGTCGGGGTAGCTGACGCCGGCGGCGCTGACCGCGACCTCGATCTCCCCCGGGCCCGGCGAACGTCGTTCGTGGCAAACGAATTCCATCGACGAGAGGTCGCCGGGCGTACGGATCTGCAGACGGATCCCGTCCCGCCCCGGGTCCAGGATGGTGGTTCGTCGCTCTTCAGGACCTAACGGGCTGGCGGACAACCGCGCGGCATACCAGGTGTCCTGGCGCCACGCGGTCTCGTCCTCTTCCGAGCCGCCGAGCAGTTGCCGGGCCAGCTGCTCGGCGTCGGTGGCTTGGTCCATGTCGATCTGAGTGACCCGCAGATGCGGATTCTCGGTCCCGATCACCCGCACCAAACCCCGCAGCCCACCCTGCTCCAGGTCGGGCACGTCGCCGGCGACGACGGCCTGGGCGTTGCGGGTCACGACATAGAGCCGGGGGAGTTCACCCGGAAAGTCGGGCAGGACGCGGGTCATGCGGACCAGATGTTGCACCGACTCGCAACCCAGGCGCGCGGATTGGTCGGCGGCACCGCCGTTGCTGGGCCCCGTCAGGATCACCATGCCGCTGAATCCGCCCGCACGCAGATGGTCTCGGAGCTGTTGTGCGGTCGCGTCATGGTCGGCGTTCGGCGGCCAGCACATGGTGATGCATTGCGCGCCAAGCCCTTTGAGGGCATCGGTCAACGCGGCACCCAGGTCGCCGGCGGTGGTGATCAGCAGCCACGTTCCGGCGGCGGCGTATTGGGCGTCGGGCAGCTCGCGTTGCCGCCAGTCGATCGTCAGCAGCCGTTCGTCCAGCAGCCGGTCGGCGTGGCCGTCGTCGGCTGCCGTAGTGCCCAACCGCAGCCCACGCACGGCGAGAAGGGTCGTCCCGTGCTCATCGAGCATGTCCAGATCGGCCTCGACCCCAGCGGTATCGGCGTGGGTGACCCGGGTATGGCAGTAGCGGGCGCCCCGGGCGGAACCGTGGAGGTGGAGCGCTCGGACCCCCAGCGGCAACGCGAGCGCATCGCCGCCGAGCGCCTGCACCGTGGGGTGTGCGGCGATGGACTGAAAGCACGCGTCCAGCAGCGCCGGGTGTACGGCGTAACCGTCTTGCTGCGAACGGATTTGGCCGGGCAGTGCGACCTCGGCGAGAACGGATTCGGCCGCTTCGTCGCCGGTGTGCAACGCGACCAGTCCGCTGAATGCCTGGCCGTACTGAACACCGCGCCGGTCCAGGCGCCGGCGAACCTCGGCGCCATCCTCGCGGTGCGGGTGGGCGGCGAGCAGCGCGGCCATATTCCGCGTCGACGGCGGCTGCCCCTCTGCGGGGCGAAGGACCGCCGTCGCGTGCCGTCCCTGTTGCTGGGTCTCCACCGCGAACTCGACGACATCCGGTGCTGATACCGCGGCCGAGGAGCTGACCGTGGTGTGCTCATCGAGCAGCAAGGCCCGCTCGAACTGCAAGTCGTGGACCGCGGCGTCGTCACCGAGCACGGCGCGAGCGGCGCCCAGCGCCATCTCGCAGTACGCCGCTGCCGGCAGCACCGGAACATCCCGGATCCGGTGATCGCCCAACCACGGCTGGGCGGAAGTGCCCGCCTCGGCCTGCCAGACGTGGCGTTCCGGTTCTTCCAGTAAGCGCACGTGGGCACCCAACAGCGGATGGACCGAAATGCTGCAACCGCGCATCGCAGGTTCGCGATCACCGCGGCGCAACAAGAGCCGCCGGTGGGCCCAGGTCGGCAGCGGTGCGTCCACCAAGCGGCCGTCGGGGTAGAGCACTGAGAAGTCCACGGCGGCGCCGGCGCTGTGCAGCTCGGCTACGAAGCCGCGCAGCCCGAGTGGCAGCGCCTGGCCGCGGCGCATGACGGCCAGCGCGGCCAGCGGCATGTCGAGGCCGCGGGCGGTCTGCTCGACCGCATGGGTGAGCAGCGGGTGGGGGGCCAGTTCCGCGAAAACCCGGTGGCCGTCCTCCAAGGCGGCGCGCACCGCGGGCGCGAACCGCACCATCTGGCGGAGGTTTTGCACCCAGTAATCGGCGTCGCACACCGGCCGCTCACGCGCGTCGTACAGGGTCGCCGAGTAGAAGGGGATGTCCGGCGGCAGCGGCTCGAGGTCCGCAAGCGCGTCCGCCAGGTCGTCGAGGATCGGATCCACCTGCGGGGAATGCGAGGCGACGTCGACGGCGATCTCACGGGCCAGCACATCGTGGAGCTCCCAGGACGCGACCAGATCGCGAACGGTCTGGGTGGCCCCGCCGATCACCGTGGACTGCGGCGAGGCGACCACCGCCACCACCGCGTCGTCGACGCCGCGGGTGACTAACTCCGAAAGTACCTGCTGGGCAGGAAGTTCCACCGATGCCATGGCGCCGGATCCGGCGATGCGGGACATCAGGCGTGAGCGCCGGCAAATGACGCGGGCCCCATCCTCCAGCGACAGGGCACCGGCGACGACGGCGGCGGCGACCTCGCCGAGGGAATGGCCGATGACCGCGCCCGGGCGTGCCCCGTACGAGCGCAAGGTGGCGGCGAGCGAGATCTGCATCGTGAACAGGGTCGGCTGGATCCGGTCGATGCCGGTCACGGTCTGCGCCCCGGTCAGCGCCTCGGTCACCGAGAACCCGGCTTCGTGCGCGATCAGGGGCTCGGCCTGGGCGACGGTTGCGGCGAAAACCGGTTCCGCGGCGAGCAATTCGGCGCCCATCTGGGCCCACTGCGACCCCTGCCCGGAGAACACCCACACCGGCCCCCGGTCATCGTGCCCGGTCGCGGCCGGGAGCGGTCCATCGGCGGCGGCGATCTCCCGCAGAGCCCCAATCAGTTCCGGCCGGCTGCCCGCCACTGCGGCACCGCGCACGGGACGGTGGGCGCGCCGGCGAGCCAGGGTGTAGGCGAGGTCCGGTAGCCGCACGTCCTCGTGTGCCGCCACCCAGTCGGCGAGCCGGCCCGCGGTGCGGCGCAGCTCGTCGGCCGAACTGGACGACAGGGGGAACAACAGGGGTTCGGCGCTTGGCGATTCCAGCGAACCGGTCGGCGTTGCAGCGGGTTTGGGCGCCTGCTCGACGATGGCATGCGCGTTGGTCCCGGAAAGCCCGTACGACGACACCGCCGCCCTTCGAGGTTGACCGTCGTTGCTCGGCCACGGCGTAACCGTCTGGGGCACAAAGAGATGCGTGTCGATCGCGGCCAGCTGATCGGGCAGCCTGGTGAAGTGCAGATTCTGGGGCACCACGCCGTGTTGCAGGGCGAGGATGGTCTTCATCAGCCCCAGTGCGCCGGCCGCCGCCTGTGCGTGCCCGAGATTGGTTTTGACCGCGCCCAGCGCGCAGGGGCCGTCGATGCCGTAGACGCCGGCCAGGCTGGTGTATTCGATCGGGTCGCCGATCGGTGTGCCGGTGCCGTGGGCCTCCACCATGCCGATGCTGGCGGCGTCGACACCCGCGGCGGCCAACGCCGCGCGATACACCGCGGTCTGCGCCGCGACCGACGGGGTGGCGATGTTGACGGTGTGGCCGTCTTGGTTGGCGGCGGTGCCGCGGATGACCGCCAGAATCCGGTCACCGTCTCGCAGCGCGTCGGCTAATCGCTTGAGTAGCAACACGACACAGCCTTCGGACGATGCGAATCCGTCCGCCTCGACGTCGAACGCGTGACATTTCCCGGTGGGAGACAGCATGCCCTCCGCGGAGCCCGCGACGAACTTCCGCGGATCGAGGATCACGGTTGCGCCGCCCGCCAGGGCGAGGTCGCTTTCACCGTCGCCGAGGCTGCGGCAGGCCAGGTGCACCGCCGTCAGACCGGACGAACAAGCGGTGTCCACCGTGACCGCGGGGCCGTGCACGCCCAACGCGTACGCGATACGGCCGGACGCCAAACTGAAGCTGCTGCCGGAGAATCCGTACGGACCCTCCACGGCGTGCGCGTCGGCGGCCAGCAGTTGGTAGTCGCCGTGGGTCAAGCCCACGAACACGCCGGTGAGCGAGCCGGCGATGGTCTCTCGGGTGAGGCCGGCGTGTTCCATCGCCTCCCACGAGGTTTCCAGCAGCAGCCGATGCTGAGGGTCGATCGCGGTGGCTTCGCGCTCGTTGATTCCGAAGAACTCGCAATCGAAGCCGGCGACGTCGTGGAGGAATCCGCCCCACTTCGTCACCGAGCGTCCCGGCACGCCGGGCTGGGGGTCGTAGTACTCGTCGGCGTCCCACCGGTCCGGTGGTACCTCGGCGACAAGGTCGTCCCCGCGCAGCAGCGCATCCCACAACCGCTCGGGCGAGTCGATGCCCCCCGGCAGTCGGCAGGCCATGCCGATAACAGCAGTGGAAGTGAAACCCGATGTCTCCACGGCCGTGCACCCTCTTCTTATCCGACGGGGCGGTGAGCGCCTATGAATTCTGATCGCTCGGCGGGCATGACCGTCGGCTGCGACGCTTTGCTGAATTGACGCCTAAGCAAATGAGGGCCCACCACGGCGCCGGCCCCCGCTTCGGGGCCGCACCGCCCATCCGGGCCGGAGTGCGACGACCCCCGGGGGATCGAAGACGGGCGGCGCGGACGGCTGCGATTCCCAGCGTTAAGCGGTTGGCTGAAATTCCGGCGAAGGCCGGTCAGAACCTGTCGCGCGCCGGTCGTCGGCCGCGACGGACAAGTTGTCGTTGTCGTTGTCGACGGATTGATCATCGGTTCTCCCACACCGCAAGTCGACATGCGTAAAACAGACCCTACAGAAGGTCATCTCCGCGCGCGCTGCGTTGAGGCAAATTCTTCCGGGCGACAAGTGTGTTAGCCCGGAGTTAAGCCGCGATTGGTCAGGCGACCCGGCGCAGGGCAGGGTGGGAAGCGTCGCGGCAGGGTGTGAAACGGGGGCGACGGCGGGTGGGGCGGCCGGCTTCGGACCTAACGCGCCTGGCCCTGAGAGGCCAGGAAACCCGCGACGCCGCGGACCATCGCGTCGGCGTATTTCTGCCTGCCCTCGGCCGACTCCATCAGCGCGGAGTCCGCGGGGTTCTTCATGTTGCCGCACTCGACCAGGATCGATGGGTACTGCGCCAGGTTCAGCCCGGTCAGATCCGAGCGCCCGTACAGACCGCTCTGGCCGATGTAGTTGGCGGGCGGGATGCCGGAGGCCTGCATCTGGTCGCGCATGATCCGCGCGTACTGCACCGACGGTCCGGCCTGCACCTGGTTCAGCGGCGGGGCCGAGTAGTTGACGTGGAATCCGCGGCCCGACGCGGGCCCGCCGTCGGCGTGGATGCTCAGGACCGCGTTGGGGTGCAGCGCGTTGGCCATGTTGGCGCGCTCGTCGACGCACGGTCCCAGCCCGGTGTCGTTGCCGCGCGCCATCGCGGTCCGGACGCCCAAGGCGTTCAACTCCGCGCGAACCCGCAGCGCCGTGTCCCAGGTGAAGGTGTGTTCCTGATAACCGCTGTTGGTCGACGTTCCGCTCGCCTGGCAGTCCTTGGTGCCGCCGCGACCGGTGGGCACCTGACGGCTGATGGACGCGTCGTTGGAGCCGTTGTGGCCGGGGTCAATGAAGACCACCATGCCGGCGATGTTGGACGGGACCGCCCATGCGGCGGGGGTTGCGGTCGGGGTGATCGCCGCCGAAGCGGCAACCAGCACACCGATGACCATCCTGACGCCGACACGCCTGCTCACTCGTAGGTCCACGGCGCAAAGGTAGCCTCGCGCGGTCTACGCTGGGTGTTTCGAATCGCCGGACACCCGCAGGCGAAACCAACTCGAGACCAAGATGCGAGGGGACTGTCATGCAACCCGGAGGCGACATGTCGGCGCTGCTGGCCCAGGCGCAGCAGATGCAGCAGAAGTTGATGGAAGCCCAGCAACAGCTCGCCAACGCCGAGGTACACGGACAGGCCGGCGGCGGCCTGGTCAGGGTGACGGTGAAGGGCAGCGGCGAGGTGGTCGCGGTGCAGATCGACCCGAAGGTGGTCGACCCCGGTGACGTCGAGACGCTGCAGGACTTGATCGTCGGCGCCATGGCCGACGCCTCCACGCAGGTCACCCGGATGGCGCAGGAGCGGCTGGGGGCCCTGGCCGGCGGTTTCGGTGGACCGCCGCCGGTACAGCCGCCGGCGCCGGGGCTGTAGATCCTCCGACATGTTTGAAGGACCGGTCCAGGATTTGATCGATGAGCTCGGCAAGCTGCCGGGTATCGGGCCCAAGAGCGCTCAGCGCATCGCCTTCCATTTGTTGTCAGTCGAACCGCCGGACATTGACCGGTTGACCGCGGCGCTGGGCAAGGTCCGCGACGGTGTGCGGTTCTGTGCGGTGTGCGGCAACGTCTCCGACAACGAACGGTGCCGGATCTGTTCGGATCCCCGGCGGGACGGCTCGCTGGTGTGCGTCGTCGAGGAACCCAAGGACGTGCAGGCCGTCGAGCGCACCCGCGAGTTCCGCGGCCGCTACCACGTGCTGGGCGGCGCGCTGGATCCGTTGTCCGGGGTGGGGCCCGAGCAGCTGCGGATCCGTGAGCTGCTGAGCCGGATCGGGGAGCGGGTCGACGACGTCGACATCAGCGAGGTGATCATCGCCACCGACCCGAACACCGAGGGTGAGGCCACCGCCACCTACCTGGTCCGGATGCTGCGCGACATCCCGGGGCTGACCGTGACGCGGATCGCCTCTGGGCTGCCGATGGGCGGTGACCTGGAGTTCGCCGACGAACTGACGCTGGGCCGCGCGCTCGCCGGTCGCCGCGCGATGGTCTGAGACGCTCGTCGGTAGGCTCGTCGGTAGGGATGGGTGACCTTCGCATTTGATATCGCCCGCGCTATCAACTCCGCGGTTGTTTGGATGCCTGGCGGTGGCGTCGAGGATCCCTGGCCGGGCGCGGCCAATCGTCACGCGGTGACGACCGCGAAGTTGTCGCTCGTGGCCCACGCCTTCTCGAAGGTGGCGAGCGGCACCTGTTCGTCGCGGCCGGCCTCGATGCCGCTGTCGTTGAGGTGCACCACCCGGGCCGTGGTGTCGATGCCGATGACGACGACGAAGTGGTTCTCCTGCGTGCGGTTGCCGGGTTCGTCCCAGATGATCTTGTCGTTGAGCCCGACGATCACCTTGTGGCCGTGGTCCAGCTCCTGCGCCAGCGTGTCGATGTCGGTGTGCGTTCCGGTGGCGTGCACGCCGTAGTGCGCGAGCAGCACGGCCAGGTCGCTGTTGCTGGTCCTGCCGGCGGGTCGGTAGATCGGTCCGGGGTGGCTCACGCTGGGAATGTTTCCCGCCGCGGCGGTGATCTCGTCCTCGCTGGGCTGGTGTCCGCTGATCTGGCCGACCACGTCGGCCACCGCCATTTCCCCGCAGTCCAGATTCTGTTGCTGGTAGCGCCAGTACGGGGCGGCGGCGGCGGGGTCGCCGTGCATCCCGTCGCTGGCGGCGTGGGCCGTGCCGGCGAGGGCGAGCGTCAACGCGGCCGCCGCGCCCGACATCGCGACGACCTTCGTGCGGGTGTGAGCCATGGAGCAAAGGGTGAGCGACGGCCCTCAAAGGATCCTTGGCGGCGCGCGCGGCGCGCGAGACTTAAACCATGGCGACGTCGCGCGGCGTGTCGTCGCCATGGTTTACGTGTCGCGAAGACAGCGGCGTCAGCGGGCGGCCAGCCGCTCCCGGCGCAACAACTCCACCTCGGGCAGCTCGAGCGGCGCCAGCTCGCCCACCACCTTGCTCAGCAGTAGGTCCGCCAGCTCGGGGTTGCGGGCCAGGCATGGACCGTGCATGTAGGTGGCCACGACGCTGCCCTGCACCGCGCCGTCGAAGCCGTCGCCCGCCCGGTTGCCCGCGCCTTTGGTCACCGCGCCCAGCGGCGACGCGGCCGGACCGAGAACGGTGCCGCCGCGGTGGTTCTCGAAGCCGGTGAGGCGTTGGGTCAGACCCGGCAGCAGCGGCTTGGTGATCAGCTCGCCGATGGTACGGGCGTCCTGCGGCGAGGTCGTCGCGTCGAGCATGCCGACGCCGTTGACCCGTTCCCCTGCCGACGTCTCGTACCACTGGCCGAGCACCTGGACCGCGGCGCAGATCGCCAGTACCGGCGCGCCGCGCTCCGCGGCGCGCTGCAGGCCGGGGTGCTTGATCAGGTGCTTGGTGGCCAACCGCTGCGCGTAGTCCTCGGCCCCGCCCAGGGTATAGAGGTCCAGCGAGTCCGGCACCGGGTCGGCCAGCGTGATCTCCACGATCTCCGCGGCGATGCCCCGCAACCGCAGCCTCTGGCGCAGCACCAAGGCGTTGCCGCCGTCGCCGTAGGTGCCCATCACGTCGGGCAACACCAGCCCGATCCGCACCGTCGAATCAGCCATGGCGCGCCAACGCCCGTTGCAGCTGAAGGAAGGCGGTGTAGTTGGCGACGACCTCCACGCGCCCCGGCGGGCAGGACGCGATGGCGGCCACGGTGTCGTGCACCAGGGTGTGGTCGACGCCCGCGTAGCCGAGGCGCACCGCGAGGTCGGTGCCCCGCTCGCCGGCGGCCACGACGGCGGTTTCTTCGAAATGTTCGAAGCGCACGTCCCACAGCCAGGACAGGTCTTCGCCGTCGGGCACCTGCCCGTTGACCGAGATGACGACCCCGGCCGCCTGCTTGTCCACCATCGACAGCGCCTCCTGCCAGCCGGCCGGGTTCTTGGCCAACAGGATCCGCGCCTCGTGATTGCCGACGCGCACGGTCCGGTAGCGCCCGGCGACCTCGTCGACGCTCGACACCGCCGCCACCGCCTTCGCGGGGTCGGCGCCCAGCGCGACGGCGGCGGCGACGGCCTGGGCGGCGTTGCCTCGGTTCACCGCGCCCGGCAGCGCCAAGTGCATCGGCAGGGCCAGGCCGTCCGGCCCGTACAGGGTGTGGTCGTCGAACCACCACTGCGGGCTGGGCCGCTTGAAGTCGGCGCCGGTGGAATACCAATGCCCCTTCTCGCGGACGATCACCTCGCCGCTGCGGGGGCAGCTGACCGAGTCGTTCGCCCAGGAGCCGCCCGCGGCCACCCACAGCACGTTCCGGCTGTCGTAGGCCGCCGACGTCATGAGCACGTCGTCGCAGTTGGCGACGACGATCGCGTTCGGGTGCCGGGCCAACCCGGCCCGCAGGGTGCGTTCGATGACGTTGATCTCGCCGACTCGGTCCAGCTGGTCGCGCGACAGGTTGAGCAGCACGACGGCGGCGGGCTCGACCGCGTCGGAGACGTGTGGCACGTGCATCTCGTCGACCTCGAGGGCCGCCAGCGTCGCCTTGCGGTTCGCCGCCAGCGCGGCCACCAGCCCGGCGTCCATGTTGGCGCCTTCGGCGTTGGTGGCCACCGAACCCAGCGTGCCCAGCGCGGCGGCGGTCATCCGGGTGGTGGTCGACTTGCCGTTGGTTCCGGTGACGACGACGGTGCGCCGTCCGGCCGCGAGCTGACGGAGGACCGAGCGGTCCAGCGTCATCGCGATCAGGCCGCCGATCATCGCGCCGGCGCCGCGTCCGGTCACCCGAGATGCCCAGCGCGCGCTCGCACCCGCGGCGAGGGCCAGGCGTGCCCGGGTGGTAACCACCCGGGCAGTTTAAGGGCGATCGCGAGCGCGGCGCAGAGCGCCGGGCGCTGCGGGTCGTCCTCATCAAATCAAGGGCGATCGCGAGCGCGGTGCAGAGCGCCGGGCGCTGCGGGTCGCCCTCATCAAATCAAGGGCGATCGCGAGCGCGGCGCAGGGCGCCGGGCGCTGCCGCCCTCATCGAATTCAGCGACCGACACGGCAGCGCAGTGACCCGGCGATGTCGGTCCGACGTGCCATCCTGTCGACATGAACCGGGTGTCCTGGGGGCGGCCGGCCAGCGAGCCGGACGGGGGTTGGGCCGTCATCGACGTCGAGACGTCGGGTTTTCGGCCCGGTCAGGCGCGGGTCATCAGCCTGGCGGTGCTGGGCCTCGACGCCGACGGACGCGTGGAGCAATCCGTCGTCAGCTTGCTCAACCCCGGGGTGGACCCCGGGCCAACCCACGTGCACGGCCTGACGGCGGCCATGCTCGAAGACCAGCCGCAGTTCGCCGACGTCGTCGACGACGTGGTCAAGGTGCTGGACGGCCGCACGCTGGTGGCCCACAACGTCGCGTTCGACTACGCGTTCCTGGCCGCGGAAGCCGAGCTCGCCGAGGCCGAGCTGCCGATCGACTCGGTGATGTGCACCGTCGAGCTGGCCCGGCGGTTGGACCTGGGCATCGACAACCTGCGGTTGGAGACCCTCGCCGCCCACTGGGGTGTCACGCAGGAACGGCCGCACGACGCCTTCGATGACGCGCTGGTGCTGACCGGTGTGCTGGCGTCGGCGCTCAAGCGGGCGCGTGAGCGCGACATCTGGCTGCCCGTGCATCCGGTGACCCGGCGACGGTGGCCGAACGGGCGTGTCACCCACGACGAGTTGCGTCCGTTGAAGGTGCTGGCCTCGCGGATGCCCTGCCCGTACCTCAATCCCGGTTTGTACGTGTCCGGCCGGCCGCTGGTGCAGGGCATGCGGGTGGCCCTGGCGGCCGAGGTCGGCCGCACCCACGAGGAACTGGTCGAACGCATCCTGCATGCCGGGCTGGCCTACAGCGACGCCGTCGACGGGGAGACCTCGCTGGTGGTCTGCAACGACCCCGCCCCGGATCAGGGCAAGGGCTACTTGGCCAAGCAGCTCGGGGTGCCGGTGGTCTCCGACGCACAGTTCATGGAGTCCATCCGCGCGGTCGTCGGCGGCACCAGCATGGAGGAGTTCACCGACACCACCACGGTCGACCAGCAGCTGGCGCTGTTCTGAGCATTGCACCACTACGCGCGTAGTGGTATGGTCGCGGCATGAGTTCCACTACGGATGTAGTACAAACGGGGTCGTGGAGGAGGTCCTACCACCGCCACGGCTATTTCTTCCGCCCGGCGGCGATGCTGACCATCTCACTCGGGTTGGCCCTGCATCTATACCGCGTGATCTTCGGCGACGTCCTCACCCTGCAGCACGTCGCGACGCTGACCAACGACCGGCTCCTGCTCGTCCCGATGACCTACGCCGGGATCACCGGCATCCTGGTGTGGCGGCGCGTCCGGTTTTCCAGCAACCGGCATCGAACGCTGTTCACCGCGTCGGTCGTCTACATCGCCGGCAGCGTGCCGTTGCACGTCTACCTCGACTACGTGATCAGGGACCTAACGTTCGTGACCTGGTTTCCGATGTGGTTCAGCTACCTGCTGCTGGTCGTCGTCTATCCGGCGTTCCTGACGATGTTCTGGCGACTGCGCTTTCAGCCCTGATGTCACCCAACCCGGAGCGCCGCGCGCAGCTGCTCGACGCCGCGATCGACATCCTCGCCGACGTGGGCATCGGTGGCCTGACGCATCGCCAGGTCGACGACCGGGCGGGCCTGCCCGCGGGCACGACCTCGAACTACTTCCGGACCCGCCAGGCCCTGCTCGAAGCCACCGCCGCCCGCACCGTCGACCTGCATTGGCGGCGCGTCGAGGCGCTGCGGACGGCGATCGGGCCGCTCACCCGCGACGGCGTGAAAGCCCTGATCACACAAATGATCTCCGAGCCGGACGAACAGGCCCGGCGGTTCACGCTGGCCCGGTTCGAGCTGTTCATGGAGGGCACGCGCCGGCCGGAATTGCGGCCGCTGCTCAAGGACCTGCAGGCGGCCGCGGTGAAGTCCGCCACCTTGGTCCTCGAGGCCGCGGGTTACACGCCCGGCCCGGAGCAGATGGAGGAGCTGAGCCGCCTGCTCAACGGCTACGTGTTCAGCAACCTGACCATCGGGGGTGCCCCCGGCGAACCCGCCGGTTTGGTGGAACGACTGCTGCGCGCGTTCTTCCCGGCCTAACCCCCGCGGGCGCCGGGCCGTTCGATTCCAGCAACTTCTCAGCCGGAACCCGGGAACTCCCCAGGCGTTGCCCTGAAGCTAATGAATACCGTCGGCATGTCAGCGCGAGGCGCAAACGCCTCGCGCGCGTGGCGTTCTGGGGACCGATCTCGAACCGATGACCGCATGGCGGCGTCGTCCACGCCAGCAGTGAGGACAAAGCTTTCAGTGAGTGGACCGTTGGCCGATTTCGCCGTCGACCGGCGGGTGTTGCTGATCACCGGCATCGCGCTGTTCGTCGGCGCACTATCGGCGGGAGTGGCGTGGTGTCTGCTCCAGCTGATCGGGCTCGTCACCAATCTTGTCTTCTATCAACGAGTCTCGGATGCCCTAGTGTCGCCCGTCGCTAATCATCATCCGTGGTGGCTGATCCTGGGTGCCCCCGTCGCGGGTGGTTTGGTGATCGGTCTGATGGCTCGGTACGGGTCTGATCAGGTTCGCGGCCACGGCATGCCCGAGACGATCGAGGTGATCCTCACCGGTAGCAGCCGTGTCGAGCCCAAAGTGGCTATCCTGAAACCAATCTCGGCGGCCATCAGCATCGGTACCGGCGGCCCGTTCGGTGCCGAGGGCCCGATCGTCATGACGGGCGGCGCGACGGGTTCGGTGGTCGCCCAGTTCTTGCATCTGACCGCGGACGAGCGAAAGATTCTGCTTGCCTCCGGCGCCGCCGGGGGCATCGCGGCCACCTTCAACGCTCCGCTCGCGTCCATCTTGCTGGCGGTTGAGTTGCTGCTGTTCGAATTCCGGCCGCGCAGCCTGGTACCCGTCGCCGGCTCGGTAGCCGTAGCCACCGTGGTGCGGCTGTTGATCCTGGGTCACGCGCCGATATTTCCGGTCACTACCTGGAACGCCGAAATACACTGGCCTATTGATGCTTTGGCGGTCGTGGTCGGGATCGCCGGCGCCGCGGTCGCACTCGGTGCGACGCACTTGGTCTACTGGGCCGAGAGCGTCTTTCCGCGTCTGCCTATCCATTGGATGTGGTGGCCGGCGCTCGGTGGTCTCATCATTGGCATCGGCGGTTTGATCGAACCGCGCGCCCTCGGAGTGGGCTACAACGTGATCGGTTCACTTCTCTCCGGGCACGCTGGACTGTCGCTGATCGTCGGCATTCTCGTGGTGAAGACCGCAATTTGGGCGCTGTCACTCGGCTCGGGGACTTCGGGCGGTGTATTCGCCCCCGTGTTCATGATCGGAAGTGCACTCGGCGCCTTTGTCGGGCACTGGCTGCCGCCCGTGTTTCCGGACTTTTGGGCGATGTTGGGCCTGGCCGCCGTGGTGTGCGGCATCATGCGGGCGCCGCTGACGGCCATCATGTTCACTCTGGAGCTCACCCGCGCGTGGCCCGCGATGCTTCCGGTGATCATCGCTACGGTCACCGCGTACGTGATCTCCGTTCTCTTGCTGGCGCGTTCGGTGCTCACCGAAAAGATCGCCCGCAGCGGCATGCACCTGACCCGCGACTACACCACCGACCCGCTGGAGGCATTTCTGGTCGCCGAAGTGGCGCGTCCCGGGCCGTCGCCCGAACCGGCGGGCGGCACGATAAACGCCCAGGCCACATTGCGGCACGCCGCAAATGTTTTCGCCGAATCGGACGGCAGGCCGCTGCGGGTGGTGTCGGCGGAGGGCACCGACCAGGGCCATTTGCTGATGACGGACTTGCTCACCGCCCGGCTGCACGATCTCAACGAAGACACGGAACGCACCCGGCACCTGATGCCCTATTTCCCGAGGCCGCCGCGAACCGCCGTTCGCCGCTGGGTATCGGCTCGGCGCAATGGCCGCGCGAGCTGACGCTATGCGTTAATTCCGGGACGCGCGGTTGACCGCCGACACGACGGCGCGCAGCGACGCGGTGGTGATCGACGGCGCAATGCCGACGCCCCAGACGGTGCGGCCGTTCACCGACGCCTCCACGTAGGCGGCGGCCTGCGCGTCGTCACCGGCGCTCATCGCGTGCTCGGAGTAGTCGAGGACCGCGACGTCGAACCCGACATCACCGAGCGCGTGGACGAAGGCCGCGAGCGGCCCGTTGCCCGCGCCGCTGATCTCCGTTTCCACCCCGTTGACCTTCACGGTCGCCGCGATCGTGGTGGCGCCGCTGTCTTCTTCCGACGCCTCGACGCGCTGTTTCATCCGCTCCAGCGGCCACACCGGGGCCAGGTACTCCTCGGAGAACACGTCCCACATCTCCTTCGGGGAGACCTCCCCGCCCTCACCCTCGGTGATCTTCTGCACCGCCTGGGAGAACTCGATCTGCAGCCGCCGCGGCAGGGCCAGGCCGTGGTCGGCCTTCATGATGTAGGCCACCCCGCCCTTGCCGGACTGCGAGTTGACCCGGATCACCGCCTCGTAGGTGCGCCCGACGTCCTTGGGGTCGATCGGCAGATACGGCACCTGCCACAGCATGTCCTCGACGTCGGTGTCCGCGGCGTCGGCGTCGACCTTCATCTGGTCCAGGCCCTTGTTGATCGCGTCCTGATGGCTGCCGGAGAACGCGGTGTAGACCAGGTCGCCGCCGTAGGGGTGACGCTCGTGGACGGGAAGCTGGTTGCAGTACTCGACCGTGCGGCGGATCTCGTCGATGTTGGAGAAGTCGATCTGGGGGTCGACGCCGCGGGAGAACAGGTTGAGCCCCAGCGTCACCAGGCACACGTTGCCGGTGCGCTCGCCGTTGCCGAACAGGCAGCCCTCGATGCGGTCGGCTCCCGCGGCGAAGCCCAATTCCGCTGCGGCGACGGCCGTTCCGCGGTCGTTGTGGGGGTGCAGGCTCAGGATGACGGATTCCCGATTGGCCAGGTTGCGGCTCATCCACTCGATCGAGTCGGCGTAGACGTTGGGAGTGGCCATCTCCACCGTGGCGGGCAGATTGAAGATGATCGGGTTGTCCGGTGTCGGGGCGATGATTTCCCCGACGGCGTCGCACACCTGCCTGGCGTATTCGAGCTCGGTTCCGGTGTAGGACTCCGGCGAATATTCGAAACGCCATTGTGTGCCGGGGTATTTGGCGGCCTCTTCGACGCACTTGCGGGCGCCGTCGGTCGCGATGGCCTGTACCGCCGCCCGGTCGGCGCGAAAAACCACGCGGCGCTGCAGGATTGACGTCGAGTTGTAGAAGTGCACGATGACCCGCGACGCGCCCTCGCACGCTTCGAAGGTGCGCTCGATGAGCTCGGGACGGCACTGCGTCAGCACCTGGATGGTGACGTCGTCGGGGATGGCGCCGTCGGTGATGATTTCGCGGACGAAGTCGAAGTCGGTTTGGCTTGCCGACGGGAAGCCGACCTCGATCTCCTTGTAACCCATGCGCACCAGCAGGTCGAACATGCGGCGCTTGCGGGTCGGGCTCATCGGGTCGATCAACGCCTGGTTGCCGTCGCGCAGGTCCACCGCACACCACAGCGGGGCGCGGTCGGTGACGCGGTCGGGCCAGGTGCGGTCGGCCAGGCGGATGGGCTCGACTTCCTCGGCGAAGGACCGGTACCGGTGGACCGGCATCGCCGAACCACGCTGCGGATTCCAGGCGGGCTGGTCGGGGCGGGGCGGGCCCGCGGGTTTGACGATCGATCGGGCTGACGTATAGGCGTCGGGATTGGAAGTCACGGTAGTTGCTCCGGGGGTGTCAGAAGGAACCTCAGACCGGCGCATCGCGAACACCCGCGACGGGAAGCCGGTCTGGATCAGACCCCGTCGCGGCGTCCGAGGAGGAGCACCCGCTGCACGCCCTGAACTCTACCGCGATTGGCGCCCGGGAGGAAAATCCCCGAAAATCATCACGAAACCGCAGCGTGTGGGGCTCGGCATCGGGGCGTAAACCGTTATGTGCAGCCACGTATTCTGTTGTGGACTTAAAACGTGCCCAAGGGCGGGAAGATTGCGGGAAACATAACGTGGCGCTGGTCGTGCAGAAGTACGGCGGATCATCGGTGGCCGACGCCGACCGGATCCGCCGCGTCGCCGAACGCATCGTCGCGACCAAGAAGCAGGGGAACGACGTCGTCGTAGTGGTCTCCGCCATGGGCGACACCACCGATGACCTGATGGACCTGGCCCAGCAGGTGTGCCCGGCCCCGCCGCCGCGGGAACTCGACATGCTGCTGACCGCCGGCGAACGCATCTCCAACGCGCTGGTGGCCATGGCGATCGAGTCGCTCGGCGCGGAGGCGCGCTCCTTCACCGGCTCGCAGGCCGGCGTCATCACCACCGGCACGCACGGCAACGCGAAGATCATCGAGGTCACCCCCGGCCGGCTGCAGGCCGCGCTCGACGAAGGCCGCATCGTGCTGGTCGCCGGCTTTCAGGGCGTCAGCCAGGACACCCGGGACGTCACCACGCTGGGTCGCGGCGGCTCGGACACCACCGCGGTGGCCCTGGCCGCGGCCTTGCGCGCCGACGTCTGCGAGATCTACACCGACGTGGACGGCATCTTCACCGCGGACCCGCGCATCGTGCACAACGCGCGCCGGTTGGACAAGGTGACCTTCGAGGAGATGCTCGAGATGGCAGCCTGCGGCGCGAAGGTGCTGATGCTGCGCTGCGTGGAATACGCCCGCCGGTACAACATTCCGGTGCACGTCCGCTCGTCCTACTCGGACAAGCCCGGCACCGTCGTCGTCGGATCGATCAAGGACATAGCCATGGAAGACCCCATCCTGACCGGAGTCGCGCACGACCGCAGCGAGGCCAAGGTGACCGTCGTCGGCATCCCCGACATCCCCGGGTACGCGGCGCGGGTCTTCCGTGCCGTCGCCGACGCGGACGTGAACATCGACATGGTGCTGCAGAACGTCTCCAAGGTGGAGGACGGCAAGACCGACATCACGTTCACCTGCTCGCGGGACAGCGGGCCCACGGCGGTGGCCAAGCTGGACGCGCTCAAGGACGAGATCGGGTTCACCCAGCTGCTCTATGACGACCACATCGGCAAGGTGTCGCTGATCGGCGCGGGCATGCGCAGCCACCCCGGCGTCACCGCGACCTTCTGTGAGGCCCTGGCCGCCGTCGGCGTCAACATCGAGCTGATCTCCACCTCGGAGATCCGCATCTCGGTCCTGTGCCGCGACACCGAACTAGACAAGGCCGTGGTGGCGTTGCATGAGGCGTTCGGGCTTGGCGGGGACGAGAAGGCGACGGTGTATGCGGGGACCGGCAGGTAGACATGGGCGCTAATGGGCTGTCAATAGGCGTGGTGGGCGCCACCGGCCAGGTCGGCCAGGTGATGCGCAGGTTGCTCGAGGAGCGGGACTTCCCGGCCACATCCGTGCGGTTTTTCGCGTCGGCCCGCTCGCAGGGCCGCAAGCTGGAATTCCGCGGGCAGGAGATCGAGGTCGAGGACGCCGCGACGGCGGACCCGGCCGGCCTGGACATCGCGTTGTTCTCCGCCGGCAAGACCATGTCATTGGTGCAGGCGCCGCGCTTCGCCGCGGCGGGGGTGACGGTCATCGACAACTCGTCGGCGTGGCGCAAGGACCCCGACGTGCCGCTGGTGGTGTCGGAGGTCAACTTCGACAGGGACGCCCATCGCCGACCGAAGGGCATCATCGCCAACCCGAACTGCACCACGATGGCCGCGATGCCGGTGCTCAAGGTGCTGCACGACGAGGCCGAGCTGGTGCGCCTGGTGGTCTCGAGCTACCAGGCGGTGTCCGGCAGCGGGCTGGCCGGAGTAGATGAGCTGGCCTCACAGGCCCGCGCCGTCATCGACGGCGCCGAGCAGCTGGTGCACGACGGCTCCGCGGTCGAGTTCCCCCCGCCCAAGACCTACGTCGCGCCGATCGCATTCAACGTCGTGCCGCTGGCCGGTTCGCTGGTGGACGACGGCTCCGGCGAGACCGACGAGGACCAGAAGCTGCGTCACGAGAGCCGAAAGATCCTCGGCATCCCGGAGCTGGCGGTGAGCGGAACCTGCGTGCGCGTTCCGGTCTTCACCGGGCACTCGCTGTCGATCAACGCCGAATTCTCCCGGCCGCTGTCGCCCGAGCGCGCCCGGCAGCTGCTCGATGGCGCGCCCGGGGTGAAGGTGGTCGACGTGCCGACGCCGTTGGCGGCCGCGGGCGTCGACGAGTCCCTGGTCGGCCGCATCCGGCACGACCCGGGCGTGCCCGACGGGCGCGGGCTGGCCCTGTTCGTCTCCGGGGACAACCTGCGCAAGGGGGCGGCGCTGAACACCATCCAGATCGCCGAGCTGCTGGCCGCCCAGCTGTGAGAAGCGGGTGAGCACCGCCCCTACCCGACTGGTCGCGCGGTGCTCGCTTGCACTGGCTTTGATTGCCCCGCAATGGTTTTGGCGCGCACACGCGGACCCGCCCGCGCCGGAACCCGAGCCCATCGTGGGGCCGCTGGCGCCCGGCCAGGTGTTGCGGATCGGCCCGACCGCCGGCACGGGCACGCCCACCGGGGACTACGGCATCGGCGCGACCGACCTCTGTGAGTTCGTCGAGTTCCCGGCCGAACTGTTGCAGGTCTGCGGGGACAGCTTCGCCGGCCAGGGCGTCGGGTTCGGCGGCTGGTACGCGCCGGTGGCGCTTCGTGTGGACACCGCGTCCGTCGACGACCCCGGCGGCGTTCGCTACACCGGCGTGACCGGTATCAGCAAACCGCTCCTGGCTGATCCGACCCCGCCGGGTGCCTCGCAGTTGCCCGCCGGAGTGGTGCAGATCAACCGGCGCAACTACGTGATGGTGACGACGACGAAGAACCTGGAGCCGCAAAGCTCGCGGCTCGTGACGGCCGAGCCCGCGCGGGCCGGGTGGCAGACCATTCCCGGGTCGCGCCGGCCCGCCTCCTACCAGGGGGGCTCGCAGACGCAGATCAGCGGCTATTACGACCCGATCCCCACCCCGGAGTCGCCGACCGGCTGGGTGTACATCGTTGCCGACAGCTTCACCCGCCGCGACCCCGTCGTCCTCTACCGGGCCACCCCGCAGTCCTTCACCGACCGATCCCGATGGCAGGGGTGGGCGGCCGGGCCGGGCGGCGGCTGGGGCAAGCCGCCCACACCGCTGTGGCCGGAAGCGGTCGGCGAACTGTGCATCCGGCAAATCGACGGCAAGGCGGTGCTGTCCTACTTCAACGCGGTCACGGGCAACATGGAGGTCCGCGTCGCCGCCGACCCGACAGCCCTT
The DNA here is from genome assembly GCF_001667885.1 of Mycobacterium scrofulaceum. GTDB lineage: Bacteria > Actinomycetota > Actinomycetes > Mycobacteriales > Mycobacteriaceae > Mycobacterium > Mycobacterium scrofulaceum_C. The sequence goes on along the minus strand of NZ_LZJW01000049.1, from coordinate 115,886 downwards.
GGCGACGCGCCGGTCACCACGGTGGTCCAGCACGACGAGTGGCCGGATCCGGCGGAAAGCCTGCCGCCGCCGAGTGACAACCGGCTCGCGCAACCGTACGGCGGCTACATCTCGCCCGGGTCCACGCTCGACGAGCTGCGAATCTTCGTGAGCCAATGGGACACCCGCGCGCGCGTGGCCGCGCCGTACCGGGTGATCCAGTTCGCGGTCAACCCGCTCAAACCGGAGTAGGGAGCAGCGCTCGGCGAGCCGGGTTCGTCGTCGTTCACACTGCTTCCATGGAATTCATCAGCGCCGACCCGGTGCTCGCAGTGCACGATCTGGACGGGGCCGCTGAGTGGTTTCGGTCGGTGCTCGGCTGCGACATCACCGAACCGGATCCTGGAAATTGGACGTTCTGCGCCGCGGGGTCCGTGACTTTCCGGCTCGGTCGATGCCCCGACGCCGTGCCTGCGGCCCGGCTGGGCGACCACAGCTACCTCGCGTACCTGACGGTCGATTCCGTCGACGCCTTCTACCGCCGCGCCGTCGCGCAGCACGCCGACGTCATCAAAGCGCCCACCACCGAGCCGTGGGGCAGGCGCGAGATGGGTCTGCGATCTCCCGAAGGGCACCGGTTCATGCTGTCCGAACGGCTCCAGCCGGCTTCGGGACAGTGACGTCCTGAGGCGCGAATCACTCACAGCTGCTACATAAGTGATGCATAGCCGCAACTATTGTTAACGGCTTCATCATTTGTCTCATGAGTGAAACATCTGAAACCCCCACCACGCGGTCCTCCACCGCAACTGCTCCGGCAGCCGCCGCGGCAGCCACAGCCCCCTACCGGGCGGCACGCGTCTTCCACCTCGCCGCGTGGGTCGCCATCGTCGCCGGGATCGTGTTCATCGTCGCGGTCATCTTCTTCACCGGCTTCATCCTCGGCCACCGCGGCGGCCACCACGGCCATCACCACCACAAGCACCACGCGGCGTGGATGCACCCGCACCGCATGGGCGGCCCGGGTGGCCCGGGTGCGCAGCAGGGTGGACCGGCCGGCATCCAGCAGGGCGGACCCGGCGCGGCGACCCCCGGCGCCCCCGGCCCGAGCCAGATCCCGACGTCGGTCGCCCCGTCCCGGACGCCGTAGTCCAAACCGCACACTGAACAACCAGCAGCCCGGTGCTCGTGAGAGCACCGGGCTGCGCGTCGTTGTGTCACCGGCAACCGAGCGCCGCGCAGGGATTCACAGCAAGTTTTCTGCGGCCAACCTGTTAGGCCCGCAGGGGCCCCGGGCACTATTCAAGGCATGACCGAGACATCCGGACCGACGCCACCGCCGACTCCCGCCGCAACCGCCGCACCCGCGCCCCCACCCGCAGAACGCGTGAAACCGCCGGCGCTGTACACGGCCGCGGCGTGGGTGATCATCGTCGCCGGCATCGTCTTCATCATCTCGACGGTCTTCTTCGTCGGTGCGTTCGTCTACGGCTACTACCACCACTGCCACCATCACCACGGCCCGATGTTCAGGCCGGGTGGGGGGCCCGGTGGCCCCGGACCGGGCAACGGTCCGTGGGGACCCGGACCGGGCAACGGTCCGTGGGGACCCGGCCCGAGCGGCCAGTGGGGCTATGGCGGCCCGGGATTGATCGTGCCCATGCCCCCCGGTGGTCCGGGCGGGCCCGGCGGGCCGGCCGGCGGACCCGGTCTGAGCGGCCCGAGCCAGCCGCCGGCGAGCGCCGTCAGCCCGACCCCCGCCGCGCCGGCACCGCGTCCATAGCGGCCGACACGTTTCTTGACGTGGTCCAGAAAAGGAGCATAGTTATTGGCGCACAGGAGTATTCGTCGCCAATACCTGAGGGCAGCCCATCAAACAAGGAGATAGCGACATGACGGAGCGTTTCACCACCAATGACGCCGGCATCGCTGCGCCCAGCGACGACCAGTCGTTGACGATCGGTCCCGACGGGCCGATCCTGCTGCAGGATCATTACCTGATCGAGCAGATGGCCCAGTTCAACCGGGAACGGATCCCGGAACGTCAGCCGCACGCGAAGGGTGGCGGAGCCTTCGGCACCTTCGAGGTCACCAATGACGTCAGCAAGTACACCAGGGCGGCGGTCTTCCAGCCGGGCACCAAGACGGAGATGCTGGCCCGGTTCTCCACCGTCGCCGGCGAGCGCGGCAGCCCGGACACGTGGCGTGACCCGCGTGGCTTCGCGCTGAAGTTCTACACCAGCGAAGGCAATTTCGACCTGGTCGGCAACAACACGCCGGTCTTCTTCATGCGCGACCCGATGAAGTTCCAGCACTTCATCCGGTCTCAAAAACGCATGCAGGCAACGAATTTGCGTGATCACAACATGCAGTGGGACTTCTGGACGCTCTCACCGGAGTCCGCGCATCAGGTGACCTGGCTGATGGGCGATCGCGGCATCCCCAAGTCGTGGCGGCACATGAACGGCTACAGCAGCCACACGTACAGCTGGATCAACGCCGGCGGTGAAATCTTCTGGGTGAAATACCATTTCATCACCGACCAGGGCATCGACTTCCTGCCCCAGGAGGACGCGGACCGACTGGCCGGCGAGGACGGCGACTATCACCAGCGCGACCTCTACGAGGCGATCGAGGGCGGCAACCATCCCAGCTGGACCCTCAAGATGCAGATCATGCCGTACGAGGAAGCCCGGAATTATCGGTTCAATCCGTTCGACCTGACCAAGGTGTGGCCGCATGGCGACTACCCGCTCATCGACGTCGGCAAGATGACGCTGAACCGCAACGTCACCGACTATCACACCGAGATCGAGCAGGCGGCGTTCGAGCCGAACAACACCGTGCCGGGCACCGGGCTGAGCCCGGACAAGATGTTGCAGGCCCGGGGGTTCTCCTACTCCGACGCGCACCGCGCCCGGCTGGGGACCAACTATCGGCAGATCCCGGTCAACGAGCCGAAGGTCGAGGTGAACAGCTACTCGAAAGACGGTGCCATGCGGGTCAAGAACGTGTCCGACCCCGTCTACGCGCCGAACTCGTTCGGCGGTCCGCACGCCGACCCGGCGCGCGCAGCGGAGATCCGCTGGCATGCGGACGGCGACATGGTGCGAGCCGCGTACACGCTGCACGCCGAGGACGACGACTGGGGGCAGGCCGGCACCATGGTCCGCGACGTCCTCGACGACGCTGCCCGGGACCGCTTGGCGCACAACATCATTGGCCACGTATCCAAGGGTGTCAAGGAGCCGGTGCTGTCGCGGGTGTTCGAGTACTGGCGCAACGTCGACCCCGACCTCGGCAAGAAGGTCGAAGAGGGCGTGCGGGGTAACGGGGGCTGACCAACGCGCCGCCGTCCTGGCATGATCGCTTGAATGACCATGCGGGTTCGCGCGGCCGTGATCACCATCGGCCTGGCCATCGGGGGCGCGGTCGCGCCCCCCGTGGCGACCGCCCACCCGTCGGACCCGGGGGTGGTGAACTACGCCGTGCTGGGCAAGGGGTCGGTCGGCAACATCGTGGGCGGCCCGATGGGCTGGGAGTCGGTGTTCACCCGACCGGTCCAGGGCGACTGGGTGGACGTTGCGGTGTGCAACAACTGGGCCGACATCGGGCTGCCCGAGGTGTACGACGACCCGGACCTCGCGTCCTTCAACGGTGCCGTCACGCAGACGTCGGCCAACGACCAGACCCACTTCGTCAAGCAGGCGGTCGGGGTGTTCGCCACCGACGACGCCGCGGGCCGCGCCTTCCACCGCGTCGTGGATCGCACGGTGGGCTGCTCGGGCCAGACCACCGCGATGCATCTGGACAACGGGTCCACGCAGGTGTGGTCGTTCGACGGCGGGCCGCCCGGTCCGGCCGACGCGAACTGGACCAAGCAGGAAGCCGGCACCGATCGGCGCTGCTTCAATCAAACCAGGCTGCGCGAAAACGTGTTGCTGCAAGCCAAGGTCTGCCAATCTGGCAACGCCGGGCCGGCGGTCAACGTGCTGGCCGGGGCAATGCAGAATGCGCTGGGGCAGTGAGCGGGGTTCGGGAGCCGGGTCGGGCAGGCTTGAAAATCGGCACGATCGGGAATATGTCGGGGCCATCTGCTAGATGAAGAAGTGGCGGTTGCCGTCCCCTGGGCTGGGTGGGGAGACAGGTCCGCCGACGCGTGTTCAGGCTTGCTCAGGCCCGAAGGGATAGTGATATGACGTTCGCCGCTATCACTACCGCGGGCTCCGAGCTGGCCGGCCCCGAGATGGCCGACTCGCAGGCCGCCGCGCGCTACATCGCCGACGGCTGCCTGGTGGACGGCCCGCTGGGGCGCGTGGGTCTGGAATTGGAGGGCCACTGCCACGACCCGGCCGACCCGTACCGCAGGCCCGGCTGGGCCGAGATCGGCCAGGTGCTGGAGGGCTTGCCCGAGCTGCCCGGCGGCAGCCGGATCACTTTGGAGCCCGGCGGTGCCGTGGAGCTGTCCGGTCCGCCGGCCGACGGGGTGGTCAGCGCCATCGAGGGGATGCGGCGCGATCAGGCCGTGCTGCGGTCGGCGTTCGCCGCCGCCGGGCTGGGGCTGGTTTTCCTCGGGGCGGACCCGCTGCGCCCGCCCAAACGCATCAACCCGGGCGCGCGTTACCGCGCGATGGAGGAGTTCTTCGCGTCCAGCCGCTCGGGCGACGCGGGCTCGGCGATGATGACGTCCACCGCATCCATCCAGGTCAACCTGGACGCCGGGCCGCGGGCCGGCTGGGCCGCGCGCGTGCGGCTGGCGCACGCGCTGGGGCCCACCATGATCGCGATGGCCGCGAACTCCCCGATGCTGCGCGGCGAGTTCACCGGGTGGGCCTCCACCCGGCAATGGGTGTGGGGCCAGATGGATTCGGCGCGGTGCGGGCCGGTCCTGGGCGCCAGCGGCGACGACCCCGGAACCGACTGGGCGCGCTACGCGCTCAAGGCCCCGGTGATGCTGGTGCACGCACCGGACGCCGCCGCGGTCACGCAATGGGTGCCCTTCGCCGACTGGGTGGACGGCCGGGTGTTGCTCGGCGACCGCCGCCCCACCGTTTCCGACCTGGAATACCACCTGACCACGCTGTTTCCGCCCGTGCGACCGAGGCAGTGGCTGGAAATCCGCTATCTCGACAGCGTGCCGGACGAGTATTGGCCGGCCGTGGTGTTCACCCTGACGGCCCTGCTCGACGACCCCGGCGCGGCCGAATCCGCCGCCGAGGCGGTCGAACCCGTGGCCACCGCCTGGGACACCGCCGCCCGGGTCGGCCTGCGCGACCGGCGGCTGTACGCCGCGGCCAACAAGTGCGTGGCGATCGCCGCCGAGATGGCGCCGCCGGAACTCGTGGATTCGATGCAGCGGCTGGTCGACGCGGTCGAGCGGTGCCGATGTCCCGGCGACGATTTCTCCGATCAGGTGATCCAGCACGGCATCGCGCCCACAGTGGCGCGCCTGGCGCGAGGGGGGCTGTGAGTTCTCCTGATGGTGTCGGCCCGCCGCGGCAAGTCCCCCGCATGCGGGTGGTGCCCGCGGCGCTTGGTCTGCAGTCGTCATGCCGGGCGAGCCTTGCCGACGATTTGGCGCGGGCGCGGACGCGAACGTTGGGGCTGGTCGAATTCGACGACGCCGAACTGTACCGGCAGTACGACCCCTTGATGAGCCCGCTGGTGTGGGACCTCGCCCACATCGGTCAGCAGGAGGAGTTCTGGCTGCTGCGCGGCGGTGACCCCGGCCGTCCGGGCATGTTGCCGGCCGCCGTCGAGGGGCTCTACGACGCGTTCGTGCACACCCGCGCGAGCCGGGTCGAGCTGCCGCTGCTGTCCCCGGACCGCGCGCGGGCGTACTGCCGGACGGTGCGGTCGGCCGCCCTCGACGCCCTCGACGCCCTGCCCGAGGACGCCGACAGCTTCCCGTTCGCGTTGGTGATCAGCCATGAAAACCAGCACGACGAAACCATGTTGCAGGCGTTGAACCTGCGCAGCGGCGCCCCGCTGCTGCGCGACACCGTGGCCTTACCGCCGGGCCGGCAAGGCGTGGCCGGCACCTCGGTGTTGGTGCCCGCCGGCCCGTTCGTGCTGGGCGTGGACGCGGCGACCGAACCGTATTCGCTGGACAACGAGCGGCCCGCGCACGTCGTCGAGGTGCCGGCGTTCCGGATCGGCCGGGTGCCGGTCACCAACGGCGAGTGGCGGCACTTCGTCGACGACGGTGGGTACCGGCAGCCGCGCTGGTGGTCCGAGCGCGGCTGGGAGCATCGCCAACGCGCGGGCCTCACGGCGCCGCAGTTCTGGAGCGCCGACGGGCGCACCCGCACCCGGTTCGGCCACGTCGAAGACATCCCGGCCGACGAGCCGGTGCAGCACGTCACCTACTTCGAGGCCGAGGCGTACGCCGCGTGGGCCGGCGGGCGGCTGCCGACCGAGATCGAATGGGAGAAGGCCTGCGCGTGGGATCCGGCCACCGACAGCCGGCGCCGCTATCCGTGGGGGTCGCAGCCGCCGTCGGGCTCCCTGGCCAACCTGGGTGGCGCGGCGTTGCGGCCGGCGCCCGTCGGCGCCTACCCGGCGGGCGCCTCGGCGTACGGTGCGGAACAGATGCTGGGCGACGTGTGGGAGTGGACCTCCTCGCCGCTGCGGCCGTGGCCCGGGTTCGTCCCGATGATCTACGAGCGCTACTCGCAGCCGTTCTTCGACGGTGATTACCGGGTGCTGCGCGGCGGCTCGTGGGCGGTGGAGTCCAGCATCCTGCGGCCGAGCTTCCGCAATTGGGACCACCCGATCCGGCGCCAGATCTTCTCGGGCGTCCGGTTGGCTTGGGACGTCGAGGATTCCGCCTGATGTGCCGCCACCTGGGCTGGCTCGGCTCCGATGTCACCGTCTCCTCGCTGGTGTTGGACCCGCCGTACGGCCTGCGGGTGCAGTCGTACGCCCCACGGCGGCAAAAGCATTGCCTGCTCAACGCCGACGGATGGGGCGTCGGGTTTTTCGACCGCTCCGCGGACGGCCCAGTGCCGCGCCGCTGGCGCAGCCAGGCGCCGTTGTGGGGCGACGTGTCGTTCGACTCCATCGCGCCGGCGCTGCGCAGCCACTGCGTGGTCGCCGCGGTGCGTTCGGCGACGGTCGGCATGCCGATCGACGTCAGCGCGACGGCGCCGTTCACCGACGGCCAGTGGCTGTTGTCACACAACGGCGTGGTCGACCGCGCCGTGTTGCCCGTGACGTCGCGGGCCGAATCGGTTTGCGACAGTGCGTTACTCGCGGCCGCCATCTTCGACCGTGGACTCGACGCACTCGCCGAGACCATCACCGAGATCGCGGCGGCCGATCCGAACGCCCGGCTGAACATCCTGGCCGCCAACGGTTCTCGCCTGCTGGCGACCACCTGGGGTGACACGCTGTCCATCCTGCGCCGCGCCGACGGCGTCGTCCTGGCCAGCGAGCCCTACGACAACGACTCGGATTGGGAGGACGTGCCGGACCGCCACCTCGTCGAGGTCACCGCGGCCGGTGTCGCGCTGACCCCGCTGGATCACTCGGAAGGTTATCGATGACGCTGACTCTGTCCAACCACCTGGCCGCCGACTCCGCTTACCGGGCGCTGCGCCGCGACGTGTTCGACGGCCTGCAGCAGACGCCGAAGTCGTTGCCGCCCAAGTGGTTCTACGACTCGTTGGGCAGCCACCTGTTCGATCAGATCACCCGGCTGCCCGAGTACTATCCGACCCGCGCCGAGGCCGAGATCCTGCGCGCCCGCTCGGCCGACATCGCGGCGGCCAGCGAGGCCGACACGCTGGTGGAGCTCGGCAGTGGAACCTCGGAGAAGACCCGGCTGCTGCTCGACGCGCTGCGGGAACGCGGGCAGCTGCGCAGGTTCGTCCCGTTCGATGTCGACGCCGGCATACTCTCGTCGGCCGCGGCGGCCATCCAGCGGGAATACGTGGGCGTCGAAATCAACGCGGTCTGCGGCGATTTCGAGGAACACCTGAACGAGATCCCGACCGGCGGGCGCCGCCTGTTCGTGTTCCTGGGGTCCACGATCGGCAACTTGACACCCCAACCGCGCGCGCAGTTCCTCTCGAGCCTGTCCGCCCAGATGGGGCCGGGCGACACTCTGCTGCTGGGGACGGACCTGGTCAAGGACACCGACCGCCTGGTGCGCGCCTACGACGACTCGGCCGGGGTGACCGCGGCGTTCAATCGCAATGTGCTGGCCGTGATCAATCGGCAACTCGACGCCGACTTCGACGTCGAGGCCTTCCAGCACGTAGCGCGCTGGAACGCCGATGAGGAACGCATCGAAATGTGGTTGCGTGCCGGCCACGCCCAGCGGGTCCGCGTCGACGCGTTGGACCTGACCGTCGATTTCGCGGCCGGCGAGGAGATGCTCACCGAGGTGTCGTGCAAGTTCCGCCCGGACGGGGTTAACGCCGAATTGACCGGCGTGGGACTGCGTCCCACCCGGTGGTGGACGGACGCCGCGGGTGACTTCGGGTTGTCGCTGGCCGTCAAGTGACGCCCGCGGGATCGCTGGCTGACCGATGGCGGGCGGCCCGCCTGCCGGTGGCCGGGCTGCACCTGGACAGCGCGGCCTGTTCGCGCCAAAGCCTTGCCGTGATCGACGCCGCCACCCAGCACGCGCGCAACGAGTCCGAAGTCGGCGGGTACGTCGCGGCCGAAGCCGCCGCGCCCGCGCTCGATGCCGGACGGTTGGCGTTCGCCGCGCTGGCCGGCATGCCCGACGCGGAAGTGGTGTTCACCACGGGCTCCCTGAACGCCCTGGACCTGCTGCTCGGCGCCTGGCCGGCGGACCGCCGCCGGGTGGCGTGCCTGCCCGGCGAGTACGGACCCAATCTGGCGCTGCTGGACGCCCACGGATTCGACCGTCAGCTGCTGCCGACGCTCGAGGATGGCCGGGTGGCGCTCGACGACGCGGCGCTGGCCCTGGATGCCGACCCGCCCGATCTGGTCCACCTGACCGCGGTCGGCAGCCACAGCGGCGTGGTGCAGCCGCTGCCGATGGTCGCGCAACTGTGCCGGGAGTTGGGGCTGCCACTGGTGGTCGACGCCGCCCAGGCGCTTGGCCAGGTGGACTGCGCGGTCGGGGCCGATGTCACCTACGCGTCGTCGCGCAAGTGGATCGCCGGGCCGCGCGGTGTCGGTGCCCTCGCGGTGCGCCGTGAGCTGATGGAGGGTCTGCGGCCGCGGCTGGCGGCACCGGATTGGCTCGCGGGGTCCTTCTCGGTGGCCCAGCAACTCGAATTCGGTGAAGCCAATGTCGCTGCCCGCCTTGGGTTTTCGCTTGCGCTGGGCGAGCACCTGGCGTACGGGCCGGAGGCCGTGCGCGCGCGGCTTGCCGACCTGGGCGGCGACAGCCGTCGGGTGCTGGGCGACGTGGCCGGCTGGGCGGTGGTCGAAGAGGTCGAGGAGCCCAGCGCCATCACCACGCTGGCCCCCGTCGACGGCGCCGACCCGCAAGCGGTCCGATCGTGGCTGCTCGCCGAGCGGCGGATCCTCACTACCTTCGTGGGCGTGCAGCGGGCGCCCCTGCAACTGGCCGGGCCGGTGCTGCGGATCTCGCCGCACGTCGACACCACCACCGGCGACCTGGAGACCTTCGCCGAGGCGCTGATCGCCGCGACCGCGGCGACGTCGGCTTGAGAGTCAGGCCGCCTTGTGCGCCGTCAGCAGGTAGGCGGGCATCTTGGTCCGGCCCTTCTCGTCGCGGTCATGCGGCGGGAATTCGAAGGGCGCATCGGGAATCTCGACGGCATTCGACAGGATGAATGCCGGGCGGATCTCGTCGATTTCCCAATACTTGCTCACTGCGGCGCGCAGTTCGTCCTCGTCGACTTCGTTCGGCTTCGGTTGCATCTCTGCGGGAAAGGCGCCCTTGGCGAACACCAGGACGAACAAGCTGGCTCCCGGCGCGGCCGCGCGGTGGATGGAGCTCAGGTAGCCGTCGCGGCCCTCGACCGGAAGCGAGTGGAACAGCGTGGAATCGACGACGGTGGAGAACCGGCCGTCGTAACCGCGCAACGACGTGATGTCCGCCTGCACGAAGCTCGCTGTGGTCAGGCCGCGGTCCTGGGCGGCCTTGGTGGCCGCCGCGACCGCGGTCGGCGTCAGGTCGACACCGACCACCGTGTAGCCCTGGGCGGCGAGCGCCAACGACAGCTCGGCGACCCCGCAGCCGGCGTCCAGCACGTCGCTGCGGAACTTACCGGCCGCGGCCAATGCGGCCAGTTCCGGTTGCGGTTCACCGATGTTCCACGGCGGCGGACCCTGGAAGTGCGCCTGCTCCCGGTATGCGCTGTCCCAGTCCATGACCTGATCGTCCGGCATGGTTTTCAACGTACCCCGCGGTCAGGACTCCCAGGTGTGCACCGGTTCGTTGGCGTGCATGTGCTCGCAATACCGGCGCAGCATCTCGGCCAGTGCCGCCGGACGGGTCATCCCGGTCTCTTCCAGCGCGCGCACGGTGGACACCTGCCAGCTGGCGCCGTTGCGGCCGGTCCGGGCGCGGCCCTCGATGACCCCCAGGAAGCGGTCCCGCACGTCTGCGTCCACACCCCAGCGGCGCAGTCCCTCGTCGGCGATGGGCAGCAACGTGTCGAGGACCAGCGTGGTGGCCCGCACCTCGCCCAATCCCGGCCACTGCACCCGGGCGTCGATGCCGTTGCGCGCCGCCTCGAGGAAATTCGCTTGTGCCGCAGCGAAATCCATGCGCGCCCAGACCGGCTCGTGGTCCTCGGAAAGGCTACGCAGCAGGCCGTAGAAGAAGGCCGAATTGGCCAGCATGTCCACCACGGTCGGGCCGGCCGGCAACACCCGATTCTCCAGCCGCAGGTGCGGTCGCCCGTCGACCACGTCGTAGACCGGCCGGTTCCATCGGTATACGGTGCCGCTGTGCAGCCGCATTTCGGCCAGCCGCGGCGCCCGGCCCGCGGCCAGCTCGGCGAGCGGATCCTCGTCGGACACCTCGGGCAGCAGCGGCGGGAAGTAGCGGATGTTCTCCTGGTACAGGTCGAGGACCGAAGAGATCCACCTTTCACCGAACCACACCCGCGGCCGCACACCCTGGGACTTCAGCTCCTCGGGCCGGGTGTCGGTGGACTGCGTGAACAGCTCGATGCGCGTCTCGGCCCACAGCTGGTGGCCGAAGAAGTACGGCGAGTTGGCTCCCAGCGCTAGCTGCGGCCCGGCCACCGCCTGGGCCGCGTTCCAGTTGGCGGCGAACGTCTCCGGCGCGACCTGCAGGTGCAATTGGATGCTGGTGCAGGCGGATTCGGGCGCTATCGACACGGCCTGCCAGCTCAGCGGTTCGGGGCCGGAGATGTTGATCGGGATGTCCTCGCCGCGGGCGGTGAAGATCGAGTCGTTGAGCGCGGCGTACCGGCGCGAGTCGCTCATCCAGCCGGCAACCAGATGCTCGGGCATCAGCGTGGGCAGGATGCCGATCATCACGATGTGCGCCCCGCCGACTCCGGCCTTGATCTCGGCGTCGTTCAGGCTGGCCCGCACCTCGCCTTCCAGGTCCAGCGCGGTGTGTCCGGGCAGCGCGTGGGGCGGCACGTTGAATTCGATGTTGTAGGCACCCAATTCCGGCTGGAATGCCGGATCCCCGATGGCGTCCAGCACGTCGCGGTTCGACATCGCCGGCTGGTAATCGGCGTCGACGAGGTTGCACTCGATCTCCATGCCCGTGAGCGGCTTGTCGGCGTCAAAGCGCGACTGCGCCAGCATCGTCGCGAAGACGTCCAGGCATAACTGGAGCTTGCGCCGGTATTCCCGCCGATGTGCGCTGTTGTACGTGGTGCGCTTGACCTCTTCGCCCACACCGCCGATGGAACAGGGTAACCGGCGGTAACGCAAGCTACGCCGTGAGCTTGTCGTGCCGGGCAGACCGTGATGGACTCCTGACGTGTCCGAGTTTGTCGCCGCCATCGACCAGGGAACCACCAGCACGCGCTGCATGATCTTCGACCACGACGGGGCCGAAGTGGCTCGCCATCAGCTCGAGCACGAACAGATCCTGCCCCAGGCGGGGTGGGTCGAGCACGACCCGGTCGAGATTTGGGAGCGTACCTCCTCGGTGCTGATGTCGGTGTTGAACCGCGCCAACCTGACCGCCAAAGACATTGCCGCGCTGGGCATCACGAACCAGCGGGAAACAACGCTGGTGTGGAATCGGCGCACCGGGCGGCCCTATTACAACGCGATCGTCTGGCAGGACACCCGCACCGACCGCATCGCGTCGGCGCTGGAACGCGACGGCCGTGGCGAGGTCATCCGCCGCAAGGCGGGCCTGCCGCCCGCGACGTACTTCTCCGGCGGCAAATTGCAGTGGATCCTTCAGAACGTCGATGGGGTGCGGGAGGCCGCCGAAAGCGGTGACGCCCTGTTCGGCACCTCGGACACCTGGGTGCTGTGGAATCTGACCGGCGGCCCGCGCGGCGGCGTGCACGTCACCGACGTGACCAATGCCAGCCGGACCATGCTGATGAATCTCGAAACCCTCGATTGGGACGACGAGTTGCTGTCCTTCTTCGACATCCCGCGTGCGATGCTGCCGGCGATCGCCCCGTCGTCGTCGCCGCAGCCGTACGGCGTCTCCGCGCAAACGGGGCCGGTCGGGGGCGAGGTGCCGATCACGGGGGTCCTCGGTGACCAGCACGCCGCGATGGTGGGCCAGGTGTGCCTGGCGGAGGGCGAGGCGAAAAACACCTACGGCACCGGAAACTTCTTGCTGCTCAACACCGGCGAGACGATCGTGCGATCGGACAACGGGCTGCTGACCACCGTCTGTTACCAGTTCGGCGACGCCAAACCCGTGTACGCGCTTGAGGGTTCGATCGCGGTCACCGGAGCTGCCGTTCAGTGGCTGCGCGACCAGTTGGGCATCATCAGCGGCGCCGCGCAAAGCGAGTCGCTGGCGCGGCAGGTCGCCGACAACGGCGGCGTGTATTTCGTGCCGGCGTTCTCCGGGTTGTTCGCGCCCTATTGGCGATCCGACGCCCGCGGAGCGATCGTGGGGCTGTCGCGGTTCAACACCAACGCGCATCTGGCCCGCGCGACGCTGGAGGCGATCTGCTACCAAAGCCGCGACGTGGTGGACGCGATGGCGGCGGATTCCGGTGTGCGCCTTGAGGTATTGAAGGTGGACGGCGGCATCACCGCCAACGACCTCTGCATGCAGATTCAGGCCGACGTGCTCGGGGTCGACGTGGTGCGGCCGGTGGTCGCCGAGACGACCGCGCTGGGCGCGGCGTACGCGGCGGGTTTGGCGGTGGACTTCTGGGCCGATCCGTCCGACCTGCGGGACAACTGGCACGAAGACAAGCGATGGACGCCGGCGTGGACCGACGAGCAGCGCGCCGCCGGCTACGCCGGTTGGCGCAAGGCGGTGCAGCGGACCCTGGACTGGGTCGACGTGACCTGATCCAGGGTCCGCTGTGTCAGGGCCTAGTCCTCGCCCAGGATGCCGTAGACCTCGCGTCGCGCATTGTTGAGGATCTCGACGATGCGCTGCTGCTGCTCGGCGGTGGCGGTGTGCGCGGACTGCGCGACCGCGCCGAACAGCTGGCCGATGGCCGCCCGCAGGTTCATGTGACCCGGGTCGGCGCCTTCGGCGATTTCGTCCCACGGCGGGGTCTCGACCTTCTCGGCCGCCGCGCGGCCCTCGTCGGTCAGCTCGAACAGCTTCTTGCTGCCCTCGCTCTCGCTCGCGGTGATCAGGCCCTCGTCGGTCAGCAGTTGCAGTGTCGGGTAGACCGAACCGGGGCTGGGCTTCCAGAGCCCGTTGCTGCGTTCGGCGATCTGCTGGATCATCTCGTAGCCGTGCATCGGCCGCTCGGCGAGCAGCACCAGGATGGCCGCCCGGACGTCACCGCGCTTGCCGCGACCGGGGCCGCCGCGTCGCCATCCGCCGCGCCGGCCGCCAGGGCCGAAACCGAAACCCGGACCGAATCCGGGGCCGAACCCCGGGCCGAACCCGGGACCGAAACCAGGGCCGAATCCCTGGTCCCCCGCGTGGTCGCGGAGGTGTTCGAAGAATTCGCGCCGGGCCTGGCGCCTGGCGCCGTGCAGGGCGCGCCGCTGTACCGGGCCGGCGGCGAAGCCGAAGCCCTGACCGGCGAACGGTCCGATGGGGGGAGTGAATGGGTTGCTCATTGTTTGTAGTCCTCACGTTGTCGGAGAGCGCACCCGTCTGTGCGCTTCGAAGTATCACGATATATCGGAAACGATCGCGATGCAACGGGTGATGCCGCGGCGGCCCTCGTGAGGCCCTTGACCTGCGGTCGACGACCGCACCGGCCGCCACTCGCACGCCCGGCCCCGTTTGCGCGCGATAGGCGGCGGGTAGGAACTCTGGGATGAACGCTGACAACTCCAACCTCGCGGTGGGCAGCGGAACGTCCGGTGCGACCGGCCCCGCGCAGGGTGGCAGCGGACCCAGAAGTGGCGGCCGCAACGTGTGGCCCTGGGTCAACTGGGCGCTGGCGCTGGCCACGGTGCCCGCTGCCGCCATCGTGATGCTTTTCGCGCTGGGAGCGGTGATGAGTACCGACGGCTGCGCCGACGGCAATTGCCCGGGCCACGGGGGAATCGATTTCGGGGTCGCGTTCTACGGCGCCCCTGCCGTCGCCGTCGTGGTGATCGTGATTTCCCTGTTCACCGCCAAGCGTCGCGGCGGCATCGCGGTGCCCCTGTTCGGTTGGGCGCTGTTGATCGCCGACGTCCTGCTCATGGTGGCGAGCGTCTCCGGCTAGCGCACCCGTCAGCCCGGTGGCGAGAAACCGCCCGGGGCGGGATTCGACGGGGCCTGCCGCGGTGGGCCCGGGTCCGGCCACGGGACGGCTTGTTGTGGTGGCGCCGGAGGCCACGACTGCCACGGTGCCGGGCCGGCCTGCGGCATTGCGGGACGCAGCCTGGCCAATTCGCGGCGGTGCCGTTCGGCGAGCACGGCGGCGAGCACCAGCTCCGGCGGGGTGCCGGGCGGGGGCGGCGGCGCGATGCGGCTCATCACGTCGCCGGCGATGCGGTATGCCATCTGGAGGCGTAACTGGCGATCGAGTTGCGGTGCACGCGAAAGGAATTGGCGTGCGACCTCGGCCTGGCCGGGGGACAGTCCGGAAAGTTGCAGCGACGAGGCCCACCAGGCCAGCGAAGGCGGCATCACCGGCGGGGGACCCAGGCGCGGCCCGCGCTCGTTCACGACCACCGTGCCGGCGAAGATGTCGCCGATGCGCTTGGCCTTCGGCGACAGGATGCTGCAGATGACCGCCGGACTCCCGAACAGCATCCAGATCTCCACCACCGCAGCCAGGGCCCGAAAGAGGGCCTGGCGGAACCGTTCTGGGCCCCCGTCGTCGGACACCACGCGCAGTCCCATCGCGATCTTGCCCACCGAGCGCCCGCGCGTTGCCGTTTCGAGCGTCACCGGATAGCCGACGAGCACCAGCACCGTAAAGATCAGCAGCACGGCGGTGCTCAGCGCCGAGTCGTACTGGGTCAGCGTGGCGGCCCACAACATCAGTCCGAGCACATAGCAGACGACCATCACGGCGATATCGATCAGTGCGCTCAAAGTCCGCACCGGCAACTGGGCGATCTGCACGTCGAGCACGACCGCGTCGCCGGTCACCACCTCCGACATAACACCGAACGGTACAGGGCGATTAGGCTGCGCAGGGTGGACGTCGACGCATTCGTGCTGGCCCATCGCGGCACCTGGGACCGCCTGGACCGGCTGGTCGGGAAACGTCGCTCGCTGACCGGCGCCGAGGTCGACGAGCTGGTGGAGCTCTACCAGCGGGTGTCCACCCACCTGTCCACGTTGCGCTCGGCGTCGTCGGACTCGCTGTTGATCGGTCGGCTCTCGAGCCTGGTCGCGCGCGCCCGTTCCGTGGTGACCGGCGCGCACGCGCCGTTGAGCAGCACCTTCGTGCGGTTCTGGACGGTGTCCTTCCCGGTGGTCGCCTACCGGTCGTGGCGGTGGTGGCTGGGCACCGCGGTGGCGTTCTACGGCGTGGCCGTGGTGATCGCCTTTTGGGTGGCGGGCAATCCGGAGGTGCAGTCGGCCGCCGGAACCCCAAGTGACATCGAACAATTGGTCAACCACGACATCGCCGCCTACTACAGCGAACATCCCGCCGCCGCGTTCGCCCTGCAGATCTGGGTGAACAACTCCTGGGTGTCCGCGCAGTGCATCGCGTCGTCGGTCCTACTGGGACTGCCGATTCCGTTCGTGCTGTTCCAGAATGCCGCAAACCTGGGACTGATCTCGGGGCTGATGTTCCAGGCCGGCAAGGGTGGTCTGCTGCTCGGCCTGCTGATTCCGCACGGGTTGCTGGAGCTCACGGCGGTGTTCCTGGCGGGTGCCGCGGGCATGCGGCTGGGGTGGTCGGTGATCGCGCCCGGCGACCGGCCGCGCGGGCAGGTGCTCGCCGAGCAGGGCCGCGCCGTCGTCTCGGTCGCGATCGGTCTGGCCGGCGTGCTGTTGGTTTCGGGGCTGATCGAAGCGCTGGTCACGCCCTCGCCGTTGCCGACGTTCGTTCGGGTCGGCATCGGGGTCATCGCCGAGGCGGCGTTCCTCGCCTACATCGTGTACTTCGGTCGCCGCGCGGTGCGGGCCGGTGAGACCGGTGATATCGAGGACGCGCCCGACGTGGTTCCCACCGGCTAAAGCCGATTGCCCGCCTTCTCCTCATGCCGTTGCACGGCGTGCATCGTCGGCGGGCTAGAGCCGGCCGGTGGCCTTCATCGCCAGGTACCGGTCGGCCAGGGCGGGCGCCAGTTCGGCGGGTGGGGCGTCGACGACCTCCACCCCGCTGCGGCGCAGCCGCGTGGCGATCGCACGGCGGTCGTTGCGGGATCGTTCGGCGGCCGCCGCGTCGTAGACGGCGGCGGGATCCGAACGCCCGGCGGCCATTTGGTCGACCCGCGGATCCGCGACGGCCGCGACCATCAGGTGGTGTTTCGCCGACAGTTGCGGCAGCACCGGTAGCAGGCCCTCGTCGAGGGCGGTCGCGTTGAGGTCGGTCAGCAGCACGACGAGTGAACGCCGGCGGGCTCGCCGCGCGATGGCGGAAACCATTGCGGTCCAATCCGGTTCGAGCAGCGCCGGTTGTAACGGGGCCATCGCCTCGACGAGGTGCGCGAGCAGTTCGGTGCGAGAAGCCCCGAAGACGCCGGCCCGGGTGATCCGGTCGTGGGCGAGGAAGTCGACGTGGTCACCGGCCCGCGACGCGAGCGCCGCCAGCAGCAGCGCGGCGTCCATCGACCAGTCCAGCCGGGGCCAACCGGCGGGGTCGGCGGCGGTCGGGTCTACGCCCACCCGGCCCGCCGCGGTGCGCCCGGTGTCCAGCACGATCACGACACGCCGGTCGCGTTCGGGGCGCCAGGTGCGCACGACGACGTCGGCTCGCCGCGCGGTGGCGCGCCAGTCGATCGACCGGACGTCGTCACCGACGACATACTCGCGCAGTGAGTCGAATTCCGTTCCCTGCCCGCGGATCAGCGTGGGCAGCAGCCCGTCGATCTCACGCAGTTTGGCCAGCCGCGCCGGCAGGTGCTTGCGGGACAGGAAGGGCGGCAGCACCCGAAGCAGGCCGGGCACCGATTGTGAACCCTGCCGTCCCGCCAGTCCGAGCGGGCCGATGGACCGGGCGGTGACCACCGCCGCGCGCTGCTCGCCGCGGCGGACGGGCCGCAGTTGGGACTGGACGTGCTGGTGCTGCCCGGGGGGAATGTTGACCGGATGGATGCGGGGGCGCGCGCCCGCGCTGGGCGGCCACGCGTCGCGAACCTGGCCCCGGAATCGGCGCCGGCCGTGGTTGTGGATCAGCAGCCCGACGTCCACCTGCTGCGCGAGCCGGGCGGAGCGGTCCGGCGACCGGGTGTAGCGCAACTTGCGGGTGCTGGCCGCCAGCGCGATGTCCACGAACACCGCACCCAGAAGGGCGATCAGCAGCATCCCGAAAGTCCTTGCCGGCCAAGGGGAGAACGCGATGGGCAGGACGCACATCAGCGCGACCAGCCCGGTGCGTCCGGTCAGGACCACTAGCGGGGCACCGGAACCGACGCCAAGATTCCGTCGAGGACGCCGTCGGGGGTGGCCCCCTCGAGTTCGGCCTCGGGGCGCAGCATCACCCGGTGCCGCAGCGTCGATCGGGCCATGGCCTTCACGTCGTCGGGGGTGACGTAGTTGCGGCCGGACAGCCAGGCCCAGGAACGGGCCGTGGCCAGCAACGCCGTCGCCCCGCGCGGCGAGACGCCGAGCTGCAGCGCGGGCGAGGAGCGGGTGGACCCGACGATGTCGACGATGTAGCCCAGCACCTCGTCGGCGACCAGCACGTGGCGGACGGCGTCGCGCCCGGCCGCCAGTTCGGCGGGCCCGGCCACCGGTTTGATCGCCGACAGGTCGCGCGGATCGAAGCCGTGGGCGTGCCGGCCGAGGATGGCGATCTCCGAATCCCGCGGCGGCAGCGTCACATTCAGCTTCAGCAGGAAGCGGTCCAGCTGGGCTTCGGGCAACTGATAGGTGCCCTCGTATTCGACGGGGTTCTGGGTCGCGGCGACGATGAACGGGTCGGGCAGGGGCTGGGCCACGCCTTCCACGCTGACCTGGCGCTCCTCCATGGCCTCGAGCAGGGCGGCCTGCGTTTTCGGCGGGGTGCGGTTGATCTCGTCGGCAAGGAGCAGATTGGTGAACACCGGACCGGGACGGAACGTGAACGCGGCGGTGCGCGCGTCGTACACCAGCGACCCCGTGACATCGCCGGGCATCAGATCGGGGGTGAACTGCACGCGCTTGAACTCCAACCGCAACGCGGCCGCCAGCGCCCGCACCAGCAGCGTCTTCGCCACTCCCGGAACGCCTTCCAACAACACATGGCCGCGACACAGCAGCGCGATCACCAGGCCGCTGATCACCCCCTCCTGCCCGACGACGGCCTTGGCGAGCTCGCCGCGCAGCGCCAGCAGCGCGTCTCGCGCCGACTCAGCCGTGGGGGTGGTCTCCGCTGGGGAAGGGGTCTGCGTCACGTCCGTGTGACCTGCCTTTCGATGTCGTCGAGCGCACGGGCAAGTTGTAACAGGTCGTTGTCGGTCGCCGGGGGCGGGCCGAACAGCTGGTAGGAGACGTACGCCGGATCCGCCCCGCTGCGGGCGGCCACCGCGGCCGCCACCGCGGGCGCCGACGCGCCGGTGTTCAGTCCGAGCCGGGGCAGCAGCCGCTGCATGGTGGCGGTGCGCAGCGCGGCGGCGGCGCGGTCGCGGGCCCGGCGGGAGCGGTACAGCCGACCGCGGCCCTCGACGGTCTCCGACGCGCGCACCACGACGGGCAGTGCCTCGGCGACGAGCGGGCCGGCCCGCCGGCCCCGCCACAGCGCAACGAGCAGGACGACCAGGCACAGTTGCCAGACGATCCACGTCACGCTTCGCGGGATCAGGTCGGCGATCGAGCCCGGCGGCGGCGCTTCACCCTCGATCCGGTGGGGCGCGTACCAGACGAGCCGGGGGCAGGCGCCCGCGAGGTTCATCGCCAGGGCGGCGTTGCCCGCCTGCAGCAGGGCGCCGTTGGTCAGGAAGTCGGTGCTGCCGACCGCGGTGATGGTCCGCCCGCCGTCCCGGAAGCGGACGAGCGCGCCGCCGTAGCAACGGGTTAGGGGTCGGCCGTCGGTGGCTCGGTAGGTGTCGCTGGGGCCGAATCGAACCGGCCCGGCCCGGGTCGCCTCGCGCAGGGTGCAATCGGGGTCGCTGTCGAAGTCGTCGGCCGCCGAGACGCGCAGGCCGGGCATCAGTGCCTCGCGAGTGCGTGAGGTCGGTTCCACGAGCAGCAGATCGCCGGGCGCCCTGGACAGGCGGTCCAGCAGCGACTCGGTGAGGTATTGGCTCTGCGCCACCAGGATCAGCGAGTCGGGGCGCGCCGCCCGTTCGACATCGGCGATGTTGTCGGCGACAACGACGTCGACCCCGCCGTACCGCAGCAGCGCCACCAGCGCGTGCGCACCGTCGGGTCCTGTCGACGCCGGATCCATCCGCGCTCCCGGGCGCGGCGCGGTCAGGTAGGCATCGACACCGGCGATCAAGGCGAGCACGGTCAGGGTGAGGATCACCCAGCGCCAGGATCGCCAGCGCTGCAACGAAGTCGGGCCTGCCGGGTCGGGACGCGCCGTGGTCGCCATCACCGCACCTGTGCCCATGAGTCGGGCGCGGCGGGTTGCCCCGGACCCGCGGGGACAGCCGCCGAGCGGGAGCGCAGGTGGTCGTCGAGGTCGGCGATCATCTGGTATGCGCTCTGGGTTCCGGGGCGCTCCCCGTAGGTGACGTCGTTGAAAGCTGTTGCGGCCTGGGTCAATTCGCCGGCGAGGTGTGGCAGGGCGGCACCGGCGTCGACGGCCAGTTCGTTGGCGGTCCGGCCGGGTGCCGGGTTCAGGACACCGGTCTCCTCGAGCTGGCGGGCGACCGCCCGAAGCCGGTGCCGGATCGCCGCGGCCCATTCGCCTTGCGCCGCATAGTCTTCGGCCGTCGTCCGATGCTGGGCGGCGGTGAGCTGCCCGGCTTCGAATAACTGGTAGTCACCGCCGCGGTTGGTGCGCATGGTGCGTCGGGCGACGTGGATCGCGACCGCCAACGCGATCGCCAGCATGATGAAAAGCACGGTGGCCGTGAGCCACCCGCCGGGAAAGGAGGCGGTCTTCTGCAGCAGCCGGTAAATGAGCTCGTTGAGCCACTCGGCCATCTGATGCCCGGCCGAGCCCTTCGAGTAGATCGGCTTGTTGAGCTCGGCCTGGGCGGCCTCATGCGCGGCATCGCGGTCGATGTCGATGGAGGGCACTGTCCCACTCGTCCTCAGACCGGCCGCGTCAGCCAGAGGTTGTCGGTGGAGGCGGCGGCTGGCCCACCCGCGGCGCCGGTCTGCAGCACCAGATCGAAAGCCTCGGCACGCATTCGGCGATCCGTGTACAGCAGCGCGATGACCCCGGCGCTGAACGGTGCGGTGATGATCTCGCCGATCGCGCCGCCCACCGACGCGACCGCGGTGCTCACCAGGACCGCGGCGGTCGACGAGGTGATCATGAAGAACTGGCTGACGATGTTGAACGGCACCGCGACCGCCCCGCCGATAACGGAGGTCACCAGGAAGGTGAGCAGCCGGATGCCCAGCACCCGCCAGAAGCCGTTGTGGACCAGCCTGAACGATCGGGTGATGGCGTCCAGGACGGGCAGTCGCTCCAACACGATCAGCACGGGCGCGAACGACACCATCGTGTACAGGTACACCAGCAACGCGATCACGGCCAGCGCCAGCGGCAGACCGAGAACGACCACCGCCGCGGCGCGGCCGATGGCCGCCAGCACCCCGATGATCACCGCCACCAGGCCGGCGATGACCGCCAGCGCGGCACCTTCCAGCGCGGCAAGCCCGAGCAGGGGCAGCAGCCGGCCGCGGATCTTGGCCCAGGTTTCCCCCATGGTGATCGGCGTGCCGAATACCGCCCGCCCGACGATGACGGTGAGCATCCCGGACAGCAGCATGCTGCCCAGCCAGGCCACCACCGTGCCGGCGCCCACCGACGTCAACCAGGCGCCGATGACGCCGGTGGTCAGCTGGTCGGCCCGATCGGTCGTCAGCCTGCCGTAGGCGGCCAGCGGTCCGAAGAAGGCGGCCTTGGTGATGATCTGAATGACCACCACCACAATGGCGGTCAGCCCGAGCGTCGCCTTCGGGTTGGCCCGGACGTAGCCGACCGCGCCGTTGAAGATGTCGCCCAGCGTCAGCGGTCGCAGCGGGATGATGCCGGGTTTGACCGCGCCGGGGGCCAGTTGCGGCGGGCGGTAGCCGGGTGGGGGCCCGTATCCCGGTGGCGGGCCAACCGGATAGCCAGGCGGCGGCGCGGTCACCGGGTTCCGCGTTGTTTGCGGGCGGGCCCGTCGTTCGTCATGGGCTCCATCCTGTCGGTGGTCCGGGCATTTCTCAATCATGGTCAGGCGGTCGGCGCGTAGCGTCTCTGGCATGGCCGAACTCAAATCCAGGCTGCGGGCCGACCTTACCGACGCGATGAAGAGTAAGGACAAGCTGCGCACGGCAACCCTGCGCCTACTGCTCGCCGCGATCCAAACCGAGGAAGTCTCCGGCAAACAGGCCAGGGACCTCTCCGACGACGAAGTGATCAAGGTGCTGGCCAGGGAGTCCCGAAAGCGGGCCGAGTCGGCGGAGATCTACACCCAGAACGGCCGCGGGGAACTCGCCGCCAACGAGCACGCCGAGGCGCGGATCATCGACGAATACCTGCCGACGCCGCTCACCGAGGCCGAGCTGGCCGACGTCGCCGACACCGCGATCGCCCAGGTCGCCGAGGAGATCGGCGAACGCCCGAGCATGAAGCAGATGGGCCTGGTGATGAAGGCGGCCACCGCGATCGCGGCCGGCAAGGCCGACGGCGCCCGACTGTCGGCGGCGGTCAAGGAGCGGCTGTAGCCAGCACCACCCGGGTGCCGTCCGGGGCCCGCCTGGTCACGCGCCGGGCGTCGAGCTGCTCGAGAAGCGGAACAGCGACCCGCCGGGTGGTGCCGAGCGCCCGGCGCGCGTCGCTGACGGTGAACGGCTGCGGCAGCCCCGCGAGGACGCCGGCCGCCCGCTCCAGCGCGCCGGCCCCCAGCACGACGCCGTCGGCGATCCTGGCCAGCCGCCCGGCACGCACCGCGGCGGCCAGCTCCCGGGGTCCGAGCTTGAGCTCGGCCAGTTCGTCGGCCTCCGGCGCCCGGAAGGGCTCGGCGGCCAGCCACTCCTCGACCGTGCGCACGGCCTTGTCGACCCGGGCCGGCAGACCCGCGCCCGGCGAACGAACCACCCCGTCGGCCACCTGAAACCCGGTGCCCTCGAGCAGCTTCGGCAGCAGCTCGGCCGCGGGCATCCCGGCCCGCTGCCGCAGCGTCTCCAGCGGCATCCCGGCCGCGACGTCGTGCTCGTCCGCCCAGATCCGCACCGCCGCGATCGCGCGCTCGCGCCGCCCGGCCCACCACTCGGGATCCACCACCCAATCGCCCACCCGCTGGCCGGCGAGCGGCAGGCCCATCGCGCGCAGTTCGTCCGCCCGCGCGCAGGCGGGCGGCCGCGCCGCACCGGTCGCCAACTGCGCGGCCCGCTCCCGGGCGGCGCCCCGGCGGCGCAGCGCCGGCGGCCGGACGTCGAGCACCTTGATTCCCGCCGCGATCCGGTGCTCGCCGGGGTCGCGCAGCAGCCCGACGTCCCCGACGCGCAAGGGCAAGGGCCTCGCCAGGCGCAGCCGGGCCGCCGCGGGCCCGAGCGGACGCACCTGCACCGGCACGGCCGCGGACCCCACGTGCAGCACCAGCTGCCGGTGCAGCGCCCCCGCCGACCGCAGCGCGACGTCGACTTCCGCCGTATCCAGCCACACGCCCGGCGTCCGGACGGTGTCGCCGCGACCGATGTGCTGGCGGTCGACTCCCCGCAGGTTCAGCGCGACGCGCGCCACCGGACCCACCGCCGCCCGGTCGCGGCCCAGCGATTGCAGCCCGCGGACCGTCACGCGCCGGCCGGCGTGCTCCAACTCGTCGCCCACCCGTACCGTGCCCGCCGCGAGGGTGCCGGTCACGACGGTGCCCGCGCCCCGGACGGTGAAACTCCGGTCCACCCACAGCCGCACGTCGGCGCCCGGGTCCGGGGCCGGTAACCGGTCGGTCAGCGCCAGCAGCTCCGCGCGCACTCGCTCCAGGTCGGCCCCGATCGCGACCGGAGCGCCGGCCAACGAGGTGGCGGACAATCTCTCGCGCGCCTGCTCGATGGCCGGGCCGGGATCGGCGAGGTCCGCCTTGCTGATCACCACCAGCGCGTGGCGGACCCCGAGGGCGTCCAGCGCCGCGAGGTGCTCGTCGGACTGCGGCATCCAGCCCTCGGTGGCGGCGACGACGAACAGGACCGCCGGAACCGCGCCGACGCCGGCGAGCATGTTGGCGACGAACCGTTCGTGCCCGGGCACGTCGACGAACGCCAGCTGCCTGCCGCCGATCTCGGTCCACGCGAAGCCGAGGTCGATCGTCAGGCCGCGGCGCCGCTCCTCGTCCAGCCGGTCCGGCCACATTCCGGTGAGCCGGTGCAGCAGGGTCGACTTGCCGTGGTCGACGTGTCCGGCGGTGGCTAAGACGAACATGCCCGCACCGCCGCCGCGAGCAGCGCGTCGTCCTGCGGCGCCACCGTGCGCAGGTCGAGCAGGCAGCGGCCCGCCTCCAGCCGCCCGACGACCGGCGGGCTGGCGGCGCGCAGGGCGGCGGCGAAGGACTCGGGCAGGCTCACCGCGGCGCTGGGCAGCCGCACGTCCGGGGCCCCGCCCCCGCCGACGGCCGAGACGCAGTCCACCGGCTCGGCGTCCGGCAGCGCGGCGGCCAGCGACGCTGCGCGGGCCCGCAATTCGCTCAGGTCGGCGGCCAACGCCTCGGCCACCGGCGGGGGCGGCCCGGTCAGGGTGGCTTCCAGCGCGGCGAGGGTGAGTTTGTCGACGCGCAGCGCGCGTGCCGCCGGGTGGCGGCGCAGCCGCTCGATGAGCTCGGCGTCGCCCAGCAGCAGGCCGGCCTGCGGGCCGCCGAGCAGTTTGTCGCCGCTCGCGGTGACCAGGTCGGCGCCGTCGCGCAGCGTCGATGTGGCGTCGGGCTCGTCGGGCAGCACGGGGTGCGGGCACAGCAATCCGGAGCCGATGTCGACCACCAGCGGCACACCCAGCTTCGCCAGCTCCGCCACGCCGACCGCCGAGGTGAACCCGGTGACGTGGAAGTTGGACGGATGGACCTTCAGGACGAAGCCGGTCTGCGGCCCGATCGCCTCGGCGTAGTCGCGCAGGCTGGTGCGGTTGGTGGTGCCGACCTCGCGCAGCCGCGATCCGGCGGAGGCCAGCAGTTCGGGGATGCGGAACCCGTCGCCGATCTCGACCAGCTCGCCGCGGCTGAGCACGATCTCCTTGCCCGGGGCCAACGTCAGCGCCGTCAGTAACAGCGCGGCGGCGTTGTTGTTCACGACGTGCACGCCGCCGGCGGTGGGCACCGCCCGCGACAGCGCGGCCAGGGCGGCCCGGCCGCGCCGCCCGCGGCGGCCCGTGGTCAGGTCCAGCTCGACGTCCGTGGTCCCGGCCGCCGCGACCACCGCGTCGACCGCGGCCCGCGACAGCGGCGCCCGGCCCAGATTGGTGTGCACGACCACGCCGGTGGCATTGATGACCGGACGCAGGCTCGACGCGGTCGCCGGCAGGGCGGCGACCGCGTGCTCCGCGACCTGCTCGGGGTCGATCTCTCCCGCCCGCGCCCGCTGCTGCGCCTCGGCGATCACGGACTTCACCAGCGAGCGGCCGAGCACGCGCTGGGCTTCGACCAGGCGAGGGTCGGCGAGCAGGGTGTCGGTGCGCGGCACCCGCCGGCGCGGGTCGCTCATGCCGGGCTCGACGAAGTATGGCGGAGGCGGACGGGAATCGAACCCGCCAGCGGCAGCGTCTGCCGTTCGACGGTTTTGAAGACCGCGCCGGTCACCAGACCGGACACGCCTCCTCGGACCATGCCGACAATTATGTATCCGTGACCTATCGACTGACTCAGTACGCCCACGGCGGCGGCTGCGCGTGCAAGATCCCGCCCGGCGAGCTGGAGGACATCGTGCGCGGGCTGGGGGTGGGCGCGCCGCGCGACCCGGTCGGTGAGTTGTTGGTGGGCCTCGATCACGGCGACGACGCCGCCGTGGTGCGCATCGAGCGCGGCACGGCGCTGATCGCGACGACCGACTTCTTCACGCCCGTGGTGGACGACGCCTACGACTGGGGACGCATCGCCGCCACCAACGCGCTGTCCGACGTCTACGCGATGGGCGGGCGTCCGGTGGTGGCGGTGAACCTGCTGGGCTGGCCGCGCGACGTGCTGCCGTTCGAGCTGGCCGCCGAGACGCTGCGCGGCGGGTTGGACGTCTGCGGCCTGGCCGGCTGCCACCTCGCCGGCGGGCACAGCGTCGACGACCCGGAGCCCAAATACGGCCTGGCCGTCACCGGGATCGCGGATCCGAACCGCTTGCTGCGCAACGACTCCGGCAAGCCGGGCACGCCGCTGTCGCTGACCAAGCCGCTGGGCGTCGGGGTGCTCAACAGCAGGCACAAGGCCACCGGCGAGCGCTTCGAGCAGGCGATCGAGGCGATGACCACTTTGAACGCCGAAGCATCCGCCGCGGCGTTGGCGGCCGGTCTCGAATGCGCCACGGACATCACGGGTTTCGGGCTGCTCGGGCACCTGCACAAGCTGGCGCGGGCCAGCGGGGTGACGGCCGTCGTCGAGGCCGCGGCGGTGCCGTATCTGGACGGTGCGCGGGAGGCGCTGGCGGCGGGCTACGTCAGCGGGGGAACCCGGCGCAACCTCGACTGGGTGGCCCCCCACGCCGACCTGTCCGCGGTCGGCGAGGACGACGCCCTGCTGCTCGCCGACGCCCAGACGTCGGGCGGACTGCTGATCGCCGGTGAGATCCCGGGCGCGACCGTGATCGGTGAGCTGGTGCCGCGCGGCGAGCACACGATCGTGGTCCGTTGAGCGGGCGGGGTTTCATGCGCGCGCACTAGGGTAGAAGCCATGGCTATGCGCAAGCTTTTCCTGGAGTGGCCCGTCGTGCGTCAGCTGCGGTCGGGGGACAAGCTCGGCCGCGGGTCGGCGGTCACGTCGAAACAGACCCGCGCCGTCACGCCGCGCACGACGACGGCCGACCGCGTGGTCCAAAGCATCTGTCCGTACTGCGCGGTCGGTTGCGGCCAGAAGGTGTACGTCAAGGACGAGCGGGTGGTCCAGATCGAGGGCGACCCGGACTCGCCGATCTCGCGGGGCCGCTTGTGCCCCAAGGGCGCTGCCAGCGAACAGCTGGTGAACTCGCCCGGCCGGCAGCTGCACGTGCTCTACCGCCCGCCGCGGGCGACCGAATGGCAGCCGCTGGATCTCGACACCGCCATCGACATGGTGGCCGACCGCTTCGTCGAAGCCCGCCGCCACGCCTGGCAGGACATCGACAAGAAGGGCCATCCGCTGCGGCGCACCATGAAGATCGCCGCACTCGGCGGCGCCACACTGGACAACGAAGAGAACTACGTCATCAAGAAGCTCTTCACCGCCGCCGGCGCCATCCAGATCGAGAATCAAGCCCGTATTTGACACAGCTCCACGGTTCCCGGTCTGGGGACCTCCTTCGGGCGCGGTGGCGCCACCCAGACACTGCAAGACATGGCCAACGCCGACTGCATCGTCATCCAGGGCTCCAACATGGCCGAGTGTCATCCCGTCGGGTTCCAATGGGTCGAGGAAGCGAAAGCGCGCGGCGCCAAGGTGATTCACGTCGACCCGCGCTTCACCCGCACTTCGGCGGTCTCCGACAAACACATCCCGATCAGGGCCGGCTCGGACGTGGTGCTGCTCGGCGCCCTGATCAATTACGTCATCTCTCGCGATCTGTGGTTCTCCGAGTACGTGCTGGCGTACACCAACGCGGCCACCTTGATCAATGAGAACTACCGCGACACAGAGGATCTGAGCGGCCTGTTCTCCGGCTACGATCCAGAGACCGGACAGTACGACTCGTCGAGCTGGGCCTACGCCGGACAGGAAGAGGAGGCGAGCCGTCAGGAGCAGGGCGCCAGCGCCTCCGCCCGGGCGGCCGGCGACGTGCACGGCAGCGGTGGTCCACCCCTGCCACACGCCCGCGTGGTTCGCGACGAGACCCTGCAGCATCCCCGAACGGTGTTCCAGATCGTCAAGCGGCATTACGCCCGCTACACGCCGGAGATGGTGCGCGACGTGTGCGGTATCAGCCTCGAGGACTTCGATTACCTGGCGCGCGCGGTCACCGAGAACTCCGGCCGCGAGCGCACCACTTGTTTCGCGTATGCCGTCGGATGGACACAGCACACCCTGGGTGCCCAATTCATCCGCACCGCAACGATTCTGCAGCTGCTGCTGGGCAACGTCGGCCGCCCGGGCGGCGGCATCATGGCGCTGCGGGGGCACGCCACGATCCAAGGGTCGACCGATATTCCGACGCTGTTCAATCTGTTGCCGGGCTACCTGTCGATGCCGAAGGCCGGTGTGCACGACACGTACCGCGAATACATCGAAGCGGTCGGGCCGAAGAACCAAAAGGGTTTCTGGGCCGACGCGGATACCTACATGGTCAGCCTGCTGAAGGCATGGTGGGGTGACGCGGCCCGCGCGGACAACGACTGGGCCTACGACTATCTGCCGCGGCTGTCCGGGCCGCACGGCACCTATCAGACGGTGATGTCGATGCTCGACGACGAGGTCGACGGATACTTCCTGCTCGGCCAGAACCCGGCCGTCGGGTCGGCGCACGGCCGGCTGCAGCGCATGGGTATGTCGCACCTGAAATGGTTGGTGGTCCGCGATCTCAACCTCATCGAGTCGGCCACCTTCTGGAAGGACGGCCCCGAAATCGCTTCCGGCGAGCTGAAGACCGAGGAGATCGAGACCGAGGTATTTTTCTTCCCCGCCGCGACGCATGTCGAGAAGGCCGGCTCCTTCACCCAGACCCAACGCCTCGTGCAGTGGCGGCACAAAGCCGTCGACCCGCCCGGTGACTGCCAAAGCGAGCTGCAGTTCTTCGTCGAGCTGGGCAAGCGAATCCGCCAGCGGCTGGCCGGGTCCACCGACGAGCGCGACCGGCCCCTGCTCGATCTGACCTGGGACTATCCCACCGACGAGCACGGCGAGCCCGACGCCACCGCGGTGCTGGCCGAGATCAGCGGCTGTTACCTGACCGGCCCCAAGGCCGGGCAGCCCGTGCCGGGGTATACCGAACTGGGTGCCGACGGTTCGACATCGTGCGGGTGCTGGATCTACTCGGGCGTGTACGCCGAGGGTGTCAACCAGGCCGCCCGCCGGGCGCCGCTGGGCGGTCCAAGCCCGAGCCAGTCGGAGTGGGGTTGGGCGTGGCCCGCAGACCGGCGGATCCTCTACAACCGGGCCTCGGCCGACCCGGACGGTAAACCGTGGAGCGAGCGCAAGCGCTACATCTGGTGGGACGAGCAGCGCGCCCGCTGGGTGGGCGACGACGTGCCCGACTTTCCCGTCGACCGCGCCCCGCACGTACGGCCGGATCCCGACATCGGCGGCCCGGATGCGTTGGCCGGCGACGACCCCTTCATCATGCAGGCCGACGGCAAGGGCTGGCTGTTCGCGCCGAAGGGTATGGTCGACGGGCCGTTGCCCACGCATTACGAACCGCAGGAGTCGCCGGTCGCGAACGCGTTGTACCCCCAGCAGCGCAATCCGGGGCGAATCACCTTCCCGCGCAAGGACAATCTCAGCGCGCCCAGCGCCGGAGAGCCCGGCGCCGACGTGTATCCGTATGTGTTCACCACCTACCGGCTGACCGAGCATCACACCGCGGGCGGGATGAGCCGGTGGCTGCCCTACCTGTCGGAGCTGCAACCGGAGATGTTCTGCGAGGTTTCGCCGGAGTTGGCGGCCGAACGCGGTCTCGAGCCCTACGGGTGGGCGACGATCATCTCGCCGCGCGCGGCGATCGAGGCCAGGGTGTTGGTCACCAAACGTGTTGCGCCGCTTACGATCGACGGTCACACGGTGCATCAGATCGGCCTCCCATACCACTGGGGCGTCGGCGGCGATGCCGTGGTCAGCGGGGACGCGGCCAACGACCTGCTAGGCGTGACGCTCGACCCCAACGTGCAGATCCAGGAGTCGAAGGCCGGCTCGTGCGACATCCGCCCGGGGCGGCGGCCGCAGGGCGAGGACTTGCTGCGCCTGATCGCCGAATATCAGTCGCGCTCGGGAGCCACCACCGAGACCGGCAACGTACGGATCAGCGACGGCGTCTGGGAGGGGCAAGCCGATGGGTAAGCTGAGCGGACCGACCGACGCGACGAGGGACGCCGGTTGGGTCGAACCCAAGCCGCGCAAGGGTTTCTTCACCGACACCTCGATCTGCATCGGCTGCAAGGCCTGCGAGGTGGCCTGCAAGGAGTGGAACCGCAACCCGCGCGACGGCGACCTGGAACTGCTGGGTTCCTCCTACGACAACACCGGGGCGCTGGGCGCCAGCACCTGGCGCCACGTCGCCTTCGTCGAGCAGGGCCGCGACCGGATCGAGGAGGCACGCGAATCCGGCCGCGCCCTAATCGATTTGGGTATGCCTGCGCTGCCGGGTGCCGCGCCCGCACCGGACCTCACGCCGCCGGATACTCCGGAATTCCGCTGGCTGATGTCGTCGGACGTGTGCAAGCACTGCACCCACGCCGGGTGCCTCGACGTCTGCCCGACGGGTGCGTTGTTCCGCACCGAGTTCGGCACCGTCGTCGTGCAGGCCGACGTCTGCAATGGGTGCGGGACCTGTGTCGCCGGCTGCCCGTTCGGTGTGGTCGAGCGTCGCAGCGACGGCACCTACACGACGCCCGCGCAGCGTGCGGATCGTCCGGCCGAGACGCCCGTGGCCGGGGTGGCGCAGAAGTGCACCCTCTGTTACGACCGGCTCGTCGAGGACCAGATCCCCGCCTGCGCCAAGACCTGCCCGACGACGTCGATCAAGTTCGGTGATCACGACGACCTGGTGGCCACGGCCCGGGAACGGGTCGCGCGGTTGCACGCCCAGGGCCAGACCGAGGCGCGCCTCTACGGCGCCAACGAGCACGACGGCGTGGGCGGCACCGGCTCGATCTTCCTGCTGCTCGACGAGCCGGAGGTCTACGGCCTGCCGCCCGACCCGCGCGTGTGCACGGCCGACCTGCCGCAGATGTTCAAGAGGGCGAGCGTCGCCGCGGCGGGGATGTTCGCCGCCGCGGCGTGGGCGTTCTGGAAGGGCCGGTGAAACACCCATGAGCACTTCGGAATACGACAGCCTGCGCCCGCCGGAGCCTGCGGGCGGCAAGCGGCGCAAAGGCAGGCGGGCGGGCCGCCGGGGCGGGGGCGACGGATCCCGCGAGGTGCCGATGGTCCCCGAAGTCGAATTCAGTTCGTACTACGGGCGTCCGGTGGTCAAGCCCGCGCCATGGGGACATGAAGTCGCCGCCTACCTGTTCCTGGGCGGCGTCGCGGGAGGGTCGGGTCTGCTCGCGGCGGGTGCCCAGCTCACCGGCCGGGACACGTTGCGGCGCAACACCAGACTGTCCGCCCTGATCGCGGTGATGCTGGGCGCGGCGGCGCTGGTCAAGGATCTGGGCCGTCCCGAGCGCTTCGTCAACATGCTGCGGACGGTCAAGCTGACCTCGCCGATGAGCATCGGCTCGTGGATCCTGAGCCTGTTCAGCGCCGGGATCGGCGTCGCCGCGGTCTCCGAGGTCGACCGGATGACCGGTGAGCGAATCCCGTTGGGCCCGTTGCGGCCCGTGCTGCGCGCCGTCGAGGGACCGGCCGGATTGGAAGCCGCCGTGTTCTCCCCGCCGCTCGCCGTCTACACCGCGGTGCTGCTCACCGACACCGCGACCCCGACGTGGAACGCCGCCTACCGGGACCTGCCGTTCGTGTTCGTCAGCTCGGCGAGCCTGGCCGCGTCGGGGCTGGCGATGATCACCACCCCGGTCGCCGAAGCCGGCCCCGCCCGCACGCTGGCCGTCATCGGCGCGATCGGCGACCTGGTCTCCGCACGATTCACCGAATACCGGATGGACCCGGTGACCAGGGAACCGCTGCACCGCGGCAGACCCGGCCGGTTGTTGGCGTGGAGCGAGCGGCTGGCCGCGGCGGGCGGCCTGGGCGCGTTGCTCGGCGGGGGGCACCGCGGTGTCGCCGCCCTGTCCGGGCTGGCGTTGCTGTCGGCGTCGGCGATGCTGCGGTTCGGCTTTTTCGAGGCGGGGCTGGAGTCGACGCGCGACCCCCGCTACACGATCGAGCCGCAGAAACGCCGGCTGGAGGCGCGTCGCGCGGCCGGCGTCACGGGGGACTCGATCACCACCGCGGGCTGACCGGGGCGCGGTTGGTGCCGCCGCTCGCGAGCGTAAGCCCGCTGCGATTCTCGGCCCGATTTTTCGCACTGCGATTACGCTCGCGCGCGCAGGGGCGGCAGCGCCGGGCGTGCGGCGCGGTTTGCGCCGGGCGGACCGGGGTAACTATAGGGACATGACGAAGTTTGGCTACACTCTGATGACCGAGCAGAGTGGACCCAAAGACCTTGTACGACAAGCCGTTTCAGCCGAGGAGCGCGGTTTCGACTTCGAGGTGTGCAGCGACCACTTCTCCCCCTGGCTGACCTCGCAGGGCCATGCGCCCAACGCCTGGACCGTACTGGGCGCGGTGGCGCACGCCACCGAACGGGTCGACCTCTACACCTACGTGACCTGCCCGACGATCCGCTATCACCCGGCCATCGTCGCCCAGCAGGCCGCCACCGTGCAGATCCTGTCCGACGGTCGGTTCACCCTGGGCCTGGGCAGCGGCGAAAACCTCAACGAGCACGTCGTGGGCAAGGGCTGGCCGACCGTCGAGCGCAGGCAGGACATGCTGCGCGAGGCCATCAAGATCATCCGCGAGCTGTTCGGCGGCCAGCTGGTGAACTTCAGCGGCGAATACTTCCAGGTGGACTCCGCGCGCCTGTGGGACGTGCCCGAGGTCCCGGTCGCCATCGCCGTGGCGTTGTCCGGCGACAAGGGCGTCGAGAGATTCGCCAGGCTGGCCGACCACTTCATCGCGGTCGAGCCCGACGGGGAGCTCGTCGACGCCTGGCATGCCGCGCGCCAGGCCGCCAATCTCGCCGGCGGCGGCCGTGTGGTCGGTCAGATCCCGGTGTGCTGGGACCCCGACCGCGACACCGCCATCGAACGCGCCCACGACCAGTTCCGCTGGTTCGCCGGCGGGTGGAAGGTCAACGCCGACCTGCCGACGCCGGCCGGTTTCGCCGGCGCGACTCAGTTCGTCCGCCCCGAAGACGTCGCCGATTCCATCCCCTGCGGGCCCGACCTCGACGCGATCGTCGAGGCCGTGCGGCCGTATTGGGAGGCCGGGTTCACCGACGTGGCCCTCGTCCAGGTCGGCGGCGAATCGCAAGACCTCTTCCTGAAAGAGGCCGCCGAACCTTTGCTTGCCGCACTGCGTAGCGCAGCAAAGTAATCCCACGTTTGGGCGGTATCTGCCCGGGTACCCGGCCTCCATCGTGCGTGCCGGCCGTACGGGTGGCTGAGCCGCGCGACCACCGGCAAGCAGCGCCGGGTGCCCGTTGACCTGCAAAGCAGCTGTCTTGCAGCAACTTTGCCCGAGATGAGTTCGCCGCAAGGCAAGGAGAACTGAC
This sequence comes from Mycobacterium scrofulaceum, assembly GCF_001667885.1. GTDB lineage: Bacteria > Actinomycetota > Actinomycetes > Mycobacteriales > Mycobacteriaceae > Mycobacterium > Mycobacterium scrofulaceum_C. Next base: position 82,630 of record NZ_LZJW01000049.1, on the reverse strand, counting down.
GATGGGCGATCGAAACGCCAACACCACCTCCGCGTTGGTCAAGGCGCTCAGCGGCGCCAGCTTCGGGCTGGGCTTGAGCGAGTTGGTGGCCCCCGGGAAAGTTGCTGCGATCGCCGGCGTCGACGACACGGCCCGGTCGCGCCGGGTCATCCGGGCGCTGGGCGCGCGGGAATGCGGCCATGGCGTGGCACTGCTGGGCGGTCCCGACAACATGGTCTGGACGCGGGTGGCCGGTGACGTCCTGGACATGGCGCTGCTGGTGGCCGGGGTGGCCGCCCGCGGCCCGGGCCGGCGCAGGCAGGGCACCATCTCGGCCGTCGTGCTCGCCGGCATCGGCGGACTGGACCTCTACACGGCGCTCCGCACGCTCGACGGCGGCGGCCGCCACGTGAACGGCTCCCGGCATCGCACCTTGCGGGCCGCGGTCACCGTGCGGCGCACGCCGGAGGAGGTGTACCGCTTCTGGCGGGACCTGCAAAACCTGCCCAGCTTCATGCACCACCTGAAGTCGGTCACGCCGACCACCGACGGGCAGTCGCATTGGGTCGCCAACGCCCCGGCCGGCAGGTCGGTGGAGTGGGACGCCCAGATCACCGAGGACGACCCCAACCGGCGGATCGCGTGGCAGTCGCTGCCCGGCTCGGTGATCGAGAACGGCGGCAGCGTCGAGTTCATGCCCACCGCCACCGGCGACGGCACCGAAATTCGCGTCAGGATCGGCTACCACATCCCGGGCGGCCTGTTCGGCAAGGCGGCCGCGAGCCTGTTCGGTGAGTCCCCCGAGCAGCAGGTCAACGACGACCTCCGCCGCTTCAAGCAAATCCTGGAAACCGGGCAGGTGTTGCGTTCGGACGGGTCGCCAGAGGGCACGGCGTCGGCCCGGCAGATGCACCAACAGCCCGCGCAACCGAACAAAGGAGCCAGCGTATGAAGGCCACCGTCTGGGCGGGCCGCAACAGCGTCCAAGTGGAGTCGGTCCCGGATCCGAAGATCCTCAACGATCGCGACGCCATCGTGCGCATCACCTCGACGGCGATCTGCGGTTCAGACCTGCACCTCTATGACGGTTACATCCCCACCGTGAAGCACGGCGACGTGCTGGGGCACGAATTCATGGGCGAGGTGGTCGAAGTCGGCAAGGGGGTCAACAACCTGGCGGTCGGCGACCGGGTGGTGGTCCCGTTCCCGATCGCGTGCGGGGCGTGCTCCGCCTGCCGGCGTGACCTGTACTCGCTGTGCGAAAACTCCAACCCCAACGCCGGCATCGCCGAGAAATTCATGGGCCACTCGCCGGCGGGGCTGTTCGGTTATTCGCACATGCTGGGCGGTTTCGCCGGCGGCCAAGCCGAATACGCGCGGGTGCCATTCGCGGACGTCGGGCCCCTGAAGATCGACGACGACCTGACCGATGAGCAGGTGCTGTTCCTGTCGGACATCTTGCCTACGGGCTACATGGGCGCGGAAATGTGTGACATCACCCCCGGCGACATCGTGGCGGTGTGGGGCGCCGGACCGGTCGGCCTGTTCGCGATCATGAGTGCCTATCTGCTCGGCGCATCGAAAGTCATTGTAGTCGAACAGGTTCCGTATCGGCTCGAGCTTGCCCAGAAGATCGGCGCCGTACCAGTCAACTTCGCCGAGACGTCGGTGCTCGAGGAATTGCGTGACCTCACCGCCGGCCGCGGACCGGACCATTGCATCGACGCCGTCGGCATGGAAGCGCGCAGCGGGTCCACCCCGGTGGATGCCTACGACCGCGTCAAACAGGCCGCCAGGCTGGAAACCGAACGCCCGCATGCCATCCGGGAAGCGGCGATGAGTTGCCGCAACGGCGGCACCCTTTCGATCATCGGGGTGTACGGCGGCCTGATGGACAAGTTCCCCATCGGGGCGGTCATGAACCGGTCGTTGACCATCAAGACCGGTCAGTGTCACGTGCACCGATACATGCGCCCGCTATTGGAGCGGATTCGCAACGGCGACATCGACCCGACCATTGTTGTCAGCCACCACTTGACCCTCGACCAAGCGCCCCACGGCTACGAAATCTTCAAGAACAAAGAGGACCGCTGCACCAAGGTGATCCTCAATCCGACGTAATGGAAAGTCCGTCGAAAGTCTGTCGATAAAAAAGGGGAATAGCCATGTCAAATGAATTGCAAGGCAAGAGGGTCGCGATTCTGGCGGCCGACGGCGTCGAGAAGGTCGAACTCGAGCAGCCCCGCGCCGCCCTGAAAGATGCCGGCGCCCAAGTCGAGCTTCTTTCGCTGAAGACCGGAGAAATCCAGGCCCGCAACCACGACCTCGAGCCGGCCGGAACCTTCACCGTCGACCGGGCGGTGTCGGACGCGTCGGTCTCCGAATTCGACGGCCTGGTGCTTCCGGGCGGCACGGTGAACCCCGACAAGCTACGGTTGGACAACTCCGCGGTCTCCTTCGTGCGCGACTTCGTCGCTTCCGGAAAGCCGGTCGCCGCCATCTGTCACGGCCCGTGGACGCTGGTGGAAGCCGGTGTGGCCGAGGGCCGGACGCTCACGTCTTATCCGTCCATTCGCACCGACCTGCGTAACGCGGGCGCCAACGTCGTTGACGAAGAGGTCGTCGTCGACGGCAATTTGATCTCGAGTCGCTCACCGTCGGACTTGCCGGCATTTTGCGCGACGATTGTCAACCAATTCGCGCATGCAGCCGCTGGTTAGCGGAAAACGGCCTTTCCCCACACCGTTTGAAGGCGACGGTTTGCGGGCATTACTCAGGCCAAGCAGTGATCGCCGCCGCGATCCGTAGAAAGGCCAAAGTTGACCACAACGTATCCAGGACCCGCTGTCTCGGCCGCTTCGAACGTGTATCAGCCCCAGGACGATTCCCGTTTACTGGTGAATGTGATGCAGGACAGTTCGCTCATCCCGGGGCGACGCATTCTCGACTTGTGTACTGGCAGCGGATTCGTCGCGATCGCCGCCGCCGGGATGGGCGGCGCGGACGTGACGGCCTTCGACATCTGCCCGCACGCGGTGGGCTGCTCTCGCAACAATGCGGCCGCCTTGGGTGTGAATGTCGATGTGCGCAAAGGCACCTGGAGCGATGCGCTCGACTGCGCGCCGTTCGACGTCGTCGTGTCGAACCCGCCATACGTGCCGACTCCGCCGAACGGCGACACGGAGTATATCAGCCCCAGCGCGGGTCCGTCGTGGGCATGGAACGCCGGTCCGGATGGCCGGATGGTCTTGGATCCGCTGTGCGAGGCGGCGCCGAAGTTGTTGTGCGACGGGGGATCCCTGCTGCTGGTGCACTCGGCGCTGGCCGGCGTCCAGCAATCACTCGATTCCCTCAAGTGGGCTGGGATGGACGCGAGAGTTGTTGCGTCCAAATGGATACCGTTCGGGCCGGTGATGACGGCCCGGGCGACGTGGCTGGAGAGCGTCGGCCTGATACCCCGCGGACTCCGGGAAGAGGAACTGATCGTGATCCGGGCGGACAAACGGTGACCACCCGCGTACAGGTGGTTGCCGGCGGGCCGGTGCTGGTGTCCGGTCCGGTGCGGATCGAGATGCCGAACGGCGAGGTCGTCGAGTCCGACCGGTTCATGGTGGCGATCTGCACCTGCCGGCGCAGCGAGAAGTACCCGTTGTGCGACACCAGCCATCGCCGATGCCGGAACCTGGCGCGCCGGACCGCTAGTCCAGCGCCCGCCGCAACGACGTCCGACCCTGCTGCCATGACGCCATAACCGCGTCGGCCAAACGGTTTTCGACCGCGGCGTGGGCTCGGATCCCGAACACGATGTCGCGATCGAGCTGCGGCTCCCGGGCGACCATATCCCCGACCACATCGATGCGCACGACGTGCTCGTGCACCGCGTCGGCCTCGACGTGTTCGGCATAGAACTCGACGCAGGCCGCCGGCGCGCCCATGCGCTGCAGCGCCCGCACCATGCGGCGGGATCCCGGCGGCGAGGTGATCTCCGTGGAGGCGAAGTGCCCGATCGCCGCGCCGCGCAGCTCGCGGTGCAGCCCGAACAGTGACATCAGGTTGACCGCCGCCAGCGCTTCGGCGGGGACCGCGTCCACGTAGGCCAGATACGTCGCGTCCAGATTCGCGGCCGCCATCAAATCGGCGAAGAGCTGCTGATGCAGCCGCGGGCCTTGCCCGGCGCCGTATTCATCGAATTCGATTGCCACGAAAGCCGCTTTCGCGACGCCCATCAGACGCGGAATGGCCCACGCATGCGGGTCGCCCTCCTTGAGGTGATACACCGAGCGGTGCACGAAGTATTCGCGCATCTGCTGCCAGGTGCCGCTGTCGCGCAGGTAATACGACGGGCCGGTGCCGTCGGCGGGCTCGACCGAAATGGCGTCCATCTCGGCGGCCGCCGTGTGATCGGGTGCGAGGGGTCCGACGTCGCGGCGCACCCCGGCCAGGAAGACGCGCTCCAGTTCGCCGCGTAACGCCAGCAGCGCCGGATTCCATTCCCAGCTGGGGTCCACGCCCGCGAAGCCCCGGTAGTGCAACTCGTAGCACATGCACAGCGCCAGCTGCAGATCCAGCCCGTAAGGGTCCGAGTCGCGAACGGACGCGCCGATGCGGGTCAGGTGGTCGTGTGACGGCGGCCCCGTCAGGGCGCGACGAACCGCGGTCGACAGCGGCCCGTGTGCCGCAGGCAGGGCGGGTTCGATCGAAATTGATGCGCGGGTCACGCCCACGACTACCCCCTATCCCGGGGCGACAAACGGTGCTCGGTCACTCCCGCTCGGCCGCGGCGGGCACGCGAAAGGTGATTTCGGCGGTAGTGCCGGTGGGAGTGCAGTCCATCTCCATCGCGTTGCTGAGCGCCCTCATCAGCAACAGACCCCGGCCCCCGTTTCCCGGGTCGGCGGCCGGCGTCTTCCACGAGCCCTGGTCGGTGATCCGCGCGCGGATCTCGTCGTCTGCGAGCTCGACGTCGAGGGTCATCGCGCCGACCGGTTGTCCGGAATACGCGTGTTCAACGCAGTTCGTGCAGGCCTCATTGACGACGAGCACGATATCGGCTCCGAGTTCGTCGGGCACACCGGCGCTGTTCAGCCAATCGACCAACCGATGCCGAACGCCGACCAATCGCTCTGCGCTGGCCTCGGCCTCGATCCGCAGGGGGGACTGCTGGTGCCGGTAGATCACCATCGCCACATCGTCGTCATACCCAGACGGAGGGGCCAACTCACGCAAAACCGCATCGGCAACGGAATCCAGCGGCAGCGTCGTCGTCTTCACCAGGACCGCCGCGGCCCGGTTGATCCCATCGTCGATGGATTCGTGCTTGCGCTCCACCAGCCCGTCGGTGAACAGCATCAGGGTGGAACCGCGCGGCAGTACGCGACTGGTCTGCGGACGCGGTTCCGCGCGGCGCACGGCCAGCGGCACCGACGCTGCGTCGGTCAACATCACGGTGGTGTCGGGTTCCGGCCCCACCAGGAGGGCTGGCATGTGGCCGGCGCTGCTGTACTGCAGGTCCCCGGATTCGGTGTCCAGGATGGCCAGGAAAACGGTGGTGCAGTATGCGTTCGGGATGAGCGAGGCCGCCGAGTCCAGCTGTTCGAGCAACAGGGCGGGCTCGGCCCCGTTGATCAGCAGCGCCCGCGCGGAGCTGCGCAGCTGACCCATGATCGCGGCCGCCGGCAGGCCACGGCCGACGCAGTCGCCGACCACGATGCCGATGCGGTGGTCGCCGATCGGCAGCACGTCGTACCAGTCGCCGCCGATCTCCAACGGCGGGACGGCGGGTTCGTAGCGCACGACGAAGCCCGGCGGCGGCTCCATCGTCGGCAGCAGGGCGCGCTGCAAGGTCAGCGACGTCTCGCGGGCGCTCTCGAACTGGCGGACGTGTTGCATAGCCAGGCTGAGGTGTCCGATGAGGACCGTGACCAGCAGCCGGTCTTCGGCACTGATCCAGCGTGGCGAGCGCAGTTCCAACCACAACGCCAGGTCACCCGCGCCGGAGAGCACGGCCACCAAACCCTGTGCCTTGCCGGGGTTGTCGGGCCGCTCGACCGTTCTCGCCGTCAGCGGCAGCTGATGACGGGCGTCCTCAAACGTTTGGCGCAGCCACGGATCCAGCCTGCGCCAAGGTATTTGGGACGGCTCGCCCGCCACCTGCACGGTCGGTTCACCCTCGCCGGTCGGCCATGAGATTGCGACCACGCGTTGCACGTCGATCGCCGTGCTGCACTCGTCCAGTGTGATGGACAGCAGCTCATCCACGCTCTTGGCCACCGCCACCGCCGTCGCCAGGCGCAGGACCGCGCTTTCCCTTGCGGCGAAGGCCCGTTCGGCGGTGATGTCACGGATCGTTCCCACGAAGACGTCCTGGTCGCTGCCGCTGCCCTGAACGGCGTTGATGCTGACCGTCACCCAGACCAGGTGCCCGTCGCGGTGCCGGATGGGGGTCTCGTAGGCGGTCGCGCCGATGCTCTGAACCAGCGCCTGTTGTTGGGTGGCGCCCTTCTGGTCGACCAGCCACGGGTGTGGCCACCGGTAGGGCAGACCCTCCGCCGGATAACCCAGGATCTCGATCAGGGCGCTGTTCATTTCGATCACGGAGCCCTCGTGATCGGCGACGAAGAATCCCTCCTGCAACGAATTGACAAGCGCCGTGCGGAATCTGTCACGATCGGCCAGACCCTCGGCGCGCGCACGCTCGCGCGCGAAGCGCCTGGTGCCGTCCAGGAATCCCCGCGTGGCGATGTCGAGGGGGACCAGCATCTGCAAGAGAAATTCCAGCGCGATCGGCGCGTCGATCTGAATGTCCTTGGCCAGACCGAGGATCAGCTGGACGTGCCGCTCGATGATCGCGAGCAGGCTGACTTCCTCTTGCAGGGCCCGCCGACCGAGTTCGTACGCGACGGCCAGGCTGTCCTCGTCCCGCGCCGCCATGTAGGCGCGCAACGCCGCGGCGTACTCGGCGTGAAAGTCGTCGCTGTCGCTCACGACGACACCCCCCGATGACGAGCCGCCAGCACCATCGCGTCGTCGGTTTCCTTGGCGTCCTTGCCGAGCAGCTCCTCGGCGATGACAACGGCGGTGGCCGAGAAGTCGATGTGGTCGAGGTAGTTCTCGGTGATGCCGTCGGTACTTATCACCAAGAGGTCGCCCGGCCGCATCGAAATGACCTGTGCTGGTTTGATTTCCGGGATGCGATAGCCGACGATTCCCGCGGTCAGCCGCGCGCTGGATCGGATCTGCACGCCGGTCGGGGACTTGGCCACCAGGTCGGCGGTGACGTTGCCGACGCCGGTCCAGGTCAGCGTGTTGGCCGCGAAGTCGACCCGCGCCAGGGTCATCGCGACCCCCCTGGTGCCCTCGAGGACGCGGTGACACAGCTGGATCAGCACCTCCAATCGCTCGGTGCTGGAGCGCGTGACGGCTTCGACGGCGCGCAGCGCGGCGGCCGCGGCTTCCGGGCCGTGGCCGAGGCCGTCCACCACGCCGAACAGAGCGGCGGCGCCGTCGATGTCGAGGGCGAGACCCCGGTCGCCCGAGGTGTATTCGCTGGGCAGGGGGCGCCCCGCCCTCGCCCACTCGATGGGACCGAACCTGCCGTTCTCATGCATGGGGCGGCACCCATTTCCACATCTCGACGACCGTCCCCTTGCCGAGCTCCGACTCCACGAACAGCCTGTCCATCAGCCGGCGGGAGCCGGGCAGGCCCATCCCCAGCCCGCGCCCGGTCGAATATCCGTCTTCCATCGCCCGTTCGATGTCGGCGATGCCCGGGCCCTCGTCCTCGGCGCGCACCACCAGGGCCTTGCGGCCCTCCCGGTCGGCCACGAACACCCGGACCGCGCCCCGGCCGGCGTAGCTGGTGATGTTTCGTGCGATCTCGGAGATCGCCGTGGCGATCATCGTGACGTCGGTGAGGGAGAATCCCAGATCGAGGGCGAGTTGATGTCCGGCTTTGCGAGCTTCGACGATGTCGTCGGAATTGTCGATGTCGACGACGATATCAGCCGCCACCGTCGCGCCCGATCGTTGGTTTCCGTTGCGCCAGTTGGCGGTTCAGCAGCGCCAAGCCCTCTTCGAGGTCGAGCGCGGTGTTCATGTCGTCGAACGCCAACCCCAGCTGGACCATGGCGAAGGCCACCTCCGGCTGCAGCCCGACGATCACCGTGTCCGCGCCGCGCAACCGGGTCATGTGCGCGATCGTGCGAAGCGACCGGGCCGCGAAGGAGTCCATCACGTCGATGGCGGTGACGTCGACGATGATGCCCTGCGCGCGGAACCGGCTGACCCGCTCCATCAGGTCGTAGCGCAGCCGCTCGGCGTCGGAATCGCTGAGCGCGGCCTGCACCGAGGCGATGAGAATCGCACCCTGTTTCAGAATCGGTACCGGCATGGGGCGCTCGCGTTCCTAATGTCTAGCCTGGCTGCTCACCGGTGCGGGAGACCTCGTAGCCCAGCAGTCGCTCGGCTTCCTCGATGCCTCCTTGCAGGTCGCCGACCGCGTTCATCTTGGACAGGTCAAGGCCGATCGTCACCAGCGTCAAGGCGATTTCGGAGGACAGGCCGGTGATGATGACGCTGGCGCCCATCAGGCCCGACGCGTCGACCGTCTGGACCAGGTGGTTGGCCACCGTGGAGTCGATGGTCGGCACACCGGTGATGTCGATGACCACCACTTTCGCGCGGTTCGCGCGGATGGCTCTCAGCAGCTGCTCGGTGACCTGGCGGGCGCGCTGGGAATCGAGCACGCCGATGATCGGCAGGATCAGCAGCTGCTCACGCACCTGCAGCACCGGCGTCGACAGCTCGCGGATCGCCTCCTGCTGCTGGCGGATGATGCGCTCGCGTTCCTGCACGAAGCTGACGGCCACGGTATTGGCGATGCGGTTGGCCGCCGGTTCATAGGCGTCCAGCACCCGGTTGAGCATCTCGAATTCGGCTTGGTACTTCTCGAACAAGGAGCGCGCCAGCACGTCGCGCAGCAACAACACGATGCCGACGACCTCGTCGGTTTCCACGCCCCGCGGAATGATGCGCTCGGAGAGGTCGCGCGCGTAAGCCTGCAGCGCCTCGACGCTACCGGTCTCGAGGACCTCCACGTAGTTGTCGTAGACGGCGGTCGCCTCGGAGAACAGCTCCTCGGGCGTCATTGCGGTGAGCAATTCGGCCTCGGTGATCCTGCGCGCCCATTCCTCGCGCAGCACCGTTCGGTTCTGCCGCAGATGCTGGACGAGCTGGGGCAGTAGGCCCTCACTGGAAATGCCGACCGCCTGGGCGGTGGCGCCCGCGCTGCTGAACTCCGACGGCGAATCTGACATGTGGCCTCCCGAGTACCGGTCCGCGCCCCGCCGTGTGCAGGCTCGATTTTGCGAGACTAGCGTGGGTTGTCGCGGGGCAGGTGTTGAGGGCATATTCTTCTCGCAGTTCGCAACGCAGGCTAGGCTTGCACCACACTTAAAGCCCAGGGACAAAGGATCGCCATTGTCAGCTCCTGATTCGATTACCACGTTGGTTGAGGACCACGATGGCGTGTCCGTGGTCAGTGTCAGCGGCGAAATCGATTTGGTCACGGCGCCGGCCCTGGAGCAGGCGATCGGCTCGGTAGTTGCGGAGAACCCGGCGGCACTGGTCATCGATCTTTCGGCGGTGGAGTTCCTCGGCTCGGTGGGGCTGAAGATCCTGGCGGCGACGTACGAGAGGCTGGGCAAGGCGACCGGGTTCGGTGTGGTCGCGCGCGGTCCGGCCACGAGGCGGCCGATTCATCTGACCGGGCTGGACAAGACGTTCCCACTGCACCCGACGCTGGATGACGCCCTGACCGCGGTGCGGGACGACAATATCAACCGCTAGGCGCTTCCAAATCGTCGACGCTTGCGGGACAACGCATTTGGTGGAATTGGATTGCAAATAGGCGGCCCGCCGAAGGCAATTCGAATTCAATAACCCGATTCTGCCGGGAAACGGCGCTGGCGGATACGACAGGTGCGATGATCACGGCTATGGACGTCGATCACCCGCAAGACGACCAGCACTGGGACAGCCGCGAGCGCGGCGAAACAGAAATCCAACGGCTGGACCGCAATTGGAACAGCTTGCTGCAGGAGCTGCGCGTGGTGCAGACCGGGGTGCAGCTGCTCACCGGTTTCCTGCTGACGTTGCCGTTTCAGCAGCGGTTCGACGTCCTGGCGCCCGCCCTGCGCGACGCCTACCTCGTCACGGTGGGTTGTTCGGTGGGCGCGACGGTGCTACTGATCGCCCCGGTCGGCATGCACAGGATGCTGTTCCGCCGACACCGCCTGCAGGTGTTGGTGTCGGCCGCCCACCGGTGCGCCTATGCCGGGCTGGCGTTGCTCGGCCTCGCGCTGACCGGGGTGACGGTCATCGTGTTCGCCGCCGTGGCCGGGCGCAGCCCGGGCCTGATCGCGGGAGCGTGTGCGCTGACGCTGTTTACGTTCTTCTGGTGGCTGTTACCGCTGTTGCTCCGCACTCGCGGCATGTAGCGCGAGTTCGTGGATTCGGGTGGAGTCCAGGTGGTCCAGTAGGTCTTGTGGATCGGCGAAGACCGGTGACGCACCCGCCGCCTGCAGTTCCTCGCGGGCGATGCCGCCGCTGAGCAACCCGATGCACGGCACTCCGGCGCCCCCGGCGGCCTGCGCGTCCCACACGGCGTCCCCGACGAACACGGCATGGTCGGCGTCCACCCCGGCCCGGTCCAGGGCGACCTGCACGATGCCCGGTTCGGGTTTGGCGGTGTCGACGTCCCGCGACGACGTGGTCTTTGAGATGACCTCCTCGCTATCGAGGACCTTGCGCAGGATTTCCAGTTCGTCGTCGGGCGCCGAGGTCGCCAGCACCACCTGCAAGCCCAGGTCGGCGACGCGGCGCAGCAACGCGCGGGCGCCAGGCAGCGGCGCGAGCAGGTGCGTGCTTTCCCGGTAATAGCGGCTGTGCCCGCCGCTCAACCGTTCCTGGACCTCGTCGGGCGCATCTTTGGAGAGGGTTCGCACCAGCGTGGAGCCGTCCATTCCGATGCAGCGGTGGATCTGCCACGCGGCCACGGGCAAGCCCTCGTCGTCGAAGGCGCGCACCCAGGCGTAGACGTGCAGATAGTTGGAGTCGACCAGGCTTCCGTCGACGTCGAATAGAACGGCGGGTTTCATCTGCGCGGCATACCCACGTCTGGGCCGGCTGACACGGGCGCGCGCCGCGGTTTGGGACCGGGGGCGGCGGGTAACCGCCGTGGATGATCCCGCGAAGCGGTTGCGGCAGCACGGCCGCGGGCCGGCCGCCTGGCGAGCCAGCGCGATCGGCGAACCGGATTCCGCGCGAACCGCGTTGAGACGCAAGCTTTCTCGAGAGGAGGGCAGTTGAATCCCCACAACGGCGACCCTGTCGATCACCAGCGGACCTCCCGTCAGCACGCCGGCGAAACCGTCACCAATGGCGCCAACGCGCCCGGCCTGGCCGGTTCGGCCGTCGCGGTGCTCGCCCTGATCGTGGGCCTGTTCGCGTTGGCGACCGGGCACTTGTCGGTGGGCGTGACCGCCGTGGTCCTGGCCGCTGTACTCGGAGCCGCGAGCGCGGTGTGGCTGGCGCGCACGCACCGCAAGGTGCGCGAGGCCGAACTTGCCTGGCACGCGGCCAATTCCGACGAGCCCGCCCCGCCGCCAAGCAGCTGACCCTGTGAGCTAACGAACACCGACCCAAAAGGGGCCGGTCAGACGTTTGATCGCGGTAGTGACCGGGTAAAAGCCGATCATGGTCGCGCCCGTCTCATTGCGAGCAGCAAACTATCCGGTCGAGTACGAGCGGGACTTCCCGCTGCTGGGCCTCGCTGCCGTGGCGGTCTGGGCGGTCAGCCTGGGGATCGGCTTGTTCGAGCTACTGGTGGGGCACGAAGGGGTGGCCATCGTTGCCCTGATCGTCTCGGTCGTCACGCCGTGGCTGGGGCTGGCGCTCGCGCATTACCCCGCCGCCGTCCGGCGCCTGCGGCAGCTCAAGGTCCGCCGGAGCAACTTTTTCGGGACGGCCGGTGTAACTCGCGCCTGAATGGGGTACAGCCTGCGCCACGGGATGACTACAGGAAAGTGCGTCAACCCGGCTCATCAGCAGGAAGGAACTGCCATGCCGACCGCAAGCGACTATGACGCACGCCGGGTCTCCGACATGGAAACTCAGGACAAGTCCGCGATACGCGAGCTAGCACCGACCTTGCAGGGATCCGCCACCGCGGTGGTCGATGAGGATCCCAACGACGTCCACTTCTTCGAGCTGCCCGGCGCCGACCTGTCGGGAGAAGAGCTCTCGGTGACCGTGATTCCCCAGCGGTCCGACGAGTTCACCTGCTCGAGTTGCTTTTTGGTGCAGCATCGCAGCCGGTTGCGCAGCACGAGCGCGGGCCTGCAGATCTGCGCCGACTGCGCGTAGCCCCGCAACCGTCGACGGGGTTGCACCGTTGGTGGGCAACCGATTTCAGGACTGCGCCCATTCGCGTTCGCACACGCCGCACCGCCGGGTGACCATCGCCCAGTCCGGTTCGTCCTTGGCGGGCTCGCGGATCAGGTGCGCAGAGGTGTCGCCGCAACCGGGGCAGGCGCAGATCGCGCGGTAGGGCTCCACCGATTGGGCCGCCATCAGCCGCAGGTTCTCCACCCGGGTGAAGGGCACGATCACCAGCGAATCGGGGCGGGGGAGCGGGTGCGGATTGTCGAACCACAACAGGCCACACGTCACCGTGGCCACCGCCGTGAAGACGGCCAGGATCATCGTCGGAATGTCCCAGGGCCAGTTCGGCGGGAGCGGGGTCAGCACGAGGACCACCAGCACGGCGGAAATCAGCGCCCCGATGATCGTGCCCGGTTTGGCGAACCGGTAACCGCCCACGTTCAGCGCTTCCCAGGCCTCGATCTCATGCTGGCGCTGCGCGATCTCCGCCAAGGTCGGGTGGCCGGGCGTCCCGGCCGGCGACGCGGCATCAGCAAATTGCGTGACCGCGCGGCCAACTCCGCGTCGCCGCCCTTGTTCGGGCGTCCGGCCCACCAGCGCCATGCGGGCTGAGCTTAATGGCAAAGCCGCATGGCCGCAGTGTCAGACGCTGTGGCCGGCTGTCCTGCCGGCTAACACGAACTGGGTCGGGGTGGCGGGATTTGAACCCACGGCCTCTTCGTCCCGAACGAAGCGCGCTACCAAGCTGCGCCACACCCCGCTTGAAGCTCCGACAGCCTATCGCACCCGCCCATCGGCTGGCCAAACCGCGGTGTGCCGGGTCACTGCCACCGGCAGGAACGCTCGAACTCCACCAGCGCCTCGGCCGGACCGCTTGGATCGAGTCCCTGCGCGCCGACCCATTCGTCGTTGAAGTAGGTGTCGTGATAGCGGTCGCCGCTGTCGGCGAGCAGCGTGACCACCGAACCGTTTCGCCGTTCGGCGACCATCTCGGCGAGCAAGCCGAAGGCGCCCCACAGGTTGGTGCCCGTCGAGGGCCCGACGCGACGGCCGAGGACGGCGCTGACGTGGCGGGCGGCGGCGATGGACGCCGCGTCGGGCACCGCCACCATCCGGTCGACCACGCCGGGCAGAAACGACGGCTCGACCCGCGGCCGGCCGATGCCCTCGATGCGCGACGAGGCGGGCATCACGACATCACACCGGTCCTCGGCGTAGGCCGGGAAGAACGCGGAGTTCTCCGGGTCGACCACGCACAACCGGGTCGCGTGCCGCCGGTAGCGGATGTAGCGGCCGATCGTCGCGCTGGTGCCGCCGGTGCCCGCCCCGACGACGATCCACTCCGGGATCGGATGCGCCTCCTCGCCCAACTGCTCGAAGATCGACTCGGCGATGTTGTTGTTGCCCCGCCAGTCGGTGGCGCGTTCGGCGTTGGTGAACTGGTCCAGGTAGTGCCCGCCGGTGTCGCGGGCGACGCGCTCGGCCTCGGCGTACACCTCGCTCGAGTTCTGCACGAAATGGCAACGGCCGCCTTGGGCTTCGATCAGCGCCACCTTCGACGAGCTGGTCGATGCCGGCATCACGGCGACGAACGGCAGACCGAGCAGGGCCGCGAAGTAGGCCTCCGACACCGCCGTCGAGCCCGACGAGGCCTCGACCACCGTGGTGTTCTCGTTGATCCACCCGTTGCAAAGGGCGTACAGGAACAGCGAGCGAGCCAGCCGGTGTTTCAGGCTGCCGGTGATGTGGGTGGTCTCGTCCTTGAGGTACAGCGCCACCTGAGCACCCGGGCCGTCCGCCGCCCACGCCTCCGGCAGCGGGTAGCGCAGCAGGTGCGTGTCCGCGCTGCGGCGGGCGTCGGCCTGGATCAGCCGGACCGCGTTGTCCGACCAGCTCCGGGATCGGCTGCGGACCGCGATCCGGGTCCGCTCGGTCAACGCACCGAAACTGTTGGCTGCGAACGGCTCAGGTCACTGGCCGAATCGCGGCCGCCCATCGGCGTGGCGATCAACGTCAGCAGGGTCGCCTCGGGCCGGCAGCAGAAACGCACCGGCGCGAAGGGCGAGGTGCCGATCCCGGCGGAGACGTGCAACTGCATGTTCGCACCCCACCGGGACGGCCCCTTGGCGCGCGACCGGTCCAGGCCGCAGTTGGTCACCAGGGCGCCGTAGACCGGCAGGCACACCTGCCCGCCGTGGGTGTGCCCGGCCATCACCAGTTGGTAGCCGTCGGCGGCGAAGCGGTCCAGCACCCGCGGCTCCGGCGAATGGGTCAGCCCGAGTCGCAGATTGGCGGCCGGGCTCGCCGGGCCCGCGATCGTCTCGTAGCGGTCCCGGTCGATGTGCGGGTCGTCGACACCGGCGGCGGCGACGTGCAGCCCGGCGACCTCGAACTCGCGCCGGGTGTGGGTCAGGTCGAGCCAGCCGCGCTCGGTGAAGGCCGCCCGCAGGTCCTGCCAGGGCAGCGGTTCACCGCGGACCCGGTGCGACGGGTTGGTCACGTAATTCAGCGGGTTCTTCAGGCGCGGCCCGAAGTAGTCGTTGCTGCCGAAGACGAAGACACCGGGCCGCGACAGCAGGTCGCCCAGGGCCTGCACCACCGCGGGCACCGCCTTGGGGTGCGCCAGGTTGTCGCCGGTGTTGACCACCAGGTCCGGTTCCCAGTTGCTGAGCTCCCGCAGCCAGGCCTGTTTGCGGCGCTGGGCGGGCAGCATGTGGAGATCGCTGATATGCAGCACCCGCAGCGGCGTGGAGCCCGGCGTCAGGACGGGCATGGTGATCTCGCGCAGCACGAACGCGTTGCGCTCGACGACCGCGGCGTAACCGATGCCGGCGACGGCCGAACCGAGCGCGACGGCACCGGTGCGTATCAGCGTGGACAGCGCCCCGCGACGATGCGGTCCGCGCAGCGGACCGCCGAGAAGCGGGGCCATTGAGCTTGCATCAGCCATGCTGGCAGCCTACTGCCGGTTGCGCTTTGGCAACGTATAGCTTGCGCCGCGGCGTCACAGCTCGCCCGGTCTACGGGGGCGGCTGCCCCGGCGGCGGGGGCGGCGGCGCCAGGAGCGGAATGGTGATCGGGGGCAGGCCCGGGATCTCCACCACCTGCGAGCCGACCGGTACCGGCGCGCCCTCCGGCGGTGGCGGGGGCGCCGGCGGGATGCCGTTGCTGACCTGGATGGTGATGATCGACCCGGGGATCGTCGCGCCGCTCGGTGAGGTTCCGACCACCTCGCCCTGCTTGGCGGAGCTGTTGACGAAGTTGTTCTGGTCGGCGACCTGGAAGCCGGCTTCCCTCAGTCGCGCGCGCGCCGCATCGATGTCCAGGCCGGCGACGCTGGGCACCCGCGACCCGGGTGAGCCGTCGACGTAGCGGGGATCGGTGGGCGGCAGCTGCACCGGGCCGAAGTTGGTGGCGATCGGTTTCATCGCCGTGAACCAGGTGCGGGCGGGCTCGTTACCGCCGTACAAGTCGCCCTCGCCGCAGTGGCGCAGCGGCGACGAGCACAGGTCCGTCGGTGAGGGGGAGTCGTCGTAGATGTAGTTGGCCGCGGCGTAGTGGTTGGTGAAGCCCACGAAGCCGGAGGAGCGGTGCGCCTCGGTGGTGCCGGTCTTACCGGACATCGGCAGCGTCCAGCCCGCGGCGCCGGCCGAACCGGAGGCCGTGCCGCCGCCCACCGCGTCCTTGCTCATCGCGTTGGCCAGGGTGTTGGCCAAGCCTTCGGGCACCACCTGGTCGCAGGTCTCGGTGGTAACGGCGACCTCGTTGCCGTGCCGGTCGATCAGCTTGTCGATCGGGTTGGGCGGGCACCACGTGCCGCCGGACGCCAGCGTCGCCGCGACGTTGGACAGCTCCAGCGCGTTGACCTCGATCGGGCCCAGCGTGAACGAGCCGATGTTCTGCCTTTTGACGAAGTCGGCCAGGCTCTCGTTGCTGTCGGGGTTGTAGTCGCGGGCGGTGCCGGGATCGGCGTAGGACCGCAGGCCCAGCTTGATCGCCATGTCCACGGTGCGGGTCACCCCGACCTGCTGAATCAGCTTGGCGAACGCGGTGTTCGGCGAGGTGGCCAGCGCCTCGGTCACATTCATCGACCCGCGGTAATTGCCGGCGTTGACCACGCACCAGTTGTCCTTGGGGCAGCCCTTGGCCCCACCGCTACCCATGCCCTTGGTCTGGAAGCGCGGCGGCACGTCGAGCGTGGCGTTGATGCCCATGCCCATGTCCAGGGCGGCGGCCGTGGTGAAGATCTTGAACACCGAGCCGGCGCCGTCACCGACCAGCGAGAAGGGCTGCGGCCGCATGGTCTGCCCGGCGTCGCTGTCCAGCCCGTAGGTCCGGTTGCTGGCCATCGCCATCACCTTGTGCGAGGTTTTTCCGGGCTGGATCACGCTCATCACGCTGGAGATGCCCGGCAGCGTCGGGCTGGCGAACTGGTCGATCGCCGACTTGACCGGCACCTGCACGTCGGGGTCCAGCGTGGTGCGGATCAGGTAGCCGCCGCGGGCCACCTGCTCTTTGCTGATCCCGGCGCGCGACAGGTACTCCTGGACGTAGTCGCAGAAGAACGCGCGATCGCCGGCGGCGATGCAACCCCGCGGGAGCTCGTTGGGCTGGGGCAGCACGCCCAGCGGGGCGGCCTTGGCGGCGCGCAGCGCGTCGGCCTCCTGCGGGATGTTCTCGATCATGGTGTCCAGCACCAGGTTTCGCCGCGCCAGCGCACCCTCGGGATTGGTGTAGGGGTTGAGCGCGCTGGTCGACTGCACCATGCCCGCCAGCAGCGCCGCCTGCTGCCAGTTCAGGTCCGAGGCGTTGATGCCGAAATAGGTCTGCGCCGCGTCCTGCACCCCGAACGACCCGTTGCCGAACGACACCAGGTTCAGGTAGCGGGTGAGGATCTCGGGCTTGGTGAAGGTCTTGTCGAGCGTGAGCGCCATCCGGATCTCGCGCAGCTTGCGCGCCGGGGTGGTTTCCACGGCGGCGCGCTTCTCGGCGTCGGTCTTCGCCGTCACCAGCAACTGGTAGTTCTTGATGTACTGCTGCTCGATGGTCGAGCCGCCGCGGGTGTCGACGTCGCCGCGTGCGTAGCCGGCCAGCCCGGTCAGCGTGCCCTTCCAGTCCACCCCGTTGTGGTCGGCGAACCGCTTGTCCTCGATGGACACGATCGCCAGCTTCATGGTGTTGGCGATCTTGTCGCTGGGCACCTCGAAGCGCCGCTGGGAGTACAGCCAGGCGATGGTGTTGCCCTTCGCGTCGACCATCGTCGACACCGCGGGCACCTCACCCTCGAGGAGTTGGGCCGAGCCGTTGGCGACGACTTCGGAGGCCCGGTTGGACACCAGTCCCAGCCCGCCGGCGAACGGAAACATCAGCGCCGTGGCGACGACGCCGGCCAGCAAGCAGTACCCCGCAAGCTTGAGGATCGTGAGAAAGGCCTGGGGGCGGTCTGACATGGCTACTACAGTAGCGGCCCCCAGTCACGCCGCCACGCTGCGAGTTCGCCCACTTTTTCGCGCGGTATTTGACCAGCGCTTTACGCCCGGCGTGGGGTTAAAATTTGCGCATGCGTCAGTGAGTGGACCCCTGATCGGACGTGTCCAAGATCACTTCTTCGCCTATCGTTTGGGACGAGACGGCACGCCCGTCCCAAAAAAAGCGTTATCGGACTGTTGCGCAATTGGTGGCTGACCACCTAACTTAGACACACGGTGAGATTCAGGTAACACCGATGTACACAGTGTGGCGTAGATCGCAGGTGAGGATCTGCACCCCAGGAGGGCGGTCGTGAGAGCGGCCGGTAGGGAAGGGAACAGTTCGTGTCAGGAACACGGCCTGCGGCGCGTAGGACAAACATTGCGGCCGCACAAGGGGTACTCCGCAGCGTTGATGCCGAAGAACGGATCGCCTGGGTTTCCAAAGCACTGTGTCGAACCACCGATCCGGACGAGCTCTTCGTTCGCGGCGCCGCGCAGCGCAAAGCGGCCGTTATTTGCCGGCACTGCCCGGTGATGCAGGAGTGCGGCGCCGACGCGCTGGACAACAAGGTCGAGTTCGGCGTCTGGGGCGGCATGACCGAGCGGCAGCGCCGCGCCCTGCTCAAGCAGCACCCCGAGGTGGTCTCCTGGGCGGACTTCTTCGACAAGAGGCGGACCCGCAGCGTCGGCTGACCCGAAGATCGACCGCCGCTGCTAGCGCAGGGGTCCTTGCGCCGCCGCGCGGGCCGCGTCATCGCCAACCGGTGCGATCTGATCGGCGAGGGCGCGCAACGCTTCCAGATCCGAGACGTCGAAGGGTAGTGACGGAACCCCGATGACGGGCACGTGCGGATTGGCCCCGGTGAACCGCGACAGCAACCTGATCTCCCGTTTCGCCGTCTGCGCGCGGTCGGCGTGAATCCTGAGCACGGCCGCGGCCAGCGACGCCGCCTCGGAGTCCGTCTCGGCCTCCAGTGTTTCCGTTCCGTCGATCGCCCGCTCGGCGGGCAACGAGCACAGCGTCGGGTGGGTGCGGTTCAAGACCAGCCCGGCCAGCGGCATGCCTTCGGTGGACAGCCGGTCGACGAAAAACGAAGCCTCGCGCAGCGCATCGGGTTCGGCCGCCGACACCACGACGAATTGCGTGCCCCGCCGCTTAAGCAGCGCGTACGTGCGATCGGCCTTCTCCCGGAAACCACCGAAGGTGGCGTCCAGCGATTGCACGAAGGCGGCCGCGTCGCTCAACATCTGTGAGCCGAGCACCGTCGACATCGCCTTCATCGCCAAACCCATTGCGCCGGTGACCAATCGGCCGATCCCTCGGCCCGGCGCGAGCAGCAGCCGCCACAGCCGGCTGTCCATGAAGCTGCCCAGCCGCTTGGGCGCGTCCAAGAAGTCCAGCGCGTTGCGCGACGGCGGGGTATCCACCACCACCAGGTCCCAGCGGTCCTCGGCCAGCAGTTGGCCGAGCTTCTCCATCGCCATGTACTCCTGAGTGCCGGCGAGCGAGCTGGCGACCGTTTGATAGAACTGGTTGTCCAGGATCGCTTGCGCGCGACCGGTTCCGGAGTACTGGACCACCATTTCGTCGAACGTGCGGCGCATGTCCAGCATCATCGCGTGCAGCTCGCCGGGAACCTCGGGCGCCAGGGGTACGCGCTGCGGGGTGTTGCCCAGGTCGTTGACCCCCAACGCCTGCGCCAGCCGCTTGGCCGGGTCGATCGTCAAAACGCAGACATTGCGGCCGTATTCGGCCGCGCGCAACGCCATCGCGGCCGCGGTGGTGGTCTTGCCCACCCCGCCGGCGCCGCAGCACACCACCACCCGGTTGGTCGTGTCGGCCAGGATCGCCGCCATGTCAAGCCTGTTCGGCGTGGTACTCATCGAACCCCCTGCTGCGCAAGCACTTCCGACAGCTCATAGAGGCTGCCCAGGTCGACGCCGTCGGAGATCGCCGGCAGTTCGAGCCGCGGCACCTTCAAGGCGTCCAGCTGTTGCGCGATCTCGGCGCGAGCGGCGATGACCGTCGCGTGTTCGATGGTTTCGGTCAGCAGGCCCGCGAATTCGGTGTCGTTCAGCTTGATTCCCGCCATTTCCAGCCCGGCCCGCACCGAGTCCGCGTCGACGTGGCCCTCGGCGGCTTTGGCCAGGTCGGCGGGCTGCAGGTGCGACGCGATGTTGCGATTCACGATCACGCTGCCGATCGGCAGCTCCATCTCGGCGAGCTCCTCGATGGCCTCGAGCGTTTCCTGCACCGGCAGCGCCTCCAACAGGGTGACGAGGTGGATGGCGGTCTGCTCGGAGTGCAGCAGCTTCACCACGCCCTCGCTCTGAGAGTGCACCGGCCCGCCCTTGGCCAGATCGGACACGGCTTTGGTGACGTCCAGGAAGCGGGCGATCCGACCCGTCGGCGGCGCGTCGACCACGACCGCGTCGTAAACCGGTTGCCGGTTCTTGTCGACGCGGACCACCGACTCCTTGATCTTTCCGGTCAGCAGCACGTCGCGCAGACCGGGCGCGATCGTCGTCGCGAACTCGATGGCGCCGATGCGGCGCATCGCCCGCCCGGCGATGCCGAGGTTGTAGAACATGTCCAGGTATTCCAGGAAGGCCGCCTCGATGTCGATGGCCAGGGCGTTGACCTGACCGCCGCGCTCGGCGGTCGCGATCTTGACCTCCTGGTAGGGCAGCGGCGGCACGTCGAAGAGTTGCGCAATGCCTTGCCGCCCTTCGACTTCCACCAGCAGAACCTTGCGGCCCCCGGCTGCCAGGGTCAGCGCCAGTGCGGCCGCTATCGTCGACTTGCCCGTGCCGCCTTTGCCGGTGACGAAATGCAGGCGGGCCTTCGACAACCGCGCCGGCCAGCCGACCGCGCTACCGCCGCTCGATGTGTTTGCCACCTTCGCATGCTAGCCCGGCCGGGGCGCGGCCCCCGGGCAGGCCAGAGTCGTTCACGCCCGACCGATAAGCTCGCGCCATGAGCCAACCGATCGCATGGGAATACGTCACGGTCCCGCTGCTGACGCACGCCACCAAACAGATCCTCGACCAGTGGGGCGCCGACGGTTGGGAACTGGTGTCCGTGCTGCCCGGGCCAACCGGCGAGCAACACGTCGCGTATCTGAAGCGCCCGAAGTAGATGACCGCGTCGGCCCGGCTCGCCGAACTCGGTGTCGCGCTGCCGGAGGTGGTGGCCCCGTTGGCCGCCTACGTGCCCGCGGTGCGGACGGGCGACCTGGTCTACACCGCGGGTCAGCTGCCGATGCAGGCCGGACAGCTGGCCGGGACCGGCAAGGTCGGGGCCCGGGTCAGCCCGGAAGAGGGCAAGGCGCTGGCGCGGATCTGCGCACTCAACGCCCTGGCCGCCATCGATTCGCTGGTCGGCATCGACGCGGTGACGCGGGTGGTCAAGGTCGTCGGCTTCGTCGCGTCCGCCCCCGGCTTCAACGGCCAGCCCAGCGTCATCAACGGGGCCTCCGAGCTGCTGGCCGAGGTGTTCGGCGACGCCGGCGCGCACGCGCGGTCCGCGGTCGGCGTGTCCGAGCTGCCGCTGGACGCGCCGGTGGAAGTGGAGCTGATCGTGGAGGTCGGCTCACGACCGTGACCGCCGCGCCCGAGTCGCTGAGCCACCCCGCCTACGGCAGGCTGCGGGCGGTCACCGAGACCGCCTCGGTTCTGCTGGCCGACAACCCCGGGCTGCTGACGCTCGAGGGCACCAACACCTGGGTGTTGCGCGGCAAGGGCAGCGACGAGCTGGTCGTCGTGGATCCCGGCCCGGACGACGACGAGCACATCGCCCGGGTTGCCGGGCTGGGCCGGATCACGCTGGTGCTGATCAGTCACCGGCACGGCGATCACACCGATGGCATCGACAAGCTGGTCGAGCGCACCGGTGCGACGGTTCGGTCCGCGGGCAGCGGGTTCTTGCGGGGCCTCGGCGGTCACCTGACCGACGGCGAGGTGATCGACGCGGCCGGCCTGAAGATCAAGGTGATGGCCACCCCCGGCCATACCGCCGACTCGCTGTCGTTTCTGGTCGACGACGCGGTGCTCACCGCGGACAGTGTGCTGGGCCGCGGCACGACCGTCATAGATTCCGAAGACGGCAGCCTGGCCGACTACCTGGAATCGCTGCGGCGGCTGCGCGGCCTGGGGCGGCGTACGGTGCTGCCCGGTCACGGGCCGGACCTGGCCGACCTGGAGGCCGTCGCGTCGGGTTACCTCATGCATCGGCACGAGCGCCTGGAGCAGGTGCGCGCGGCCCTGCGCGACATCGGCGAGGACGCCACCGCGCGCCAGGTTGTCGAACACGTCTATGTGGACGTCGACGAGAAACTCTGGGACGCGGCCGAATGGTCCGTTCAGGCGCAACTGAACTATTTGCAGCAAGACTGAAAAGCCGCAGGAGAAGTGCGAGTAAGGCCCCGCACAATTACGGGCCGACGCCATTTCCGCGATTGCCCCGCTTGGTTGCGCCCGCGCGTCGCGCGCGCTTACCTCGCTCGGGGTTCGGATTCTCGCTCGGTTGCGCCCGCGCTTCGCGCGCGCTTACCTCGCTCGGAGTTCGGATTCTCGCTCGGATGCGCCCGCGCTTCGCGCGCGCTTACCTCGCTCGGCGGGCCAGCCTTTCGGAGTCCGAAATCAGCACGCTCTTGCCCTCCAGGCGGATCCAGCCGCGGTGGGCGAAATCGGCCAGCGCCTTGTTAACCGTCTCCCGCGAGGCGCCCACCAGCTGGGCGATCTCCTCCTGGGTCAAGTCGTGGGTGACCCGCATGGCGCCACCCTCCTGGGTGCCGAAACGCTGGGCCAGCTGCAGCAGCTGCTTGGCCACCCGGCCCGGCACGTCGGTGAAGATGAGGTCGGCCAGATTGTTGTTGGTGCGGCGCAGCCGTCGGGCCAGCACCCGCAACAGCTGCTCGGCGATCTCGGGACGGTCGGCGATCCACGCCCGCAGCGCGTCGCGGTCCATCGAGACCGCGCGCACCTCGGTGATGGTGGTCGCGCTGGAGGTCCGCGGGCCCGGGTCGAATATGGACAATTCGCCGAACATGTCCGACGGGCCCATGATCGTCAGCAGGTTCTCCCGGCCATCGGGTGAGCGACGGCCGATCTTCACCTTCCCGGAGACGATGATGTAGAGCCGATCGCCCGGCTCGCCTTCGGCGAAGACCGTGTGTCCACGGGGAAAGTCGACGGGTTGCAGCTGCTTGGTCAGCGCGGCGACCGCGCCCGGCTCAACCCCTTGGAAGATTCCTGCCCTTGCCAGGATCTCGTCCACATTGCCTCTTCAAATTTCAACGTTTGTGATACGGCCAGGTTAATCCCGTGCTCGCGTGATGAGTCTAGCGGTAGGACATTTTGTCCAACGTGCAACGCTACACACGATTGACGTGTCTAGTGGCCTTAAACTGCGGATTGATCCGCGAATGCGCGTGTATTCGCGTCGGCAATGTCAGCTCGGTGTGGTCGATGAAGCTGGCGGCAAACGACGGCGCCGCGTGCCGGGGCGCGGCGGTCAGCCCGGCCAGCGCGGCCTCGGCGAGTTCGCGAGCGTCGCGGCGATGCAGGAATTCCACCGCCTCCGGCATGCCCTCCCGCGCCAGCGTGCGCAGGTCCACAAGCTCCGCGTGCTCGAAGAGCTCAGCGACCGCGATGATCGCGACGTCCTCGCGGGCCAGCCCCCGTTCGAGCCGTCCCAAGCCGAGCGCCGCCAGCATCAGCAGCCCCGGAACGCAGGCCACCAGCAACCATGACACAAGGAGAGTAAACATGGCCTCCAATCAACACGAGGTCTCGGCGAGATCACGAAATCAGTACTCTGTCGTAGGTGACAGCGGCGAAGTCGTCCGGACGCTCGAAGTCGGCACCTGCTCCAGCGGGCGGCGACGCCGCGCGGCGCTGGGCTGAGGAGACCCGGGTCGGCCTGGTGCGGCGGGCCCGCCGGATGAATCGGGCGCTCGCGCAGGCCTTTCCGGACGCACACTGCGAGCTGGACTTCACGACACCGCTGGAGCTGACGGTCGCCACCATCCTGTCGGCGCAGAGCACCGACAAACGGGTGAACCTGACGACGCCGGCACTGTTCAAGCGGTATCCCTCGGCGCTTGCCTACGCGCAAGCGGACCGTGACGAACTGGAAGCGCTGATCCGCCCGACGGGGTTCTTCCGGAACAAGGCGACCTCGCTTATCGGCCTGGGGCAGGCCCTCGTCGAACGGTTCGACGGCGAGGTGCCGTCCACCATGGAAGAACTGGTGACGCTGCCCGGGGTGGGCCGCAAGACCGCCAACGTCATCCTGGGCAACGCTTTTGGGGTTCCGGGCATCACCGTCGACACCCACTTCGCGCGGCTGCTGCACCGATGGCGCTGGACCACCGACAAGGACCCGGTCAAGATCGAGCGCGCGGCGGGCGAACTGATCGAACGCAGCGAGTGGACCATGTTGAGCCACCGCGTGATCTTCCACGGCCGTCGGGTGTGCCACGCGCGCAAGCCGGCCTGCGGGGTGTGCGTCGTGGCCAAGGATTGCCCGTCCTTCGGCCTCGGCCCCACCGAGCCGCTGCTGGCCGCGCCCCTGGTGCGTGGTCCGGAAACCGAACACCTGCTGGCGCTGGCCGGCCTGTAGAGCACGGCCTTGACGCGCACCACGCGCTGGACGATCGCGATCCTCGCGGTGGTGGCGGCGTTGGTGGCGGCCCTGGTGGCCCAGCTGCGCGATGAGTCCGCGACGACGACGCGGCCCGGCGCCGCGGTCAACGCCCCGGACCGCGAACACCGGGACGCCGACACGCCGGCGGCGCTTGCGGGGCCGCGGCAGCGGGCTGATCTGCCGCCGTGTCCCGGCGCCGGCGACGGCCCCGGCGCGCCGGCGTTGCGGGGGATCACGGTCGATTGCGCGGCGGACGGCTCGGTTGTCGACGTCGCCCGCGCCCTGGCCGGGCGTCGGGTGGTCCTGAACCTGTGGGCGTATTGGTGCGCGCCCTGCGCGGCCGAACTGCCCGCGATGGCGGAGTATCAACGCCGAGCCGGGCCGGACGTGACGGTGGTGACGGTGCACCAGGACGAGAACGAGACGGCCGCGTTGCTGCGACTGGCCGAACTGGGCGTTCGGCTGCCGACCCTGCAGGATGGCCGCCGTCGGGTCGCGGCGGCCCTGGGCGTCGTAAACGTCATGCCCGCGACGGTGGTTCTGCGGCCGGACGGTAGCGTTGCGCAGATGCTGCCGCGGGCTTTCGACAGTGCCGACGAGATCGCCGCCGCGGTCGGAAAAGACAAGGGATAAGCCGAAAATTGGACCGACTGGAACGCCCGGTGAGTGTTGGGGGCACGCCCCCGCCCGCGGGCGGTGGGGCCCCCGATCCCGCGCGCGGGGCCGTTCCCCTGACGCCCGACGCCTCCCCGCCCTGGCTGCGCCCCCTGGTCGATAACGTCGAGCGGATGCCGGAGGCGTACCGGCGCCGGCTGCCGGCCGACGTGCTGGCGATGATCACCGGCAAGGCGGTGTCGGCTTTGCGCGGCAGCGGCCGGGAAGCCGCCGTCCTGGTGTTGTTTTCGGGGCCGGAGTCCGCGCCCGCCGACGGCGGCGTCCCCGACGACGCCGACTTGCTGGTCACCGTGCGGGCCTCCACGCTGCGCCACCACGCGGGCCAGGCCGCGTTCCCCGGCGGCGCCTCCGATCCGACCGACGACGGCCCGGTGGCCACCGCCTTGCGGGAAGCCCAGGAGGAGACCGGAATCGACATCACCCGGCTGCGCCCCCTGGTCACGATGGAACGCACGTTCATCGCGCCGTCGCGGTTTCACGTCGTCCCCGTGCTGGCCTACTCGCCCGATCCCGGACCGGTGGCCGTCGTCAACGAGGCCGAAACCGCGATCGTCGCGCGAGTTCCGTTGCGCGCCTTCATCAATCCAGCCAACCGGTTGATGGTGTACCGGGGCGACCTCGGTCGCCGGTGGGCCGGACCGGCGTTTCTGCTGAACGAGATGTTGGTTTGGGGATTCACTGGCCAGGTGATTTGTGCGATGCTCGACGTCGCCGGCTGGGCCCAGCCCTGGGACACCACCGACGTCCGCGAATTGGACGCGGCGATGGCGCTGGTCGGCGACCAGGGTGGTGCCCACCGATGAACATGAACTCGATGACCCCGTCCCAGTGGCTGGACATCGCCGTGCTGTCGGTCGCTTTCATCGCGGCGGTCTCGGGCTGGCGCTCCGGCGCGGTGGGATCGCTGTTCTCATTCGTCGGGGTGTTGCTGGGCGCGATCGCGGGGGTACTGCTGGCGCCGCACCTCGTCAGCCACATCGCCGCGCCCCGGGCCAAGCTGTTCGCCGCCCTGTTCTTGATCCTCGCGCTGGTGGTGATCGGCGAGGTCGCCGGAGTGGTGCTGGGCCGGGCGGTGCGCGGCGCGATCCGCAGCCGCACCATCCGCACGGTCGACTCGTTCATCGGGGTGGGGGTTCAGCTCGTGGTCGTCTTGACCGCGGCCTGGCTGTTGGCCACCCCGCTGACACAGTCCAAGGACCAGCCGGAGCTGGCCGCCGCGGTCCGCGGCTCGCGGGTGCTGGCCCAGGTCAACGACGTCGCCCCGCCGTGGCTGAAGACGGTGCCCAAACGGCTTTCGGCCCTGCTGAACACCTCGGGCCTGCCCGCGGTGCTGGAGCCGTTCAGCCGCACCCCGGTGATTCCCGTCGCCTCGCCGGACCCCGCGCTGGCCAACAATCCGGTGGTGCAGGCCACCGCGCCCAGCGTCGTCAAGGTGCGCAGCCTGGCGCCGAGTTGTCAAAAAGTGTTGGAGGGCAGTGGGTTTGTGATCGCGCCCGACCGGGTGATGACCAACGCCCACGTGGTGGCCGGGTCCAACAGCGTGCAGATCTACGCCAGCGGAAGCCCGCTGGACGCGACCGTCGTGTCCTACGACCCGTCGGTCGACATCGCCATCCTCGCCGTCCCCAACCTGCCGCCCCCACCCCTGGCCTTCGCCCAGACCGAGGCGAAAACGGGTACCAGCGTTGTGGTGCTCGGGTATCCCGGCGGCGGTAACTTCACCGCGACCCCGGCCCGCATTCGCGAGGTCATCAAACTCAGCGGCCCCGACATCTACCGCGACCCGGCCCCGGTCACCCGCGACGTCTACACCATCAGAGCCAATGTGGAACAAGGCAATTCGGGCGGACCGCTGATCGACCTGAACGGTCAGGTGCTCGGCGTGGTCTTCGGTGCGGCCGTCGACGACCCCGACACGGGGTTCGTGTTGACGGCCGACGAGGTGAACAGTCAGCTCGCCAAGATCGGTGACACCCAACCGGTCACCACCGGCGCCTGCGTCAGCTGACCGCGGAGTCCAGGAACCGCATCAAGTGCCGGTTGATCTCCTCTGGCGCCTCTTCATGGCTGAAATGCCCTGCGCCGGCGACTGATACGTAACGCCCCTGCGGGGCGTAGCGCTGCGTCCGGTCGACCGGGTCCGCCAGCACGTAGGGGTCGGCCTCGCCGCGCAGGTGTAGCAGCGGCACGCTGAGCTGCTGGCTCATCGATTTCATGAAGCGCCGGCCCTCGTCGCGCAGCTGGCTGCGCACCGCCCAGCGTTGATATTCCAGCGCGCAGTGCGCCGCCGACGGAATCTGTATCGCCAGCCGCTGGTAACCGATCGCTTCGGAAAAATCTTCTGAGGCAAGCCATTTCGCGCAGCTGCGGCTGCGGACGAGGCGCTCGATCTCGGCACCGTTGTCGCGGGTCAGCAGTCGCTCCGGCAACACCGGCATTTGGTAGCGCAGCAGCGTCGCCAACAGAGCGTAACCCTGGTCGCGGCGGGTCAGCGTGGACCGGCGCAGCGCCGCTGGGTGCGGGGAACTGATCAGCGCGATGGCCGACACCAACCGCGCGTGCAGCAGCGCGGTGGCCCAGCACGCCAGCCCGCCGTCGGCGTGGCCGACCAGCGTCGCCGAGGAGTGACCCAGCGCGCGAATGAGGCCGGCGGTGTCGCCGGCCAGCGTCCATCCGTCGTATCCCCGGGGTGGCTTGTCGCTGCCGCCGTAGCCGCGCAGGTCGACCGCCACCACCCGGGCCCCGGTCAGTCCCCGCAACTGGTGACGCCACGACCACCAGAACGAACCGAAACCGTGCAGCAGCATCACCAAGGGTCGGGCGGTGGGCGGTGCGGCCGGGTCAGCGTCGCCGGGCAGCGCCTCCACGACATGGAACCGAATGCCGTTGGCGTGCACGTCCAAATGCCGCCACGGCCCGTCGATGCGGGTTACCGACGGGTCCGGCGGGGCCATTTACCAACCCGATGGATCGGTTTCGGGCTTCTCGTGCTTCCCGCGCTCTTCGAGCTGCTTGGCCGCGCCCTGCGCCTTGTCGTGACCCGGGGTGAGCGCGGTGCGCGTCTCCTTGACCGATTCGATGGTCTCCCGCGGCCCGCGGATCCGGCGCACCTTGAGGAAGCCCAGCAGCGCCAGCACCGCCCCCACCACCACCTGGATCCCGAACACGATCAGGAAAGCCACCCAGCGCCACAGCCAGGTGTCGAGCAGTTCGGCCACGAAGAAGAAGAAAAAGAACGTGGAGTAGAACAGCACCACCAGCGCGGCAATGAAGAAAACGCTGCCGGTCAGCCCCTTCTTGACGTCTCGGGTGATCTCGGCCCGGGCCAGCTCCACCTCGGCGCGCACCAGCGTGGAGACCTGCGTGGTCGCGTCCTTGATCAGGTCACCGATCGACGGCTCCGCGGGGCGGGCGTGCGGGTCGGTCAGGGGGATCGTGGTCAGGGTGCTGGGCACACCGTTCTTGCCATCGGGTTTGCTCACAGACGGTCCCCACTTTCGTCACTGCCCGGCTCGCTGTCGTCGCGGTTCATGTTGCCATGTGCCGCCAGGCCAGACGAGGCCAGCCGAAGACGGCCGCGTCCGGACCGGGGCCGACCCGGTCATCTGCGCCCCGTCGTGCGACTGATACCCGGTCAGAACGCGCCGAACCAGGCCCTTTGCCCGGGCCCGCACACCCGGCCGGGCAACGACCGTCGTGCCCCCGCCGCCACCCAACGGGCGCCGCGGTCGACGGGCCGCGCTCGGCACGGCGGCCGAGACGCCCGGCCGACTAGACTGGCGAAGCCGGTCCGGGTCCGGCCTGTCGATGGGAGTGGTGCTGTGCAGACGGCGCACCGGTGCTTCGTGGCGGCGATGGGGGCGGCGCTCCTGGTGCTGGTCGGCTACCCCGTGCGCGCCGCGGCCGCCGACGTCAGGATCCCGATGGGCGGCGGCGCCGGCATCGTCATCAACGGGGACACCATGTGCACCCTGACGACCATCGGGGGCGATACCGCCGGCGATCTGATCGGCTTCACCTCGGCGCACTGCGGCGGACCCGGCGCGCAGGTCGCCGCCGAGGGCGCGGAGAACGCCGGGATCCTGGGCACCATGGTGGCCGGCAACGACAACCTCGACTACGCGGTCATCAAGTTCGATCCCGCGAAGGTGACACCGACGGCCAACTACAACGGCTTCGCGATCAACGGTCTGGGCCCCGACCCCGCCTTCGGCGAGATCGCCTGCAAGCAGGGCCGCACCACCGGAAACTCGTGTGGCGTCACCTGGGGCCCCGGCCAGGACCCCGGCACCATCGTCATGCAGGTCTGCGGGCAGCCGGGCGATTCCGGGGCGCCGGTGACGGTGAACAACATGCTGGTCGGCATGATCCACGGGGCGTTCAGCGACAACCTGCCGACCTGCATCATCAAATACATCCCGCTGCACACGCCGGCCGTGGTGCAGTCGTTCAACGCGATCCTGGCCGACGTCAATGCCAAGCATCGGCCGGGCGCGGGGTTCACGCCCCTGCCGGCCTGATCCGGCTACTTCGAGGCTTGGATCGCGTCGAAAACGCTCGGGTCTAACAGCGTCGAGGTGTCCCCGAGCTCCCGCTTGTCGGCGATGTCACGCAGGAGCCTGCGCATGATCTTGCCGCTGCGAGTCTTGGGCAGTTCGGGCACCACATGGATCTCGCGCGGCTTGGCGATCGGTGAGATCTCCCGGGCCACCTCAGCCCGCAGCTCGTCGACGATTCCGTCGTGCACCTCGTAGTCGGCGCACAAGACGACGAACGCGCAGACGGCCTGTCCCGTGGTCTCGTCGGCCTTCGCGACCACGGCGGCCTCGGCCACGCCGTGGTGCCCGACGAGCGCCGACTCCAATTCTGCGCTCGAAAGCCGGTGCCCCGACACGTTCATCACGTCGTCGATGCGGCCCACCACCCAGATGGCGCCATCGCGGTCGTAATAGGCACTGTCGCCGGCGAAGTACCAGCCCTGCTCGGCGAATCGCGACCAGTAGGTCTCGACGTAGCGCTCCGGATCACCCCAGATGCCGCGCAGCATGGACGGCCACGGCTGGTCCAGGACGAGGTAGCCGGTGACGTGCTCGCCGTGATGGATCGTCGGCAGCAGGTGTTCGCCGTGGTCATCGACGATGCTCGCGGAGATGCCCGGCAACGCCCTCATCGCCGAACCCGGTTTGGCGGCGGCGACCCCGGGCAGCGGGGAGATCATCGCGGCGCCCGTTTCCGTCTGCCACCAGGTGTCCACGATCGGGAGGCTGTCTGCGCCGATCACCTTGCGGTACCAGCGCCACGCCTCCGGGTTGATCGGCTCACCCACCGTGCCCAGCAGTCGCAGGCTGGACAGGTCGTGCGCGTCGGGGATCTCACGCCCCCACTTCATGAACGTGCGGATCAGCGTGGGTGCGGTGTAATAGATTGTGACGCCGTACTTTTCGATGATCTCGAAGTGCCGGTGCTGGGTCGGCGAGTCGGGCGTGCCCTCGTAGAGCACCTCGGTGACCCCGTTGGACAGCGGACCGTAGACGCCGTACGTGTGGCCGGTGACCCAGCCGATATCGGCGGTGCACCAGAACACGTCGCGCTCGGGCTTGATGTCGAAGATGTAGTAGTGCGTGTAGGAGCTCTGAGTCAGGTAGCCGCCGCTGGTGTGCACGATGCCCTTGGGCTTGCCGGTGGTGCCGGAAGTGTAGAGCAGGAACAGCGGCTGCTCCGCGTCGAACGGCTCCGGGGTGTGTTCGGGCGACGCGGCGTCTACGACGTCGTGCCACCACAGGTCGCGGTCGTCGTTCCACGACACGTCGATTCCGGTGCGCCGCACCACCAGGACGTGCTCGACGGGGCTTTCGGAATCGTCTGTGTTTTCAATGGCTTCGTCGGCCGCGTCCTTCAGCGGTGCCGGCTTGCCGCGGCGGAATTGCCCGTCGCTGGTGATCACCAACTTGGCCTGGGCATCGGCGATCCGGGCCCGTAGCGCCTTCGCGGTGAAGCCGGCGAACACGACGCTGTGCATGATGCCCAGCCGGGCGCAGGCGAGCATCGAGATCACCGCTTCGGGGATCAACGGCATATAGATCGCGACGCGGTCGCCGGCGACCAGGCCCAGTCCGGTCAGCGCGTTGGCCGCTTTGCACACCTGCGCCTGCAGCTCGGAATAGGTCAGGCTGCGGCTGTCGCCGGGCTCACCCTCCCAGTGGATGGCGACGCGGTCGCCGAGGCCCGCCTCCACGTGGCGGTCCACGCAGTTGTAGGCGACGTTGAGCTTGCCGTCGGCGAACCACTTCGCGAACGGCGCCTGCGACCAGTCGAGCACTTCGGTGAACGGCGTCGACCAGGAGAGCCGGTTCGCCTGTTCGCCCCAGAAGGCCAGCCGGTCCTTCTCGGCCTCGCGATACATCTCCTCACCCGCGTTGGCCTGCTCGGCAAACGCCGGCGGCGGGGGGTACGACGACGGGCCTACGGCGTCGGTCGCGGTCACTGGCTTCCTCCTAGTGTCGAGGCTCGTCAACCGTCAGAGCCTAACGCCGCAAGGTGAAAAGGGAAGCGTCAAATTCAGGTATAACCGCGGCCGCGTGGCGGATAATCACCGATGTGCCCGGCCAGGAGCGGCGCATCCGCCGACGAGTCCACAGCTTCGCCGCGGCCGCAACGATTTACGCGGCCACCGCCCTGCTGGGATCACCGGCGCGCGCCGTGCCGATCGACACCGCAGACGCACCCACCCCGTGCTGGTCGGACCAGATCGCCGTCACCGCCTCGCCGACCCAGGCCGCCGTGGGCCACCGCTCGGCCACGCTGGTGTTCAGCCTCGCCGGCGGCGCGGAGCCCTGCACACTGACCGGATACCCCGGCGTCGACTCGGGGTCCGGCGGCCCGCTCATTCACGCCCAGCCGACTCTGCGCGGCTACATGGGTGGCCTGCCGGGTGGCGCCGACGTGCCGCCCACCGTGATCCTGTCCTTGTCCACTCAGGCGCAGGCCGTCGTGGAGGGAGTGGCCATCGACGCCAACGGCGAGCCCTGCCCGACTTATACCGACCTGCTGGTCAATCCGCCGGATACGACCGTGGTGCTGAGCGTGCCGGTCACCATCGATGCCTGCGCGTTGCAGGTGCATCCGGTGACGCCCGTCTGAGCGACGTCACGACTCGGCTTGCACCAAGCAGTAGACCCGCGGCGGCGTGGGGTACGCGTTGGCTTTTGTCCCCGGCGGACACTGCGTTTCGTCGGCGCTGCCGTCGATGCGCTTGTCGACCCTTAATTTTGCGTAGCGTGCTTGACCGCAATCGGCGGGTGTCAACGTCGTCGTCTCACGCTGGCCCGTCCTCAGGTAGCAGAGCCCTTGTTTGAGGTTGGGGACAAAACACAGCGTGTGGGATTCGTTGGTGAGGCGCGCGTAGACAGAGTCGCCGCGCTTGTTGTCGGGGCACGTCGCCGTCGGCCCGCCTATGGCGGCGAGCTCATAGGTCGCCACAGGATCACCGCAGTCGGTCGGTTGGTTGAGCGAACCCAGTTGGATCTCGAATTCGGTGAAGCACTGACCGATTCCCGGCATCGCGGCTCCCGATGGGGTTGGGTGGGCGGTCGTGGGCGAGCCACGACCGTCGCGCGACACGGCGCGCGCAACGTGGACGAGGACGTTCAGCCCGCCTAACGTCAGCAGCACGATACCGATGGTGATCAGCGCGGTGGCCGACTTGCTCGCCGGCCGCGGTGGCGGTACCGCGGGCGGGTAACCGGGATAGGGCGGTGGAGCCGGATACGGTCCCGGATACCCGATGGCCGGTGGCGGCGGCGGCCGATACGGGTAGCCGGGGTGGTACGGCGGCGGGGACTGCCGACGCCTGCGCGAGCGCTCTAGAAGGCCAATGATCAGACAGATCAAGCCGACTGCGGGAAGGCCGAACGCGAAGATCAATCGGCCGGCTAGCTCAGCCGATTCGTCCGAAGCCAGATACGCGACAGTCACGAGGAGGAGTGTAAATTCGCGGACCCGCGCCGGGCACTTCACCGCAAGCGACGTCGCAGGCCCTAGGGTCGGGTGTCATGCGTCGGATGCGGGCCGCCTTGCCGGTCTTCGTCGCCGGCTTGCTGGCGGTCGCGTCGCTGGTCGCGTGCGGCGGCGGGGCGTTGAGCCCCGACCTGGTGGTGGTCAACGGCGGGGAACCGCCGAACCCGTTGGTTCCGACCGGCACGAACGACAGCCTCGGAGGGCGGATCCTGGATCGGCTGTTCGCCGGTTTGGTGTCCTATGACGCCGCGGGCAAACCGTCGCCGGAGGTGGCGCAGTCGGTCGAGACGACCGACAACGTCAGCTACCGGATCGTTCTCAAGCCAGGCTGGAGATTCACCGACGGCTCGCCGGTGACGGCCCATTCATTCGTCGACGCCTGGAATTACGGCGCGCTGAGCACCAATGCCCAACTCCAGCAGAGCTTCTTCAGCCCGATCGTCGGCTACGACGAGGTCGCCGGCCTGACCGGAAACGGCAAGCCGGCCCGGACCACCATGTCCGGGCTGCAAGTGGTCAACGACCTCGAGTTCGACGTGCGGCTCAAGGCGCCGACCGTCGACTTCACGTTGCGGCTAGGACACAATGCGTTCTACCCGTTGCCGGACAGGGCTTTTCGGGACATGGCCGCGTTCGGCCGCAACCCTGTCGGGAACGGCCCATACGAGTTGGCGGACGGTCCGGACGGCCCGGCCTGGGAACACAACGTCAAGATCGACCTGAAACCCAACCCCGACTACCACGGCAACCGCCATCCCCACAACAAGGGCCTGCGGTTCGAGTTCTACGCCAACCTCGACACCGCATACGCGGACCTGCTGTCCGGCAATCTCGATGTGCTGGACACGATTCCGTCCAGCGCGCTGACGATCTACAAGCGCGACCTGGGCGGCAACGCGGCCAGCGGACCCGTCGCGGTCAGCCAATCGCTCGACACACCGTTGCGGCTACCGCACTTCGGCGGCGAAGAAGGCCGACTTCGCCGCCTGGCGCTGTCGGCGGCCATCAACCGGCCGCAGATCTGCCGGCAGATCTTCAACGGCACCCGCAGCCCGGCCCGCGACTTCACCGCCAGCTCGTTGCCCGGATTCGATCCGCACATCCCGGGAAACGACGCATTGGACTTCAATCCCGAACGGGCACGCCAACTCTGGGCGCAGGCCAACGCGATCTCGCCGTGGAGCGGGCGATACTCCATCGCGTACAACGCCGACAGCGGCCATCAAGAGTGGGTCGACGCGGTGGCCAACAGCATCAAAAACGTGCTGGGCATCGACGCCGTCGGCGCACCGCATCCCACCTTCGCGGGGTTCCGCACCCAAATCACCAACCGCACCATCGACACCGCGTTCCGCGCGGGCTGGATCGGTGACTACCCGTCGATGATCGAGTTCCTGGCCCCGCTGTACGCCACCGGAGCGGGATCCAACGACGTCGGATACTCCAACCGGGATTTCGACGCCGGCCTTGCCGACGCCGAGGCCGCACCGAACCTGCAGCAGGCGGATGTGCTGGTCAACAAGGCCCAACGAATCCTGTTGCGCGACATGCCCGCCGTGCCGCTCTGGTACTACATCGCGGTCGTCGGATGGTCGTCACAGGTGAGCGGCGTCAAGCTCACGTGGAACGGTCTGCCCGACTACGAGAACATCATCAAGGCGTAACGACATGGGTTGGTACATCGCTCGCCGGATCGCCGTCATGGTGCCCGTCTTCCTCGGCGCCACGCTGCTGATCTACGGCATGGTGTTCCTGTTGCCCGGCGACCCGGTGGCCGCGATCGCCGGGGACCGTCCGCTGACGCCGGAGGTCGCCGCGCAGCTGCGGGCCCGCTACCACCTCGACGATCCGTTCCTCGTGCAGTACCTGCGCTACCTCGGCGGCGTCCTGCACGGCGACTTGGGCCGTTCCTACTCCGGACTGCCGGTGAGCGACGTTCTCGCACACGCCTTTCCGGTGACGTTACGGCTGGCGCTGATCGCCCTGGTCGTCGAAGCGGTGCTGGGCATCGGTTTCGGGGTGATCGCCGGCCTGCGCACCGGCGGGATTTTCGACGCGACCGTGCTGATCGCCGGGCTCGTCATCATCGCGATCCCCATCTTCGTGCTGGGGTTTCTGGCTCAGTTCGTGTTCGGGGTGAAGCTGGGCCTCGCGCCGGTCACGGTGGGCGAGAGGTCGACGATCGGGCGCCTGCTGCTGCCCGGCCTCGTGCTGGGCTCGGTGTCGTTCGCCTACGTGGTGCGGCTGACCCGGTCGGCGGTGGCCGCCAACGCGCACGCCGACCATGTCCGCACCGCCACCGCCAAGGGGCTGTCGCGGCCGCGCGTGGTGACGGTGCACATCCTGCGCAATTCGCTGATCCCGGTGGTGACCTTCCTGGGGGCGGACCTTGGGGCCCTGATGGGCGGAGCCATTGTGACGGAAGGGATTTTCAACATCCACGGCGTCGGTGGGGTGTTGTATCAGGCCGTCACCCGGCAGGAGGCGCCGACCGTGGTGTCGATCGTGACGGTGCTGGTGCTGATCTATCTGATCACCAATCTCGCGGTGGACCTGCTGTATGCCGCGCTGGACCCGAGGATCCGGTATGGCTGAGCGCAGCGGCTTCTGGCGCGACACGTGGCGGGGGCTGCGCGGGCGGCCGAAGTTCGTCTTCGCCGGCCTGCTCATCCTGTTCATCGTCGCGGTGGCGGCGTTTCCGGCGGTGTTCACCGGGGCCGACCCCGGCTATGCCGATCCCAGCCAGAGCCTGCTTCCGCCGTCGGGCGCGCACTGGTTCGGCACCGACCTGCAGGGGCACGACGTCTACGCCCGCACCGTCTACGGCGCGCGGGCCTCGGTCACCGTCGGCTTGGGGGCCGCCCTGGTGGTCTTCGTCGTCGGCGGCGCGCTCGGCGCGCTGGCCGGCTTCTACGGCGGCTGGATCGACGCGCTGGTCTCCCGCGTCAGCGACGTATTCTTCGGCCTGCCGCTGCTGCTGGCGGCCATCGTGCTCATGCAGGTCATGCACCACCGCACGGTGTGGACCGTGATCGCCATCCTCGCCCTGTTCGGCTGGCCCCAGGTCGCCCGCATCGCGCGGGGGTCGGTCCTCGCGGTGCGCGCCAGCGATTATGTGCTCGCCGCGAAAGCATTGGGGCTGAGCCGCTTTCAGATCCTGCTGCGCCACGCGCTGCCCAACGCGCTGGGGCCGGTCATCGCGGTGGCCACCATCGCCCTGGGCGTCTTCATCGTCACCGAAGCCACGCTGTCCTACCTCGGCGTCGGGTTGCCGCCGACGGTGGTGTCCTGGGGTGGTGACATCAACCTCGCCCAGACGCGGCTGCGGGCGGGTTCGCCGATCCTGTTCTACCCGGCCGGCGCGCTGGCCATCACGGTCCTGGCCTTCATGACGATGGGTGACGCGCTGCGCGACGCCCTGGACCCGGCGTCCCGAGCGTGGCGGCCGTGACCGGCCCACCGCTGCTGGCCGTCGAGGGACTCAAAGTCAGCTTCGGCGACCACGCTGCCGTCCGCGGCGTGGACCTCACCGTCCTGCCCGGCCACACCGTCGCGGTGGTGGGCGAGTCGGGATCGGGAAAGTCCACCACGGCGGCCGCGATCCTCGGGCTGCTTCCCCCCGGCGGGCGGATCACCGCCGGGCGCATCGTCTTCGACGGATCCGACATCACCGGCGCCGACCGCCGGGCGCTGCGCGCGATCCGGGGACGCGAGATCGGCTACGTTCCGCAGGACCCGATGAGCAACCTCAACCCCGTCTGGAAGGTCGGCTTCCAGGTATCGGAAGCGCTGCGGGCCAACACTTCCGACGGCCGGACGCGGCGGCGTGCGATCGAGCTGCTCGGTCAGGCCGGCATGCCGGACCCGGCGAAACAAGCGGCTCGCTACCCGCACCAGCTGTCCGGCGGCATGTGCCAGCGCGCACTGATCGCGATCGGGTTGGCGGGCCGTCCGCGGCTGCTGATCGCCGACGAGCCGACGTCCGCGCTGGACGTCACCGTGCAGCGTCAGGTGCTCGATCACCTGCAGGGGCTGACCGCCGAACTGGGCACCGCGCTGCTGCTGATCACCCATGACCTGGCGCTGGCCGCCGAACGGGCCGAGTCCGTCGTGGTGATGCGCGACGGCGTGGTGGTGGAATCCGGTGCGGCGCGGTCGATCTTGCGCGACCCGCAGCACGAATACACGCGGCGGCTGGTGGCCGCGGCGCCGTCGCTGACGGTGCGCAGCCCCACCCGGCCGCGTCCGGCGGACCGCGGCGCGTCCGACGACATCCTTGTCGCCTCGGAGCTGACCAAGGTCTACCGCGAGTCTCGCGGCGTGCCGTGGCGACTCGCGGAATTCCGTGCCGTGGACGGGGTTTCCTTCCGGCTGCGGCGGGCCAGCACCCTGGCGATCGCCGGCGAGTCGGGTTCGGGCAAATCCACCCTGGCGCAGATGGTGCTCGGCCTGCTGGCGCCGAGTTCGGGCACCGTCGTTTTCGACGGCATCCGCATCGACGCCGCGCTGAGCCGGGACCGGCAATTGGCCTTTCGTCGGCGCGTGCAGCCGATTTTTCAAAACCCTTATAGCAGCCTGGATCCCATGTACACGGTGTTCCGCGCCATCGAGGAGCCGCTGCGCGTCCACCGTGTCGGCGACCGCCGGCAGCGCGAGCGTGCGGTGCGCGACCTGGTCGACCAGGTGGCCCTGCCGTCGTCGGTGCTGGGGCGGCTGCCCCGCGAGCTGTCGGGCGGCCAACGGCAGCGGGTGGCGATCGCCCGGGCGCTGGCGCTGCGACCCGAGGTGCTGGTTTGCGACGAGGCGGTCTCCGCGCTCGACGTCCTGGTGCAGGCGCAGATCCTGGATCTGCTGGGCGGCCTGCAATCCGAGCTGGGCCTCGCCTACCTGTTCATCAGCCACGACCTGGCGGTGATCCGGCAGATCGCCGACGAAGTCTTGGTGATGCGCGCCGGCCGCGTGGTGGAGCGGGGCGCCACCGAGGAGTTGTTCACCCGGCCCCGGCACGAGTACACCCGCCAGTTGCTGGAGGCCATCCCGAAGGTGCCGGCGTCCGATCGGTGAAGCCGGGATAGGTTGGCAACCTGTGACCGCTGATCCGCTGGCTCCGCTGATGGAGTTGCCGGGCGTCGCCGAGGCCAGTGACCGGGCCCGCGACGCCCTGGGTCGCGCCCACCGGCACCGGGCGAACCTGCGTGGCTGGCCGGTGACCGCCGCCGAGGCGGCGTTGCGGGCCGCCCGCGCCTCGTCGGTGTTGGACGGTGGCCCCGTGCGGCTGGAAGACCTCGCCGATTCGGCGATCGTCAGCGATCCGGTATTCGGCGGGGCGTTGCGGGTCGCCCAGGCGCTGGAGGGCGGCGAGGGCCCCCTGGTCGGGATTTGGCGGCGGGCTCCGCTGCAGGCGCTCGCGCGCCTGCACATGCTGGCGGCGGCCGACCAGGTCGACGAGGACCGGCTGGGCCGGCCCCGCGCCGATTCCGGCGTCGGGCCGCGGCTGGAGTTGTTGGCGGAGTTGGTAAGCGGGGGCACCCAGGCGCCGGCACCGGTGGTCGCCGCCGTCGCGCACGGCGAGTTGCTGACGCTGCGGCCGTTCGGCAGCGCGGACGGCGTGGTGGCCCGCGCGGTGTCGCGGTTGGTGACGATCGCCAGCGGGCTGGACCCACACGGTCTGGGTGTGCCGGAGGTGAGTTGGATGCGCCAGCCCGCGGACTATCGCGATGCGGCCCAGGGCTTTGCGGACGGAACGCCGGCGGGGGTGGGGGCCTGGCTGGTGCTCTGTTGCCGGGCGATGCGAGCCGGCGCGCAGGAGGCGCTGACGATCGCGGAGTCGGTGTCGGGCCGATAGCTGAATCGGTAGCGGGCGGCCGGCGGAAACGGCACCGGACAATGCAAAGCGGGCGACGTCCCGAACAATTCGGTCCGCCGCCCGCTAGCACGGAGCTCGGTTACCATGCGTGCACTTC
Organism: Mycobacterium scrofulaceum; assembly: GCF_001667885.1. Lineage (GTDB taxonomy): Bacteria > Actinomycetota > Actinomycetes > Mycobacteriales > Mycobacteriaceae > Mycobacterium > Mycobacterium scrofulaceum_C. Next base: position 43,436 of record NZ_LZJW01000049.1, on the reverse strand, counting down.
GGGGCTGCGTGGGTTGGCCTCGGCGATCTTGCGATACTTCCGGTTGCAACCCCACCCAAAGGGCCGTCGACACCATCCATATTTCGCAATTACGCAGGCCCGCAACACTTCTGCCATTATCGCGGCTATGACTCCGCGTGGGTGCCGAGCACCGTGCTGGGCGCCCGGGTCGGGAGATCGAACCTTCTCTTCCGGATCGACCTTGGCCTCACCGGGCTTCCGTGGTTCCTTTGTACTACTAGACCCTTAGCGCAGCAAGGCCCAATTTCGTCAACAATCGCGAAGTGATGCGGAAATGTGTTTGCTGCGAAATGGGGGGCTAGAACGCGAAGCGGCGGAGCAGCGAATAGGTGACCGCGCCGGCCGCCAACGCGCTGACGCCCACCGCGGCGGTCGTCGCGATCGCGGCGCCCGACGGCGCCGGGATGCGGTCACGCAGCGACACCGGCCGGGAGAACGACAGCACCGGCCAACCGCGCTCGACGGCTTCCCGGCGCAGCCCACGATCGGGATTGACCACGCTGGGGTGGCCCACGGATTCGAGCATCGGCAGATCGGTGATCGAGTCGGAGTAGGCGTAGCAATGCTCCAGCGGGTAGCCCTCGCGGGCGGCCAGCTCGCGAATCGCTTGCACCTTGCCCTCGCCGTAGCAATAGAACGCGATCTCACCGGTGTACCGGCCGTCCTCGACGACCATGCGGGTCGCCATCGCGTGGGTGGCGCCAAGCGCGCGGGCGATCGGCGCCACGATCTCCTCACCGGAGGCCGAAACCACGACCACGTCGCGGCCGCACAACTTGTGCGCGGCGATCAAGTCCGCGGCTTCCGCGAACACCAGCGGGGTCACGATGTCGTGCAGCGTTTCGTTGACGATCGACTTGACCTGCTCCACGTCCCAGCCGGCGACCATATTCGTCATGTGAATCCGCATCCGGTCCATCTGGTCATGATCAGCACCGGAGAGCAGATAGATGAACTGGGCGTAGCTGGATTTGAGCACCGCGCGGCGGTTGAGCAGTCCCTGGTTGAAGAAGGGTTTGCTGAAAGCCAGCGTGCTGGACTTGGCGATGATGGTCTTGTCCAGATCGAAGAAGGCCGCTGTGCGGGCGCGGGGAGCGGTGCTTGCCGACGTCTGCTGCTCCTCGGCCGGGTCGAAGACGGTCACCGCCCCAGCATAGGTCGGTCGCCCGGCCGGGCTGCGGTTCTGGGCCCGAAATGGCCGCTCAGCAAAGTGGGACCGGCGGTAACGGCAGCGTTTTTGCGGCTCAACGTGTTCTTTCATAGAAAGAGCTATTGCGTTACCGCGGCTTGTCATGTGTATAGTAAGCATTACTCGGCCTGAGCCGAGGGTGTATCAGCCCGACCCCCCGGGGCTGATGCACGACGACCCTCGCCTCCTCCCCCCCTGGCGGGGGTCGTCCCTTTTCTGGGGTAAATTCCGCCCTCACCGGATCGCGCAGCGCGGCCGTCCGATTGGTTGCGGGCTTTCCGGCTCTGGTGTGCCGGCCGACGCGTTTGTGCACACTGGCGTCTCTCTCCACAAATCCCCAGTTTGGGACTGGTGTCCAATATCGCGGCTCCGCAGAGTGGGGCGTGTGACGAGCACCTCGCAGGCCGAAGCGGCGGCTCCCGCGGGCGTGCTCGCGGTGCTGGCGGACCCGGAACTGCGCCGCGAATTGGACCGGGTTGCCGCGGCCGTCGGCGTCCGGGTGGTCCATGCCGGCGGTGCCGTGAGCCGCAAGACGTGGTCGGCGGCCGCGGCCGTGGTACTGGACGAGGCGGCCGCCGAACGGTGTGGGCGGGCGGCGCTGCCCCGCCGCGCTCACGTGACCGTGCTGACGGCGGCCGACCCCGTGACCGCCACGTGGGCCGCGGCCGTCGCGGTCGGCGCCGAACACGTGCTGCGACTGCCCGAACGCGAGCGCGATCTGGTCCGCGCTCTCGCCGAGGCGGCGGAATCGTCGCGCGACGACGGGACGCGCGGCGCCGTCGTAGCCGTCATCGGGGGGTGCGGCGGGGCCGGCGCCTCGACTCTGGCGGTCGGCCTGGCGCACGCGGCCGCGGATGCGCTGCTGGTGGACCTCGACCCATGGGGCGGCGGGATCGATCTGCGGCTGGGCGCCGAGAACGTCCCGGGCCTGCGCTGGCCGGACCTGGCGCTGCAGGACGGTCGGCTCACCTGGTCGGCCGTGCGGGAGGCGCTGCCGCGGCTCGGGGGAGTCAGCGTCCTCTCCGGTACCCGGCGGGGGTGCGAGTTGGCGGCCGGGCCCGTGCACGCCATTGTCGACGCCGGCCGGCGCGGCGCGGTGACGGTGGTCTGTGACCTGCCGCGTCGTCTGACCGATGCGGCGCAAGCCGCGCTGAACGCGGCGGACCTCGTCGTCGTGGTCTGCCGCTGCGATGTGCCCGCGTGCGCCGCGACGGGCGCGCTGGCGCCGGTGCTCGCCGCGGTCAATCCCAACGTGGGATTGGTGGTGCGGGGGCCGTCGCCGGGCGGATTGCGGGCGGGCGAGATCGCCGAAATCACCGGGCTCCCGTTGCTGGCGTCCGTGAAGGCGCAGCCCCAGGTGGCCGAGCAGCTGGAGCGTGGCGGCCTGCGGCTGGGGCGGCGGTCGGCGCTCGCGGCGGCGGCTCGCCAGGTGCTGGCGGTGCTGCCCCGCGCGTCGGTGCCGGCACGAAAAGGCCGGGCCGCGTGAGTGATTCGCTGATCGACCGGGTGCGCGAGCGGCTGGCCGCCGAATCCGCGCCGCTGGGGCCCACCGTCGTGGCGGCCGCGATCCGGGCCGAGTCCCGCGGCATGCTCGGTGACACCGAGGTGCTGGCCAACCTGCGGGTGCTGCAGACCGAGCTGACCGGCGCCGGCATCCTCGAGCCGTTGTTGAGCGCGGACGGCACCACCGACGTGTTGGTCACCGCGCCCGACGCGGTGTGGGTCGACGACGGAAATGGCCTGCGGCGCACCCAGGTTCGGTTCGCCGACGAGGCGGCGGTGCGGCGCCTGGCGCAGCGGCTCGCGCTGGCGGCCGGTCGCCGGCTCGACGACGCGCAGCCGTGGGTGGATGGTCAGCTGACCGGGATCGGCGCCGGGTTCGCCGTGCGATTGCACGCCGTGCTGCCACCGGTGGCGGCCGGGGGCACGTGTCTGTCGTTGCGGGTGCTACGGCCGGCCAGTCAGGACCTGGCGGCCCTGATCGCGGCGGGTGCGTTGACGCCCGAGGCCGCCGCAATGATCGCCGACATCGTCGCCGCCCGGTTGGCCTTCCTGGTGTGCGGCGGCACCGGAGCGGGTAAGACGACGCTGTTGGCGGCGATGCTCGGCGCGGTCGCGCCCACCGAGCGGATCGTCTGCGTGGAGGATGCCGCCGAGCTGGCGCCCCGGCACCCGCACCTGGTGAAGCTCGTGGCCCGGTGCGCGAATGTCGAAGGCATCGGCGAAGTTCCGGTACGCCAGCTCGTTCGCCAGGCGCTGCGGATGCGGCCGGATCGCATCGTGGTCGGCGAGGTGCGGGGCGCCGAGGTGGTGGATCTGCTCGCGGCGTTGAACACGGGCCACGACGGGGGAGCGGGCACCGTGCACGCGAACAACCCGGCCGAGGTCCCCGCCCGGCTGGAGGCGCTGGGCGCGCTCGGCGGTCTCGATCGCGCGGCGCTGCACAGTCAGCTCGCCGCGGCCGTGCAGGTGCTGTTGCACGTCGCGCGTGACCGCGACGGGCGGCGCAGGCTCGGCGAGGTCGCCGTGCTGCGCCAGAGCGCGGGGCGGGTCCGGGCGGTCACCGTGTGGCGTGCCGACGAAGGCATGACCGACGACGCCGACCTCCTGCACCGCCTGCTGCGGAGCCGGATGCCGCCATGAACGGCTCGGTCACCGCTGCCCTGCTGCTGGCGCTCGCGCTCTCCGTCCTTCCGCCGTCACCGCGGCGCCGCCTGGCGCCGCCGCCGTCGAACCGTCGGTGGCGCCCGCGCGCCGGGCCGCGCGGGGCGGCCTGCCTCGCCGCGGGTGTGCTGGGTGCGGCAGCGGTGCTGCTGCCGCTGACGACGGTGCTCGCCGTCGCGGTCGTCGGCGCGACCGCGATCCTGCGCTATCGCCGCCGCCACCGCATCCGGGGCGCCCAGTGGGAGGGGCGCGCGCTCGAAGGCGCGCTCGACGTGCTCGTCGGCGAACTGCGCGTCGGCGCCCACCCGGTGCGCGCGTTCGGCGTGGCCGCCGGCGAAACCGCCGGCGCGGTCGCGGAGTCCTTCCGGGCGGTCGCGGCCCGGGCAAGATTGGGGGCCGACGTGCCGGCCGGCCTGCGCGCCGCGGCGAAATCGTCGGCGCTGCCCGCGCATTGGGATCGCCTCGCGGTGTGCTGGCAACTGGCCAGCGAGCACGGCCTGGCGATAGCCACCCTGATGCGCGCCGCGCAGCGCGATATCGCCGAAAGGCAACGGTTTTCGGCCCGGGTCGCGTCGAACATGGCGGGCGCGCGCGCCACCGCCGCGATCCTGGCCGGCCTGCCGGCGCTCGGCGTGCTGCTGGGCCAGCTGATCGGCGCGCGACCGCTGGCCTTCCTGCTCGACGGGCGCGCGGGGGGCTGGCTGTTGGTCGTGGGCTCGACGCTGGCGTGCGGCGGCCTGATGTGGGCCGACCGCATCACCGATCGGCTCGGGACATGACCACGGCGGCGGTCCTGCTGGCGATGGCCGCGTGGATCGGACCGGGCCCTGCGTTGCCGCGGGCGCGGGCGCGGGCACCCGGCCGCGAGCATCGGCCGCGCCCGGGGCGCGGGCCGGCGACCGGCACCGACCCGTTGGCCGTCGCATCCTGTCTCGACGTGATGGCCGTGTGCCTGGGCGCCGGCATGGCCGTGGCCACCGCCGCGTCCGCCGCCGCGGCGTCCGCCCCGCCCAAGCTGGCCCGCGTGCTGCGGCGCGCCGCCGACATGCTAGAGCTGGGCGCCGATCCCGTTGTCGCCTGGACCATTACGCCGCACCGGCGGGCGGATGAGGCCGACTCCCAGGTGGATGCGTTGCTGCGGCTGGCCCGGCGTTCGGCGGCCTCGGGTGCGGCGCTGGCCGAGGGTGTCGCCGAGCTGGCCGAAGACTCCCGGCACGACGCCGCGCAGGCGGCGACCGCCGCCGCCGAACGCGCCGGGGTGCTGATCGCCGGACCGCTCGGGTTGTGCTTCCTGCCGGCGTTCGTGTGCCTGGGGATCGTGCCGGTGGTGGCCGGTCTCGCCGGCGACGTCTTGCAATCGGGATTATGGTGAAAGGAAAGGGAAGCATTGCTGCACAACATGTTTCGACCATTGATCGCCCGCGTGACAATCCTGGTGTCCGACGAGTCGGGCATGTCCACGGTCGAATACGCCATCGGCACCGTGGCGGCGGCCGCATTCGGTGCGATCCTGTACACGGTCGTGACCGGGGATTCCATCGTGTCGGCGCTGACCAACATCATCGGTCGCGCGCTCAACACCAAGGTCTAGCCGGCAGTGCGGGCGCCAGCACCGTGGAGGCGGCTCTGGGCGTCGCCACCCTGGTGGTCGTGCTGGTGCTGTGTCTGGCCGCCGTCACGGCCGTCTCGATGCAGGTTCGCTGCGTGGACGCCGCCCGCGAGGCCGCGAGGCTCGCCGCGCGCGGCGACGAACGCTCGGCCCTTACCGCGGCCCGCCGCCTCGCCCCCGGCGGGGCGCGGGTCGAGGTGCACCGCGACGGTGAGTTCCTGGTGGCCTCCGTCGTCGCGCACTCGACGTTGTTGCCGGAGCTCGACATCGCGGCCAAAGCCGTTGCGGCGGCGGAGCCTTTGGGATGATCGCGGCTCGGTCACCCTGGTCGCGGCCTGGATGGTGGCGGTGTTGTTCTGCGTCACCGGGGCGGGCGCGTACCTCGGTGCGGTGGTGGTGGCGCGGCACCGCGCGCAGGCCGCGGCCGACCTAGCCGCGCTGGCCGCCGCGGCCCGGCTGCCGTCCGGCGCCGAAGCGGCCTGCGCCCGCGCGACGGCGGTGGCTCGGCGGATGCGGGCCGACGACACCGGGTGTGCGGTGGACGGCCTCGACGTCGTCGTCACGGTGCGGGTGGTGGTCTTCGGCGGCGCGGCGCGCGCCGCCGCGCGGGCGGGCCCGGCCAGTGGCTGAAGCGGGTCGGCGCTTGCCGGTCGTAATAGTCTGTCGGGGTGGTGCCGCACTGGCGGATCGGCCCGGTGATGCTGCCGGTGCATGGTGTCTTCGTGGCGCTGGGCGTCCTGGCCGCCGCGGTCGTGTTCATCGCCGAAGCCCGCCGGCGTGGGGCGGTCAACGAGCAATCGCTGGTGGCGGTGACCGGCGCCCTGGTCGGCGGTGCGGTGGGCATGCGCCTGTCCGGCTGGGCCGAGCACCTCGACGTCCGCCTCAACCCGACGTTGCTGCAGGCGTGGGAATTCGGGTCGCGCAGCATCCTGGGCGGGCTGCTCGGCGCGTACCTGGGCGTGCTGATCGCCAAGCGGATCGGCGGATACACCGGCAAGACCGGTGACCTGTTCGCCCCCGCGGTCGCCCTGGGCATGGCGATCGGACGCGTCGGCTGCCACCTCACCGAAGCGCCCGGACGCCCGACGAACCTGCCCTGGGGCATCCATGCGCCCGCCGGCGTGCCGAAGTGTCCGGGCTGCCTCACCGGCGCGGCGATGCACCCGTCGTTCCTCTACGAAATCGCTTTCCAGCTGGCCGCATTCGCCGTGCTGCTGTGGCTGCGCAACCGGGTGAGCCACCCGGGTGAGCTGTTCGTCCTCTACGTGGCCGGTTACGCGGTGTTCCGGTTCTTCGTCGAGTTCGTCCGGGCGAACGAGACGGTGTGGCTGGGCCTGACCCGGCCGCAGTGGTTCCTGCTGCCCTCGCTGCTCGTCATCGCCGTCAGGCTGCGCGTGGGATACCGGCGGGGTTATTACGACGCCGTGTTGCGGCGGGAGGCGGTTGCCACATGACGACGAACCCACCGCCCGGCCCGCCTCCGCCGGAGGGCTGGCCCCCTCCCGGCTGGCCCCCTCCCGGGTACCCGTATCACCCGAACCAGCCCTACCCGGCCTGGCAACCGCCACCGCCGCAACGCAAGCCGAGCGGCGGCGAGGTCTTCGGCGCGGCCATCGCCGGGATCGCCCTGTACGCCGGGATCAACGCCGTCGTCGGCCCGCTGGTGTTGTTCGGGCTCGCCAACACGATCGTGCCGAAGGCCGCCTTCGCGACGGGGGCCGTCCTGCTCGGGCTGATCGCCTTCGGGGGCGGGGGCGCGCTGTTGTTCGTCAAGGGAAGCGCGTGGGCGAGGGGGATCGGCATGGGATTGATGATCGGCTGGGCGCTCACCTCCATATTCACCGTCGGCATCTGCACCGGATTGAACCCGATGCTCTACCACATCACCCGATGAGCGGCATGGAACTGCGCGGCGACCGAATCCACCGCTACGTCAACGCCTTCTGCCCGCAATGTCACGCCGAACAACCCGATCGCCCGTTGAGTGACGTGGCGCGGCTCAGCGGCTGGCTCGCCGTGCGCGGTGACGGCCAGGTCTGGCTCGAACGCGGCTGTCCCCGGCATGGACTCGTACGGACGCTGTACGACGAAGACCCCGAAATCCTGGCCTACCTCGAGGAGTGGACCGCGCCCACCAAGGCCCACGTCCCCGACACCCCGGATAACTTCGACCCGATCCCGTCGGCCTATCTGCGCGGCCTGCCGCAGATGCAGACCCAGCACACCTGCATCCTGCTGCAGGACATCGCCGCGGCCTGCAACCTGCGCTGCCCGACGTGCTTCGCCGACTCGTCGCCGGACCTGCGCGACGTCGTCGCGGTCGGCGACGTGCTGGCCAACGTCGACCAGCGGCTGGCGCGCGAGAACGGGCGCCTCGACGTGGTGATGCTCAGCGGCGGCGAACCCAGCCTGCATCCGCAGCTGCCCGAGCTGCTCGCCGAACTGAGTTCGCGTCCGATCACGCGAATCCTGTTGAACACCAACGGTATACGGATAGCCCAGGACGACGAGCTGCTCGACCTGCTCACCGAGCACCGCGAACGCGCGGAGGTGTACCTGCAATACGACGGGATATCGCCGGCCGCGCATCGCCATCACCGCGGCGGCGACCTGTCCCGCATCAAGCAGACGGCGCTGCTCCGACTTTCCGGGCGCGAGATCTTCACCACACTGGTGATGACGGCGGCGCTCGGTGTCAACGACGACGAGATCGGCGACGTCGTCAAGCTCGCGCTGGACACGCCGTACGTCGGAGGCGTTTGCATCCAGCCGCAATTCGCTTCGGGGCGTTCGGATCTCATCGATCCGGGCAGGCGGCTCACCCACACCGGTGTGCTGAAACGGTTGGGCCCGCAGACCGGCGACCTGATCACCTGGCGGGACCTGACCGCGCTGCCGTGCTCGCACCCGCACTGCTGTTCGGTCGGATACGTGCTGCGTGACGACAACGGGCAATGGCGTTCGCTGGTCGCCCTGATCGGCCACGACAACCTCAAGGACAAGTTGGGGCTGGTCGCCAACCGGATCGCCGACTCCGACATTCCCCGCGAGTTGCGCCTGGCCGTGCGGGAATCGCTGATGGGCTTGCTGTCGGAGCAGTCCTCGCTGTCGCACCCGCAGATGTCGGACGTGTGGCGAATGATCTGCGAGAACTGCGACCTCGGCATGGCGACGTTGCTGACGGTGGCGTCCGCCGCGCTGCCCGGCCGCCGGCGGCAGCTGCGGCGGATGCTGGGCGAGCGTGTCGTGCGCATCACCGTCAAACCGTTCATGGACATGTCGACGATGATCGAAGAGCGGCTGGTGCAGTGCTGCGTGCACGTCGGCACTCGTTCGTCGCAGGACCAGTGCGCGCCCTTCTGCGCGGTGCAGGCCTGGCCGCAACTCGCCGGCCAGCGGCTGTCGGTGGCGGCCGAACGCCTGCTGCCGGTGGTGGGTTAGCCGGTCGGCCCGGGGCCGCCCGAGAGGCCCGCCGCGGCGAGCTCCTCGTCGGAGGGCAACCGCAGCGACACCAGGCCGGCGTAGGCGTCCGGTTCGAGTTCCACCCGGTTGACCGTGACGTGTACCGGCACCCAATCGTCATGATTGCCCGGCATGCGCAGCACCCGGCTCGTGGCACCCTGGGCGAATTCCTCCGTCATCGCCTCCACCAGGTGTTGATCGTCGGGATGCACCTTTGGCCTGCCGGTCTCACTGCCCCGCCAGTCGTAGAAGGTGCAGGGCTCGTCCAGCCACTTCAGCAGGGCCCAGTTCTTGAGGTCGATCAGCGCCCGGTGCACGCCGGCCTGGGCGAGTCCGCTCAGGATCCGTTGCGCCAGATCGTCTGTCGACACGGCCGGGCCCTTGAGTTCGGCGCGCCAGTTGATCGCCCGCGCGACCAGATGGTCCCGACTGTCGGGCCCCTCCTCCAAGCCGGTGCGCGCGACAAAGCCGATCCGCATCGGATTGCCCTGCCAGTCGGTGAGATCCCAAGTGCTGCAGATGGTTTGGTCGGGCTTGGCCTTGACGGCCATGGCGAGGACCTTGGTCTCGTTGGGATTGAGCTCGCGTGAGGGAAGATCTTCCGCGAAGGCTCGGCCGAAGGTGACCTCGACCTCCGGGTTTTTTCCGCTGTTGATCAGCGACTCCCGGGTGTCGGTGGCGACGCCCTGGGTCAGGTCCCACTTCAGCGGGCCCGGGATCGGCCGCTCCGGGGGTTCGACGTCGGCGGGGCCGGTCCACACGTGCACCCCGTGGATGTAGCCATCGGACATCACCACCGGTTCGGTGCGAATCACGCGGTCGCGCTTGGGGGTGATGCTGGTCAGGCTCTGGCCGGTCTGCACCGTTTCGGCGATCGCCGTTCGCACCGCGGACAGATACGGACTGCGGCGCAAGAACGTGGTGATGGGCACGAGGTTTTTGAGTTGGCGCCCCTGCGCCACCACGGTGGGTTCACCCCCCAGCGTCTCCACGAGCAACCAGTCGTGGCCCATGCGATGAGATTTTACGGCGAGGGCCCGAGTTGTTGGAACTTCGGGCCGCCCGGCCGTGTCGGAACCGGCCGGAGAAAACGCTATCGTTCTCTGCGCCAACGCCTTCGGGCGCAACGCCACAGCCGATGAAGTTGCCATGTCGCCGCGGCCTTGGTAGTTTGCTGCTGCGCCCGCGAGGCCGGGCCGCCAACCGCTCGCCGGTGAGCGTTCGTCGGACCGGGCGAGAGCACGCCGCCATTTCTTCAAGCAGCAGGAAATGCGCGCTTCCGACAGGTGTCAGGAGAGCATGTCCGCGGGGTCGACCGTCGAGGGGTCGGTCGTCATCCGCCGGGTTGCTCGGCGCGCGGCAATTGGGCGAGGACGAGCTCCAGCACTCGCACCGCACCCGCCTTGTCGAGCGGGTCGTTGCCGTTGCCGCACTTGGGGGACTGCACGCAGGACGGACAGCCCCGCGGGCACTCGCACGCCTCGATGGCGGCGGCCGTCGCACCCAGCCACGTGCCCACTTTGCGATAGCCGCGCTCGGCGAACCCGGCGCCGCCCGGATAGCCGTCGTAGACGAACACGCTGGGCAGACCGGCCGGATCCGGTCCTACCGCGGTGGACAAGCCGCCGATGTCGCCACGGTCGCAGCTGGCCACCAGCGGCAGCAGGCCGATCGCCGCATGCTCGGCGGCATGCAACGATCCGGGTATCCGCGGTGCCTCAATACCCTTGCGCTCCAACGCTTCTTGGGTGATGGTGTGCATCACAGCCGTGGTCGCCAGCGTCTGTTCGGGCATGTCCAACTCGATGAAGTCGATCACTTCCCCGGAGAGCCGGCGGCGCAGATACCCCACCACCTGGTGGGTGACGGTGACCGGCACCAGGCCCAGGGTGACGGGCCCGAACTGCGCGCGTTCTCCGGTACCGGTGACCGCGATGTCGGTGATTTCTCGGGCGAAGGTGGCGTATCCGGGGTCCTCGGCGTGCACGAAGGCGATCGCGTCGTCGAGGTCCAGCGAGTCGACGACGTAGCTCTCGCCCTGATGCAGGTAGACGGCGCCCGGGTGGACGGATGCCGGGGCCTGACCGACGCCCGTGCTGCCCAGCAGCCGTCCGGTGTCGGCCTCCACGATGACGATCTGACCGCCCGCCGAACCCCGGATGTCCACGGCGCCATGCGGTTCCAGGCCGGCCGCGGGGAAGTACTTGCCGTTGCGGCGCCGCAGCAGCCCGTCGTCGATCAGGCCCTCGGCCACCTCGGTGGCACCGAAGTCACGCACTTCCGCCTCGTCGAGCGGCATTTCGGTTGCGGCGCAGAGCAGTTGGGGTCCCAGGATGTAGGGGTTGGCGGGATCGATCACCACCCGCTCGACGGGCTTGCCCAGCAGCGCGGCGGGATTGTGGACCAGGTAGGTGTCGAGCGGGTCGTCACGGGCGATCAGCACGACCAGCGCGCCCTGCCCGCGCCGGCCCGACCGGCCGGCCTGCTGCCAAAACGAGGCGACCGTACCGGGAAACCCGGCGAGCACCACCGCGTCCAACCCCGCGATGTCGACACCCAGTTCCAGGGCGTTCGTGGTGGCCAGGCCGCGCAACCGGCCCTCCGCGAGGGCGCGCTCCAGCGCGGTGCGGTCCTCGGCGAGATAGCCGGCCCGGTAGGAGGCCACCTTGGCGGAAAGCTCCGGGGCGATGTCGTCCAGCCGCGCCTGGGTGCCAAGCGCGGTCAACTCCGCGGCGCGGCGCGACCGCACGAACGTGAGCGTCTGCGCCCCCTCGGCGACCAGGTCGGCCATCACCCGGGCCGCCTCCGCGCCGGCCGAGCGGCGCACCGGCGCACCGTTCTCGCCGAGCAGGTCGGGGCGCAGCGCCGGTTCCCACAACGCGACCGTGCGGGCGCCCTGGGGTGAGCCGTCCTCGGTGACCTCCTCGACCGGAAGGCCGATGAGTTCGGCGGCCGTCGCGCCGGGCGAGTCCGTCGTGGCGCTGGCGAACACGACCGTGGGCGCCGATGAGTAGCGCGCACACAACCGCAACAGCCGGCGCAGCACCATCGCCACGTTGGAGCCGAAAACACCACGGTAGTAATGGCATTCGTCGACGATCACGAACCGTAGACCGCGCAGCAACACCGCCCAGCGAGCGTGGTTGCGCAGGATCGACACATGGATCATGTCGGGATTGGAGAACAGCCACCGGGAACGTTCGCGCGCAAAGCGCCGGACTTCCGGCGGGCTGTCGCCGTCGTAGGCGGTGGGCGCGACGTCATGGCACCGCGGGACGGCGGCCGTCAACGCGTGCGCGGCCCGCAACTGGTCGTGCCCCAACGCCTTCGTCGGCGACAGGTACAGCACCCGGGCCCGCGGGTCGGTGGCCAGGGCGTTGAGGACCGGAAGCTGGTAGGCCAGCGACTTGCCCGACGCGGTGCCGGTGCTGACCACCACGTGGCGGCCGGCGTGGGCCAATTCCGCGGCCGCCGACTGGTGTGACCAGGGCGAATTGACGCCGCGCTCGGTGAAGGCCCGCACCACGTCGGGTTCGGCCCACGCCGGCCAGCGGTGCGGGCGGCCGCTTCGCGGCGGCAGCTCGGCGACGTGGCGCAACGGATGCTCGTCGGCGGCGGTACCGGCGAGGGCGGCGGCGAGCAGCTCGCTGCCGAAACTCGCCATCAGCGCCCTCCTTGGACTCGGCGACAGCGCAAGTCTGTCGCCGAAGCGATGAACATGGTTGACTATTTGCGGTCGCAGCTTCTGTGTTCGTGTCAAACTTTCGCAGGATCTTGTGTTGCGGCCGCGGTTCCTGCGAGGTTAATCGGTCGGGTGAAGTTCCGGCGACTGAGCGAGGTATGGCGGTCGTACCAGGCCCGGGGCATCGAAAGGCGATGCCCCGCACCCAGAAGAAAAGGAAAGATCGAGAGATGCCACAGGGAACTGTGAAGTGGTTCAACGCGGAGAAGGGCTTCGGGTTCATTGCCCCCGAAGACGGCTCCGCCGACGTGTTTGTCCACTACACGGAGATCCAGGGTTCGGGCTTCCGCACCCTCGAAGAAAACCAGAAGGTCGAGTTCGAAATCGGCCACAGCCCTAAGGGCCCCCAGGCCACCGGAGTGCGCTCCCTGTAAAGGACGAGCCGAATCTCCACGAACCCCCCGTGCAGTCCCGCCTAGCGGGCCCGCCGGGGGGTTTTCGTATTGCGGCTGGTGCGAAACCGCCGCCGCGCCGGTTGCCTCAAGACGCGGATGGCGGACCTGGCCTACTGTCGGTGGCGTGAGCCAGCTTTCCTTCTTCACGGCGGAGTCGGTGCCCCCCGCGGTCGCCGATCTGTCCGGGGTGCTGGCGGCTTCCGGCCAGATCGTCTTGGTCGGCGGCCCGGAGGGGCAGGGCGCGCGGCTTTCCGTGGTGGTGGATCAGGCCTGGCGCGCCGCCGCGTTGGCGGAGATGATCCGCGAGGCGGGGCTGGAACCCGAGATCTGCCGGACCGACGAGGACACCCCGTTGGTGCGGACGGCGGTGACCCCGGCTCTGGTGAGCCTGGCCGCCGAATGGACGCGCGGGGCGGTCAAGACGGTGCCGCCGCGCTGGCTGCCCGGGCCGCGTGAATTGCGGGCCTGGACGCTGGCGGCCGGTCACCCGGAGGGCGACCATTACCTGTTGGGCCTCGATCCCCACGCGCCCGATACCCATTCCCCGCTGGCGTCGGCTTTGATGCGGGTCGGAATCGCGCCGACATTGATTGGCACCCGCGGCGGCCGCCCGGCGCTGCGGATCAGCGGCCGTCGTCGGCTATCGCGCCTGGTAGAGAACGTGGGCGAAGCCCCCGACGGCGTCGACGCGTCAGCCGTGTGGCCGCGGGTATAACCGCGGAAAAAGATTTGTCCTGCGGGCGGTCGGTTTGCGAAGTCGCGCCCAAGGGTGCGAAATTGTCAGATGCCCGAAGGCGAAGGAACGCTGGCGTATCTGAATTTCCGCGGAATTTTTGACGCTGGCCTGTCATTCTTCTGCGGGGCGGCCTCGCAGGGGGGCCGAGATCAAGGATGGAGCGTAAGCGTAGTTGGCCGACCCGAATCTCAAGGACCGCGAAAGCGGCCGGGCTGGGAGCCGTAGGCGACTCGTCATCGTCGAGTCGCCCACCAAGGCCCGCAAATTGGCCGGCTACCTGGGCTCCAACTACATAGTGGAATCCTCCCGCGGTCACATCCGCGACCTGCCCCGCGCCGCCGCCGACGTGCCCGCGAAATACAAGTCGGAGCCGTGGGCGAGGCTCGGAGTCAACGTCGACCACGACTTCGAACCGCTCTACATCATCAGCCCGGAGAAGAAGAGCACGGTCAGCGAACTCAAGGGCTTGCTCAAAGGGGTCGACGAGCTCTACCTGGCCACGGATGGTGACCGCGAGGGCGAAGCCATCGCCTGGCACCTGCTGGAAACCCTGAAGCCGAACGTCCCGGTCAAGCGGATGGTGTTCCACGAGATCACCGAGCCGGCCATCCTGGAGGCCGCCGAAAACCCCCGTGACCTGGACATCGACCTGGTCGACGCGCAGGAGACCCGGCGCATCCTGGACCGGCTGTACGGCTACGAGGTCAGCCCGGTGCTGTGGAAGAAGGTGGCGCCGAAGCTGTCGGCGGGCCGGGTCCAGTCGGTGGCCACCCGCATCATCGTGCAGCGGGAACGCGACCGGATGGCGTTCCGCAGCGCCTCCTACTGGGACATCGTGGCCCAGCTGGACGCCAGCGTGTCCGACCCGCAGGCCTCACCGCCCACCTTTTCGGCTCGCCTGACCAACGTTGACGGACTGCGGGTGGCCACCGGCCGCGACTTCGACTCGCTGGGCCAGCTGCGCAAGGCCGACGAAGTGACCGTGCTGACCGAAACCCAGGCGAACGAGCTGGCCGCCGGGCTGCGCGGCGCGCAGCTGTCGGTCGCCTCGGTGGAGGAGAAGCCCTACACCCGGCGGCCCTACGCGCCGTTCATGACGTCGACGCTGCAGCAGGAGGCGGGCCGCAAGCTGCGGTTCTCGTCGGAGCGCACCATGAGCATCGCCCAGCGCCTCTACGAGAACGGCTACATCACCTATATGCGTACCGACTCGACCACGCTGTCGCAGTCGGCGATCAACGCCGCGCGCACGCAGGCGCGTCAGCTCTACGGCGAGGAATACGTCTCGCCGTCGCCGCGCCAGTACACCCGCAAGGTGAAGAACGCGCAGGAGGCGCACGAGGCCATCCGGCCCGCCGGCGAGGCGTTCGCCACCCCGGATGCGGTGCGCCGCGAGCTCGACGGCGACGAGTTCCGGCTCTACGAGCTGATCTGGCAGCGCACCGTGGCCTCGCAGATGGCCGACGCGCGCGGAACGACGCTGAGCCTGCGCATCAACGGCACGGCGGGCGGTCCCGCCGGAGAAAGGCAAGTGGTGTTCTCGGCCAGCGGGCGCACCATTACTTTCGCCGGTTTCTTGAAGGCCTACGTCGAGACCGTCGACGAATTGGCGGGCGGCGAGGCCGATGACGCCGAGAGCCGGCTGCCGCAGCTGACGCAGGGCCAGCGGCTGGATGCGATCGAGCTCACCCCCGACGGCCACGCCACCAACCCGCCGGCGCGCTACACCGAGGCGTCGCTGGTGAAGGCGCTCGAGGAGCTGGGCATCGGCCGGCCGTCGACGTACTCGTCGATCATCAAGACGATCCAGGACCGCGGCTACGTGCACAAAAAGGGCAGCGCGCTGGTGCCCTCGTGGGTCGCGTTCGCCGTAACCGGTTTGCTGGAACAGCATTTCGGCCGGCTCGTCGATTACGGCTTCACCGCCGCGATGGAAGACGAGCTCGACGCGATCGCCTCGGGGCAGGAGCGGCGCACCGACTGGCTCAACCGCTTCTACTTCGGCGGCGACCACGGCGTGGCCGATTCGGTGGCGCGCTCCGGCGGCCTCAAGAAACTCGTCGGCGTCAACCTCGAGGGCATCGACGCCCGAGAAGTCAACTCCATCAAGCTTTTTGACGACGAGCAGGGTCGGCCCGTGTACGTCCGGGTGGGCAAGAACGGCCCCTACCTGGAGCGCATGGTGGCCGGCGACGAGGGTGAGCTCGTGCCGCAGCGGGCCAACCTCAACGACTCGCTGACGCCCGACGAGCTGACGCTGGAGGTGGCCGAGCAGCTGTTCGCCACGCCGCAAGAGGGGCGCAGTTTGGGCGTCGACCCGGAGACGGGTCACGAGATCGTCGCCAAGGACGGCCGTTACGGGCCGTACGTGACCGAGGTCCTGCCCAAGGCCGACGATGACGACGGCAGCGCCGGCGCCCCGGCGAAGAAGGGGAAGAAACCCACCGGGCCCAAGCCGCGCACCGGTTCGCTGCTGCGCAGCATGGACCTGCAGACCGTCACCCTCGAGGACGCGCTGAAGCTGCTGTCGCTGCCCCGGGTGGTCGGCGTCGACCCGCAGACCGGTGAGGAGATCACCGCGCAGAACGGTCGCTACGGCCCATACCTGAAGCGCGGCACCGATTCTCGGTCGCTGGCGACCGAGGAGCAGATCTTCGAGATCACGCTGGACGAGGCGCTGAAGATCTACGCCGAACCCAAACGCCGCGGAAGGCAGGGCGCCGCCGCCCCGCCGTTGCGCGAGCTTGGTGCCGACCCGGCGACCGGCAAGCCGATGGTGATCAAGGACGGCCGATTCGGACCCTACGTCACCGACGGCGAGACCAACGCGAGCCTGCGCAAGGGCGACGACGTCCTGTCGATCACCGACGAGCGCGCCGCCGAACTGCTGGCCGACCGGCGGGCGCGGGGTCCGGTGAAGCGGCCCGCGAAGAAGGCGGCCCGCAAGAAGGCGCCCGCCAAGAAGGCCGCCAAGCGCAACTAGGTCTCCTAGTACCCGGGGCCGATCGACTCGCTGTGCAGCTCGTCGGCGGACCGCACTGGTTGGGAGTCCGTGGATCCGGCCAGCTTGACCGGCCGGGCCAGCTGGGTGGGGGCGGTGCGGCCCCGCAGCTCGACCACCTCGCCGACGTCCCAGCACAGGGCCTCGGCGTCCAGCGCGCCGCTGACCGCGATCGCGGACGCCAGCACGTGGCCGGACTCCAGCTTGGCCAGCTCGGTCAGCCGGGCGGCCTCGTTGACCGGGTCGCCGATCACCGTGTACTCGAAGCGCGCCTGCGCGCCGATGTGCCCGGCGATCGCCCTGCCCGCCGAGACCCCGATCCCGAACTCCGCCGACCCGATCACGGGGAGGAGTTCGTCGTGCAGCTCGCGGGCCGCGGCGAGCGCGCCACCCGAGGCGTCGGGATGTTCGATCGGCGCGCCGAAGATGGCCAGCGCGGCGTCACCCTGGAACTTGTTGACGAAACCGCCGTGCCGGCCGACGGTTTCGACCACCACCCGGAAGAACTCGTTGAGCAGGTGGACCACCTCGGCGGGTGGCCGGGTCGCGGCGAGCTTGGTGGAGCCGACCAGGTCGACGAACAGGACCGCGACGTGGCGCTCCTGGCCGCCCAGCTCGGTGCCGCGCTCGAGCGCCCGGCGGGCCACGTCCTCGCCGACATAGCGACCGAACAGGTCGCGCAGCCGCTGCCGCTCGGACAGGTCGCGCACCATGTCGTTGAAGCCGGCCTGCAGCAGGCCCAGCTCGCTGGCGTCGTAGATCTGCATGTGCGCGTTGTAGTTTCCGCGCTGCACCTCCGACAGCGCCCACCGCAGCTGGCGCAGCGGGTCGGCGATCGACATGGCGACCAGCAGGGTGCTGACGAAGCCGATGCCCAGCGCCGCCAGCGCCAGCAACAGGATCGGGGTGAACAGCTTCTCCGGGGTGGCGTGCAGCAGGGATGCCTTGTCCGCCATCACCGCCAGCACGATGGCCAGCACCGGCACGGCGGTGGACAGCATCCACGTCAGGATCTGCCGCAGGATCACACCGGGCGCCTGAACGTTCTCGGGGACGCCGCTGCGCAGGGCCGCCACGGCGACCGGCCGCAGCACCCGCTCGGACTGCAGGTAGCCGATGATGGCGGTCGCCGCCGCGCCGAGGCCGGTGGCGACAGCTACGACGGGCGCGGCGAAGCGGGCCACCGACCAGCTGGCGATGATGAACACCACGCCGCCGATCAACCAGGCCACCATGCTGATCAGCGTGCGGTAGAACGGCATTCGCAGGGCGCGGCTGCGGGCCAGCTCGGTCGCGGCCGGGTCGGCCTCGGCCAGCAGGTTGTCGCGGCGCTGCCAGCGGAAGACCGGCATCAGCAGCTTGAGGTTCACCATCCAGCCGGCCAGGAACAGCACCACCAGCGCGGTCCCGAAGACCGCCAGGTTCAGCACGGGCAGATCCTGCAGCTGGATGCGATCCTCGGGCGGCAGCGCGTACCGCAGGAAGCCGAGTACGAACAGGGCGCCGATGATGTCGGCTTGCAGCATGCTCAGCGAGAAGAGCGGCCACGGGGTGCGCACCACCCACCGGACGAATCCGCTGATCCGCCCGGGCAGTGCTGCCGGTGTCGCCACGATCCCACCGTATCGGTCAGCAGGGACTTGTCGGAAACTTACAACGATCTCGACGCGTCGCCGCGCGGGCCGAAAAGAGGGCGAATGTAACGGGATTGTCGCGATACGGTGGCCGATCGGTATATGTCGGCGGCGCTGGCTACTGTTACCGGTGATGTCCGGGGTGTTTACGCGGCTGGTAGGCCAGGACGTGGTGACGGCCGAGCTGCTCGCCGCCGCCAGGGCGGCGCGCGGTGACCTGGTTCACAGCGACGCGGGCAACGGGACTATGACACATGCCTGGCTGATCACGGGTCCCCCCGGGTCGGGGCGCTCGGTCGCGGCGCTGTGCTTCGCCGCCGCGTTGCAGTGCACTTCCGACGGGGAGCCGGGGTGCGGTCAGTGCCGGGCCTGCACGACCACCATGGCCGGCACCCATGCCGATGTCCGCCGGGTGATCCCGGAGGGGCTGTCCATCGGGGTGGACGACATGCGGGCCATCGTGCAGATCGCGTCGCGGCGTCCGGCCACCGGGCACCGGCAGATCGTGGTGATCGAGGACGCCGACCGCCTCACCGAGGGCGCCGCCAACGCGCTGCTCAAGGTCGTCGAGGAGCCGCCGCCGTCGACGGTGTTCCTGTTGTGCGCGCCGTCGGTGGACCCGGAGGACATCGCCATCACGCTGCGTTCCCGTTGTCGGCACGTCGCGCTGGTCACCCCGCCGACCGAGGCGATCGCCCGCGTGCTGGTCGAGAGCGACGGCCTGAGCCCCGAAACGGCGGACTGGGCGGCGTCGGTCAGCGGCGGCCACGTGGGCCGGGCGCGCCGGCTGGCCACCGATCCCGAGGCCCGGGAGCGCCGCGAGCGGGCGCTGGCGCTGGTGCGCGACGCCGCGACGCCGTCGCGGGCCTATGCCGCCGCCGAGGAGCTGGTGGCCGCGGCGGAAGCGGAGGCGGTGGTGCTCACCGCGGACCGCGCCGAAGCCGAGACCGAGGAGTTGCGGACGGCCCTGGGCGCCGGCGGCACCGGCAAGGGCACCGCCGGGGCGATGCGGGGCGCAGCGGGCGCGATGAAAGACCTCGAACGGCGGCAGAAGTCGCGTCAGACCCGGGCCTCGCGCGACGCGCTGGACCGCGCGCTGATCGACCTGGCGACCTATTTCCGCGATGCGCTGATGGTCTCGGCCGGCGCGGGGTCGGTGCGGCACAACCACCCGGACATGGCCGACCGGGTGTCGGCGCTGGCGGCGCATGCCTCGCCCCAGCGGCTGCTGCGCTGCATCGAGGCGGTCTTGGAGTGCCGCGAGGCGTTGGCGGTCAACGTCAAACCCAAGTTCGCCGTCGACGCCATGGTGGCCACCTTTGGCCAGCAACTTGGGTGACCCGGCCCGCCTGCCGTAGACTCGTGCCGCCCGCGTGCGGGTGTGCCGCCTTAGCTCAGTCGGTAGAGCGATTCACTCGTAATGAATAGGTCAGGAGTTCGATTCTCCTAGGCGGCTCCACATTTCCATCGACCGCGTCCCGCGCAAGAGGGTGCGCCGGGTGATCCCGTTTCCCGCTCCGCCGACCCGGGTAGGCACAGGCAAACACCCCGCCCGGACGGAGAACCGCGTGACCACCGCCGAACAGCCGCCCCCAGAAGGCGACCGACAACCCCCGCAAGCGAGCGAGGGCGACGACGAGAAGCCGACCACCGAGCGCGACGACGACACGTCAGCCGGCTAGGCCGGCACGAGGAAGCCCACCGGGCCCGACGCGAGGCACAGCGCCAGCGCCGTGGTGTTGGCGCGCACGGTGATCGCATCCCCGGCGCCCGGCAGGCGGGCGAAGACGCGGTTGAGTCCCGGGTGCACGGACACCTTGACCTCGGGCCCCTGCGTCAGCGCCAGCGTCATCGTTCCCTCGCTGTTGGCCAGATAGTTGAGCTCGACGCTCCAGTCGGCGGGTAACAGCGGTCCGTCGAGGACCAGGCGTGCGGGCTTGTCCGGCTGCGCGAAATACCCGCATTGCGGCATCGGTCCCGGCACGATCGTCCGCACCCAGGTCACCCGCGCCTTGACCAGGTGACCCGAGCTGTCCAGCATGCGCAATTGCGTTGTGCCCGAGGCGAATTCGGGCCTATCCCGCAGCAGTGCGAACAGGTGGCTGGCCAGGTTCTCCGGCGCCGCCACCCGCTGCAGCACCAGCGGATCGACCTCCTGATCCAGTAGCGGTGCCGTCGAGGCCGCGTGCGCCGCGGCCAAATCGGCCATCGCGTTCCGCAGATACGGCTGGGTCGGATTGTCACGCCAACTGGTCAAGAACGTCGCCGTCGAATACAGGCTGCTGGCCACGAACGACATCGCCACGCCCAGCGTCACCGCCACGCGCGCGGGCGAGGCGTCCAGCCAGCGCGGCGCGGTGGGCCGGTTCGGCGCACACAACCCGACGGCGGCCAGCAGCGCCAGCACGAACACGAGATCCGGGAAATACCGCAGGGTTTGGGCGAGTTCGAGCGCGGTCTGTTTCGACGAGCGCATCAGGTAGATGGGCACCTGGCAGGCGACGGCGTAGCCGGCCGCGGTCACCCACACCGGTCCGATGCGCTGCTTGCGCAGCAGTGAGACAGCGAGGGTGCCGGCCAGCGCCAGCCAGCCGAGCGCCATCACCACCGGCGGTGGCGTCGCCCATGGCGAGGCAGGCGCCCACCGGTCCCAGTGCCACGGCCCGCCGGCCAGCCCCGGCACGATGCCGTGCGTGATCGATCGCGCGAGCAGCTCCGAGGTCATCGCCAGGTCCGAACTCCACCGCCGCTGGTTCACCACCGCCAGGTACAGCGCGATCCAGCCCACGGTGAGCGTCAGCGTCGCGATCCACAATCCCCGCCCGGCCCGCCACACCGTCAGCATTGCCGCCCGATCTCCCCGGACGTGGTACAGCAGCGCGGCCACCGCGAACGCGACGAACGGGATCACCGCGGCCTTCTCGAAGAACAGCAGCCCGCCGAAGTAGACCAGCGTCCCCGTCACGGCGTAGCGCCGATTGCCGGTGCGGACCAGCAGGATCGCGTCGGCGCAGACCCAGGCCAGCGCCGCCAGCATCGGCAGCGAGTTCAGCGCCGCAGCCCACCACGCGAACCCCGGCACGGCCAGCGGGGTGAACAGCGCGAACGTCAGCGGGATCAGCACCACCGGCCGCCAGCCCAGCATGACGTGCAGGGCCCGCAGCAGCGCCAGCGACGCCAGCAGCTGCAGCACCAGCAGGCTGATCGCCGGGCCCGTCCAGTTCAGCGGAGCGACCCGGATGATCGCGCCGCCGAGCAGGAAGGCGCCCGGCATGACGTGACCGTCGTGGTCGTCGAACAGGTACGCCGGCGAGAGCAGGTTGTGGGTGCCGGCCTTGCCGATGAGGATCAGGTCGTCCCAATAGAAGTAGCCCCCGAATGCCAGCGCCGCGCGTATGCCCAGCTGGATGGCGATCAGCGCGATGGCCACGGCCGCTATGTATGGTGGGCCGGTGCGCGCACTGGTTACCGGGGCAGCCGGATTCATCGGGTCGACGCTAGTCGACCGCCTCCTGGCCGACGGCCACACGGTCGTGGGGCTGGACAACTTCGCCACCGGCCGCGCGACGAACCTCGAGCACCTGGCCGACAACCCGTCGCACGTCTTCGTCGAGGCCGACATCGTCACCGCGGATTTGCGGGCCATCTTCGACGAGCACCGCCCGGAGGTGGTGTTCCACCTGGCGGCCCAGATCGACGTGCGGCATTCGGTGGCCGACCCGCAATTCGACGCCTCGGTCAACGTCATCGGGACCGTGCGGCTCGCCGAGGCCGCGCGGCAGACGGGGGTGCGCAAGGTAGTGCACACGTCGTCGGGCGGATCCATCTACGGCACCCCGCCGGTGTATCCGACCCCCGAGTCGGTGCAGCCCGACCCGGCCTCGCCGTACGCCGCCGGAAAGGTGGCCGGGGAGATCTACCTCAACACCTTCCGGCATCTCTACGGCCTGGATTGCTCGCACATCGCGCCGGCCAACGTGTACGGCCCCCGCCAGGACCCGCACGGGGAGGCCGGCGTGGTGGCGATCTTCGCCCAGGGCCTGCTGTCGGGGAAGCCGACCAGGGTGTTCGGCGACGGCGGCAACACCCGCGACTACGTGTTCGTCGACGACGTGGTGGACGCCTTCGTCAAGGCCGCCGGCGAAGCGGGCGGCGGTCAGCGCTTCAACGTGGGCACCGGCGTGGAAACGTCGGACCGGCAACTGCATTCGGCGGTGGCCGCCGCGGTCGGCGCGCCCGACGACCCGGAGTTCGACCCGCCGCGCCTGGGCGACCTGAGGCGGTCGTGCCTCGACATCGGTTTGGCCGAACGGGTTTTGGGGTGGCGGCCGCGGGTGGGGCTCGACGACGGCGTGCGCCGCACGGTCGAGTACTTCCGTCAGGCGCACACTTATTGACCTTGCGCCGAGCGCGGGCCCGGCCCGCGTGCACACGGGTCGCGGTTGCTACACGTTCGACGCGGAGTGCGGAACGTCGGGCTCCTCGGCGCCCTCGAGCGCTACCGCCCGGGCGAGGCGCGCGTAGCGCAGTTCCAGGTCCTTGAACCGCATGTAGGTGCTGAGCGTGGTGAAGCAGAACGCCATGACGAGCGCGTAGAGCATCAGGTCGGTGCCGCGGCGCACCCCGAACCAGTTCGCGACGACGGTGGTGTCGTCGGGCCGCAGCACGGCATAGACGCCGGCCAGCACGAAGACGACGTAGCCGACCTTGACCCAAGCCCGAGACCGCGCGTTCCTGCGGGACCGCAGCAGGTAGACCAGCAGCGCGATGATCGTGCCGATCAACAGCACCTGGATCCAGTTCATCGTGTAGTCCTCCCTCGCAGGAACCCGTCGAAGATGATGTTGACGCCGTTGAGGAGCGGCTGGCCCTTCGACTTCGAGTATTCGGTGTACAGCACCTCGACCGGTTGTTCGGCCACGCGCCAATGGTTTTCGGCGATCAGCATGATGAACTCGTTGGCGTGACTCATGCCGCTCATGGTGATGTCGAGCGCGTCGGCCACCTTCTTGTTGAACACGCGCAGCCCATTGTTGGTGTCGGTCAAGCCAAGTCGGCGACCGCGCCGGCTCAGCCGCGCGGCGGTCTGCAGCACCAGCCGCTTCACGAGCGGCGGCCGGGCGCCCACGCGGACGCCGAACCGCGTCCCGATGACGACATCGACGTCCTCCGCGCAGAGCCGGTCGACCATCGCGGCCAGATCCTTGACCCGGTGTTGCCCGTCACCGTCGAACGTGGCGAAGACCTGCGCCCCAGGCTGTTTGCGGGCGTACTCGACGCCGGTCTGGATGGCCGCGCCCTGTCCCAGGTTGATCGGGTGACGCACCAGGTGCGCACCGGCCCGCCTGGCGATCTCGCCCGTGCCGTCGGCGCTGCCGTCGTCCACGCACACGACATTGTCGAAGACGGAACGCACATCGGCGACCACCTCGCCGATGACGGCAGCTTCGTTGAAGGCGGGGATGACGACCCAGGCGCCCGAGTATTTGGCTTCAGTAACCATCTAGCCCACCAGGTTAGCCAGGATCAGCCGGCTAAGCGGTCGGCGCGCGCCAGCGCCATCAGATGAACGCCGATTCCGACCAGCGGGCCGCACAACAAGCCGACCACGGTGCGGGTCTGCAACGCCAGCGGTAGGAGCAGCAGCAGGCCCGATGCCACCGTCGCGCCCACCCAGCCCAGCGCGTACGCCCGGTGCAAC
This sequence comes from Mycobacterium scrofulaceum, assembly GCF_001667885.1. Lineage (GTDB taxonomy): Bacteria > Actinomycetota > Actinomycetes > Mycobacteriales > Mycobacteriaceae > Mycobacterium > Mycobacterium scrofulaceum_C. The sequence continues at coordinate 19,282 of NZ_LZJW01000049.1, read as the reverse complement.
GCGGCCGCGACGGCGCCGGCACCGGTGAGTGTCAACATGGCGATCGCCACCGCGGCGGCCGTCAGCCACGCCAGCAGCGCGCCGCTGGCGTGGTACTGCGGCCCGAACGCGACCCGCAGCAGCCACGGGCCCACCACCCCGGCCGCCAGCACCCCGACCGCGCCGATGCCCCCGATGATCCCCGCGGGGGCGATCAGGGCACGAATGCGGTCGCTGCGCGCGTCGACGAAGTGCGCGATCAAATTGCCCTGCATGGCCGTCAGCGGGACCAGGAGCGGCGCGCGCGTCAGCGTCACCGCGAGGATGATCACCCCGCCCTCGGCGCCGAGCTCGCTGCTGGTCAGCTTCAGCAGCACCGGAAACCCCATGACCAGGATCGCGCTGGCACCCGCGGCGGTGATCGAGTGGGCGGCCCCGCGCAGGAAGGTCTGCGCCCCGCCGGGCGTCAGCAGCCGCGACGCCGCCCTGGCCGAGGGCGAGGCGGCCAGCATGATCAGCCACGCAACCGCGCCCGCCACCGTGGCCCACAGGAAACCGACCAGCCGCCAGCCCAGTACGACGGTCGCGGTGGCGACCGCCACCCGGATGACGGCGTCGGTCACCATCAGTGCCCCGTAGCCGGTCCACCGATCGGTGCCGGCCAGCATGCCCAGCAGGGTGGCGTGCACGCAGAAACCGGCCAGCCCCACGCTGAGCAGCGCCACCGACAGCCAGCGTTCCTCGACGAAGACCCGCCCGCCCCACAGCGGTGAGGTCCCGGCGATCACGATGGCCGCGCCGACGCCGACCAGCATGGCGACCCGCAGCGGGTGGGTTCGCGGTTCGTCCCCAACCGGCAACACCGCCGGCAGGTGCCGCGTCGAGCGGACCTCCCGGGTGGTCTCTTGAAGCAGGCCATTCGCGGCGCCGCTGACCAGGCCGAACGCCCCCCAGAACACGCCGAACACCGAAAAGCCGCCCGGGGCCAGGTCGCGGGCGGCCAGGTAGATCACCGCATAACCGCACAGGGCGGTCACCGCCGTCGCGGTGGCGACCCGGGCCACGCTGCCGCGCGTGATCGGACCGGCACCGGTCGAGGCTTGGGTACCGCCGACTTCGGGCATCGCCACAATCTGAAAATAGTAAGTCCCGTGGACACGGGTCTGCGGCGGCGACCGGGGTTCGCTATCGTGGGCGGCTGTCGGAAAGGACCTTGGCCGCCTTGCGCATCTTCGGGATCTCGCTGTTGGTCACCGTGGCGGCCCTGGCGGTCGGATACGCCCACGGCGGCCTGAAGGACCTCTTCCTCCTGCTGGTGCTGGCCACCCTCGAGATCTCGCTGTCGTTCGACAACGCCATCATCAACGCCGCGATCCTCAAGCAGATGAGCCCGTTCTGGCGGCAGATGTTCCTGACGGTCGGGATTCTCATCGCGGTATTCGGGATGCGGCTGCTCTTCCCGCTGCTGATCGTGTGGGCGACCGCGGGCCTCGACCCGGTCCGCGCGATGGAGTTGGCGCTGCATCCACCGCCGCACGGCGCGCTGGAATTTCCCGACGGCTCACCCAGCTACGAAAAGCTGATCACCGCCGCGCATCCGCAGATCGCGGCATTCGGTGGGACGTTCCTGTTGATGCTTTTCCTCGATTTCGTGTTTCACGACCGAGACATCAAGTGGCTCAAATGGATCGAGATCCCGTTCGCCCGCATCGGGCGGCTGGGCCAGGTGCCGGTGGCGGTGGCCGCGCTCGCGCTGATTTTGGTCGGCACGCGGCTGGCGCGTTCCGGTGAGGAGCAAGCCACCGTCCTGACGGCCGGGTTGCTGGGCCTGGTGACGTACTTGGTCGTCAACGGTCTGAGCCGCGCGTTCCGGCCGCCGGACATCGAGGCGGCGTCGGCGGGCAAGGCGGCCGGCAAGGCCGGCCTGACCATGTTCCTCTACCTCGAGGTGCTCGACGCCGCCTTCTCGTTCGACGGGGTCACCGGCGCGTTCGCGATCACCTCGGACCCGATCGTGATCGCGTTGGGTCTCGGACTGGTGGGCTCGATGTTCGTCCGGTCGATCACCATCTTCCTGGTGAAGCAGGACGCGCTGGACCGTTACGTGTACCTGGAGCACGGAGCGCATTGGGCGATCGGGGTGCTGGCGGTGATCATGCTGCTGTCCATCAATCCCCGATTCGAAGTTCCCGACCCGGTCACCGCCTCGGTCGGGGTGCTGTTCATCGGGGCCGCGCTGAGCTGGAGCGTGCTGCGCAATCGGCGCCAGGCCAAGGCCGCCGCGGCGGCGCCGGTCTAGGCCTCGATCTGGCCCGCGATGCGCCGCTCGATGCCCACCCTCGCGGGGGCCGGCAGCGCGATCAGTCCGTCGAGTTCCTTGCTCGCCCGCGCGTAGGCATGCTGTCGCTCCTCGCGGGTGGCGGCGTCGTCCTGCGCCAGGTGCAGCAGGCTCTGGGCCCGCGCCATCCGTTGTTGCTCGTCGGCCGAGAAGTCGCTGCGGCGCCGGCGGATCGCCTCAGCCTCGGCGATCTCGAACGCGCTGACGTACTCGTGGACGGCGTCGCGGTATTCGGCCAAGGCCTCCCGGTCGCCGAGCAGGCCCTCGGGGGGTTCCGGCCGCAGCAGGTCCGCGTGCCGCTTCGCCTTGTGAAACGCGACGGTCAGCGGCGCCCGCATGTCGGTCATCATCGGGAAGTCCAGCAGTCGCGCGACGTCGACCTCGTAGTCGAGCCACCGCGCGTCGGTCCGGTCATGGGCGTCAACGAGTTTGGCGATCTCCCGGCGGTCGCTGTCCCGGTTGGTCCGCGCCCGGCCCGAGGCCTCGGCCACCGCGATCTTGGCTTGCTGCTTGAGCCGATACCGTTCGAGCCGTCGCTCGGCCCGGCGCTCGTTGGCGGCGGCGATCGCGCGAAGGCCCCCGCCGACCGCGCCGCCCAGCGGAAAAACCAGCCACCAGAAGTTGGCCGCGAAATGCAACACCGGGGTCACATCGCCAGGATGCCACCGGAAATCGGCGGGTGGTTACGCCGTGAGCGTCACCGCACGTCGTCAGTGCCCGTTGGACTTGAACCGCTCCACGGAGCGCTGCACCTCGGCCTCGGCGTCCGCGCGCCCGACCCAGTCGGCGGCCTTGACGAACTTGCCGGGCTCCAGGTCCTTGTAGTGCACGAAGAAGTGCTTGATGACGTCCAGCTCGAACTCGGGGACGTCGCCGATGTCCTGGATGTGGTCCCAGCGGTGATCGCCGGCCGGCACGCACAGCACCTTATCGTCGCCGCCCTTTTCGTCGGTCATCCGGAACATGCCCACCGGGCGCGCCTCGACGATGACTCCCGGGAAGACGGACTGCGGCAGCAGCACCATCGCGTCCAGCGGATCGCCGTCCTCACCGAGGGTGTCCTCGATGAAGCCGTAGTCGGTCGGGTAGCCCATCGAGGTGTACAGGTAGCGGTCCAGACGCACCCGCCCGGTCTCGTGGTCGATCTCGTACTTGTTCCGCTGGCCTTTCAGGATCTCGATGGTCACATCGAATTGCACTGTGCGCTCCTTAAATCTGGGCGTTTCGCGGTGGTCCCGTCGCGTCGGGGATCACCCTAGTCGAGGCCTTTGCGGCGGATTCGGCAGAATGGGCGGTAGACAGTCAGGAGAGCGATGGGTCCCACTCGCTGGCAAAAATCCACCCATGTGTTCGTCGGGTTGGCCGTGCTGGCGTTTGTCGCCGCGGTCGTGGCGGCGGCAACGTTTTTCACCTCGGCGGGGCACGGCGGCAACAATTCGCACGCCCCGATACCGCCCCCGCACGCGCCGACGGTCAAGCCGGGAATGGTCCCGGTCAGTGACACCGCCGAGACGCCCAGCCCCGCCGGGGTCGCGGCCGTGCTCGGGGCCGTGGCGGCCGATCCGAACCTGGGCAGGCTGGGCGCGCGGGTCACCGACGCCCTGACCGGAAAAGAGCTTTGGCAAGTGGCCGCCGACATGCCGCTGGTGCCGGCGTCGACCAACAAGGTGCTGACGGCGGCCGCGGCCCTGCTCACCCTGGACCATCAGGCCCGGATCAGCACGCGCGTGGTGGCCGGCAGCCAGAACGCGCAGGGACCCGTCGTGCTCGTCGGTGCCGGTGACCCCGTGCTGTCGGCGGCGCCACCCGGCGTCGACACCTGGTACCGCGGATCGGCCCGGATCAGCGACCTCGTCGAGCAGATCCGGCGCAGCGGCGTGACGCCGACCGCGGTGCAGGTGGACACCTCGGCGTTCAGCGGGCCGACGATGGCGCAGGGCTGGGACGCCGCCGACGTCGACAACGGGGACATCGCGCCGATCGAGTCGGTGATGATCGACGCCGGGCGCATCCAGCCGACCACCGTCAACTCCCGGCGCTCCCGCACCCCGGCGCTGGACGCCGGGCGGGAGCTGGCCAAGGCGCTGGGCCTGGACCCCGCCGCGGTGACGGTCGCGACGGCGCCGTCGGGGGCGCGGCAGCTGGCCGTCGTGCAGTCCGCGCCGCTGGTCCAGCGGCTCTCGGAGATGATGGACCACTCCGACAACGTGATGGCCGAGTGCATCGCCCGCGAGGTGGCGGCCGCGATCAACCGGCCGCGCAGCTTCGCCGGCGCCGCCGACGCGGTGTCCAACCGGTTGAGCACCGCACACGTCGACACCGGGGGCATCACGCTGATGGATTCCAGCGGGCTTTCGGTGGACGACCGGTTGACCGCCAAGACGCTCGACGGGGTGCTGCAGGCCGCGGCCGGACCCGACCAGCCGGCGCTGCGGGCGCTGCTGGACCTGCTTCCAATCGCCGCCGGCAGCGGCACGCTGGCCGACCGCTTCACCGACGCCGCGTCCAATCAGGGCCCGGCCGGCTGGCTGCGCGCCAAGACCGGATCGCTGACCGCCATCAACGCCCTGGCCGGGGTGCTCACCGACCGCAGCGGACGAGTGCTGACGTTCGCCTTCATCTCCAACGCCGCCGGCCCCAACGGCCGCAACGTGATGGACGCCCTGGCCACCAAGCTGTGGTCCTGCGGGTGCTCATGAGCCCGCCCTCGGAGCTGACGCTCGGCACCGCCGTCGACTGGGGATTCGCCGCCACGGTCGGCCAGCGGTTGGCCCGTCCCGGCCCGCCGTCCAGCGACTACACCCGTCGCCAGGTGATCGACGAGCTGACCAGCGCGGCCGCCAAGGCCGAACCGCCGGTGCGTGAGGTCACGGGCCTGGTCACCCAGGGCGCGGTGCCGGCCGCGCGCATCGTCGACCGTCAGCAATGGATCGGCGCGGCCGCCGAGTCGATGCGGGTGATGATGAACGGGGCCGAGAAGCCGCGGGGCTTCCTCACCGGCCGCGTCACGGGCGCGCAGACCGGCGCCGTGCTGGCGTTCGTGTCGTCCGGGATCCTCGGGCAGTACGACCCGTTCGCCGCCGCGAAACAGGGTTGCCTGCTGCTGGTGTATCCGAACGTGATCGCCGTGGAGCGGCAACTGCGGGTCGAGCCCTCCGATTTCCGGCTGTGGGTCTGCCTGCACGAGGTGACGCACCGGGTGCAGTTCACCGCCAACCCGTGGCTGTCCGAGCACATGTCGCGGGCGCTGGCGCTGTTGACGCGCGACGCCGGTGAAGACATCGGGCAGGTGGCGAGCCGGCTCGCGGAATACGTGCGCAAGCGCGGCGACGGCGCGCCGGACAGCCCCTCGGGAATCGTCGGCCTGGTGCGTGCCGTGCAGTCCGAGCCGCAGCGGCAGGCCCTCGACCAGCTGCTGGTGCTGGGCACGCTGTTGGAGGGCCACGCCGACCATGTGATGGACGCCGTCGGACCCATGGTGGTGCCGTCGGTGACCACCATTCGCCGCCGATTCGACGAGCGCCGCAACCGCAAGCAACCGCCGCTGCAGCGCCTGCTGCGCGCGCTGCTGGGCCTCGACGCCAAGCTCAGCCAGTACACGCGCGGCAAGGCGTTCGTCGACCATGTGGTGGGCAAGGTCGGGATGGAGCGGTTCAACGCCATTTGGACCGGACCCGAGACGCTGCCCCTGCCCGCCGAGATCGAGGACCCCCAGCGATGGATCGACAGGGTGCTGTAGGGCAGCTGCGCGCGGCTGTCGAGGCGTTCGTCAATACCCACATCGCCACCGTCGAACAGTGGTGCGTAGCGCTGTCCGGTGGCCCCGATTCGCTCGCGCTGACCGCGGTCGCCGCCCAGCTGCGGCCCACCACCGCCGTGATCGTCGATCACGGCCTGCAACCCGACTCCGCCGCGGTCGCGGAAACCGCACGGGCGCACGCCGTCGGCTTGGGATGCGTTGCAGCACAAGTTGTTCGGGTGCACGTGGGCAACGAAGGCGGCCCGGAGGCGGCGGCCCGCGCCGCCCGTTATGCCGCGTTGAGCGCGTACCACGACGGGCCGGTGCTGCTGGGCCACACGCTCGACGATCAGGCGGAGACCGTGCTGCTCGGGCTGGGTCGCGGGTCGGGCGTGCGGTCGATCGCCGGGATGCGGCCGTACGACCCGCCTTGGGGCCGGCCGTTGTTGGGGGTGCGGCGCGCCGTGACCCACGCCGCGTGCCGCGAGCTGGGTCTGACGGCCTGGCAGGATCCGCACAACACCGATCCCCGCTTCACGCGCACCCGATTGCGCCTCGAGGTGCTGCCGCTGTTGGAGGACGTGCTCGGCGGCGGGGTGGCCGAGGCCCTGGCGCGCACGGCCACGGCGCTGCGCGAGGACACCGAGCTGATCGACACCCTCGCCGCCCAGGCTTTGCCCGACGCCAAGGCGGGCGCGGGGTTGCAGGCGCAGGCGCTGGCCGCGCTGCCCGCCGCGGTGCGGCGCCGGGTGATCCGCGGCTGGCTGCTGGCGGGCGGCGCAACCGGCTTGACGGACAAGCAGATCCGCGCCGTCGACGCGCTCGTCACCGCCTGGCGCGGGCAGGGCGGGGTGGCGGTCGGATCCGCGCTGCCCGACGAGCGGTTGATCGCGGGGCGGCGCGACGGCGTCCTGACCCTGTGGCGGGAACCGGTCCGATAGGCGCAATACCGGGGTCGCCGTTGGTTATTCGGACGTTGGCGTGGCACTCTGTGGGCGTGGCCCAGATCTCCTCGGCGATCACCCCCGCGCAGCCCGTGGAGCTGTATCCGGGGGACATCAAGTCGGTCCTGCTCACCGCCGAGCAGATCCAGGCGCGGATCGGCGAACTCGGCGAGGAGATCGGCGGGCACTACAGCAACGTCATGGCCGAGACCGGCCAGGATCTGCTGCTGATCACCGTGCTCAAGGGTGCTGTGATCTTTGTCACCGACCTGGCGCGGGCGATTCCGGTGCCCACCCAGTTCGAGTTCATGGCCGTCAGCTCCTACGGGTCCTCGACGTCGTCGTCCGGTGTGGTGCGGATCCTCAAGGACTTGGACCGTGACATCGAGGGCCGCGACGTGCTGATCGTGGAGGACGTCGTCGACTCCGGTCTGACCCTGTCCTGGCTGCTGCGCAACCTCACCAGCCGCCACCCGCGTTCGCTGCGGGTGTGCACGCTGCTGCGCAAGCCCGACGCGAAGGGCGCCAACGTCGACATCGCATATGTGGGCTTCGACATCCCGAACGACTTCGTCGTCGGTTACGGACTGGACTACGACGAGCGCTACCGCGACCTGTCGTACATCGGCACCCTGGATCCCAGGGTCTACCAGCAGTAGCGGGGCGGGTCGCCGCCATCGGGCTAGCGGCGATCGCAAGCGCGGCGGAGCCGGGCGCGGCGGGTCGCCGCCATCGGGCTAGTCCAGCTCCCAGACCGCGGTCACCGAGAAGACCACCGTCTGCTGGCCGGGTTCCAGCGGGACCGCGCTGGGCATGGCCTTGGGCGGCGCGGGCGGCCCACCCGTCGTTGGTTCGGTCGCCTCCGAGATGGACAGCACCCTGCCCAGCCGGAGTCCGGACAACTGGGCGTATTGCTCGGCGCGGTTCTTTGCGTCGTTGAACGCTCGCGCGCGGGCATCCTTGACCAGCTGTGAGTCGTCGGCGATGGAGTAGCTCACCGATTTGATCCGGGTGGCGTCGCCACCCGTGCCGACGATGAGGGCCAGCATCCGGGAGGCGGCGTCGGGCGGGTGGATTTTGACCATGATGGCGTTGGTGGCGCGGTAGCCGGTGATGGCGGCGGTGCCGTTGGGCTCCGGGTTGTTGAACTGCGGCTGCAGCGAGACCTCGGTGGTGCTGATGTCCTTGTGGTCGACGCCCGCGCCGGTGAGCGCATTGATGACCGCTTGCTGGCGGTCGTTGGTCTGGTTCATCGCCGAGGTCACATCGGGCGCGGTGAATTCGATGCCGACGTCGGCGGTCAGGGTATCCGGAACACCCTGGACTTGCCCCGATCCGATGACGGTCACCTGACGGGGATTGACGCCGGGTGCGGGCGCCGACGGCGGGGAATCGCAGGCCGACACCGTGGCGGTGACCGACCCGGCGACGGCCAGGACGATCCACTTGCGGGCAAATCTCGGGACATTCCTTGCGACCGGCATGCCTGGCACCCTAGCCGCTGGGGCAAGCCGAGGCTACGGGTTGCCCGGTGGCGGGCGAGTCGTTCGGTTGTTCTCTGCGAATGTCGCTGTCCGACAATGGTATTGCTGCGGAAAACCGGGATCTCGCCCGAGTTGCGGCATGCCCGGGGCGGGTGGCTCGTCGCGGTCTGGCGCCCGGCGATCCTCTGCTCGCTGCAGGCAAACGCTTCCGGCTAATCTAGCAACCTCATATAGGTACATATATGACTCCAAACATATTGGTTTGTAATGACTTTCATGCAGAATCCAAATTTCCCAGCATTTCCTTCCAGCTAAGTGAACAGTTATCGACCCGGTCATGAATTGGCGGGTCCAGAGCTGTCATCTTTGGGCACGACCCCCTTAACGTGTCGGGGCGTCCGACGTTGGCGCTGAAAGTGATTGATTACAAGCTGATTTGAGGAGGGGATATGTCGTTCGTGCTTGCGCAGCCGGAGATACTCGAGGCGGTCGCAGGGGAGTTACATGGCATCAACGCGGCTGTACGGGAGGGAAATTCGGCCGTGGCCGTTCCGACGACCGGGGTGGTTCCCGCCGCCGCCGATCTGGTGTCGATATTGACCGCGGCGCAGTTCTCGTGGCATGCGCGGCTCTTCCAGGAGGTCAGTGCTGAAGCCGTGGCGGTTCGCGAGCAGTTGGCGACGACGCTCGCTGTCAGCGCCGGTTCCTATGCCGCCACGGAGATCGCCAACGCCGCCGCGGTCGGTTAGGGGAACGTCATGCTCGACTTTGCGCAGCTGCCACCGGAGGTCAATTCCGCGCTGATGTATTCGGGACCCGGTTCGGGGCCCCTGCTCAGCGCCGCCGCAGCATGGGACGGGCTGGCCGCCGAGTTGCATGCTGCGGCATCCGCCTATGGCGCGGTCATCGCGGGTCTCGGCGACGGGCCGTGGCAGGGGCCGGCCGCGGCCGCCATGCTGGCGGCAGCCGTGCCGCAGGTGACGTGGCTCCGCGGCACGGCCGGGCATGCGGAAGAGGCTGCCGCTCAAGCGATGGCGGCGGCGGGCGCCTACGAGGTGGCGTTCGCCGAAACGGTGCCGCCGCCGGTAATCGCGGCGAACCGGGCGTTATTGATGGAACTGCTGGCGACGAACGTCCTCGGTCAGAACACCGCGGCGATCGCGGCCACCGAGGCGCAATACGGCGAGATGTGGGCGCAGGACGCCGCCGCCATGTACGGCTACGCCGGCACATCGGCCACGGCGGCGGCCTTGCCGCCGTTCGAACCGGCGGCACCCACCACCAATCCGGCCGGGGTCGCGGGTCAGGCCGGGGCGCTGAGCCAAGCGGCCGCCAACAGCGGTACCCAGGGGCTGGACGCGGTGCCGCAAACGCTGTCGTCGCTGGCCGGGTTGCCGAATAACCCGGCGTCTGCCAATCCCACGTTTTCGCTGGGCGGGATCAGCCTGAATCCCGAAGGGGATGGGCTGGTCATCGGCGGTCCGCTGGGTGATCTGTTGGAGGGTCTGACGGGCTCGCAGACCCTGGATGCCAGCACGCCCTTCGACGCGTTCATCCGATTGATCTCGCCCACAAGGCTATTCACCACCTCGTTCAAGGACATCCAGGGAATCGCTCAGGGCATGATGCCCGCCGCCAAGTCCGCCACCGAAGGGGCCGCCAAGGCCGCTGAGGCGGCTCTGCCCGCCGCGGTTTCGGCCGGCGCGGGCGTGGGGTCGATCGGCTCGATCGGCGGAGCCGTCGGTAAGGCGGCGTCGATCGGCGGCTTGTCCGTGCCCGCGGGCTGGGCGAGCGCGGCCCCCGTCGCTCCGCCGGTCACTGTGGCGCTCAACGGTTTCAGCACGGCGGGGGCGGTCGAACCGGCCACGAACGCGGTGGGTGGGGTGCCGATGACGCCGCTTGGCGGGATGGGCCGCAGCGCGGCGGCCCAGTCTGTCGTGCCCCGATACGGCTTCAAGCCCACGGTCATCGCTCAACCTCCCGCGGGCGGCTGAGGGTCGAAGCTTCGGGAGTTGCGGCCGAAACGTGCCCTTTTCCGCAACTGGGTCACGTCTCCCGAGTGTCAGCCTGAGATCGCCTCCCGCCGCGAATAGTTCTGTGGCGCGGCGTTGACGGCGCCGAGCTCAGTCGCGCGACTCCTCGGCCATCGGGTTGGGCATCAGCACTCGCTGACGGGTCGTGACACGGAACGGGTCCAGCGACTGCCCTTCACTCAGGGCGCCGTGCACATCTTCGGGCGTGATCAGTCCAAGTTCCACCTGCAGCCAGGTGGCGCTCAGCCCGAATGCGTGCGCGGCGCGCCTGGCCTCCTCGGCGTCGGGGAAGTCGTCGGCGTTGGCGCGCCCGCCGGCCCCGTACCAGCGCCCCTTGGTAACTCCGCAGGCGTCGCGCAACTGCTCGATGGTGATGTCGCGGTTCAACGTCGCTTCGAGCAGGCGCTTCAATCCCCAGCCTGCGGCGTTCGTACGTGGCATCCATCAAGAGTAACTCGGTGCCAAAACCTGGGCAAAGCGTCTCCACCCGCGAGTTCTTAGCCAAAATCAAGAAATATCTACCTAAGACTAGACACAGATTCCTAATTCATGACATAGTGTCCGCAAGCGCGACAAGAGAAGCCAAAACCAGGCATCACGAGGAGAAGCACATGTCGTTCCTGACCACACTGCCGGACCTGTTGCTTGCCGCGGCCGGCCAGCTGCAGTCGATCGGCTCCGCGGTGACCGCCGCCAACTCAACGGCCGCGTTCTCGATAACGGGAGTCGTCCCGGCGGCGGCCGACGAAGTCTCCGTGGTCACTGCGGCCACCTTCGCCGGTTATGGGCAGCAGTACCAGGCCATCAGCGCCGAGGCCAGCATGATCCACGAGCAGTTCGTCAGCGCCCTGGGGCTCAGCGCCGATTCGTATGCGGCCACCGAAGCCGCCAATGCGACACAGGCGGCCGGCGGCCACTTGCCGCCCGCGCACATGGTCCCCGTCGCGCCCGCGCGGCCCGCGCCTGCCGCGCCGGCCCGCGTTTCGCCCCCGGCGCCTCGGCGCGTGACGCCGCCCGCGCCCGGTCGATCGACGCCCGGCACCCCGATCGGCGCGGGCACCGCCGCGCCCGGACCGCTGGCGGCGACGACGTCCGTCGGCGCGGGCTGGCAAGGGGGCGGCGGCTACGGCCGTGGCAACTACGGCTACATGACACCGCAGCACGGCGGCTACGCCAATGCCAATTACGGCCGTCACACGACACCGCAGCACGGCGGCTACGCCAATGCCAACTACGGTGGCCACCCCGCGCACGCGGCGCGCGTCGCCGCACCGGATTTAGCTGCCGGTCAACACATCTCGCCTTCGCAGCTCGCGCCGACGGCGCCCGTTCACCGAGAGTCGCTCGCCGCCGCGATACCGGCGGAAAAGGTGCTGCCCATGCACTTGCCCGCCGGCATGCCCGGTGAACACGTCGTGCAGGCGCACGCAGCTCTCAAAGCTGTAGCCGGTCCAAAACCGTTGCCGGCGTTGGCATAGCGAAAACGACCTTAAGAGAGGAATGCAGTCATGGATTTTGGTGCGATGCCCCCGGAGATCAACTCGGGTCTGATGTACGCGGGCCCGGGACCGGGTTCGATGCTGGCGGCGGCGACGGCCTGGGAAGGACTGGCCGCGGAGCTGCGCGCAGCCGCGACGAGCTACGGGTCGGCCATCTTGACCCTCACCGACGCCGGCTGGCAGGGCCCGTCGTCGGCGGCCATGGCGGCCGCCGCGGCGCCCTACGTGGCGTGGATGCATGCCACCGCCGCGCAGGCCGAACAGGCCGGTATGCGGGCGGCTGCTGCCGCGGCCGCTCATGAGGCGGCGTTCGCCGCCACCGTGCCGCCGCCGATGATCGCAGCCAACCGCTCGTTGCTGATGATGCTGGTCGCGACCAACTTCCTGGGGATCAACACCGCGGCGATCGCGACCACCGAGGCGCAGTACGCCGAGATGTGGGCCCAAGATGCCGCGGCGATGTACGCCTACGCCGGGTCGTCGGCCGCGGCGGCGATGCTGACACCAATGTCGGTCGCCCCGCCCACCACGAACCCCGGCGGAGCGGCGGCCGCGGCCAACATGCAGGGCGCCACCCAGGGCCTGGCGATGGCGCTGCCGTCCTCGCTCAATTCGTCCGCGTCGTCCTTGCTAAGCGGCTTCCCATCAGCCGTCAGCAGTTTCACCGGTTTGCTCGGCACGCCCTTCGGAGGACAGGGCGCCGGCACGGCCGCGTCGGGGCTGGGCGGGATGACGGCGTCGAACGCCGGCCTTGCCGCCGCCATGCGCGAATCGGGGGTCGTCTCTCGCGTCGGGACGCCCGGAATGGAGCACCTGGTTCCGGCGGCGCCGTCGATGCGCGCACCGCAGATGTTGGCGCCGGCGCGGCTGATGCCGTCCGCGGCCATGGGCCAGGCGACTCCTGTCGGAGGTTTGTCGGTGCCGCCGAGTTGGCAAGCGGCGACTCCGGAGGCCGCCGCGCCGACGGCCACGCCGTTGGGTGCCGCGGGCGCCCCGATGCTGGCCCCCCGCGGTATCCCCGCGGGGCAGGTGGGCGGCATGGAGATGCGCGGATTCGGCGCTGCGGTGCCGGCTCGCGCCAGCGTATTGCCGCAACTGGTCGGATGACGAAAGGAGCCAACCTCGACACACCGATGACCAAAGCCTTATTTGACAACAACTTTCGAAGGAGAATTGCAATGACAGCACGATTCATGACCGATCCGCACGAAATGCGTGCGATGGCGGGCCGCTTCGAGGTCCACGCCCAGACGGTCGAGGACGAGGCCCGCAAGATGTGGGCATCGTCGATGAACATCGCCGGCGCCGGCTGGAGCGGCCAGGCGCAGGCGACCTCGTACGACACCATGGACCAGACCAATCAGGCGTTCCGCAACATCGTCAACATGCTGCACGGCGTGCGCGACGGGCTGGTTCGAGACGCCAACAACTACGAGCAACAAGAGCAGGCTTCACAGCAGATTCTGGGCAGCTAGCCCACCAACCCAAAGCAGGAGACGAGCAACCATGACCATCAACTATCAATTCGGCGATGTCGACGCCCACGGCGCCACCATCCGCGCGCAGGCCGCGTCGCTGGAGGCCGAGCACCAGGCGATCGTGCGCGATGTGCTTGCCGCCGGGGACTTTTGGGGCGGCGCAGGGTCTGCGGCGTGCCAGGAGTTCATCATCCAGCTGGGCCGCAACTTCCAGGTGATCTACGAGCAGGCCAACGCCCACGGGCAGAACGTGCAAACCGCCGGCAGCAACATGGCCAGCACCGACAGCGCCGTCGGGTCCAGCTGGGCCTAGCGCGGCGTAGGCCTAAGGGGTGACCAGAACCTTGCAGTGTCGCTCGGGGTCGGCGAGGTCGTCGAAGGCCGCGCCGACCCCGTCCAGGCCGACCTCCCCGGTGATCAGCGGGCTGACGTCGATGTCACCCTCGGCCAGCGCGCGCAGCGAGTCGGTGAACTCCTCTGGGGTGTACGCGAGAACGAATTGGACGTTGATCTCTTTGGCGATCGCGAAGAACGGATGCACGGTGTCGGGCTGCATGCAAACGCCGGCGACCACCAGGCGAGTGCCGGGCCGGGCCCGCAGCAATACGTCGTCGATGATCCCGGGCACGCCGACCGCCTCGAACACCACAGCCGGTTTGACGGAGTCGAACGGCGAACCCTGCGCCGCGTCCAGCGCCTGATGGGCGCCCATGGCGGTGCCCAGTTCGCGACGCTTCGGCGAAAAGTCGGATGCCACAATGTTTTCCACACCGCGGGCGCGCAGAGCCGCGATGATTGCTATGCCGATCGGGCCGCAGCCGATGACCAGGGCCGTCTCGCCGGGGGCGATGTTGGACTTGTTGACGGCGTGCAGGCCCACCGCCATGGGTTCGGTCAGGGCGGCATGTTTGAAGTCCAGGCCGTTGGGGACGGGCAGCAGTAGTGGCGCCGAGAGCAGCATGCGTTCGGCGTAACCGCCGATTGTGCTGTTGCTGTAGACGATTGGCTCGGCCCCTCTGGCCGACAGCAGCACCGGCAGCGAGGTGACCAGCGTCCCGGGCGGGTGGGTGTCGGTGTCGGGGCCTGCCTCGAGCACCTCGGCGCTGAACTCGTGCCCCATGAAGATGTCGTGGTCAAGGTCGACGTGCATGCCGCCTCGACCGCCGGCCACCCGATTGCTCATTTCGAGCACCTGCGCGCCGTGCGCGGCGAAATGCAAGTCCGAGCCGCAGATCCCGCACGCCCGCACGCCGACGAGCACCTGCCCTGTCTCCGGCACGGGATCGGGCACATCGTCCCGGTAGACCATCCGGCCGTTGCGCAATACCGCGGCCCGCATCAGCTCCTCACGCCCTTCTGTTCGTCGACATGCTCGGTGATGGCCTTCACCACGGCCTCACCGGCTCGGCCGATCAGCTGATCGCGATTGCCCTTGGCCCAGTCGTGCGATGAGCGTGACGCTTCGAGCTGCCCCTTGAAGTGGGGAATCACTTTGCGCGCCATCAGGTCGTAACAGTGATACGTCGCCTCGGGGGAGGCCCAGTCGTGGCCCAGCATCAACAACGTGCCGAAACCGCCTGAGCGCTCGAGCAGGTCTTCGATGTGGGCGATGGCGTCGTCGGGCGTGCCGATGCAGCAGTTGCCCTTGGCCGCGTAGTCCTCGACGAACTCGTGGGGCGACTGGGCACCTTCGACGGAGTTGGCCAGCGGCACGAACCCCGCCGCGCCGAAGTAATTGGCGAAATCCTGCAACCCGTAAGTGCAGTCGTCGATGGCCTTCTCGCGGCTGTCGGCGATGTGCATGATGCTCAGGACACGCCAGTCGGCCCGATTCGGCTCGTCCCGGCCGACTTTGGCGGCCTGTTCGCGTACCACGTCCCAGGTGGTTTCCAGGGCGGCGAACCCGCCCGGAACCGACATCGACAGCGACAGCAACGACGTGCCCAATGCGCCCGCCAGCCGCGGCCCGGACGGTGAAATCATTGCCGCCGTGGAGATCTCGGGGTATGGCCAGGTGTAGGGCCGGATGTGCAGCTGCGCGTCGCGCAATGTGAACCAGTCGGTATGGCGGTCTATGCGCTCCGACGGCCCGGCCCGGAACAACGCGAGGATCGCCTCGAGCGATTCCTGCATCATGTGCCGTTGATCGACCGGGTCGATGCCCATCATGTAGGCGTCCGAGGGCAGCGCGCCGGGGCCGGTGCCGAACATCACCCGGCCGCGGGTGAGGTGGTCGAGCAACACCCACCGATCGGCCACCATCAGCGGATGGTGGTAGGGCAGCGAGACCACTCCGGTGCCCAGCCGAATGTGTTTCGTCCGCTCCGCGGCGGCCGCGATGAACACCTCCGGGCAGGCGATCAGTTCGTAGCCGCCGGAATGGTGTTCGCCGAACCACGCCTCGTCGAAACCGAGCCGGTCCAAGGCGACGACGCGATCCATGTCGTATTCCAAAGCCACCGTTGGTGATTGGCCGATCGGGTGAAACGGTGTGATGAAGACACCGAACCGCAGGGGCGCGTTCATCGCAGCTCCAATCCGTTGATGAAGTCCAATAGGGCCGAGTTCACCTCGTCCGGTCGTTCCTGCTGCAGCCAGTGCCCGGCGTCGTCGATCATCACCTGCCGGTAGGGGCCGGTGATCAATTGCGCCGCGCGGTCGGCGCGGGTGAACGACAACACCGGGTCGGCGGTACCGCCGATAAACAGCGCGGGCACAGTGATTTTGGCGTCGGCCAGCTCTGGGGTGGTCTCCCAGTTGCGGTCGAAGTTGCGGTACCAATTGAGGCCACCGGTGAATCCCGTGCGGGAGAATTCGCTGATGTAGTGGTCCAGCTCGTCCTGGCTGAGCCAGTCCGGCAGTCGGTCGGGCTCGGGTAGACGATCGATGAATCCCTCGGGACCGGGCGCCACCATGCGCGCAGCCGACAGCGGGTCACCCGATGTGCGCAGGCCTCCCAGCATCCTGCGCATCGTGCGGGCCGGGTCACCGTTGAGCTCGGCGTCGGCGACGCCCGGCTCCTGGAAGTACAGGATGTAAAAGAATCTGTCGCCCAACATCTTGCGCCATGCCCTCGTCGGCGCCACATGCGAGCGGGGCACGGCCGGGACGCTGAGCGCGGCGACGGCCGCGACTCGATCCGGGTGTAACAGCGGCGCATTCCACACGACGGCGGCGCCCCAGTCGTGTCCGACCCAGACGGCGCGCTCCGCGCCGACGTCGTCAAGGAGACCGACCAGGTCGGCGGTCAGATGGTGGATGTCGTAGGCCTCGATCGCTTCGGGGCAAGAGGAGCCGCCATAGCCACGCTGATCGGGCGCCAGCACGTGGTAGCCGGCCTCCGCGAGGACCGGGATCTGGTGGCGCCACGAGTAAGCCAATTCGGGAAAGCCGTGGGCCAAAATGACCACCGGCGCGCCGCGCTCTCCCGCCTCGACCACCCGCAGTCGTACACCATTGGTTTCCACTAACCGTTCGGTTGATTTGGGCACCATGTCACCAAAGCACACCCCTTCCGGGGGTGAGAAGTATTCACGCTGATTGCGAATAGCATTCCAATGGCTTTGGTCGCCTGGTAGATATCGCCGTGAAGCCCTCGCTTTACATGGAAGTAGGTGCACGCGGCATGCAGCGGCTCGACCACGTCGTCCTCTGGACGAGAAATCCGCGCGCCTCGATGGATTTCTATACGAGGGTGGTGGGGTTGGCGCCGGTCCGGTTTGCCGAGTTCGAGGCCGGCGACGCGCCGTTCCCGAGTGTCCGGGTCTGCGAGGACTCGATCATCGACCTGTCGCCGATCGCCGGCGTCGCCGGTACCGAGGCGCTGACGCGGGCCGACGGCAGCGCCGGACACCCGGTGAATCACGTTTGTCTTGCTCTGTCGAAGTCCGAATACGACGCATTGGATCGACGCCTGCAAGCGGAGGGAGTGGACACCAGCGCGCGGCTGGGCCCCAACTTCGGGGCGCGGGGTTGGGCGCCGCAGGCCTTTTACTTCACCGACCCGGACGGCAACGTGATCGAGGCCCGCTATTACGAGTAGCGAACTTCCGACGGGTCCGCCCGCCACCGAACGTCACGCCAGCTTGGCGATCGCCGGCCACCGTCGCGCTGGCGTGAGGCTCGGCGCGACCGCAAGGGAACTCTCGGTCGTTGTATCGACAGAACTGTGGCGACCCGGCCCCCGCAAGCGGGTGGTGCCCCCAGCACCCCGGCTCTGCCGGGGCTGGCGATCGCCACGGTGCGGATGGTGGCGACCCGCTGCACCCCGGCTCTGCCGGGGCTGGCGATCGCCACGAGCGGTAACCTGGACTTTTCCAGCTGCGTGTATATCGGGGAAGGACCTGGCCAGCAAGGCCGATGATTGATGAACCGGAAAAACGTTATCCGCACCATCACGGCGATTGCCGTCGTGGTGCTGCTCGGTTGGTCGTTCTTCTATTTCAGCGACGACACCCGCGGCTATAAACCCGTCGACACATCGGTGGCGGTGGCCCAGATCAACGGCGACAACGTCAAGAGCGCGCAGATCGACGATCGCGAGCAGCAGTTGCGGTTGACCCTGAAGAAGGGCAACAACGACACCGACAATTCGGACAAGGTCATCACCAAATTCCCGAGCGGGTACGCGGTCGACCTGTTCAACGCGCTGAGCGCCAAGAACGCGAAGGTCAGCACGGTCGTCAACCAGGGCAGCATCCTCGGCGAACTGCTCGTCTACGTCTTGCCGCTGCTCTTGCTGGTGGGTCTGTTCGTGATGTTCTCCCGCATGCAGGGCGGGGCCCGAATGGGCTTCGGGTTCGGCAAGTCACGGGCCAAGCTGCTCAACAAGGACATGCCCAAGACCACGTTCGCCGACGTCGCCGGCGTCGACGAGGCGGTCGAAGAGCTTTACGAGATCAAGGACTTCCTGCAGAACCCCGGTCGCTACCAGGCGCTGGGCGCCAAGATTCCCAAGGGCGTGCTGCTCTACGGCCCGCCGGGAACCGGCAAGACGCTGCTGGCGCGCGCGGTCGCCGGTGAGGCCGGGGTGCCGTTCTTCACCATCTCCGGCTCGGACTTCGTCGAGATGTTCGTCGGTGTCGGCGCATCGCGGGTGCGCGACCTGTTCGAACAGGCCAAGCAGAACAACCCCTGCATCATCTTCGTCGACGAGATCGACGCGGTGGGCCGCCAGCGCGGCGCCGGCCTCGGCGGCGGTCACGACGAACGTGAGCAGACGCTGAACCAGCTGCTGGTGGAGATGGACGGCTTCGACCCACGCGCCGGCGTGATCCTGATCGCGGCCACCAACCGGCCCGACATCCTGGACCCGGCGCTGTTGCGGCCCGGCCGCTTCGACCGGCAGATCCCGGTGTCCAACCCCGATCTGGCCGGCCGGCGGGCCGTCCTGCAGGTGCATTCCAAGGGCAAGCCGATCGCCCCGGACGCCGACCTCGACGGCCTCGCCAAGCGCACCGTCGGCATGACCGGCGCCGACCTGGCCAACGTCATCAACGAGGCCGCGCTGCTGACCGCCCGGGAGAACGGCACCGTCATCACCAGCGCCGCGCTCGAGGAGGCGGTGGACCGGGTCATTGGCGGTCCCCGCCGCAAGGGCCGCATCATCAGCGAGCAGGAAAAGAAGATCACCGCCTACCACGAGGGCGGCCACACGCTGGCGGCCTGGGCGATGCCGGACATCGAGCCGATCTACAAGGTGACCATCCTCGCGCGCGGGCGCACCGGCGGGCACGCGGTCGCGGTGCCCGAGGAGGACAAGGGCCTGCGGACCCGGTCGGAGATGATC